>NZ_NXLY01000088.1 GCF_005406225.1 Campylobacter taeniopygiae | reverse complement strand
AAGAAGAAAAAGAATTAGAAATTCTTTCAAAAAATTATGGTGGACTTTATATTTTTGATAGAAAAGCAAGGGAAGAGATATTGCAAAGAGAAAAAGAAAGAGATAAATATATGGATGATTTTTTTAAAACACATGAATATTTTACAGTATCAGACTTAGAAGTATTGAATAAAATTTTACCTCAAGTCCTTTCTAATGGTTGTAAATATTATCGTAGTGATTATAGATATAAAGGCGAAGCTAATTTCGGTTTCAAAGACAAACCCGAATTTGCTTATTATGAAGATAAACTTAAAGAATACAT
>NZ_NXLY01000087.1 GCF_005406225.1 Campylobacter taeniopygiae | reverse complement strand
CCATGTATTCTTTAAGTTTATCTTCATAATAAGCAAATTCGGGTTTGTCATCAAAATTGAAATCATAATCGGGATCTTTTATATCATAATGATGATCATCACGATAATATTTGCAACCATTAGAAAGGACTTGAGGGAATTTTTTTTCTATGGCTTCTAATTGATCCCAAAAATCATCACCTAAAGACATTTTTTTCATTTCTTCTGCTTTTTCTTTTTCTCTTTGCAATATCTCTTCCCTTGCTTTTCTATCAAAAATATAAAGTCCACCATAATTTTTTGAAAGAATTTCTAATTCTTTTTCTTCTT
>NZ_NXLY01000086.1 GCF_005406225.1 Campylobacter taeniopygiae | reverse complement strand
CCTTTGCAAGCACTTAAACTAAAAATAAGTAAGGTAGTTAAAAATATTTTTTTCATCAATAAGGCCTTTCTACTATGATAGTGGTGGCTAATCTGCCTATGAAATTCATTTACTCTTTAATCCCATGTTCTTTAGCATAAGCTCTTATCTTAGCTCTAAGTTCTTCGGGAAAGTTAGCCCTATATATAGCAGGGATTCTAGGATCAAGCTTAGCATCAAGGTCTCCTTTTTTGTAAATAAATTCCAATCTTTCAGGAGAATAATAACGAGGTGCATTAGGATAACCTTGAGGAGGGGTTAAGGCTGCGAGTTTGGCTTGCAAATA
>NZ_NXLY01000085.1 GCF_005406225.1 Campylobacter taeniopygiae | reverse complement strand
ATAGATGTGGGTGAGCATGGAAGAAAGCCTTTATGTTAAAATCAAAATTTGATTATACCCCCCCCCTATTAATATATGCTTAAAAAATATTTTTTTAATAAAAATTATTTAAATATAAAAATTTCGTTAGTTAAAAATTTAATTTTAAATCTTGCTATCATAAATTATGCTTTTTTATTTCTAAATTCTTTTTTAAGTTTTCTTATCTTAAACCACAATTTGATATACCCCCCCCCCGTACCAATTATTATTAGCTCTTATTAAAGCTTCTCCTAATTTATAAGATAAATGTTCTTTAAATTTTAAAGCTTCCTCATAATCAGGATA
>NZ_NXLY01000084.1 GCF_005406225.1 Campylobacter taeniopygiae | reverse complement strand
AGATGATTAAAAAACCTAAACCCTTTGCTAGATCAAAAAAGAAACCAAAAAAGAAAATCACACCAAATAACCATCCTAAACCAATAGCTTCTATCATTTTAAACTCCTGTATTATAAAGCACATTATGAGCTTTATCTTTGAAATCAAGTTTAGCAATAAAATCCTTACTATAAAGTTTAAAATCTAATTATCTTTAAGGATAAATTACCCATCGATTATACAATTTAAAAACATTAATACAAAAGGAGAGCTGCATACAAACCCTATAAACCAACTTATTTTTTTACGTTTTACTCCTGTGCTATAACATTTAAAAAGATAAGCTTGCAATAAACAAAG
>NZ_NXLY01000083.1 GCF_005406225.1 Campylobacter taeniopygiae | reverse complement strand
AAAAGTTACTTTAGGATTAATAATATCCATTTTAATTCCTAAAGATTTAGCTAACTTTTTACTTTCTAGTTTTTTAATTATTAGGTCTTGTTCTAAATTAGCTAATTCTAAATGTTGTTTTTTAATAGGGATGGAGTTGAGCTGAGCCTGAAAATTATTTTGTAATTTTTGCTTTTCTTGAATTAAATTAGATATTTGAGTGTTTAAAGATGCTAGTTTTCTAGAATCTGTTACTTTACAATACTCATCTATAATTTCCTTATACCACTCTATTGGAGGTATAAGATGATTAAAATTATATTCTTTATCAATTTCTATGTTTTCTTCGACTAAACTTTCAAAGTCAATGTCTTCATTGTGATA
>NZ_NXLY01000082.1 GCF_005406225.1 Campylobacter taeniopygiae | reverse complement strand
CTAAGCTTATCACTCACTATAGGTTCGCTTGGTTCTTTAAAACTTTGATTGGCATTTGGAATATAAGAAATTCCGTAATCTTTCATTTTAACTCCTTTTATATTGATTTAAATATACATTTTATAAAGTGAAAAGCATTGCAAGCATGGTAAAAAACAAAGCTTTTAAACTTAGAACATCCAAGCAATAACATTGCTTCTTTTAAAGCAAGATCAGCAAGTTTGTAATCCTTTCTTGAATTTGCTTTTTCACATAAATAATCATGTATCACACAAGCACTAAAATACTCACTTTTAAAAGGTGGATAAAAACTCCAAAAGATACGTGGGATACTCGCTCCATCAGTTTTAAAACCTTTTGGTATCACTCCATTAAAA
>NZ_NXLY01000081.1 GCF_005406225.1 Campylobacter taeniopygiae | reverse complement strand
AGCATTTTCTCCATAACAAATTGATCCTTTGTCATATTCTATGATTTCATTGATATCTTTCATTTTACCACTATCGATTAAGGCATTAGCAAATTTTTGTTCCTCTGAAATAAGAAAAGCGTGTAATAAATTTTCACCCTCTGAATTTTTAAGATTAGGATCTGCTCCCAGTTCTAGTAAAAAATGCAAAAGTTCTAATTTATTAGCTCTTTCTATTTTGGTGGCATCAAGAAGATCACTGGTTTTAAAGATCAAAGGTTCATACCACCCTCCATCACCTCCATAAAAGTAAGCATTGATATTAGCTCCCTTATCCACTAAAAGTTTAATGATTTTTTTTGTTTTTTCCAAAACTATGTGATGATCTTCATCTTCTATTGTAAAACTAA
>NZ_NXLY01000080.1 GCF_005406225.1 Campylobacter taeniopygiae | reverse complement strand
GATATTTTTAGGGATAATAAAATAAAGTTTGATTAAATTAGTATCAAAGCTAAGATTTAATTGTTTAAATTCATGATTTTTACTAAAATCTTTCCTAAATTGATTAAGGATATTTATATCTTCTATATCTTTTAAATCTTTTTGATCTATATTTAATTCATCTAAAGCTTTGTCTTGTTCTTTTCTTTCGCTATTAAGTAAAAGATTATAGACAGGTAAATTATCTTTTTGAAATCGATCACTTTTATAATGAAGTCTTAATATAGGTTCTTTTAATTCTGTTATATTATTGCTTTGTTTTTCCAACCCTTCCTTAGGATCAAAACTATGATCGTATTTAAACTTAGTAGGGGTAAAGCTTACTTTTAAAGGAAAGTTTTTATCTGTAGTGCAAGCTGAGATT
>NZ_NXLY01000079.1 GCF_005406225.1 Campylobacter taeniopygiae | reverse complement strand
GATAAAAACGCAAAAACTAAAAACTTAATCGAAAGGATAGAAAATGCTAAGGGATACTAGTAAAGATGAAGCGTATTTTACTGAAGAAATAATAAAATGCGAAGAAGAGATTGAAGAGGATGAAAAAGAACTTTTAGAACTTCCTTTAGGAGATGCAAGAAGGGAAAATTATTTTTCTGCCATAGAAGATAGAAAATTTCATAACGCTATGCGTAAATATGCTCGTGGTGATGATATAAAATTAGTTAAAAAAGATTTAGAAGAAGTTATATCAATAATACAAAAAAAACGTTTAGAATTTGGATTTAATATTAGTTGGCTTAAGGGAAAGGTTATTGAACTTTGTCTTAGAGTGTTATTAGATATGGACACAACTTGTGTATTAAAATTAGTAGAAGAAGATGAAA
>NZ_NXLY01000078.1 GCF_005406225.1 Campylobacter taeniopygiae | reverse complement strand
TTAAGGTATTGTCTATATTTTTCATAGGCTAGATTTTACAATAAAAAGGAAAAATATGCAAGATTTAGGACTTAGTTTTGGTATATCTTTGGCATTTAAAGGTTTTAAAGAGTTTGCTAAAAACACAGAAGCTCTTAAAAAATTTAGCGCTAATTTAAATCAAAGCACAAAAAGCGTTAAAGCTTTAAACAAAAGCATTGATGCTTTAGAAAAATCAAAGCTTAAGATCAAAGAAGTAAGCGAAACATTAGGCTCTTTAAAAGGGGAGCTTATGGCTAAGGGTGCAAGTGCTTTAGCTATAAGCGTTCCTGTAAAAATCAGTGCTAATCTTGAAGATGATATGAATAATATCAATACCTTTTTAAATGCCGATAATGAAAGTTTAAAATCTTTGCGTTTGAATTTTTTAAA
>NZ_NXLY01000077.1 GCF_005406225.1 Campylobacter taeniopygiae | reverse complement strand
TTAAGGTATTGTCTATATTTTTCATAGGCTAGATTTTACAATAAAAAGGAAAAATATGCAAGATTTAGGACTTAGTTTTGGTATATCTTTGGCATTTAAGGGTTTTAAAGAGTTTGCTAAAAATACAGAAGCTCTTAAAAAATTTAGCGCTAATTTAAATCAAAGCACAAAAAGCGTTAAAGCTTTAAACAAAAGCATTGATGCTTTAGAAAAATCAAAACTTAAGATCAAAGAAGTAAGCGAAACATTAGGCTCTTTAAAAGGAGAGCTTATGGCTAAGGGTGCAAGTGCTTTAGCTATAAGCGTTCCTGCAAAAATCAGTGCTAATCTTGAAGATGATATGAATAATATCAATACCTTTTTAAATGCCGATAATGAAAGTTTAAAATCTTTGCGTTTGAATTTTTTAAA
>NZ_NXLY01000076.1 GCF_005406225.1 Campylobacter taeniopygiae | reverse complement strand
CCAAAATCGCTACCAAAAAAGTCATCAAAGGTTCGAGTAAGAATATAAATTTACTCATCAAATTTTCTTGTTTTGTTTCATAAAAATTTGAAATTTTCTCACTCATCAAATCAAGCTTAGCACTTTTCATAGCTATATTAAGCATGGAAAGTACAACCCCTTCAAAAAGATGAGACTTTTTAAAAGCTTCATCTGGGCTTAAACCCTGCTGACAAAGTGTTGAAATGTGTTTGCATTTTTTGCAAAGAAATTTATTTTTTAGACTTGAGCTCGCAAGAAAAAAGGCGGTCAAAAAATCAACCTTATTTTTTAAAAGCAAAGAAAAGACCAAGAAAAAAGTGCAAAATTCATTATAAAAAATCATATTTTTAACAAAGGGTATTTTAAGCAATAAAAAATCCACCCAAAGGCTAAATATAG
>NZ_NXLY01000075.1 GCF_005406225.1 Campylobacter taeniopygiae | reverse complement strand
ATTTGGCATTTGTGTATTTTCAAGTTCTATGCTTACCTCTCTACTTCCTGAACTAGACCATAAGCAACACTCATCAGCACCACCATTGTATTTTTTAAATACATGAGCAATTTTGTGATAAGTTTCTTGATAAATACCACTTGTCTTAATTGTTCCTAAAATTTGGTTTTCTCCTGCAATAGGATTAGAATCTATAATAAAATCACTCCTATTAAGTCCATCACCATCTTTAGTCATAGTAAATTTTGCGTTTTCATATTCATCTTGGACTTTATTTGGAGTAGCAAAACCATTTTCAAAACCAAGTCTTAAATCACTCATACAACCCCCATATTGTCCACCTGTTGTAGTATTATCAAATGTGATGATGATTTTTTCTTTAGGGATAATATCATTACTTCCATCTCCCAATAAATCCACCCAATTT
>NZ_NXLY01000074.1 GCF_005406225.1 Campylobacter taeniopygiae | reverse complement strand
ATCATCATAGGATTTTATGTAACTTATGGTGTTGATAATGTAGATCGTTTTGTACTTATGGATCCTCCAGAAGTTAAGAAACTTTTGCCAGATGAGTATCGTGCATATATTTATATAGAAACTTTATATAGTTGGATTTTAATTTCGACACTTTCAGTACCTTTTATAGTCCTTTGTTTATTGCAAGCTTATCTTTTTAAATGCTATAGCACAGGAGTAAAACGTAAAAAAATAAGTTGGTTGATAGGGTTTGTATTTGGTACATCTATTTTAACTTTTATTATATTAATGTTTTTTAATTATATAAATGATGGAAATATTTATTAGACTTTAAACTTTATAGTAAAGATTTCATTGCTAAGCTTGATTTCAAAGATAAAGCTTATAATACACTTTATGATACAGGAGTTTAAATGATAGAAGCTATTGGTTTAG
>NZ_NXLY01000073.1 GCF_005406225.1 Campylobacter taeniopygiae | reverse complement strand
CATTTAATCGATAAGAATGATGAGAAAGACTTTTTTGATAGTGTTTTTACTCCTCCTTTGTGGCTTTATGCAGATGGGATAAAGCTAGGATATGAGATAGAAGATGAGCATACCAAAAATGATCCTTCAAAAAGTTTAATTTCAAAAAATAAACGCAACATAGGTGATCCCACCGCCTATGCTGCTGCTATAGAAGCTAGATTTTCTTTAGATAGAAAGATTATAAAACCCGATCCAATAGACCGTCGTAAAGATAGTAAGCCTGAAAAAATAAACACCCAAGCTCAAATCTTCATCTATAGAAACAAACATGAAGAAATAACAAAACAAGAATATCTACTGGCTTTAAATTTTGCCAAACATCATGAAAATACAGATGCATTTAGATACCACCTTAGCCCCCGCACTAAAAAATTCGTTTCTCGTTATGAAGTTATAGATCAT
>NZ_NXLY01000072.1 GCF_005406225.1 Campylobacter taeniopygiae | reverse complement strand
TCTTTAAATATCAAATTAGAATGCTTAAGCAAGCAAAGCTTAGAATATAAAGATTTAATTTCAAACATTCTAGAAGAACAAAAAACCACACAAGTAGATAAAAAACAAGCTATAGCTAAACTCCATGCTCTTTTAGAAAATCAAAACCTAGAATGTATCCATGGGGGTAAAGTCATACTCAAATCAAACAAAGGAAAAACTTTTAAAGATAATAACATCCCTATAATGTTAGAAAGTGATTTATTAAATTCTAGTATAGTAGCTTGTCCTTATACTATAGGTAATGTAAGCTCACCTTGTACTAAAGTTGTTAATGTAAAAGGATCTCTTTCTCAAAAGAAAGTTAATGGTGAATTTGTAATTTTACAAGAATTAATCTCAGCTTGCACTACAGATAAAAACTTTCCTTTAAAAGTAAGCTTTACCCCTACTAAGTTTAAATACGATCATAGTTTTGATCCTAAGGAAGGGTT
>NZ_NXLY01000071.1 GCF_005406225.1 Campylobacter taeniopygiae | reverse complement strand
AACAAATTGTGGGTTAGTGTTGGGTGGGTTTTCCTTTTTGTAAAAATCATTTCAAAATAAAACTACTGATTAAATCAGTGGTTTTATTTCTTTGGTTTTAGTTTTTTATTTTTATTTTAGTTTTTTTGTTTTTTTATCTTTTATTTTTTATATAGTTTTGTTTTATGCTTGCCTTTTTTGTTGGCTTTTGTGCTTTTTAGAATATTTATATTTTTAATTTTCCAAATTTTCTAAAGCAATCTTTTTCTAGCCGCACAACTCAAAAGTATTCTAAAAATATACGCTAAAGTATGATAATTTCGCTTATTTAAAGTCTTTACAACTAATCATAATCGATATTGTAATTTAAAAAAAATAAATATTTTTTACATTTTTCTTCCAAACCTACTAATACTTTAAACCCCCTTTAAGCTTAATTAGTTATACTTTCATTTCCTTTTTTTGAAAGGACTTAAAATCTTAAAAGAAGTTTCACCAAATACTTAATA
>NZ_NXLY01000070.1 GCF_005406225.1 Campylobacter taeniopygiae | reverse complement strand
AGAAGATAAAAATAAGGCTAGAAGATTATTAGAAAAGCTTAATATCATAGGACAAAACAATCTTAAAGCTATGTATATAGGGATAAATGGAAATAAAGAAAGCTTAGAAGCTACAGGGAAAAGAGAAAATAATACTAGTAAGACAAATACAAATACCGATATTAAATCACAAACAATAATACCACCTCATTTTATAGGTAGATTAGCTACTACTATCATTATAGAAGATGGTTTATATATAGGATGAAAGGATAAAAAATGAGTGAAACTTATGAAATTTATACCCCTAATGGATTGATATTAGATGTGGAAAAAGATACCAATAAGATAATCTTTAAAAAAAACGTTAAACCCACAGGCAATTATACCCAAGAATATTCTAAAGCTTTGTTTAAAGCTGATCATATCTTAAGAACTTCTCCTTATATCGATTATAAGCCTCAATACCTAGATCCTGAATTTCACACAGGGCAAAAATCTACTTTGCTTGAAT
>NZ_NXLY01000069.1 GCF_005406225.1 Campylobacter taeniopygiae | reverse complement strand
AGAAGATAAAAATAAGGCTAGAAGATTATTAGAAAAGCTTAATATCATAGGACAAAACAATCTTAAAGCTATGTATATAGGGATAAATGGAAATAAAGATAAAACTTCTAATGCAAGTAGAGGTAGTGAGGAGGGAAATGAGGAGGATACAGAAAGTGTAACCGAAAGCAAACAATCTCAAAAAACCCAGCCTCATTTTATAGGTAGATTAGCTACTACTATAATCATAGAAGATGGTTTATATATAGGATGAAAGGATAAAAATGAGTGAAACTTATGAAATTTATACCCCTAATGGATTGATAATGGATGTATATAAAGATACTAATAAAATTATTTTTTCAGGAAATGCTAAACCCACAGGCAAATACACCCAAGAATATTCTAAAGCTTTGTTTGAAGCTGATCATATCTTAAGAACTTCTCCTTATATCGATTATAAGCCTCAATACCTAGATCCTGAATTTCACACAGGGCAAAAATCTACTTTGCTTGAAT
>NZ_NXLY01000068.1 GCF_005406225.1 Campylobacter taeniopygiae | reverse complement strand
TTATCTTCTTTGTAATATTTAAATTCATTATAGCAACATTCTAATTCTTGTGGTAAAATTGTTTCATCGTATGCTAAGGTGTTAAAATTTGCATTATATATATCAGCTTGTCTTTTTAAAGCTTCCTCGTTGATATGTCCTACTGGAACAAAATTTTCCCAAAAAAGTTCTTCATCCATTGCTTTACCTTGTTGTTAAATATTTTTATTTAAATCCAATAACCAGCTTAGCATATTCTAATATAATTTATAAAGTTACATATATTTGACTTATTTTTCATGCTATTATTTTATCTTTTTATAACTTGCATTGGCTATATCTGCATAATCTTTGATTTCTGAGATAAGTTCTTTAGGACTCATTAATATTCTTCCCCTTCATACTTCTCATCACTTTTTACAAATTTACCATTTATAAAATAATGCAAAGAAGATCCAACTCCTGTTCCTGTATTATATGAATTGGTAAAACTAAATCCTATTGCTTCATCTCCAAATAAACCA
>NZ_NXLY01000067.1 GCF_005406225.1 Campylobacter taeniopygiae | reverse complement strand
AGTAATGGTTTTTTTATTTACTTCTTGTCCCTTATCATCATAGATAATCACATCAAAAGTTCCTGTTTGGATATTTTTATCATAATTAGTTAAAGTTGTATCATCAGTAAGATATGATAAAGTGTCAGATTGAACAGAACTTTTTGCTGATGAGGCGTAGATATTATTTGCATGAGTGATCAAGGTTTTTGCAAAGGTATTTAAATCGTCCTTGTAGCCTTGCAAAATGCCTCCATCATATCTTTGGGTTTTCTTATCATATGTCCTTCCTCTAAGTTCCAGCTGAGCACCAATTTTTCCACCTGAAAGCTTATCTGTCATATCAACTATCTTCTCATCTCTCGTTTGATAGACTATCCTATGATCGCCACTGACTTCATCTGTAATGATTTGCAAAGGGATAAAGCTTTCCCCATCAACTAAAACATGTCCTTCAAGAGTAAGATTGTAGTTTCTTCCTCCATCAGTCATGGTGGATTCAAAACGACTAGTTTGAGTTAATATGCTTTTTGAGGCTACTCC
>NZ_NXLY01000066.1 GCF_005406225.1 Campylobacter taeniopygiae | reverse complement strand
TCTTTATTTCCATTTATCCCTATATACATAGCTTTAAGATTGTTTTGTCCTATGATATTAAGCTTTTCTAATAATCTTCTAGCCTTATTTTTATCTTCTATATATTTTCCTTCTTCATATTTAACATTATAAAGTCCATTAGCATAATCTTCTAAAATTTGTAAAACTTCATTATAAGCATGAATAGGACTGTGTTCATCTTTCCTAAAGGCATTGATCTGCTTTTCTTTATTTCTGATTTCTTTAAATAAGGGATGATTACAAGGAAGTTGATATATGGTGCATTTTTTAAGTTCTAAAGATTTTAATTCTTTAAAATAAAATGTATAATCATCTATAATATATTTTTCTTCCTTTATATCCTCTAAGGCAGTTGCGTTTCTTTTTTCGTCTAAAATAATATAAGATAAAAGTCTTCTTAAAAGAAATTCTTTGTTTTCTTCAATGTTTTGTTCTATTTCATAATGAAAGGAAAAATGAGTGTCAAAAACTCCAGTGCAAAGATCTATGCCATAGAAGATTTTTTTTAA
>NZ_NXLY01000065.1 GCF_005406225.1 Campylobacter taeniopygiae | reverse complement strand
CCAGTGATTAGGTATATCATAACTATAACTTATTGCAGAACCTTCTTTATAAGCATCTATTTCTTGATCAAATTCCCATCTGCTTTCAGGAGTAGAATCTACATCTCTTGGATCTTTGTATTTACCCTTATCGATTCCTCTTAACATTGCTGTTACTACATCATTATCAATATCATAAATAAAATCATACTCGTTTGGATCTATAATCCAGTCTGTAGAGATTAATTCATCTAAAAAAGGAAGCATACCATATTTATCATAGGGAGGATGTTTGGCAAAGTTTTTGATAATTTGTTTTTTTAAAGGGTTATCATGAACTCCCATTATAAAAGCATTAGAGGAGCCATTATTTAAATCTTTTAAAGCTCTTTCATCTCCTAATTGTGCTCCAAGCCAAAGAGCTTGAAAACCTCTTGACATCAAACCTGCACTAGCAAGCTCAATAGATGCATCATAAAAAGCTTGTTTATTACCTAATATACCTAAACAAAGTTGATACTCTCCTGCAATTAGATTAGAATATATAGCATTTGCCTTAGCACTAAA
>NZ_NXLY01000064.1 GCF_005406225.1 Campylobacter taeniopygiae | reverse complement strand
AAAAAAGGCTTTTACTTTATCCCAGTTCATTATTACCAAAGCAGCAATAGCAGCAATAGCCATAAGAGCAAGTCCTATAGGATTAGTTAGAAAGGCAACCTTTAATATATTAAAAGCAATCCTTATAGTATTAATGGTAAAGGCAAATTGTATCCCTGCTAATTTTGCCACCAAAAAACCTACTTTTAAAGCACTTAAAGTCACACTAGCTGTGGTCAAAGCAACCACTAAAGTGCCTATAACTTTACTTAAATTTGGAAAAGCGTCGATCATTTCTCTTACGAAATTGATTAAAGATGAAATGCTGTCCATTATTTTTACCAAGGCAGGTGCTAAAGCTTCTCCGATACTAGCACTAAGATTGGACATAGAAGTGCTAAGCTGCGTAAAAGAAGAATTGGTGCTTGAACTTATCTTTTTAAACTCGTCATTTAAAGCACCTATTTTTGTATTTTTTAAAGATTTTAAAGCATTTTCATATTTGTCCGTATTATCGACTAAATTTTGCATCATACCTGCAGCACCTGTTCCAAAAACTGAATTTAAAAAATCTGTCATTTCATCTTTT
>NZ_NXLY01000063.1 GCF_005406225.1 Campylobacter taeniopygiae | reverse complement strand
AAAAAAGGCTTTTACTTTATCCCAGTTCATTATTACCAAAGCAGCAATAGCAGCAATAGCCATAAGAGCAAGTCCTATAGGATTAGTTAGAAAGGCAACTTTTAATATATTAAAAGCAATCCTTATAGTATTAATGGTAAAGGCAAATTGTATCCCTGCTAATTTTGCCACCAAAAAACCTACTTTTAAAGCACTCAAAGCTACACTAGCAGTAGTTAAAGCAACCACTAAAGTGCCTATAACTTTACTTAAATTTGGAAAAGCATCAATCATTTCTCTTATGAAATTGATTAAAGATGAAATACTATCCATTATTTTTACCAAAGCAGGTGCTAAAGCTTCTCCGATACTAGCACTAAGATTAGACATAGAAGTGCTAAGCTGCGTAAAAGAAGAATTAGTGCTTGAACTTATCTTTTTAAACTCATCATTTAAAGCACCCATTTTTGTGTTTTTTAAAGATTTTAAGGCATTTTCATATTTGTCCGTATTATCGACTAAATTTTGCATCATACCTGCAGCACCTGTTCCAAAAACTGAATTTAAAAAATCTGTCATTTCATCTTTT
>NZ_NXLY01000062.1 GCF_005406225.1 Campylobacter taeniopygiae | reverse complement strand
TTATCTTCTTTGTAATATTTAAATTCATTATAGCAACATTCTAATTCTTGTGGTAAAATTGTTTCATCGTATGCTAAGGTGTTAAAATTTGCATTATATGTATTAGCTTGTCTTTTTAAAGCTTCCTCATTGATATGTCCTACTGGAACAAAATTTTCCCAAAAAAGTTCTTCATCCATTGCTTTACCTTGTTGTTAAATATTTTTATTTAAATCCAATAACTAGCTTAGCATATTCTAACATAATTTATAAAGTTACATATATTTGACTTATTTTTCATGCTATTATTTTATCTTTTTATAACTTGCATCGGCTATATCTGCATAATCTTTGATTTCTGAGATAAGTTCTTTAGAAGTCATTAATAATTTCCCCCTTCATACTTCTCATCACTTTTTACAAACTTACCATTAATAAAATAATGCAAAGAAGATCCAACTCCAACACCTTTGTGACTTAGGCTTGTAAAGCTAAATCCTATTGCTTCATCTCCAAATAAACCATAATTTGTTTCAATATACATAAATCTAGTAGAAAAAACAACAGGATATTTTTTACCCTTACATACATAATAAGTACTCATACCCATATAAGGTCTTACTTTTTTATAGTTTTC
>NZ_NXLY01000061.1 GCF_005406225.1 Campylobacter taeniopygiae | reverse complement strand
AAGAAGGAAAAGAAACAAGAAAACAAATGCAAAAATTTGCTAAAAATTTTAAAGATTATAGAGATAATATGCGTTGTTTTTTATTGGCACTAAATGATGATAAAAAAGAAGTGGAAGAATTATTTAACATAGGACGTGAAGACGGAATAATATATGAAAATTTTAACTCGGTTCATTTTGGTTTTAAACCACATCATTACAAGCCTTGTATAGCAAGGATTTATAAAATGGGAATTTTATTACTTAGCACCAATACTATCATAGATACAAGTTCTCTCATAAACAAAGATACTTTTTATACTTGTGATGATAATATGATACTTGATATTTTTTCTATCAAAGGTTTAGCAAAGTTTAGATTTTATAATAAATTGCTTCCACAAGGATATGAAGAAACTCTTACAAAAGTTTCTCAGGCATTACAAGAATTAAGCTCAGAGAGTCGCTATACTCAAGTATGTGTTTCTGAAGATGAGGGATTTATATGTACAAATGCGGAGTGTGAATATGATTTAGATGAAATGCAAACCAGAGTCATTCAGCCACTTGATAAATTTATTCAGAATATAGATTTAAGGAAGCTAAATGCCAATTAAGACAACAAATTTAAGCTATGAGGGGTTTAAAACCTACAAATAAAA
>NZ_NXLY01000060.1 GCF_005406225.1 Campylobacter taeniopygiae | reverse complement strand
GTTTTTAAAAGCTTTTCATCTTTTAAAAATACTTTTCTAATAGAATTAGGGATGATATCATAAATGATATCATAAAGAGTAATATCATTAACATATGAAGCATTAAGTGCTGTTGCAGTATCTATGATGTTAAAATTTTCATCATCTTTATGATTGATATTTTCAACCTTTAATTGATGAATAGCATCAAGAAGATTATAACTTTTATGATTAAAAGTAGAAGTGAAATTTTTTAGAAATTCTTCATAATCTAAATTAGGATTGTTTGTAAGCTCTTTTTGTTTTTCATAGAGTTTAATAGTAAGCCATTGTGAAAAAACAAGTTGAACAAAAGGATATTTTTTAACCAGATTAGAAAAATCATCCTTATGTTTTTCTCCAAATTTAAAAACTTCTAAAATAACATTTTTAGGTAGTTCTACTCCAAAGGCATTGTATTCATTGTCTTTTAGGGTGCTTAAATCTTTAATGAAATTTTTGGTTTCTGGAATGTGATTTAAATATTCGTTCTGCACAAGACTAAAATTAATGCCAAAAATATTGCCATTATCAAGATAGTCCGAATCTACTCCAATAGTCTTTTTACCCAAATAATGAAAATTAATCATCTCTGCATTAAGTGTGCAAAAAATCATCACTAAAA
>NZ_NXLY01000059.1 GCF_005406225.1 Campylobacter taeniopygiae | reverse complement strand
ATATAATGCAAATTTTAACACCTTAGCATACGATGAAACAATTTTACCACAAGAATTAGAATGTTGCTATAATGAATTTAAATATTACAAAGAAGATAATGAAATAGCCGCATTAGGTTGGGCGGTAAGTTATAATCTTCAAGTATTATGGCAAAATAGTCCTAAAATCGATACAATACAAAATTATCAACTCCCTATAAAACAAAATAAACCTAGCAATCCCCAAGCAGAGCAAAAACTAAAAGAAATACAAGATTTTTTACAAAGTAAAGGCATAGAACCTCTTATTTTGTATTATACTCCTTATCCAAAAACTACAGAAACAAAAGAAGCAAAAAGATTAAGGCAAAATGCTGAACGTTTTTCTCATTGCATACAAGAAAATGAGGTAAGAGAACAAAAACGTCCTATTAAATTTTTTACCACTCTTGATTGGGATAGATTTTATATGAAATTTCCATTAGTAAAAAATTTAAGTGAAAAACTTTATACAAAAAAAGATATCTATACTCAAAATTTTGCAAAGCAAATAGAAATAATCTTACAAAAAACTCATAATATTTTAACATTAAAAGTTTATGATAGTTTTGATTTTTTAGATCAAAGCCATGAATTTGATGATGAGGGAAATCTTATCAAGCTAGGACAACCTGTTGGGGCTTGGGATTTTAATGAAAAGAGTTTTAGTATTTGGGGGTCTATT
>NZ_NXLY01000058.1 GCF_005406225.1 Campylobacter taeniopygiae | reverse complement strand
ACCTGTTGAATTTTTAGCATCTTTGTGTTTGCTAAGATAAATATAATCACAAGCTTTTAAAAGTTCTTTCCCCATTTGTAAAGCTTTGTCTCTGTGTTTGTTTTCATCTAAATAGCTAAATTGTAGTATGGGTGAAACAGGTGTAAAATCTTCACATTCACGTATAATTTTTAAGCATTCTTGCTCGGCAACGCTTATAGCTAATGATTTGCGTCTGCTTTCTTGCACAGCTAAGCCTTTATAAGGTGAGGCTATATAAACTAATGGCATTGTTCTCCTTTTTTGATGATTTTAGGGTTTTACCCTTTTTAAGTCTTCTTAAAAAAAAGACTTAAAAAGAAAAAACACAATAAAAGTGCTTTTAAATCAAGCACTTTTATTCAGCTTTTTATTCAAATGAAAATTAAGAATTTTTTGTGCAATATAATCAGGATAAATTCCTTTTAAAATATCCACAAAAGCACCGCTTTCTTTAAAATAAATACTCACACCTCTTACTTCAAACAATGAAGCACTATAGTCTGCTTTTTCACCTTTAATCATTGTTGTCATAATCTACTCCTTGTATTAAATTGTTTCTTTTTGTTTTTTCTTGTTCTATTAAGTCTAAAGTTTCAAAGATAGCAAGCCATTTATCTTTATTTTTAGGACTTCTTAATTTTTTAATAGCGTGTTTATAGATTTGATGAACACGAGTTTTTGAAATACCTAGTTCCTTTGCTATCTCTTCAAAACTCATAATATAACCATCT
>NZ_NXLY01000057.1 GCF_005406225.1 Campylobacter taeniopygiae | reverse complement strand
AAAAATCAGTGCTAATCTTGAAGATGATATGAATAATATCAATACCTTTTTAAATGCCGATAATGAAAGTTTAAAATCTTTGCGTTTGAATTTTTTAAAACTAAGTTCAAATATAAAAATGAATGTGAATGATCTTACAAAATTTGGCGAACTCGGAGCAAGGCTTGGCATAAAAAGCGAAAAGGAGCTTTTAGCTTTTAGTGAAATTGGTGCTAAATACAGCCAAGTTTTTAAATTAAATAATGAAGAAAGCATTAACTTCATGAGCAAGCTTTCTAATATCTATAAACTAAATACTAAGGATATGCAAGGCTTGGGAGATAAAATCATAAGCGTTGCAAGAGCTAGTAATGTTAGTGCTAGTAGTGTAGCTAAAACTATGAATGAAGTAGGAGGCGATGCAAAGCTTATTGGCATGAATGCAGAAGCCACCGCTGCTTTAAGTGCAGCTTTTGTGAGTGCCACTAAAGATGAGGGAGAAGCAGTAGGAACTTTTAAAGCAATGACTGCGGTTATGAGTAATCTTAATAATATAAGCGATGATATGAAAGCTAAGTTTTTAAAATTAGGTCTTAGTACAGAACAGCTTGGTGCTTATTTCAAACAAGATGCAAGTGAAGCGGTTAAAATGCTTTTAAATCAAATAAAAACCTTACCAAAAGATGAAATGACAGATTTTTTAAATTCAGTTTTTGGAACAGGTGCTGCAGGTATGATGCAAAATTTAGTCGATAATACGGACAAATATGAAAATGC
>NZ_NXLY01000056.1 GCF_005406225.1 Campylobacter taeniopygiae | reverse complement strand
AAAGATCTCTTAAAATCTTTTCTTCTTAACATCTTCTAATATATTATTAGCTATATCACTAACTGTATTGGAAATGATAGCTGATTCATTAGCAATTTCTACATTGTCTTTAGTAGTTTGATCAATAGCAGCTACACTTTCATTGATTTGAGTAATACCTGCAGTTTGTTCTTTAATAGATTCTGCCATATCGTTAATAGATTGAACTAATAAATTTGTATTAGCTTCTATTTCACTCAATGATTTTTGAGTTCTTTCTGCTAGTTTTCTAACTTCATCAGCCACAACAGCAAATCCACGTCCATGTTCTCCTGCACGTGCAGCTTCTATAGCAGCATTTAAGGCTAAAAGATTGATTTGATCTGCAATATCTCCAATAATACCTGTAACGTTTTTAATC
The DNA here is from genome assembly GCF_005406225.1 of Campylobacter taeniopygiae. Classification (GTDB taxonomy): domain Bacteria; phylum Campylobacterota; class Campylobacteria; order Campylobacterales; family Campylobacteraceae; genus Campylobacter_D; species Campylobacter_D taeniopygiae. The sequence goes on along the minus strand of NZ_NXLY01000056.1, from coordinate 525 downwards.
TCTTCTGATTGAGTGATAACATCACTAGTCTTTACAGAAACATTTTGCATAGAAGAAGTAATCTCTTCTAAAGCAGCAGCTGTTTCTTCTAAAGAAGCTGCTTGAGAATTAGAAGAGCTAGTTAGGTTTTGAACAGCGTTTTGTAATTTAGAACTCTCACTTGCTAAGTGATTAGCAAATTCAGAACTTTGTTTTAACATCTTAATGATTTCTTCACCTAAAGCATTAGTAGTTACTTCAACACTACCTTTAGCATTATCTAATTTGTTTCTAAAATCTAAGCTCTTATATTCTTCAAAGATTTTATGAATAGCATTCATATCAGATCCTACTTTTTCTTGTAAGACATCTAAGAGTTTATTTAAAACATTTTTGAGTTCTATTAATTGTGGATTTCTAGGACTTGCAGTGATTCTTGCAGTTAAATCTCCTTTTTCTACTACTTGAACAGTAGAAACAGATTCTTTTACAGCTTGGTTATCTTGTTCTAAACCTTGTTTAGTCATAAGGATGTTTTCATTGATG
>NZ_NXLY01000055.1 GCF_005406225.1 Campylobacter taeniopygiae | reverse complement strand
TTAGGTAAAACTTTTAAAACTTTATGTAAAGTTAATAAATACAATAAAGAATTTAACCTTACTTACAAGGATGCACAAGAATCATTTTTTATAAGTGAGTATGAAATGATAAATAAATTTGTCATACCTGATTCTTTTTTAGTTTTAGAAGCCATGCAGGTTCATATAGAAATACTCGATAGATGTATATTAGAGAAATTGTTAGATGAGGATTTGAAAAAAGATACAAACTGTGCAGAAGCAATTTGCAAAATGCTACCTTTTAATATCAAAGATGAAAAGAATCAAGAGATACCTATAAAAGATAATATAGGAGAAATTTTAAAATACAATTCTGATTGTTTTAAATGTATCAGCAATGAAGACAATCAAGAATTTTTTCAAGCTAGAAAAAAACAAATGATTAATTTAATTTATGAAAATCATTGCACTAGTTATTATTTAAGTAAAAATCAAATTGCTAAAACCAATATAGGATTTAATTCTGTAAGTTCAACTGCCTTTGTTGATTTAAAAGAAGAGAAATTTTTTATTTTTGCTAACCATAAAGATGTGGTTGATTGTAGAGAAATTTATGAAAGAGCTATAAGTAAAACCGGTATTTCTTTGGAAGCACTTCAAAACTACCAAACTTATATCTTCCTCAATTCCACCCTTTTAACAGGCTCTAAAGAATTCTCTAATAATCCCTTTTATTTTGGAGAATTAGATCAAGAAGGGATAATCAAACAAGATGTACCCAGTTATTATTTTTCCCCTAAAGATGAAAGCAGTGGTTTAGGAAGACTTAGCATCTTTTATAAAAATGATGAACTTTGCTTACTTAATTATTCTATATTAGAAAACTCTTTAAATATCAAATTAGAATGCTTAAGCAAGCAAAGCTTAGAATATAAAGATTTAATTTCAAACATTCTAGAAGAACAAAAAACCACACAAGTAGAT
>NZ_NXLY01000054.1 GCF_005406225.1 Campylobacter taeniopygiae | reverse complement strand
TTCATATGTTAATGATATTACTCTTTATGATATCATTTATGATATCATCCCTAATTCTATTAGAAAAGTATTTTTAAAAGATGAAAAGCTTTTAAAAACTTATTTACCTTTAAATCAGGATCAGTTTTATTATAAAGAATATGAATATAAAGATCCTAAAAATACTTTTAAATATTTATATGGAGAAAATACAACCTATAATGAAAAAAAAGTTCCTAAAAAATATTATCAAATGGATGCTTTATATTTAAAGGGATATAGTATTGACGACTCTACTGTTGATACTACCATACCTAAAGCTAAGATTAACAAACTAGGTATAGGTTATGATGAACTTTTAGAACTCATACAAAATGATCAAACAAGTCTTAAATATCCTGAGATTGATGAATTTAAAGTGATAGATGAAACAAAATACAGCGAAGAATATGGTTGGGACTTTCAATATAAAGTGGTTTTAGATCCAATTAAAAGACATAAGGCTAATTATGAGGATATAGTAAGAAATTTTCAAACTAGTTTTGCTAGTGATATGTTTTTTAGAACACAAGGTGAAGTTCGGGCCGATGATAAAGCAGATTATATAGCTAAAATACAAAATTGCGAAGCTATTACTTTTTTACTGCAAAACAATTTTCATACTCAAAATCTTGTATTTGAAAGTTTTAGGATGAAATTAAGAGAGGATAAGGATTTTAAAGAACGAATAAAAGAGAATACAATTTTTTATGAAGAATATCCTGGTACCCACCCTTCGTGGTATGATTGGATAGTGCAAATTGATGCCTTTCTTGCTTATCGTTTCAATCAAGCTTTAACCTTAGCTTTTTTAAATGCTTATAATAAAACAAAAGTTAATATAGAGGAATAGCTATGAAAAAAATAATATGTTTTTTAGTGATGATTTTTTGCACACTTAATGCAGAGATGATTAATTTTCATTATTTGGGTAAAAAGACTATTGGAGTAGATTCGGACTATCTTGATAATG
>NZ_NXLY01000053.1 GCF_005406225.1 Campylobacter taeniopygiae | reverse complement strand
AATTGATAGAGCTGATTTTATACAATATTCTCATAATGAAGAAGATGCCTATGAAGAACGCTCTGATTTTATACAACATTCTTATGAAAACCGCATTACAGACTTGCTTAAACTTCTAGGTAAAGTGCTAGATTCTAACAATAAAGAATTATGTGAATATGCAAGACAGCATGATGATGAATTTGATGAGAGCAAATGGCAAGAAGTTCCTCCTTCTGTCAATCCTCCATATAGCATAGGCTTTTGTACTTTTGGAACAAGTAGTAGATATGGTATTACTTCAGATTTTTGCACAGAAAAGGGAGAGATTATAAAAGAAAAAATGGCAAAAGCTATCAAAGACGAATATGATGACAATTTTTTCTTTATCCATAATACTAAAATGTATAAAAGAAAAATTGATATTAACAATGATGGAGTGCCCGAAAATCTGATTCTTATATCAGGGGCTTATTATGAAGCACTTTGGGTATATAAAAATGGTAAGCTAGATGCAAAAGCAAGTGATAAAATCTATGGGGATGATTTACATCTTGATGGATCAGATACTCGAGATAATCTTCGAGCAGGTCTTGACAGCGATGCTGCTGTAGTATTTGGTTTATATGCCATGCCAAGCAATAAAATTTCACAACCACTAAAATTTGATTTTGGATATCCTATGCTAGGCTATTTATACTATGGAGTTATGGAGTTTAAAGGAAAAAATTATATTACCCTTTATAATCGCAGATTTCAGGATGATGAAAAATCTACTTATCCAATAGAACGCATTTATCTTTTAAAAGGCGATAAAAGAGAATTAAAATGCACTTATGAAAAGAGATATATTTATATTAGGAAAAATTAACAAGGTATTATTTACAAGGGGTAAAAAAGCGTTTAATTCACCCAATTATTTTTGTAACGCTTCGAGCCAAGTTTGTGGCAATAGCCATTTTTACCGGTAGTGCAACACTTGGAATTTTAGCAGGCATTGCTATTGTTGGCACAGCAATGGTAGCTCTTTGGTGGATTAATTCTAAAATAGAATCTTGGTTAAAAGAGTATGGTATTTCCTTTATTGATTTTATAAGGGAATTTGAAA
>NZ_NXLY01000052.1 GCF_005406225.1 Campylobacter taeniopygiae | reverse complement strand
GAAATTGCTAATGAATCAGCTATCATTTCCAATACAGTTAGTGATATAGCTAATAATATATTAGAAGATGTTAAGAAGAAAAGATTTTAAGAGATCTTTAATCACTCAATAACTAGCTTAAGAAAGCTAGTTATTGATCTTATGTTATCATTTTATATATTTTTGTTAAGGAAAATATATGGATTTGTGCTAACATTATTTTAATTGATTAATAGAATTTAATTTAGCTAAATATCAAAATCACTAAAACTCAATTTGATACCTCTTCATATAAGAAATATAAAAGCCACAAACATTAAAATAATTTATAGTAAGTATAAAAACCACAAGCTTAATAAGTAAAAAATAAATATAATTTCATCATATCTTCAAATACTTTATTGTTTAATCACATTTAACTTATTATTTAGTTTTATCAAAGTTTATAACAATGACTAGGAATATTAACTTCAATAAATATGCTAATTTAATTATCAATACCATAAAGTATTAATCTCTTTTAGTGATTTAATCTATTAAATTAATGATTAGTTTGCTTATCAGTAAAACTTACCCACTCCACCAAACAACTAACAAATTTAGAATAATCAATCTAAAATAATCAATTTTTATTATTTTTAATTGTTAGGATCATTATATAAAAAAGATAAACTTATAAAGAAAGATAAATTGTATTAAAAATATGATTGATTGTATTAAATAAAAAAATGTATTAAATAAAGATAATTTAAAAAATAATTATATTGATACAATCACAAAAGAAAGATGATTATATTAAAAGATAATCACATAAATAAATAATCTATAACAAAAAACAATCATATAGCTAAGAGAGTATAAAAAACAATCTAATCATACAAGTAAAGATAATAATATCAAGTAATAATATAAAGCAAAGATAATTATCAAAGATTTATTCAATGATAATTATCAAGTAAAGTTTTATTAAAGAATAATCATTTAATAATTCAAAGAAAAAGATAATGATTTAAAGAAAAGATCTCTTAAAATCTTTTCTTCTTAACATCTTCTAATATATTATTAGCTATATCACTAACTGTATTGGAAATGATAGCTGATTCATTAGCAATTTC
>NZ_NXLY01000051.1 GCF_005406225.1 Campylobacter taeniopygiae | reverse complement strand
AAGCTGATCATATCTTAAGAACTTCTCCTTATATCGATTATAAGCCTCAATACCTAGATCCTGAATTTCACACAGGGCAAAAATCTACTTTGCTTGAATTTAAAGATTGGCAAAAGATTTATTTAAAAGATCCTGTTAAAGGAGCTATTGCTCCTTGGACTAAAGCAGAAAAAGCTTATTATAAGTCTTTAAAAACCAAAAGAGAAAGATGTAAATATTTAGCTATAAGAAGTGGTTTAAGATCTGCTGTTATAGATATACCTTATGATGCTTATTGCAATGTAGATGAAAAAGGAAGATTGGTTAATGAAGAATATATGGATATTTATGATGAAGTAAGTTCTCATCGTGGAACATTAAAATCTTATTCTTTTTTTAATGAATGGGAATTAGCTGCTTTACTTTTAGGAGATATGAAAGCTAGTCCTACAGCTGCTGTAGGATTTAAAACAAGACAACAACAAGCTTTATTCTTACAAGCTCAATTTGGAGATAAAAATGCTTTTAAAAGTTTAGGTTTAGCAGTATTGTGTTCTAATTCTTTTATCACAGGACAACATTGGAATCAGATTAGAGCAAAAATGATTTATGATTTACACGATTATTATTATGAGAGTTTATTGGATGAATTTGGTATGATACCTTTTTTGGATGAAATTATAGGAGCAGATTGGACTATTGATTTAAATACGTATCAGTTTGCCTATGATGAAGAAGGCAATATGATGTGGAGTTTGTTTAATGAAATTGACAAGGGTAAATTAAAAGATCCAAGGGATGTGGATTCTACTCCAGAGAGCAGAAATAAATTTGATGATTATATGGATGCGTGTAAAGAGCAATTGGTAACTAGATTTGATGTAGATACACCCAATGACTGGAGTGAGCAACAAGCTGCTTTAGATAGAGATACTGTAGTTTTATGTGCCAAACTAGCAGCCCTAACCCCTCCTCAAGGTTATCCTAATGCCCCTTATTATTTCACACCTGAAAGATTAGAATGGATTTATAAAAGAGGTTATTTAGATAAACTCCTTGATCCTAGAATCCCCGCTATTAATCGTTATAATTTTCCAGAAGAACTTAGAGCTAAGATAAGAGCTTATGCTAAAGAACATGGTATTAAAGA
>NZ_NXLY01000050.1 GCF_005406225.1 Campylobacter taeniopygiae | reverse complement strand
CTCACTTATAAAAAATGATTCTTGTGCATCCTTGTAAGTAAGGTTAAATTCTTTATTGTATTTATTAACTTTACATAAAGTTTTAAAAGTTTTACCTAATACCACGCTGATATAATTTTGATTTTTATCTTGGATATTTACATTATCTTCTAATAAAAGCTTATTTTTCTCACTTAAGTCGATTAAATTTTGTGCATAAGAATTTAGATAATCCAACACGCAAGCGATATCGCCTTTTAATTCTTTAATATTTTCATTATATTTTACTAAGTGTTCATAAAAATAACTCGTCCAAACTATATTATACATAAAATGGCTAGTTTTATAATAGTTTTTTTCAAGCTCTCCTATATGGATTAAATGCAACCTATCTGTATTTTTATAATCAAATTTATTTTTAATATTCAAGCCATATTTATAACCTAAATCACTTATTAAAGATCTCGAAGGTTCTATTGTCTGCCTACCTTCTCGTAAAATATCCTCATTTGGGATAGGTTTAGCTATCGTTTCTATGTGATGTACTTCTATATCTGTTTTACCCTTGCTTGCTTGTTTTATATTAAGAGCACACTCATCTAATCTTTTTTGATTGACTTGCCCTTGCATTTTTTTACAATCTTCAATCAAACCATCAGTTCCATCTTTTAAATTTAAAGCCTTAGAGCAATTATCTAAAGTCTTTCTAGTCATACCAAAGCCAAAAAGTTTTTTTATCCCTTTAACAAGCAATTTAAAAACAAGCCTAACAAATCTAATAAAAATATTTATTAAACTTGCTACAAGCCCTCCTATACCTGCTCCATTATAAGTATAAAGTTTTTGAATGTATTTTTTTTGTCCAAAGATACAAAAACATTGTGCCAAATATCCACCTAAAGAATGTCCTACAATATCGATTTTAAAATCATCGCTTCCATGTTTTTTTCTAATAGCATTTAAAATACTATCACTATAATCAAGCAAAGATATAATCTGAGGAATTCCAGCCCCTAAAGCTATAAATCCATCAGTCAAAACTAAATCTTTTAAAAATTCTTCAGTACCACGAAAGGCTAAGATATAGGTATTGTCATTTTTGGTAGTATCTTTAAAAATAGTATGAGAATAACCACTAATGCTAGTATTTTTTACATGATCTATAACTTCATAACGAGAAACGAATTTTTTAGTGCGGGGGCTAAGGTGGTATCTAAATGCATCTGTATTTTCATGATGTTTGGCAAAATTTAA
>NZ_NXLY01000049.1 GCF_005406225.1 Campylobacter taeniopygiae | reverse complement strand
TTAAATGCCAAAGATATACCAAAACTAAGTCCTAAATCTTGCATATTTTTCCTTTTTATTGTAAAATCTAGCCTATGAAAAATATAGACAATACCTTAAAAGCAAAAATCATCTTTTTAAAACATTTTAAAATCATTTTTAAAGCCTTTTTAACATTTGGCTTTTTTGTAGCTTTTTTAATATCTTTTATGAGTGATGATTTTCTAACTAGCTTTTTTAATATCTCTTCATTTTTTGCACTTTTTGCTTTAAATCTTTTTATAATAACTTTTATTTATGTGTTTTTTAAAGCTAGAAATCATTAGCCTTAGAAATTTTTAAACTGATTTCTAAAAACTCCATATAATCTTTTATATTTAAATTCATAATTTCATTATAAGAAAAATGCAAAAAATGAGCTATCAATGCAATAGCTTCATTGCTTACTACTGGGAGCTTGATATTCATTTAATGTCTCACTTAAAAGATTGATATCTTCCAAGTTTAACTTATCAAGCTCTTCTAAACTCATATTAGTGCATTCACCGATTATATAAAACGCTCTTGAACCTTCTCCTTTTTGTATATCCATAGCCCTGCGTAACATTCCAGCTGTTGGGGTATTAAATTTTATTTCGTTGCCGTTTGATAATTGAATTGTTTTTGCCATTGATTTTCCTTATAAACTTAAATTTGATCTTATTTTTGCCATTTGATCGACGCCATTAAACTCTAAAATAAGATTTTTGACATCAGCTAAAAATAATCTTTGATTATCCATTGTGATTTTTATAAAATGCACATTGATTTTAATCTCATTTGTAAATTCACTTCCTGCAACAATAGAAGGTAAAACAATAGAAGTGAATTCTCCATTTAACTCAATCACAAAGGGCACTTCTTTTCCTGAACCACTTTGATGAATGCTTGCTTTAAAAACAAGTGGAATTTTAAATTTAGAAAAAGTATTAGAACCAAAAGCTTCAAAGGCTTGTATTCCCATTTCGCTTATTTTAAAAGAGCATTCCATTGCCTTAAAAACTCCAGTGCCATAATTTGCACTTAAAGCCCCTTTGCTTTCTAATACTTCTTGCTCTATAGTAGGCAAGGTAATATCTCTTGCCACTCCTGCATAACCATATCCATCTATGAAACAATTTGCTTGTTCTATTACTTGAGGTATTCTATTAAACATTTTTTCTCCTTTTTTGATTTCGCTGTGAAAAACGAGGTTTTATCTAAAGATTCTTTCTAGCAAAACTCACTATTTTTTAAA
>NZ_NXLY01000048.1 GCF_005406225.1 Campylobacter taeniopygiae | reverse complement strand
AAACCTGTCTTTATCAAAAGGTTTTACGCATACTCTTTTTAGCTCTGTTTTAGTCATTTTTAATCCTCCCATGTAATTGAGTTTAATTCTTCCAAAGAAATGGCGTTTCTAATTTTTTCTTTTAAGTCTTTTGCTTTAAAAATGGTTTGCTGAATAAAATAAGCCATGCTACTTGCAAAGAGTTTAAACTCTTCCACACTAAATCTTGTAGTTGTATTATCAAGCGCTATCCAATCAATATAAGGAATTAAATTAGGATTAACAAGAGCATTAGTTACTGCCCCATTAATTCTTAGCTGATCTTCATTAGAACTTTGATAGATTTTACCTTCAAATGAAAATCCACCATTTAAAACCTTTTCTTTGGTTTTATTGATTTCATTGATTTTTAACTCTTTTGCCTCATTTAAAAGTTCTTCTTTGCTTTTAGGAGGATTTATTAAAGCGTTAAATTCTTCTTCGCTAATTGGAGTCAATCCTTCTTTGATTTGCTTATCTGTTGCTTCATCTTCATAAGCATAAATTTGTTTATTTTTATCTATAAAATATTTCATTTTTTCTCCTATATAATATTTAAAAATTGTGCTGTAGGTGTTATTTTATTTGCATATAAGTCATTTAATACTATTTTGTAGGTATCATTAGGGTTTAATATATGTATATAATCTGTTGAAGGAATATATGAACTTCCTTTACCATCTCCTACACCTGATTCATAAATAGAAGATATTTTTTTAACTAAAGAATTATTAATATATATATTAAGACTACCATCGCCACCTATACCCGAAAGAGAAAATTTTGAAGTTGTTATTCTAAGAGGAGTTTTAAAACCAGTTGTATTTGTATATATTACATTATTTGACATGGAATGAGTTTTAAATAAAGAAGTTCCATTAATATATACATTAAAACCTATTAAAGATAAAAGTTCTGGATTTTTTAAATCAAGTTTATTTTTTTTCAAAGTAGCTAAATTTACCAATTCATCATCTTTGCTTGCTTGTAAATTACTTGTAGGTAATTTGGTAAAATTTTTAACTCCATCAATGTTTTGATCTGTAGATAAAGTGACATATTTAGCAATTTCTGTGTTAAATTTACTTTCTAAAAGATATTTAGAAAACTCATCCCATACTCGTTTAAATGCATCATTATATTGTTGTATTAAAGCTTCAATTTCAAGTTTTAATTCTATCTTTATAGCATCCACATAATCACGACTTGCCATAATCACACTTGGATCTAGTTTTAAAATCACTTCTTCTGCATTAGAAAGCTCCATGACAATTTTTATCATA
>NZ_NXLY01000047.1 GCF_005406225.1 Campylobacter taeniopygiae | reverse complement strand
AAAACCAAAGAAATAAAACCACTGATTTAATCAGTAGTTTTATTTTGAAATGATTTTTACAAAAAGGAAAACCCACCCAACACTAACCCACAATTTGTTTTTAATTTTTAAGAATTCCCATGATTTAATTTACCATACATAATTAAATTGTGCAAAACCTGTATGAGTATTACCTTTAGCATCAAACATTCCATTATAGTTTAAGCTAAAATAGAAAGCATCATTTAAAGGAACAATCATAGATGTAGTTACATATTCTTGAACTCTTGGTAGATAAAATTTATCCTTTGTTTTCATTGTTCCATATCTTGCCTTCATTGAAACACCAGGATTTATATTGAATTTAGCTCCAAGTTCCATAGAAGTTTTTAAATTTGGCAACCAATCTCTAAACCATGTAAAGCTTGTTTTTGTAGAGAAAAGATTTAAATAGTTTTTATAAATTCTTTCTCCACCACTCAATATAGCATTGCCTTTGATATTTTTCATTGAGAAAGCCTCTGTGTAACCACCTTCATAAGCTAAACCTACTTCTGGAGAGAAGATATTATTGCCATAGTTAAAATTCATACCCAAATCCGCACCTAAACCATAAGCATAAGAATGTGGTTTAGCTCCTGCTTCTTTATCGCTTCCTACTTTTTTTGTTAAATTATTTTTAACAAAGGCTGTTTTACCTTGAGCTTTTAGATAAACTTCTTGACCTTTGCTTGTTGTAAATAAGGTGTTAAAATATTTTAAACCTGCATAATAAGATCTATTGTTTATATCAAAATAGGTTGATTTCATTTTAGTATCTTCATAACCTGCATACACACCATAGATACCACTATCTTTTAAAGTAGAATAACCTATAATAGTTCCTTTAGTGTGTCCTTTACTTTCTTCATTTAAAGAAAGTTCAACATTCTGTGAAGAAGTATAAGGAAGGATAAATAAAGAATGCTCTTTATTATAACCATAGCTTCCATTATTAAAATCATTTTTTATATAATCACTTGCGCTTGCATATAAATTACCTTTTTCTTGCATAGCAATAGCACTAGATTTAGCAAAGGCAAAATGTTGCATAGAATTACCCATAACACTATCAATAAATGTTGATCTTCTTGAAGTAGTGTTGATTAAAGATCTAAAAGTAGCTCCTGCTATGGAAGCATTAAGGTTAAAATCTGTTGCTAATTTTCCTGTGAGTGGATCAACATCTATGGTGATTTCACCACCACCATTTACACTTATACCACCTATTTTATCAGGTTTTACTCCTGAAATGAGATTGCTAACATTATCAAGTTGTCCTAAATCAAGTCCGCTTTGATCTACAGTAACTTTATCTACAGTTACATTGTCTTTATTA
>NZ_NXLY01000046.1 GCF_005406225.1 Campylobacter taeniopygiae | reverse complement strand
ATTTGAAATTTCTAAACAAGAACAAGATTCTGCTAGTTTAAAATCTAAAAAATTAAAATCTAAAAATACAAAAAAATCAAACAAGGAGTAAATTATGGCGGCACAATATGGAGTAAATTATAATATTAGCAATGGTGCGGCAAGTCCTATTAAAGTTCAAAGTGATACACCTATAGGAATTGCTGCTTGTATTAAAGGTGCTAATAAAGAAATGCTTTATACAAAAGCAGGATACGAAAACACAGATGAAATGCCAATCTTTGCTTTTTCAAATGTAAGCAAGGCGATTGATTTTACAAAAGATTTAATCAAAGAAAACAATTTGCAAGATTTTAGACTCTTAGATTCTTTAACTTGTATAGACAATCAAGATGTTGCTTGTGTGATTATTATTAGTTTCTTTGAAGAAAGTGATGAGGAGGCTACAAACCTAACAAATTGTTTAAATGCAATAGAAGCTTTTAAAAAAGCCAAACATCGCACAGGTTTTACTCCTGATATTATCATAGCACCTTATTATTCAAGTGAAGCAGGTATAAAAGCTAAACTTGAAAGCATAGCAAGTGCTATGAATATCACTGCTATTGTGGATTTATATGCTAACAATACAGGAGAAGCTATCAGCACTATGGAAGCTTTTAGTTCTAAAAGATTGGTTGCCGCATGGCCTCAAGTTCAAATTTTAAACTCACAAGGAAAATACGCTTATGTTCCACAATCTCCTATCATTGCAGGTTTAATAGCCCATACAGATGGAGATACAGAATATGGCTTTAGTGATTCTTATTCTAATCGCGTGATGAATGGCGTTACTGGAGTGGAACATTTTATTGATTTTGTGATGGGTGAAGATTGCGATGCAGATCGCCTTAGAAAAAGTCATATTTCTACTTGCATACTTTGTGAAGGTTATCGCTCTTGGGGTGGAGAAACAAGTGATGAAGATACAATTTGGCAAGATTTAGCAAGAGTAAGAACTTTTGATCGTATTGCAATTGCTGCCCAAAAAGCAAGTTTTAAAGCGATTGATAAAAAAGCAAGTGAGCTTTACTTTATCAAAATAAGCGTGGAAGAACTTTTAAGAGATTTAAAAGGAGCAAAAGTCTTAATTGGCTATGAAGTGAGCTGGGATGAGGAGCGTAATACAAATGCAAATATCAGCGCGGGTAAATTTTATCTTAATATTAAGATGATGAATAACCCTATAGTAAAACAAATCACACTCGAGCTTATTTATAGTGATGAATGGGCTGATGATTTGGTTAAAATCATCAGTGCGGATTGATTTAAAAAATAGTGAGTTTTGCTAGAAAGAATCTTTAGATAAAACCTCGTTTTTCACAGCGAAATCAAAAAAGGAGAAAAAATGTTTAATAGAATACCT
>NZ_NXLY01000045.1 GCF_005406225.1 Campylobacter taeniopygiae | reverse complement strand
CATTTTATTATTTCTTCAGTAAAATACGCTTCATCTTTACTAGTATCCCTTAGCATTTTCTATCCTTTCGATTAAGTTTTTAGTTTTTGCGTTTTTATCACTAAAAGTCTTTTTAGATAAAAGCTAAATAACTTCTATATTTCTATGAAACACTAAAGGAGTTTTTTCTAAGATAGCAAGATAATTTTCCTTAAGTTGTTTTTCGTGTTCTTTTTTTATTTTATCTTGTATTTCTCTTTTTTTTCGCATTTCATCTTTAAATTCTCTCAATTTTTCTTCACTGCCTAAAAGCTCTAAAGAACTTTTAGCTCCTGCTTTAAGAAGGTATTTTTTTATGGTTTCACTTTTATTGCCTATAAGATCAAGAGCTGATTTACCAAAATGATCAAAAACATTTACATTAGCTCCTGCTTCAATGAGCTTTTTAACTGTATTAGAATAACACTCCCTTACAGCCAATATCAAAGCACTCTCTCCATAATAAATAGCTCCTTTATCATATTCTATGATTTCATTGATATCTTTCATTTTACCACTATCAATTAAGGCATTAGTAAATTTTTGCTCTTCTGAAAGAAGAAAATTGTGCAATAAATTTTCACCCTCTGAATTTTTAAGATTAGGATCTGCTCCTAGTTCTAGTAAAAAATGCAAAAGTTCTAATTTATTAGCTCTTTCTATTTTAGTGGCAGAACCTAGAGGGCGAGTTGCAAAGATTATGGGTTCATACCACCCTTCCTTGCCTTGATAAAAGCAAGCATTGATATTAGTTCCCTTATCCACTAAAAGTTTAATGATTTTTTTTGTATGCTCTAAATCCAGTTTATCGTTACACCAATGAGCATTGCATGCAAGTAAAAAATTCAACCATGTTTGATCTTTTACAAATTGTAAAATAAATTCAAAAAATTCATAATCATAACACCAATCATCGCAAAATAATTGATCTAGCATCGCTACTCTATCATGCCATGGATCTAACTCAAGAATATCCTTACCTTTAGGATCTTCTATGATGCAAATCACATTTATACCTTCTTTGTTGATAAAATCTTGCCATTCCTTATAATATTTATCTTTAATACTATGCTTAATTTCTGTATCAAAAAACCATTGAAGCATAGGATTTGCTTGAAATTCTTCATAAGAGATGATTTTTTCTTCAGTCATTTGTTTTCCTTTTTATTCCTCAGTAACTTCTATACTTATTCTAAAAATCAAAGGAGTTTTTTCTAAGATAGCAAGATAGTTTTCCTTAAGTTGCTTTTTGCGTTCTTTTCTTATTTTATCTTGTATTTCTCCTTTTTTTCGCATTTCAGTATATTTAAATTCTCTCAGTTTTTCTTCACTGCCTAAAAGCTCTAAAGAACTTTTAGCTCCTGCTTTAAGAAGGTATTTTTTTATGGTTTCACTTTTATTGCCTATATTATCAAGAG
>NZ_NXLY01000044.1 GCF_005406225.1 Campylobacter taeniopygiae | reverse complement strand
TCAAATCCTCCATCAAGTAGGCGATACTCAAATTGTTACTAAGGGAGATTGTGTGATTATTAAAGCAGGTGGAGTAGAAGTGACCATAGACTCTAATGGGCTTATGGTTAAGGGTGGAGAAGTAAGAGCAGAATAAATATATAATGAAAAACAATTTTTTAAAGGAGTAATTATGAAAAAATTTTTAATGAGCTTAAGTATTTTAGTATTTTTAACCCCAATGCTTTATGCCCAATCTCCAAGTGAAGCTAAACCTAGCTTTGATTGTGCTAAGGCAAGTACAAAAGTAGAAAAGATGATATGTAGTGATATAGAAGGGAATTTGCAAAATTTAGATCGCTATATGGCTGAAGTCTATGCACAATTAAGAAAAGAGTTAAAAATCTCTAAATTTCCTGATAAGGAGCAAAGACTAAAAGATCTTTTAGATTCACAAAGGGCATTTATCAATAATAATGTTTCTTATGAAAACCGCATTACAGACTTGCTTAAACTTCTAGGTAAAGTGCTAGATTCTAACAATAAAGAATTATGCGAATATGCAAGACAGCATGATGAATTTGATGAGAGCAAATGGCAAGAACTTCCTCCTTCTGCTAATCCTCCCTTTAGTATAGGCTATTGTGCTTTTGGATCAAATAATCAATATGGCTCTTATTATGGTTATTGCACAGAAAGTGGAAAAGCTACTGAAGAAATGGCAAAAGCTATCAAAGAAGGCAGTCTTTATCTCACTCCACCTCATATCTATAAAAGAAAAATTGATATTAATAATGATGGGGTATTAGATGATGTAATCCTTTCAATAGGAGAATATTATGATGCACTTGCAATATATAAAAATGGCAAACTAGATACAAAAGCAAGTGATAAAATCTATGGGGATGATTTGCATTTTCATGGAGAAAAGACTGAAGAAGTAGTTTGTTTAAAAAATGAAGTGCCTTGTTTGGCATTTCAAACATATGCTATGCCAAGCAATAAAATTTCACAACGACTAGAATTTAATTTTGAAGCGCCTATATTAAGCCATTTATCCTATGGAGTTATGGAATTTAAAGGAAAAAATTATATTACCCTTTATAGCTACAGATTTAGCAAGGATGAGAATTCTACTTATCCAACAACACGCATTTATCTTTTAAAAGGCGATAAATTAGAATTAAAATGCACTTATAAAAAAAAGAAATATTAATGTTTGAAACGACAAAAATATTATTTATCACTCTGAGTGTGATATTACTTAGTCAAAGTCTAAATGCAAAATCTAGCACTAAACCTAGCTTTGATTGTGCTAAAGCAAAAAGCAATGTTGAAAAGATGATATGCAATGATAAAAGTGGAGAATTACAAAGACTTGATAGACTATATTCTAAACTCTATTTTTCAATATTAAAGAATATCCCAAAAGATACAAAAGAAGGAAAAGAAACAAGAAAACAAATGCAAAAATTTGCTAAAAATTTTAAAGATTATAGAGATAATATGCGTTGTTTTTTATTGGCACTAAATGATG
>NZ_NXLY01000043.1 GCF_005406225.1 Campylobacter taeniopygiae | reverse complement strand
TTTATTATTATCTTTTAAAATTAACAAAAATCACCTATTAATCTCTCCAATCCATCTTATAATATTACCTTTATCATCAATTTCTACTTCCAAATCTTTGTATTTATTGTAAAACTTAGGAGCTAAAATTTCATTAAGATACCTTGTGCCTTTTTGAGTGCGAAAACAATTGATATTATACATATCCCAATTATCCAAATTCCCCCAAAAATCGCCTTTTGTTGCATGATTTACTAAATTATCGTTGTAAGAATAAATATAATTATCTCTAAAATATTTCCAAGTTTCATATTTATTTTCTTTTTTGTATTGTGATAAATTGGGAGTTTTTGTATTTGCGTTATCTGTTTCATGATATGCACAACGCCAAAAATCAATACAATCGTCTAAAAAAAGTTGTCCTATAATAGCTACATAATCATCAGTATAATGATGTGCTAATTTATATAAATTTGAAAAATCAAATAAATAACTAGCAAAAATTGTTTCATCCATTTCTGCTTCAATATTAAAACTTGTCAAAATTGTCATTTCAAACAATTCCAAAATATCTGTTTTCTTAACATTTGGTATTTGTAGAAAAAGGTGCATTTCATAGTAGTTACTTATTTTCTTACCTAACTCATAAGGGATATCATAAAAAATAAAATCCATATACTCTTTATTTAATACTTTATATTTCATCTTAAATCTTTCAAATTGTGAATTTTTGTTTTTGGTTCTAAATTATGGATAATATCTATTGTATCTCCACCACTTTGAGAATTGCTTCTAATTTGTACTTTTGTCATTTTATCCTCTAATAAATAAACATTAATTTCTATCGGTTCTTGTCTTATAACTTTTCCGGTTTTTTTATCTTTGATACCTATGGTTGTTTTTATTTTATTTAAATGTTGAGCATTCTCTAATAAATCATTAGCTATTTCTTTTATTTGTTTATCATCTTTAGCCCAGAAAACATTCTCACTTCTACCAAGTCTTAATTCTTTAGAAGTCTTAAGATTGTATTTATTTTTTAATACATCTATCACTTCTTGTTTTGCGGCATATTTAGATTTTTTCTTAATAATATTTTTTAAATTTTTAGGATTTTTTACAGCTGCTAATGCAGCTAAAGCATTCCCAAAAATACCGCTATTTTCTACCGAATCTAAAGCAATATCTAAAATACTTCCCAAAGGAGCATAACTCACATCCTCCAAGGGTTTATCATTGAGTTCCAATTCACTAGGAAATATTATTTCTATAAAATCTTCACTACCATCTTACGTTTCTATCCTTATAACATTATCAGGAATTTTTTCTTGTGAATTAGAGTTTTCATTATTGATGATTATTGTATTTTCCTCTGCTTTAAAATAATCCTTAGTTAAAACATTAAAAGAACATACATTTTCATTATCAAGCCAATCATCTAAACCTTTAGCTATTTCAAATTGGATATTTTGCATACAAGCAGGAGCAAAAAATACCCTTTTATGCATTATGGTATCTTTTTCTCTATAATCTTCATTATATTTATGAAGTTCTTTAAAATATCCTGCTCCTAATTCCTTTTTTTCAAATTTTTTATAAGCATCTTTATAGGATTTAGAGATATTTTTAGGGATAATAAAATAAAGTTTGATTAAATTAGTATCAAAGCTAAGATTTAATTGTTTAAATTCATGATTTTTACTAAAATCTTTCCTAAA
>NZ_NXLY01000041.1 GCF_005406225.1 Campylobacter taeniopygiae | reverse complement strand
TTTACTCCTGAAATGAGATTGCTAACATTATCAAGTTGTCCTAAATCAAGTCCGCTTTGATCTACAGTAACTTTATCTACAGTTACATTGTCTTTATTAGCTCCACCTACCACAACAGTTTCTAATTGACCATTTTCATCAGTAGAAACAACCCAATCTTCTATGACTACATTACCATTTCCATTGTTAGTAATTGAATTACCGCTTTCATCTTTACCAACGGTTCCTTCATTTTTAATAGAAGTTGATCCACTTCCAGAAACAGTGATACCATTTTCTATTTTACCGCCTTCTTGATTATTGATTGAAGTATTACCACTACCTGAATTACTAATACCTCCATTGATAGTTCCACCATTACCATTAGAGATTACTAAATCAGCACTTCCAGTGCTTTCAACCTTTCCACCTATATTACCTGAATTTGAGATTTCTAATTTATTATCACTATTGTTTGTGATAGAACCTGAAATTCCTGTATCAGAATTAGAAGTATTGACTATGGAGTCAAGTTTAGAACCTTTATCTACTATGATACTTCCTGAAATTTCTCCTTTTCCTGTATTAGTGATACCACCTTCAACTTTAGCTCCATCTTCTATTTTTATATCACTTGAAATAACTGCATTGTCAGTATTTACTATATCACCTTCAAGTTTAGTTGATTCTCCACTAATAGTGATTCCACCTGTAACTTCACCTATTCCTGAATTAGAAATAGCGACTCCAGAGTCAGAATAAATAGTGGCTCCATCTGAAATTTTTATATGACCCCTTATTTTTCCGCCATTATTAGCAATCCCAGCCCCACTACCACCTTTGACAACTGAACCCTTTCCTTCTAAAGTTAAATTTCCTCCAAATTGTGTTTCTTTGCTAAGATGTATTCCATCTACCCCACCTTCTATATATCCACCATTTTTAAGAGTGATATTTTGAGTACTTGCTCCTACTTCCAAACTAATTCCGTATTGTTTTCCATAAATTGAACTTTTATCAGCACCTTTTTTTGATACTCCTCCATCAATAATAAGATCTCCTAAAGTTTGCCATTGACCTACAGAAATACCATGATAAATACTTTCAATTTTTCCACCATCTGAGATTTCTAAAGTTCCAAATTTTCCATAAGTTACAGCAATACCATAAGCAGAATTAATTGTCCCTGTATTTTTTATTAATTCAATAGTTCCCCCAAATTCCAGTTTTATCCCAGAATCATTACCAGTATTTATTATAGTTCCACTATTTTCAAGAGTTTTTATAAGACTATTTGAAACAAATATGCCACTCTTGCTTCCACTTATTATTCCTTGATTATTAAATGTCTCTATAGTTCCTTTGCCAAGATATATACCGTTTTTATTTTCTCCCGTACTTTGTATAGTTCCACTATTTTCAAAAGTTTTTATAAGATCACTTGGACGTCCTTTTATTTCTCCACCGTTTATTTCAAGACCAGACCAACTACCAGAAATAAGTCCGCTATTATTAAAAGTTTCTATAGTGGTTCCTTTAAATTTTATAGCTTCTTTGGTGCCGCCGTTTTGTATAGTTCCTTGATTATTAAAATTTGTAAGTGATGAATTTTCTTTGAATTCTATAGCAAAATCATTACTCGGTTTAACTGAACCACTGCTTGTAATAGTTAAAGAAGTATTTGTTCCGCTTACAGTAATTTTTTCTGTTTGAGCATCACTAACTGTTCCACAAGTTCCACTACATCCAGCACCGCTAATTTGAGCATCAGCACAAGTACTTAAAACAGAAACTGTTGCTAAAGAAAATAAGAATTTTTTAGAAAGAGATTGATTTTTTAAATCCCCCCCCCCCGTTAGACAAGTTTTTATTTTTCAT
>NZ_NXLY01000040.1 GCF_005406225.1 Campylobacter taeniopygiae | reverse complement strand
GATGGCTTTAGTGATTTTAAAGGGTAGGGGATTGGAAGATGAATTAGAATTTAATATATTAAGATTCATAAAGGAATTTGGGGGCATGTTTTCTCCTTAGTGTGATAACAAACTTATAAGATTTATTAAATACAAAGCTTTATAAGTTTTACTGTATGATTAAATTTTTATTTATATTTGTTTGTAAATATTCTAGCATAGTTAGGGTAAATTAAAACATATAAGGATTATATATTTATTCTTTATCTAAATTTATTTCCATGATGTTAATTTCATCTTCTATTTCTTGCGTATTTTTTAAACATAGTTTTATTTTATTTGCACCCATTGAGGTTAAAACAGTGAAATATCTAACATTGTTTTCATAAAAGTCCCAAATTTCATCAAATTCTAAATAATTTGCCAACCCATATTCCTTAAATTCACATTCTTTATAGATTGATTTTAAAAATTTTGGCACTTCATTAAGAATAAAAAGTATTTTTATTTTTTCTTTTTGAGAGCTAAGGTCTAATTCTTTAACCAGATTGTTTTGATATGTTTGTTTGATTGTTTCTATTATTTTTTCATTATCGCAATTTTTTAAATCATTAAGATTAATATCTATTTCTTTTTTTAACTCTAATTCTTGGGCTTGATAATTTATATTTTTACAATTAGAATTTTGTGGTAATAATATATTTAATGTTTCATCACTTTTAAGAATTAATTTTGCTATATTCATCATTTTGATATTTAATTCTAATATAGCATGAAAATCTTTTTTAGATAGAAAACTATTTATGCATTTTTTTACATTTTTAACATCTAAATTTTCATCAGATAAAATTTGTATGATTTTATCTAAAAAATATAGCCAAGGAGTACTAAAACTCCTTAAGATCTAAACTTTCAAGTTCTTTTAGACTCATTGCTCTAATTAAAATTCTTTCTTCTGATTGCATTAAAGAAAAATCTTGTAGTTTTTCTAGTGCTTCTTTATATTCTAAATATCCTAAAGGTTTATCTTCACTAATGCTAAAAAAGCTTAATCTCCATTGGGCTTCTTCGTCTTCATCATCTAATTCAAAATTTTCCCAAGGTTCTTTAAAAAGAATAGTATCAGTATTTTCACTAAGGGTGAAATTTATTATTAATCCATCTGGTGTATCATAAAGTTTAGGCATAGCCTCATAAGCTTCTTCCCAACGTTTTTGCAAAAGTTCCAAATCTTCCATGAGTTCTCCTTTAATGTCAAATAAAATTATAGCTAATTTTTCTTAACAATAAAAATTTGAAACGTTCTTTCTAATACACCAAAACCTCACGAAAACTAAATCCTAATTTTCTAAATTTACTAGATACAAAAAACAGCTATTTCATTATTTTACTCTAAAGATATAGCTTTTATAGGACAAGTTTGGATTTTTTACTTTTGTACAAAAATTTTAATAATAGCTAAGCCAATTAGAGCAATAAAAGGATAATAATAAAATATACAAATAATAAAACAAATTGCTACTTTTTTGTAATTTTTTTTAAAAAGAGATAAAACCCCATAAACCATAAATCCAGAAAATACATAACAAAATAAAAAATACAAAGCGCATATCATGCCAAGAGAATCTGTATAACTTGTATACCTTGGTAGTTCTTTAAAATAAAAAATACAAAAATCTATAAAAAGTAAAAAGGCACAAAAGAAAAAGGAAAATAAAAAATAATTGATTAAAATATTTTTATTTTTAAAAATAAAATTTAATATTATACTCACACAACCTAAAAAAATAATACAAAAAATTAAAAAGATACGTGGATTGCTTAATAATTCTACAAAAGTTTTAGAATTATTTACAACCTCTTGAATAAAACCCATCATACCAACAATCCAAATTGAAACTATAAAAATTTTAAATACCAATAACCATTTCATTTATACTTCCTAGTTTTAATTCTTATTGCTTATTTGGATATACAAGGAAGTAGGAATTTAAGCAATTCTTACTTTTCTTATTGTGCAAGAAATTAAAAGCTATCATAGATAAGCTAAATTTTTGCGTTTTCATCTAATTCTTTAATGCCTTAATCACTAAATAAAGATAAAGCTCTTTATATTTTCATTCGAATTTAAAACTTTTCAAATACTCTACAACAGGATCTTCA
>NZ_NXLY01000039.1 GCF_005406225.1 Campylobacter taeniopygiae | reverse complement strand
TGTCTTGCAAAAAATTCATTGTCAATAAGTTTTAAAAATAAATATTCAAATGCTAACAAAATATCTGTTTTTGAGGTATGTTTTAAATAGTCTAAAAATAAATCCATTTCAAAAAAATATTTCCCATTATTCTCTAATACCTTGTTTAAAATTTCATCACTTTCATAACCTGTTTTATCCATCCCTCTATAAAGAAAGATAGGATTGCCCATTGCGTATATCACTTTAATTTTCACCGCTTTATTTCTTAGCATGAATAATTTTATTAATCTTTGGATTTTTATCATAAATATTAATTACCTCTCCGTTACTTCCAGAACCCGTTCTATATACAAGATTAGTTTCATCATCCAACTTATATCTTGTAAGAAACTTTTCCTGTTTTCTTATTTTTTATAGAAATTTCTCTTTGTTCTATCTTTTGAGTATTTTATTATTATCTTTTAAAATTAACAAAAATCACCTATTAATCTCTCCAATCCATCTTATAATATTACCTTTATCATCAATTTCTACTTCCAAATCTTTATATTTATTGTAAAGCTTAGGGGCTAAAATTTCATTAAAGTATTTTGTGCCTTTTTTTGTCTTTGTTACCCATATATTATACCCACTCCAATATCTTGGCATATCCCAAGAAGTAGTGGAAAACATTGTGCTATAAACTTTTTCTCCTTTTTTAAGTTTGGGTAGAGTATTTGCTGTGTATTCTTTATCTTTGTAGATTAAAATATCTTCTTCATCTTCTTTTAAAAATGCATTAGTATAAAAAAAATTATCTTTAAAATAAATCCAAGCTTGATATTTATCTTCTTTATAGTAGGATAAATTAGTAGGATAGTCTGTCCTTGTATATTTATCTTCTGATCTTGAATCAATCCCAAAATCTATATATCCTGCTAAGAATAGTTGTCCTATGATGCCTACATATTCGCTATTATAATTTGGTTTGATGGAATTTTTTAAGTTTTCATCTTCTGTGAAAAACAAAGGGCAATATATATCATTAAATTCACATGCATCCCAAAAAATTGATCCTAAAAAATGATCTTCAAAGTATTCTAAAATATCTGTTTTATTAAGGTTTGGAATTTGTAGAAATAGCTTTATCTCTGATTTCTCATCAAAATCAGGAAAAAATGAACCATATTTATGAATTACTTTACCAATCGCCATTTTCTTTTGCCTTATTGTGAATTACATTATTTGGCTTTTTTCAACCTATATCAATTGCAGAACCACCTGAACTAGATGTTTTTCTTAATCTAAGAACGGTTCCATCATCTAATTTTCTCATTTTTATTCCATTTTTTGCGTCTTCTAATACCTCCGCTCCCTCTGTTATATCTTGCCATATTTCTTTTATATGCTTATTATCTTCGGCCATATAAACATTCTTATTTTTATAAAATTGTTTATAACCCATGTTATTTAACTCATCAGAAGTCTTAAGATTGTATTTATTTTTTAATACATCTATCACTTCTTGTTTTGTGGCATATTTGGATTTTTTCTTAATAATATTTTTTAAATTTTTAGGATTTTTTACAGCTACTAATGCAGCTAAAGCATTCCCAAAAATACCGCTATTTTCTACCGAATCTAAAGCAATATCTAAAATACTTCCCAAAGGAGCATAACTCACATCCTCCAAGGGTTTATCACTAAGTTCTAATTCACTAGGAAATATTATCTCTATAAAATCTCCACTACCATCTTGCGTTTCTATCCTTATAATATTATCAGGAATTTTTTCTTGAGTATTGCTTTTATTAGAACTTATATTATTGCTTTTTGTAGTATTTATATCCTTTGTGTTATTATCTATATTTACATCTTTATTTTTTGTTTTTATTCTATTTTATCCTATCCCATTTACCACTACAAATTTACAAACAAAAAGATCTTGCTTTCTATCTTCATCTTCTAAGATTTTATCTAGTCCCTTTGCGATTTGAAGTTTTAAATTTTTCATTTTAGCAGGGGCTAAAAAACTAAAATGATATTCATTTAGTTCTTTATTATCTTTTAAGGAATTTCTAATAATTTTATCATATTCATGTAACTCTTTAAAATATCCTGCTCCTAAATCTTTGTATTCAAATTTTTTATAAGCATCTTTATAGGCTTTAGGGATATTTTTAGGGATAATAAAATAAAGTTTGATTAAATTAGTATCAAAGCTAAGATTTAATTGTTTAAATTCATGATTTTTACTAAAATCTTTCCTAAA
>NZ_NXLY01000038.1 GCF_005406225.1 Campylobacter taeniopygiae | reverse complement strand
CCATTAGAGTCTATGGTCACTTCTACTCCACCTGCTTTAATAATCACACAATCTCCCTTAGTAACAATTTGAGTATCGCCTACTTGATGGAGGATTTGATTACCCGCTTTTACTTCGCAATCTGTTTGATAATTACTATATTTAGATTCTGCAAGTTCTGTATGTTGTTTTTTAGTTTGTGTGCTTAAATTTTGTTCTGTATGTATATCTATGTAATTATGTGCTTGTATATTTAAGTGCTCTTCGCTAAGATAATTTATTCCTTTATTGGTATGAAGCTCCCAATGCCCCTCAACCACTTCCTTCCTATTCCCCTTCACATTCTTTATCTCATCCTTATGTATGATAGTATTTTGATTAGATCCTATTTCTATATCTTTGTTTTCTCCTACAAATTCACTTGAATTTTTTGCTATTCTTACTTTATTATCCACTCCTACATTTAAAGTATTGCTTAACCCTACTATGGTATCTTTAGAAAGAGCTACATTGGTTAAATATTCTCCTCCTACATTGACATTTTTAGCTAAGTCTATGGTTTGAGTATGGACTTTTTTAATCCTTTCATTATAAATTCCATCTACCATAGAATCTTTATCATTTAAAATTCTTTGAGTGAAATTATGCTGTACTAATTCATCATAATCCTTTTGGGCTTTTAAATAAATTTGTTCTTTATCTTTTATATTTGAAAGAGTGAGTTCATTTAAGCCTTCTTCATTTACACCTATAGTTTTAGAAGAAAGGGAGGTTTGATGATCATTAAAAGGAAGATTGACTAAGCTTGGATTAGTCCCATTATACAAACTTCCACTTACATAAGGTTTATCTATATCATCATCCAAAAAAGAAATAATCACTTCATCTCCAATTCTTGGAGTATGATAAAAACCTGAATGATTACTTGCTATACTAGAAGCTACTCTTAAAAAAGGAGTGTGATGATATAAACTTTCTTTTTCATCTAATTCTTCTTGATTAGCATAAAGATTAATCCTTACTTTAACCCTTCCATACTCATCAGTATAAATAGTATTTCTTTCACTTTCTATATCTTTACTTTCTCCTATAACAATACCTTGAGTGCTATTAGGAGCTTTAGGTTTAGCTTTAAAGCTTGGAGTAAAGATAATATTCTTTTTTAATAAAGTTAAAGTGTTAGAATAAGATTTGCTTAAATTTAAATCTTTTAAATTTAAATGATCATTCGTATCAATAGAATTAGCTAAGATAGCATCATCAATTAAAATTTGAGTATTAGCAATAATAATAAAGTCTTTAAGTAAATTGGATGAATTAGCTTTTTGATTATAATTTAAAGTGATAAAATCTCCTAAGCTAAGATGATAAATATTACTTTTTGCTAAGAAGCTTTCATTTAAGACTAAAGCTCTTTTTTCTTTAACAGTAGGTTTGGTTTTTAAATCAATATTCTTTGTAAAAGAATATTCACTTTCATAAGAGTGTTCATTATAATAAGCTTTATTGTTAAGTTCTTGTTCGTAAGCAACTTTATTAGAATGTAAAGATAAAAGATTTAAAGGAGTGTTAGCATTGATACTAGAATGCGTAAAAGAATTAGTTCTTAAACTTTGTTCTTTATAGATAGAAGAAATACAAGTTTGATTTAGAGTATTATTGATATTAGGATTATATTCTATCTCTTTAGTTTTTGTATTTTTATACACATCACAAAAATAAATAGTATTCTCATCTTCATAAAAAAATATTCCATTATTATGGCTTAATCTTGTGATCAATTCTAAATCACTTTCATTGTATTGAGAGATGAGTTCTTGCTCTTCATAATTTAAATGTATATTAGAATAATCAATTTGCTTGTGTAATATATCTTGATAAAAACTAAGGGTTTGTTTGATCACTTCTATAATATTAGTATGAGTATAAATACGATTGGCTTTATTTAAAGAAAGTCTTTTTAAAACAGATTCTAGTTTAAAAGAAAAAAAGTGTTTGTATTTTAATTGTTTAGTATTTGAGGAGTTATCATTGATATTAGATGCACTTTCATGATTAATGCCTAGATATTTTATATAAGTGATAATTCCTTTATAATTTTTAACTTCATTTGTGTCAAAATTTAAAGTATTGTTTTCATAAGGATTATGAATACTTAAAATGGCTTCTTGATCGATTAAAACATTAGGGTGAAAATTAAAATCTTGACTTAGATTAAATAAGCTTTCATCTAAACTTTCAAAAAAACCTTCACATTCTATAGAAAAAAGTTCTTCAAGACTTTCTTTGATGATGGCTTTAGTGATTTTAAAGGGTAGGGGATTGGAAGATGAATTAGAATTTAATATATTAAGATTCATAAAGGAATTTGGGGGCATGTTTTCTCCTTA
>NZ_NXLY01000037.1 GCF_005406225.1 Campylobacter taeniopygiae | reverse complement strand
AATATTTCAATGAAATTTTAGCTCCTAAGTTTTACAATAAATACAAAGATTTGGAAGTAGAAATTGATGATAAAGGTAATATTATAAGATGGATTGGAGGGATTAATAGGTGAAAATATTGGCAAATAAAAAAATGATATAATAATATTTTAAAGGAATCTTTTATGTTTATAAGTTCTAAACCAGAGTTAATTCAAACTATTAAAAATTTAATCAACAATGAAGAAGTCAAGCAGATTGATTTTATTTATCCTAATTTTTCTGTTTTAAATGATATATTAAAAAATATTAATTTTCATCAAAAAAAAATCTTATTTAGAAATCAAATATTAGCTATGGAAATATTAGAAATTTTAAAACAGGTTTGTGATAATCACAATGATATAGAAGTAAATATCCATACTCTTAATGAGCTTAATGCTGGACAAAACATAAATTTAAAAGATTTATCAAGCAGTGAAATTTGCATCAAGGCTTATTTAAAAAACTTAGATAAAGAATTTCAAGATAAAAAACAAGGTAAAGATTTTAATCTCTTTTATTATACAGATAAAAATAATCTTTGTATCGAATTTATCAATACTTTAAAAAAAATAGTTAAAGATTCTGAAGATATAAATACCTTAGAACAATTAATTGAAAACATCGATTCTGATAGTATAAGTAGTGAGAAATTTGATGATTTTAAGAAAAAAGTTTTAAAAAAGATTGAAAGCATAACAGAATCGAATTTTTTTAAAAACAATATAACCCCATCTTTAAAAAGTACCTATGAAAAATTTATCGATGAGTTGCTAGAATACATTAAAAAACTTGCTAAAGAAAAAGAATATAAAAAGATTAAAATAATACTAAGCGCTATAGCGGGTGTTGTAATAGCCACAGTAGTAGCCGCTCTTACGGGTGGGACAGGACTAGCTATTGCGACTGCTGGTTTATTTTCTTTAATGAGTTCTGCAAACGAGTATTATGAATTTACTCAAAGAGAATATGCTGCGCTTTTAACACCTTTAGCTGCATTTTTAGCTACTAGATGTGCTATGTTTATTCATTATATTAATTCTCGCTTATTATCTTGTGTTTTAATTGTTAATAAAAAAGAAATTATTGATTTAAGTGGTTTTGGATTATATCTTGGAAGTGATAAAAGCGATATTGCTTCAAATTTAGCCTATAAAACTACTCTAAATAAAGAAATAGAAAGCATTGAAAGTATCTTTAGTGAAATCTTTTTAAAGCAAAGGGATAAAGAGCATCAAGTTGCTATTAGCGATTCTCAATTAAGCAATTTATCTACTCCCATTTTAACACAAAAACTGTCTAGTTTATATTTGAAGAATCATTCTATTTTGGAAAATTTACAAGAAGATATCAAACAGTTTAATTATTTTTCTTATATAGAAAGTCCAAATTTTAACTCAAGTAAATTGGCTGAATTTTTCGTACAAAAAAATCAAAATGCACAAATAGATTTAAATACAACTAAAATGAGTAAAAATTATTTAATTATTTCAAATATCCCCAGCAAATACAATGCAGGACTTAATGAGAGCCTAACTCAAGAAATCGTTCATAACAATATACAAGATAAATACAGAGAAAGTAAAGAAAGTTTGGATGTTTCAAGAAAAACCTATAACAGCAAAAGAGATTATAGTGAATATAGCATAGAAATGTCACAAGATGAAAATGAACCCTATATTTTACAATTAAGCCCTTTTGTGAAAATATCCAAAGAAGCTTATAAAGAAAGCAAAAAAGCTTATGAAGATATGCAAGATAGTTATAAAAAAATATTAAATTATAATAAAAACGAACCGCAATCTAATAATTATCCAGTCGAAATAAAACGTATGGAATTTCAAGAAGACTTTGATAAAAAATTGCAAAATATTAAATTATATAATTATATGTACATCCGAAATTTCTTTAAACAAAACGAAGAAAAAGAATCCATTATAGAAAAGGAAAAGAAACTAGCTTATCAATATTTAGAGTTTTTGCAAGAAAAAATTTTTAAAGAAATTTGTACTAAATCAAAAAATATTTATGGATTAAAAATGTATACTTTTAGAGATTGCCTGCAAATTGCTTGGGAGCTTTATCGCGCAAAACAAATTTTTATTAATCTGAATTTAAAATTTAAAAAAAGTTTTTTTGGAAACATTAATGTAGAATATTTAGATGAAGATTATACTGTATTTTCAGACGATAATTGTTGGATTTTTGAAGAAAAAAATAAACACAATTTTAGTGCTATTGAATTCACTCAAGATTTATTAGATATTTTTATAGAAAGCAATAAAGATAATGACGAAAATGAAGATAAAAATGAGAAAAATAACGAAAACATACAAAAATTTTTCAATGAATTGTTAAAAGAATTAACAGTTGAATTAACAGATGAAGAATTAAAGCAAAGATTTCAAAAAATTTATGATAAAAGTTTTTTAGAACAAAAACTTGAAGAAAGCAGAATGGAACTTTTTAGCAATCTTTTTTGGGAAGCAATAAGTAGTCTTGTTCCTTTGAGCAATTTTTTTTATCACATTAAAGATCCTATTAAAGTTTTTCAAAAAATTACAAATATTTGTATTACTTATATGCAAAAAGGTTTTAAAGAAGTTCTCATTGAGCAACTAGGCCTTATATATGTATTTACAACAAATCCAAATATTGGAATTGAAATTAGATCATCTGGAAAAAATTATTTTAAGAGTCACGCCAGAGAACAATTTTTAACAATTAAGGAAGATTTCTTTCAGACTAAAACAAAAATAGTTTTTATGGTAGAACAGATAAAAAATGGTGTTAATATTGACAGTTTTAGTACAATTAAAGCAAATATAGAAAAACATCATAAATTAGATATGAAAGATGAAAGATTACTCAGAGATCTTTATAATGATATTAAATCTACACCTCATGTTGAAAAAATTACAATTAAAACAAATTGGCTTCAAGCTAAAACCTTAATAAAAATGATAAAGCCGGATTTAGCTAGTATGTTGGCAGAATTTGTAGCAAATTTAGCATTAAATTTTTTCTTTCCAACAAATTTTAAAGCCTTGCAAGAACAATATGAAAGTATTATTTATCAGCTTTATACCTTTAAATATGATTTTCCTTTAGCGGTTGTAAGAGATCATTTTGTAACCTACCCTTTTGCAATCAATTCAAAATTTATTAGCTTTGATTTAAAAAAAATCTTCTATGGCATAGATCTTTGCACTGGAGTTTTTGACACTCATTTTTCCTTTCATTATGAAATAGAACAAAACATTGAAGAAAACAAA
>NZ_NXLY01000036.1 GCF_005406225.1 Campylobacter taeniopygiae | reverse complement strand
TTGGTCGCAATATAATATCTGGGTAGCAAGAACTCCTAAAGGTGAAAAATATTTCAATGAAATTTTAGCTCCTAAGTTTTACAATAAATACAAAGATTTAGAAGTAGAAATTGATGATAAAGGTAATATTATAAGATGGATTGGAGAGATTAATAGGTGATTTAAGCTTTTTAAGGCTTGGTAAATTAAGACTATATAACTTATAAAGAAATAAAAAGGAAGAGGTAAAAAAAATGGTAATTTTTAAAAATATATTATTGCTTTTATTTTTTAGTACCTATTTGTTAGCACAAGATAGTTTTACTCCGCTAGAGCAATGCACTTATGAAAATGAAAAATTTTGGATAAAAATCTTAAATCTATGTCCAGAGGGTAATATAACTTGCGATAAAGTTATATATGTGGGTGTCAATAAAGATAGTGGAAAATATATTATCTTAAATGGCAAGTCTATTAGCGATGTAAATATGAATTTTAAAGGATATGTTTTTAAAAATGGTATTTATGAATATAATATTTTTAAAAATAATGTTTTATATATTTCTAAAAACAAGCAAATTATACAAGAATATCGTCTGAAATTATGTGAAAGATAGATAGCAAAGATTCAAGTAAAAAGAGTGGCAATTACCTACCATAGATGCTAAAATTAATAATGAGGATTATAAGATACATATTAATCATTTAGGAAAACCTTGATGAAATTTAAAATTATAGAAAATAAAAACGGAGAAATATTTCCACAATGGGATATTTTACTCGATTTGTATATAAAATCATTTCTTAATATATTTTGCACACATGATAAAATAAATAAAAATGATATGATAGAAATCATAGAATATACCCTTTTATGCGACTTTTTAGAATGTAGCAATTATGCAGAACTTTTTATGATTTTTAATCTTTATACAAAAGATTATCAAAATGAATTTCTAAAGGTATTTGAAAAATTATTTATAAATAATATGATAGATTTTTATATAAATGATGAAGAACAATATACGCTCACGCATTATATGAAAGAAGATAAATATCAAGCTTGGAAATATTTTATGGACAATTATATTTATAAAGAGCGTTTTTATGTCGATAGTTTTTTAGTTGCTTCTTGGGATAATCCAAATAGTTGGGATAAATATAACATTAATGCAATTATTAACCCTAAAGGTGAAAAATATTTCAATGAAATTTTAGCTCCTAAGTTTTACAATAAATACAAAGATTTGGAAGTAGAAATTGATGATAAAGGTAATATTGTAAGATGGATTGGAGAGATTAATAGGTGATTTTTGTTAATTTTAAAAGATAATAATAAAATACTCAAAAGATAAAACAAAGAGAAATTCCTATAAAAAATAAGAAAACAGGAAAAGTTTCTTACAAGATATAAGTTGGATGATGAAACTAATCTTGTATATAGAACGGATTTTGGAAGTGGTGGAGAAATTCTCGGAAATCTTAGAAAAATACATATAATAAATGGGGTAAACAATGAAATATAAATTTATAAAATGGGATGAAAATGAAAAGTGTGCTATTTTTTTTCCTGATATGGATTTTGATATATGGAAAAAAACTCAGCTTTTAGAGAATGATCATGCTAATCCAACTTTAATTATACCATCTTGTTTAAAAGATAAGGTTAGTATTTTAGAACTATTTGAATATTATATTTTGCTTATTTATGGAAAAAGCATAGGTATTTCAAGATGGGAATGTGATAATTTAATTTTATTAAATACTTACACTATTGACAATCTTAGCAACCCTTTCTCTTTAAATACTCCCAAACCTACTTACATTAGTGAATATATTAACATCATAGGACAACTTTTTCTAGCAGGATATATAGACTTTGGTTCTTATTGTGATGAAGATAGAAATAAAATAGACTATCCTACTAATTTATCTTATTATAAAGAAGATAAATATCAAGCTTGGATACATTTTAGAGATAATTTCTTTTATCAAGAGAAATTTATTAGAGATTTAGATGATCCTAAAACATTAGATGAGGATGGATATAGTCTTATTTTAGGTGATGCTTCTTGGGATACACCACAATATTGGTCGCAATATAATATCTGGGTAGCAAGAACTCCTAAAGGTGAAAAATATTTCAATGAAATTTTAGCTCCTAAGTTTT
Source organism: Campylobacter taeniopygiae (assembly GCF_005406225.1). Taxonomy (GTDB): domain Bacteria; phylum Campylobacterota; class Campylobacteria; order Campylobacterales; family Campylobacteraceae; genus Campylobacter_D; species Campylobacter_D taeniopygiae. The sequence goes on along the minus strand of NZ_NXLY01000036.1, from coordinate 1,327 downwards.
ACAATAAATACAAAGATTTGGAAGTAGAAATTGATGATAAAGGTAATATTATAAGATGGATTGGAGAGATTAATAGGTGATTTTTGTTAATTTTAAAAGATAATAAAAATATCCCTTTAATAAAAAGCAAAGAAGAAATAGCTAAATTATGAAAATTCATAAGGAAATACCATAATGAAATGCAAATTTATAAGTTATGAAAAAGGTTATTTTAGTTTTTTTTATAATAAAAATCAAGAGTGGAAAGAAAAATTTATCAACAAGTTAAATTTTAATAGCTATGGAAAAGATGAAATAGATGTGTTAATGTTTTCACAAATTCCAAATATTGCAAAAAATGATATCTTGGAATTGCTTGAAGTTTCATTTTTGCCATTTATCGATAAAAGCATAGGTATTTCAAGATGGGAATGTGATAATTTAATTTTATTAAATACTTACACTATTGACAATCTTAGCAACCCTTTCTCTTTAAATACTCCTAAACCTACTTACATTAGTGAATATATTAACATCATAGGACAACTTTTTCTAGCAGGATATATAGACTTTGGTTCTTATTGTGATGAAGATAGAAATAAAATAGACTATCCTACTAATTTATCTTATTATAAAGAAGATAAATATCAAGCTTGGATACATTTTAGAGATAATTTCTTTTATCAAGAGAAATTTATTAGAGATTTAGATGATCCTAAAACATTAGATGAGGATGGATATAGTCTTATTTTAGGTGATGCTTCTTGGGATATACCACAATATTGGTCACAATACAATATCTGGGTAGCAACAACTCCTAAAGGTGAAAAATATTTCAATGAAATTTTAGCTCCTAAGTTTTACAATAAATACAAAGATTTGGAAGTAGAAATTGATGATAAAGGTAATATTGTAAGATGGATTGGAGAGATCAATAGGTGAAATTATAGATAGAATAAAAATTTAATAAATTATTTTTATTTGATTTTATTTTAAAATTTGATATAAATTATAAATGAAAGATGATTTAAGTTGGGAAAAATGAAAGGTGTTATTTTTAAAAACGAAAAGAACTAGACTTTTGAAAAAAATGATACGTTAGAATTAAAATCTGTATGGTTTCCCTAGAAAGCATTAAAAAATCTTATTATGTATGATAATAATTCACACAGTATAACAAGTTTTATATACCAGAAAGAATTTATATCTCATAAATTAGATGTGTAATTTTATATCGAAAGGTCCTCAAATGAAAAAAATATTTTTAACTACCTTACTTATTTTTAGTTTAAGTGCTTGTAAAGGAGAGGATATGAACGATAAAGATATTAAAACAGTTTATGCACCT
>NZ_NXLY01000035.1 GCF_005406225.1 Campylobacter taeniopygiae | reverse complement strand
ATGTTCTTTAACTTACCAATGTTAAAAGTCACAAGCAAGTTTTAAAAACAATTTTACTGAACTTGTTAAAGAATAAAACTTCACTGTCTTTTTCTTTAAAAGCTAAATTAAAGATTTTAAAGAATAAGTTTTAAACTTCACAGCTTATATTTATTGCTTAATATAAGTGTTTAAATGCTTTCCGTCTTAAGACAGTTATAATTAAAGAAGTCTTATTATAAAAACTTTAACAAGGAAGTGATGCGTTTTAGAATCAACTAAAAAAAGGTAAAAAAGGTAAGCTACTAAGAGCGAATGGTGGATGCCTTGACTGGTAAAGGCGATGAAGGACGTACTAGACTGCGATAAGCTACGGGGAGCTGTCAAGAAGCTTTGATCCGTAGATTTCCGAATGGGGCAACCCAATGTATAGAGATATACATTACCTAATATAGGAGCGAACGAGGGGAATTGAAACATCTTAGTACCCTCAGGAAAAGAAATCAATAGAGATTGCGTCAGTAGCGGCGAGCGAAAGCGTAAGAGGGCAAACCCAATGCTTGCATTGGGGGTTGTAGGACTGCAATGTGCAATAAGTGAAGTTAGCAGAACACTCTGGAAAGTGTAGCCATAGAGGGTGATAGTCCCGTATGCGAAAACCGAACTTTAGCTAGCAGTATCCTGAGTAGGGCGAAACACGTGGAATTTTGTCTGAAGCTGGGTCGACCACGATCCAACCCTAAATACTAATACCAGATCGATAGTGCACAAGTACCGTGAGGGAAAGGTGAAAAGAACTGAGGTGATCAGAGTGAAATAGAACCTGAAACCATTTGCTTACAATCATTCAGAGCACTATGTAGCAATACAGTGTGATGGACTGCCTTTTGCATAATGAGCCTGCGAGTTGTGGTGTCTGGCAAGGTTAAGCACACGCGAAGCCGTAGCGAAAGCGAGTCTGAATAGGGCGCTTAGTCAGATGCTGCAGACCCGAAACGAAGTGATCTATCCATGAGCAAGTTGAAGCTAGTGTAAGAACTAGTGGAGGACTGAACCCATAGGCGTTGAAAAGCCCCGGGATGACTTGTGGATAGGGGTGAAAGGCCAATCAAACTTCGTGATAGCTGGTTCTCTCCGAAATATATTTAGGTATAGCGTTGTGTCGTAGTATAAGGGGGTAGAGCACTGAATGGGCTAGGGCATACACCAATGTACCAAACCCTATCAAACTCCGAATACCTTATATGTAATCACAGCAGTCAGGCGGCGAGTGATAAAATCCGTCGTCAAGAGGGAAACAACCCAGACTACCAGCTAAGGTCCCTAAATCTTACTTAAGTGGAAAACGATGTGAAGTTACTTAAACAACCAGGAGGTTGGCTTAGAAGCAGCCATCCTTTAAAGAAAGCGTAATAGCTCACTGGTCTAGTGATTTTGCGCGGAAAATATAACGGGGCTAAAGTAAGTACCGAAGCTGTAGACTTGACTTTGTCAAGTGGTAGGAGAGCGTTCTATTTGCGTCGAAGGTATACCGGTAAGGAGTGCTGGAGCGAATAGAAGTGAGCATGCAGGCATGAGTAGCGATAATTAATGTGAGAATCATTAACGCCGTAAACCCAAGGTTTCCTACGCGATGCTCGTCATCGTAGGGTTAGTCGGGTCCTAAGCCGAGTCCGAAAGGGGTAGGTGATGGCAAATTGGTTAATATTCCAATACCAACATTAGTGTGCGATGGAAGGACGCTTAGGGCTAAGCAAGCTAGCGGATGGAAGTGCTAGTCGAAGGTTGTAGGAGCTTATACAGGCAAATCCGTATAAGAATACTCCGAGAACTGACAGGCTTTTTGAAGTCTTCGGATGGATAGAAGAATTGCTGATGCCGTCGAGCCAAGAAAAGTTTCTAAGTTTAGCTAATGTTGCCCGTACCGTAAACCGACACAGGTGGGTGGGATGAGTATTCTAAGGCGCGTGGAAGAACTCTCTTTAAGGAACTCTGCAAAATAGCACCGTATCTTCGGTATAAGGTGTGGTTCGCTTCGTACTAGGATTTACTCCGAAAGCGAAGAAACTTACAACAAAGAGTCCCTCCCGACTGTTTACCAAAAACACAGCACTCTGCTAACTCGTAAGAGGATGTATAGGGTGTGACGCCTGCCCGGTGCTCGAAGGTTAATTGATGGGGTTAGCATTAGCGAAGCTCTTGATCGAAGCCCGAGTAAACGGCGGCCGTAACTATAACGGTCCTAAGGTAGCGAAATTCCTTGTCGGTTAAATACCGACCTGCATGAATGGCGTAACGAGATGGGAGCTGTCTCAAAGAGGGATCCAGTGAAATTGTAGTGGAGGTGAAAATTCCTCCTACCCGCGGCAAGACGGAAAGACCCCGTGGACCTTTACTACAGCTTGACACTGCTATTTGGATAAGAATGTGCAGGATAGGTGGGAGGCTTTGAGTATATGACGCCAGTTGTATATGAGCCATTGTTGAGATACCACTCTTTCTTATTTGGGTAGCTAACCAGCTTGAGTTATCCTCAAGTGGGACAATGTCTGGTGGGTAGTTTGACTGGGGCGGTCGCCTCCCAAATAATAACGGAGGCTTACAAAGGTTGGCTCAAAACGGTTGGAAATCGTTTGTAGAGTATAAAGGTATAAGCCAGCTTAACTGCAAGACATACAAGTCAAGCAGAGACGAAAGTCGGTCTTAGTGATCCGGTGGTTCTGTGTGGAAGGGCCATCGCTCAAAGGATAAAAGGTACCCCGGGGATAACAGGCTGATCTCCCCCAAGAGCTCACATCGACGGGGAGGTTTGGCACCTCGATGTCGGCTCATCGCATCCTGGGGCTGGAGCAGGTCCCAAGGGTATGGCTGTTCGCCATTTAAAGCGGTACGCGAGCTGGGTTCAGAACGTCGTGAGACAGTTCGGTCCCTATCTGCCGTGGGCGTAAGAAGATTGAAGAGATTTGACCCTAGTACGAGAGGACCGGGTTGAACAAACCACTGGTGTAGCTGTTGTTCTGCCAAGAGCATCGCAGCGTAGCTAAGTTTGGAAAGGATAAACGCTGAAAGCATCTAAGCGTGAAGCCAACTCTAAGATGAATCTTCTCTAAGCTCTCTAGAAGACTACTAGTTTGATAGGCTGGGTGTGTAATAGATGAAAGTCTTTTAGCTGACCAGTACTAATAGAGCGTTTGGCTTATCTTTTTATAAGCATCACTTCCTTGTTAAGGTTTTTACCTTAAAAAGAAAGTAAAGGTTTTTAACTTGCTTTTAACATTGTTTTTTAAGTATTCATCAAAGAATATTTAAATAACAATGTCCGTGATTATACAGATGTGGAAACGCCTTGCTCCATCCCGAACCAAGAAGCTAAGCACATCGTGGGTGATGATACTACGCCTTACTGGCAGGGGGAAAGTAGCTCATTGCGGACTTGTTAATTATTCTACTTCTTATTTTAATCTTCTTAGAGTATTTAATCTTTTAAATATAAAATAGTTTAGTTAAT
>NZ_NXLY01000034.1 GCF_005406225.1 Campylobacter taeniopygiae | reverse complement strand
TCAAATCCTCCATCAAGTAGGCGATACTCAAATTGTTACTAAGGGAGATTGTGTGATTATTAAAGCAGGTGGAGTAGAAGTGACCATAGACTCTAATGGACTTGTAGTTAAGGGTGGAGAGGTTAAGGCAGAATAGATGTAAATGAAAACAATTTGTTAAAGGAATAATTATGAAAAAAATTTTAATAGTTTTAGGATTTTTCTTAATGTTAAGCATTAGTGCTAATGCACAATCTCCAAGTGAAGCTAAACCTAGCTTTGATTGTGCTAAGGCAAGTACAAAAGCAGAAAAGATAATTTGCAATGATAAAAGTGGAGAGTTGCAAAAACTTGATAGCTTATATTCTAAACTCTATTTTTCAATATTAAAGAATATCCCAAAAGATACAAAAGAAGGACAAGAAACTAGAAAACAAATGCAAAAATTTGCTAAAAATTTTAAAGATTATAGAGATAATATGCGTTGTTTTTTATTAGCAAAAAATGATGATGAAAAAGAAGTGGAAGAATTATTTAACATAGGACGTGAAAACGGAATAATATATGAAAATCTTGACTCAGTTCATTTTGGTTTTAAACCACATCATTACAAGCCTTGTATAGCAAGGGTTTATAAAATGGGAATTTTATTACTTAGTACCAATACTATCATAGATACAAGTTCTCTCATAGACGAAGACACTATTTATGCTTGTGAGGGTAATATGATACTTGATATTTTTTCTATTAAAGGTTTAGCAAAGTTTAGATTTTATAATAAATTGTTTCCAAAAGGATATGAAGAAACTCTCACAAAAGCCTCTCAGAAATTACAAGAATTAAGCTCAAATGGTCGCTATACTCAAGTATGTGCTTTTGAAGATGAGGGATTTATATGTACAAATGGAGGATGTGAATATGATTTAGATGAAATGCGAACTAGAGTCATTCAGCCACTTGATAAATTTATTCAGAATATAGATTTAAGGAAACTAAATGCCAATTAAGACAACAAATTTAAGCTATGAGGGGTTTAAGAACAAATTATTTAGTCTATTAAGGTTGGTTGAAGGGATTGAAACAAAGATTTATGCTGATAGTGCAGATGCTCCAAAAATTACCATTGGCATAGGATTTAATATTGAACAGGATGAATGGAGAGAAATAATTTTGATGTATAAAATAGGGATTTTGAAATATACAGACTTGGAAAATGGTGTCTATACTCTAGCTAATATACTAAGCAAACAAAAAGATTCTACACAAACTCTCATTAATACAACTTCTAAAGAAATAAAAGATAAGATTGATGAGTATAGAGCAAGTAATAAAATTCAAAAAAATACCTATCAAACAGGTAAAAACCCAAATCAAAATATGATTAATTTGCAAAAAGATATCAATACTATTTTACAAAATAATATAAAAATTTACAACCAAAATCCTGAAAATATCAACCAAAAACTTGATATAAATATGGTTTTTGAGCTTACAGATAATGAAGCAATAGAAGTTAAAAATATCATTAATTTTAGTCAAATTAAGATGCTAAGACACAAATTAAACAAATGGAATGCAAATTATCTTACTTCTTTTAGCAAGACAGAATCAATCAATCCACAAGAGTTTATTCCCTTACTATCTATTTATTATCAGCGTTCAGCAAGATTTAAGCCAGAGAGCGGACTCATCTTGCTTCAAAAAGCCCTAAAGGATAGGAATAGATTCTTAGCGTGGTTTTCAGTACGTTATTATGCCGATATACGACAATTTAAAAACCCTTATTACTCTCGCAGAATCCGAGAAGCCGCTATGTTTGGCTTAAGCAACAAGAATCAAAATAATAATATAGAATATTTTTCAACAAGTCTTGATATATTTTCTTATCTTAATTTTAACTTTAAGGAAGCCAATACTGAGCAAGGGCTGAAGTTGCTAGATAAATATACTTATCTTTCTTTTATGCAAAATTATAAGAAATGTAAAGAAGTTGATGAAAAAGCAAAGAATCTCTTAAAAGAATACAATATATATCATACTAAAGACAAACATTATTATTTTTATATTACTAAAGAAGAATTTCGGGGTATAGCTGATATTCTCTCCCCCTATCTTAATTACCTAAACACTCTCACTAAAAAAGATTTTAGCTTAGATAATATTTATTGTATTGCTAATTATTGTGAGAATTTAGGTGCTAATAAAGTAGATAATGTTGCCCTGCTAAATAAAACTTTAAATGAAAAGCTTGAAAAACTAGAAGCAAATACACTCTACAAAATTCTTATTCTTTATCCAAATCCCACTCCATCTATCATACAAATAAAACAACCTAAAAATACTTTTATTACTTTACTTGTAGGAGCAAAAGCAAAGATAGATTGCTCTAAGCTAATAGAAGATCAATGCGAACTTATGTATTTAAAATATGATCCAACACAAGAAGAACAACAAACAATTAATCCACAAGCTTTTTCTTGTAGCACCCAAGAAGAACTTATTTTAAAAAAAGAAGATGAGTTGCACTTTAAAGCAGTAAAAAACAATATATCATATTTTATAAACAAAAACGATGGAATTTTAAAAGTTGCTCTTAATGATAATGAAGAAAATGCTATAGAATTATATAGCTTTGCTAAGGAAAATCAATTTAAAATTTTACAAGATAAAGCTTCAAAGATGCTAGATATTCATTTAAAAATCAATGAAGAAAAAATTTCAGCCAATAAAGGTGGTAATTTTGATTTAAAAATAAATAATTTAACTATTTTAGATGAAAATGGAAACAATCATGAAACCATCACTAAAGTATTTCTTCATAATTGTGAAAATAGAAGGATTTATGAAAGCTTAAAGCTTAACCAAAAAGAAGAAGGTAACTATGAAAGTGCTTTTAAAATAGATTTGATTTTAGATAAAAACTCTTCTTTTTTTAAAAGAGCTACAAAATTTATTATAGCTACAAAAGCTTTAGAAAATTTTAACACAGAACAAATACATAAAATGGCAAATGTGGCTATTATTTCTTTAAGTTCTGCAGATAAGCAAGAGGGTTATTATACTTTTACAAATAAGATAAGTATGCAAAGTTTTAAAGAAATATCTATTTGAATACTAGATCAAATGGATATGAAAGAAATTAAAGACTCAAGAGAGAATTTATATATCACAAATTTAAAAGCTTATAAAGAATAGCAAAATATCACTGATAAAATCCTTTGCAATGTAACTATTTTTAGAGCCTAATTTAAAATAATGAGGAAAAATTTGTCTTTGAAAAAACTGGCTAAAAAGAGAATAAAGCAAATTTTTGGAGTGGGTTTAGCAATGGCTTGTAAGCGATATTTTTATGAGAAATGATTTTAAATAATTAAAGAATACGCTAAAACTCTACTCTCTTTCTTTTTTAAAAACTCATATTCTAAAAATAAAATTTTATTTTACTCATATATGCTAGAATATTTCCTAACAAATATTAAATTTAATCATACTTATAAAGCTTTGTATTTAATAAATCTTATAACCACATTAAGGAGAAAACATGCCCCCAAATTCCTTTATGAATCTTAATATATTAAATTCTAATTCATCTTCCAATCCCCTACCCTTTAAAATCACTAAAGCCATC
>NZ_NXLY01000033.1 GCF_005406225.1 Campylobacter taeniopygiae | reverse complement strand
TATGATAAAAATTGTCATGGAGCTTTCTAATGCAGAAGAAGTGATTTTAAAACTAGATCCAAGTGTGATTATGGCAAGTCGTGATTATGTGGATGCTATTAAAGTAGAACTCAATCTTAAAATTGATGCTTTAACGCAAAAATATGATGCAGAATTTAAAAAAGTATGGAATGAGCTTTCTAAATATCTTTTAGAAAGCAAATTTAACACAGAAATTGCTAAATATGTTACTTTAACTACAGATCAAAACATTAATGGAATTAAAAATTTTACCAAACTACCTACAAGTAATTTACAAGCAAGCAAAGATGAGGAATTTGTCAATTTGAGTACTTTGAAAAAACAAGTCCCTAATCTAGCGGGTGGATTGGGAGTAAATCAAACTTGGCAAAATGTTTCTAGAAATTTTAATGTCACCTATACTAATAACACAAACAAACCAATAGTTGCAATTTTTGAAGCTTTTCTTAAGGGATATAATTTTTCTTGCAGTACTCAATTTTTAATAATATGTGAACCTTCTGGCGATGGAGCAAAATATTATGGTATCGGAATTATACCACCCAATGAACAATATCGAATAAGTTCTGAAAGAGGAAGTGGACTTTATCCTAGCATATCAATTAATTATTTTAAGGAACTTAGATAAGGAGAAAAAATGAAATATTTTATAGATAAAAACAATCAAATTTATGCTTATGAAGATGAAGTAGCAGATGAGCAAATCAAAGAAGGATTGACTCCGATCAGCGAAGAAGAGTTTAATGCTTTAATAAATCCTCCTAAAAGCGAAGAGGAGCTTTTAAACGAGGCAAAAGAGTTAAAAATCAATGAAATCAATCAAACTAAAGAAAAAGTTTTAAATGGTGGATTTTCATTTGAAGGTAAAATCTATCAAAGCTCTAGCGAGGATCAATTAAGAATAAATGGAGCAATAACTAATGCTCTTGTTAATCCTAATTTAATCTCTTATATTGATTGGATAGCACTTGATAATACAACTACAAGATTTAGTGTGGAAGAGTTTAAACTCTTTGCAAGTAGCATGGCTTATTTTGTACAAGAGACTATTTTTAAAGCAAAAGACTTAAAAGAAAAAATTAGAAACGCCACTTCTTTGGAAGAATTAAACTCAATTACATGGGAGGATTAAAAATGACTAAAACAGAGCTAAAAAGAGTATGCGTAAAACCTTTTGATAAAGACAGGTTTGAAGTGATAAATGATTACGCTTTTACTTTAGCTAGTTTTAATGGAGTGATACCAAAAGGTTTTAAAACTGATGGAGCGAGTATCCCACGTATCTTTTGGAGTTTTTATCCACCTTTTAAAAGTGAGTATTTTAGTGCTTGCGTGATACATGATTATTTATGCGAAAAAGCTAATTCAAGAAAGGATTATAAACTTGCTGATTTTGCTTTAAAAGAAGCAATGCTATTGCTTGGATGTTCTAAGTTTAAATGCTTTGTTTTTTACCATGCTTGCAATGCTTTTCACTTTGTAAAATGCCTGATAAAAAGCAAATAAAAAGGTGAGCCTTACCCACTTTAGTGGGACGGGGGCTTTAGAAAAAGCGACTTTGGGCGGACTTGTTCGCACAAAGTAAAAGCATAAAAAGGAGTTAAAATGAAAGATTACGGAATTTCTTATATTCCAAATGCCAATCAAAGTTTTAAAGAACCAAGCGAACCTATAGTGAGTGATAAGCTTAGTATCCAAAAAGTTAATGAACTTATAGATAAAAAATTAAATCTTTTTAAAGAAGATATGGTGAGTAAAGAAGAACTTGAAAGTCTCATTCAAGAGATTTTAAAAGATGAGGGTTTTCAAAATACAAACATAAAAATATCAAAAACCCCACCTACCTATAAAACCGAAGCTGAAGTGGGAGAAATATGGGCTGTTTTAGAAAGCAAAAAGCAATTATTTATTTGCATTTCTAAAGATGAAAAATTTACAAATTGGGTGGATTTATTGGGAGATGGAAGTAATGATATTATCCCTAAAGAAAAAATCATCATCACATTTGATAATACTACAACAGGTGGACAATATGGTGGTTGTATGAGTGATTTAAGACTTGGTTTTGAAAAAGGTTTTGCTACTCCAAACAAAGTCCAAGATGAATACGAAAACGCAAAATTTACTATGACTAAAGATGGTGATGGACTTAATAGGAGTGATTTTACTATAGATTCTAATCCTACTCCTACAGATAATCAAATTGTAGGAACGATTAAAACAAGTGGGATTTATAAAGAATCTTATCACAAAATCGCCCATGTGTTTAAAAAATACAATGGTGGTGCTGATGAGTGTTGCTTATGGTCTAGTTCAGGAAGTAGAGAGGTAAGCATAGAACTTGAAAATACACAAATGCCAAATCAGCTTTTTGCTAGAGGCAATGGATATTATGGACAAACAGAAATTTCTAATGTAAAAGCAAAAAAATCAATTTTTGTAGGAGAAAAAGAAGTTGAGAGTGAAGATTTTAATGTTAATAAATTAGAAGCTGACTCTAATACTTATGGAGATTATGCTTTTTTATTTGAAATTTCTAAACAAGAACAAGATTCTGCTAGTTTAAAATCTAAAAAATTAAAATCTAAAAATACAAAAAAATCAAACAAGGAGTAAATTATGGCAGCACAATATGGAGTTAATTATAATATCAGCAATGGTGCGGCAAGTCCTATTAAGGTTCAAAGTGACACACCTATAGGAATTGTTGCTTGTATTAAAGGTGCTAATAAAGAAATGCTCTATACAAAAGCAAGATATGAAAGCACAGATGAAATGCCAATCTTTGCTTTTTCAAATGTAAGCAAGGCGATTGATTTTACAAAAGATTTAATCAAAGAAAACAACTTAGAAGATTTTAGACTCTTAGATTCTTTAACTTGTATAGATAATCAAGATGTTACTTGTGTGATTATTATTAGTTTTTTTGAAGAAAGCGATGAAGAAGCTGCAAACTTGACAAATTGTTTAAATGCAATAGAAGCTTTTAAAAAAGCTAAACATCGCACAGGTTTTACTCCTGATATTATCATAGCACCCTATTATTCAAGTGAAGCAGGTGTAAAAGCTAAACTTGAAAGCATAGCAAGTGCTATGAATATCACTGCTATTGTGGATTTATATGCCACAAATACAGGAGAAGCTATAAATGCTATGGAAGCTTTTAGTTCTAAAAGATTGGTTGCTACGTGGCCTCAAGTTCAAATTTTAAACTCACAAGGAAAATATGCCTATGTTCCACAATCTCCTATCATCGCAGGTATGATAGCTCATACAGATGGGGATACAGAGTATGGCTTTAGTGATTCTTATTCAAATAGAGTAATGAATGGCGTTACTGGAGTGGAACATTTTATTGATTTTGTGATGGGTGAGGATTGTGATGCAGATCGGCTTAAAAAAAATCATATTTCTACTTGCATACTTTGCGAAGGTTATCGCTCTTGGGGCGGGGAAACAAGTGATGAAGATACGATTTGGCAAGATTTAGCAAGGGTAAGAACTTTTGATCGCATTGCAATTGCTGCCCAAAAAGCAAGTTTTAAAGCGATTGATAAAAAAGCAAGTGAGCTTTATTTTATTAAAACAAGCGTGGAAGAGCTTTTAAGAGATTTAAAAGGAGCAAAAGTCTTAATTGGCTATGAAGTGAGTTGGGATGAAGAGCGTAATACAAATGCAAATATCAGTGCGGGTAAATTTTATCTTAATATTAAGATGATGAATAATCCTATAGTAAAACAAATCACGCTCGAGCTTATTTATAGTGATGAATGGGCTGATGATTTGGTTAAAATCATCAGTGCGGATTGATTTTAAAAAATAGTGAGTTTTGCTAGAAAGAATCTTTAGATAAAACCTCGTTTTTCACAGCGAAATCAAAAAAGGAGAAAAAATGTTTAATAGAATACCT
>NZ_NXLY01000032.1 GCF_005406225.1 Campylobacter taeniopygiae | reverse complement strand
CCACTCTATTGGAGGTATAAGATGATTAAAATTATATTCTTTATCAATTTCTATGTTTTCTTCGACTAAACTTTCAAAGTCAATGTCTTCATTGTGATAATCTTTTACGAGCAAAAAAGAAATAAGTCCGACATAATTTAAATTCTTATTGATTTTTGGTTTTTCACAGGGTTGAACTTTTTTGTCCATTTCTCCATCTAATTTACTATTGCTTTTGATTTTTGTATTTTGGTTAATTTGTAATAAGGTTCCAAATCTTTTAACACCGTAGCATGGAGCTAATAAAGAATTAAAAAAACTTTTTTCATTGCCTATTGTTAAAGCGGAGAAAAAAAATCTGTTTAAATTATGCGAAAACACAGAATATATATAATATCCATAGTATTTTTGTGGGAAAAAAATTTCTTGTTTATCTAGTTTTAAAACCGTTACAATATCGTCATTTATATAATTTTCTATTAATTCATCTTTTATATTTCCTTTTAGAATCATTTCATCTATGTGGCATACGGTAAAATATTTTTTTTGATTTAACATTTTATTTTTTTTAGGATATTTAAAATGATTAAAATTTTTTGCAATATTTTCACCTAATTTTTTTGGAATAAAAGAGTATAAATGGGCGTTATCGTAAGTAAAAAAATAAAATAATTTTCTTTCAGTGTTTCTTAAATCAATTAAATTAAATCCATAATATTGTGCTAAATATATATGCATATTATCTGTAATTTGATTTCTTTGTCTAATTTGATGATGATGAAATAACAAAATAATAATTTTTTTTTCAAGCAAGTAAAGTTGCTCATATGCACTTTTAATATCTTGACAAGAAAGTTTTAAATCCAATTTATAATCATCTGAGTTGCTCTCGCATATGATCAAATCAGCTTTTTTAAACAGTTCTGATTTTCTGGTATCTTTTATTCTATGCAATATAAAAGTAGTTGAAGAGCCACCTATTGAAAGACATGAAGCATTCCAGCCTATTTCTCTAAAACCAGCGGTAATGCCATTTATAGTACAATGACTTGAACCCAAAATAACAACATTCATTATAAAGCTTTATCTATTAATTTTTTAATACTAATAAAATTTTCGAAATTTTCCGGAACTAAATCCTCAAAATCTAATTCTATTTTATAAAATTTTTCAATCTCGCCAACTAAATTCATTACATCTAAGCTATCAATTCTGCCACTACTAAACAAATCAACATCAAATTCGTTAATATCTTCTCTTCCAATTTCTTTAAAAAACTGTTTAATATTTTCCATTGTAAACTCCTAAGGCAAATTTAAAAAATAATTATTTAATCTATCTCACAATACAAAGCAGTTTCTAAGCTAACATAAAAATCTATAGGTCTATAAATTTTAAATTTATATCCCAAATTCCAAGATTCTATTAAAGGCTTGATATTAAAAAAATCATCAGGGTTATGATAGATACTTATAAGCATTGCAGGTTTTTGAGTTTTGATTGTATTGATTGCACCTTTTAAAAATTCTTGTTCAAATCCTTCAATATCTATTTTTATAAAACCTATCTCCATTGGATTTTTTTCTATATAAGAATCCAAGGTTATAACTTCTACTTCTTCATGAGTGGAATTTTTTTCACTATGTTTTAAACTTGAGCTATAGCCTGAAATACTGATTTGCAATTTTTCTTGTTTAGATCCTAAAGCATTTTTAACTGGGATAATTCTTTTACTATTGTTAAGCTCTAATGTTTTTAGCATTAAATCATAATTTTTACTGACTGCCTCAAAGCTATAAATTTTTTTATTAGTAAATTCTTTTTCAAAAACAATAGCACTATCTCCTATAAAGCCACCAACATCAATAATATTTTTATTTCGAATATTTTCTAAAGTTTTATTGCTAAAATTATGCATAGCATGCTTATGCCAAAAAACAGAAATTTCAAATTGTCTAATCGGCAAAAAGTATCCATTCCAGCCAAAAATCCCCTTTGAGATTGATAAAATATTTGGAAAGAATTCGTTTTTCAATCTTTCCAAATCTTGTCTTTCTTCTTTTGTGTATTTAATTTGATAATTTGGATTGGTTTGAAAATTTTTTAATCTTGTTAAAATTTTAAAGATTGTGGCCTTGCTATCATTATCTAAATTTTCGCAAAGTTTTAAAATTTTTTCATGAATATTATTTTCTATTAAATATTTACCTAAAACATCTTGCATGTAAAAATTTTGTTTCCATTGTTTTTGATTAAATTGATTTAATAGTCTTTCTAAATTGCATGATAAAAATTCAGGATTTGTTAATTCTAAGGTTTTTTTTGTTGTCCATAAATGAAAATTTAGAAAAAATAAACCGTAAGAAACATATTCTCCAATACCGTAAATATTAGCATGGATATTTTTTATTTTTTTAAATAAAGGTATTTTAAAAAAATAAAATGTTGTAATGTTATTTTTTTTATCTATAAAATTTATAGCCACTGCTTCTCTCCTTAAAGTTCTTTATAGTAATTTCTATCAATCTTACCATTTTGATTGAGTTTAAAACTATCAATTCTTTTAAAATGTTTAGGTATCATATAAAGAGGTAATTTATCTTTTAAAAACATTCTAAAATCAATTTCTTCTTTACTTTCATAAAAACAAATAATCTCTTCTTTAAAAATACAAGCAGAGTTTCTTACTTTATCATGAGAATTAATAATACTTTCTATTTCTCCTAGTTCAATTCTATGACCCATGTATTTGATCTGATTATCCGCTCTTCCATAGCACAATAATTCTTCAAATTCATTGTAAGCAACAATGTCTCCTGTTTTATAGAGTAAATCTAAATAATTATCATGTAAAGGATTTTGTATAAAAGCTTTTTTGGTTTTTTCTTTATCATTGTAATATCCTAAGGATAAAGAAGTTCCTCTTATATATAATTCTCCTTTTTTGCCTATTTCTTTAGGACTTATATAATTCATATTTTCATCAAAGACTAAAAGTTCTGTATTTTTACAAGCTTTACCTATAGGTAAGAGTTCATCATCTTTGAAAGGACGGTTGATGATGTAGTAGGTGCAAACATCTGTGATTTCAGTAGGGCCATAAAGATTGGCAAATAAACTTTGAGGTAGATGTTTTCTCCAAATGTTTAATTGTTTATTGGGCATGATTTCGCCACAAAAGAGTATTTTTTTGAGAAAAATTAGAGGATATTTCTTTAAACCTTTTTCATTTGCAAAATAAATCAACACCGAAGGCACCCAAAATATCGTGCTTACTTTTTCTTGTTCTAAGTATTGTAATATCTCATCAGGAAAAGCAAAAAGATGATTAGGGATGATGTGTAAAGTTCCACCACAAGCAATATTTGGATAGATATCACTAACCGAAGCATCAAAATAAAATGGAGCTTGATTGGCTAGAATTTCATTCTCATCAAAATGAAAAGTTTCACACACCCAAAACGTATAATCAATCACACTTTTATGAGCGATACTCACTCCTTTAGGAGTTCCAGTACTTCCACTAGTAAAAAGTACATAAAGTAAATTAGTATCGATATGGTTTTCTTTAGCTTTAGTGATTAGATTTTCATCAATATTAAAACTTTGAAAATCTTGTGTATAAAGAGTAGGCAAATTTAAATCTAGTTTTAATTCTTTAGAAGTGATTAGAAGTTTTGGTTTTAAAACTTCTATAACTTTTTCTATTCTTTCTTTAGGACTTTTTTCATCTAAGAGTGTATAAAAGTTTCCACTTAAGGCTACACCAAAGAAAGAAATTAAACAATCAATACCTTTAGGTAATATAATAAGAATGGCTTTTTGTAAAGGTAAGGTATCATTATCTAAAGTTCTTAAAATTTCACTAGCAACTTTTTTAGAATAAAGATCAAATTCTTTATAAGTGATTTCCTTTCTACCTTCTTTAGTAAAAGGTTCAACAAAGGCTATTTTTTCACTAAAGTTTTCAACACTTTTTTCTAGGAAGTCATAGATGTGGGTGAGCATGGAAGAAAGCCTTTATGTTAAAATCAAAATTTGATTATACCCCCCCCCTATTAATATATGCTTAAAAAATATTTTTTTAAT
>NZ_NXLY01000031.1 GCF_005406225.1 Campylobacter taeniopygiae | reverse complement strand
AATCTCAGCTTGCACTACAGATAAAAACTTTCCTTTAAAAGTAAGCTTTACCCCTACTAAGTTTAAATACGATCATAGTTTTGATCCTAAGGAAGGGTTAGGAAGTGAGAGTAAGGAATATGATTTAGAATATGAAAAACCTATTTTTTATATTGATTATAAAATTGACTATGAGCAAAAAGACTTTATACCTATTCATTCTATGAAAATTTTAGATGAGGAATTAAATTCAAACGATGATGGCATAAAAGAATATGAACTCGAAATTAGTAAAGCTAAAGAACTTGATGATTTTTTAAAATCTCAAGAGCTTATTAAAAATCTATTACAAGATTACACCACTAAAGAAAATCTTTATAAATTTATGGATATTACACTGCAAAATCATACAAAATTTTATATTTTTATCATTCCTAAAAATACTCCAAAAATATTTAAAAAATATTATAAAAATAATGAAAATTATCAAAAAAATAAAGCTTATGGGGTGGGAAAATTTAAAATTTTAGATAAAATTAATATCTATGATGATAAAACAAGTAAAAGTATTGAAATTTATTTAGCACCTCATGAAGCTAAGCGTATAAAAATTATTTTTAATGAGAATTTATACGACAAATCAACACAAACTTCGGTTTTTTATATAAGGTAAAACAATGAAAAATGCTATAAATATTCACTCCATTGTTCATAATCTTGATTTTAGTGAAATAAAACAAAAAATTCAAAAGATTGCAGAATGCGATCAACTAAAAAATGTTACTGTTATAGCTCCTAATGCATTTATAGCACAACGCATTTCTAATTTACTTAAATACGATGAGGGTAAAAAAGAAAAAATTAAATTTTATACTTGGGAAAATATCGATTTTAATACTCTTTTTGATGAAAAAATTGAAATGGATTTAAAAGGTAAAACACAAATAAAGAGGAATGATTTTAAAATCACTATACCGATTCAATACCTTAAAAATAAAGCTTATTCAAATCCTTTGGTGAAATTTTATAATGCAGTGATAAATGATCCAAGTGCTAGAAAAATAATCAATAATGAAATGCTGGAAATTAAAAAAGAAGTAGATTTTATAAAGAATTATCCAACAGCAAGTTACTATCTAAACGCACAACAATTATTTTGTCCTAATGAAGACATATGGACAAAATTAAAACAATACGAACATCCTACTTTTCAACTTTGTTTTACGCTATTATTAAAACGAAGCAATTTGTGGGGTAAAGAAAATATTAGCAAAGAAGAAGCAGAAAAAAATCAAGCTTTTATCTATCTTAATAAACTTTGCGATGATATCAAAAATGATCTTGCTTTGCTTAGTCAAAGAAATATTTTTGCCAAAGAAGATGAACAAAAATTTGAAAAAATTCTTGATGATACTTTTGATGAAATTAAAAAGAATTTAATCAAAGTTTTAGAAGATGGAGATAAAGACCAAACAAGAACTCTTTGGCTAATAGGTATAACTATAACAGCAATTATTGTAGGTATTGCAATAAGCATTGCTACTCTTGGAACGAGTACTTTGGCTATAGCAGCGACCTTAGGGGCATCAGCTTTTGATATTGGGATGGATTTTGATGAAATTGCAGACTATGAAGAAGAGAGAGAAAAAATGAAAGCAAGCAAATTTTATCTTCCTTTTGCTGTACCTCTGATGAAAATTTTGTTTGAGGATATTTCTTATATTAGCGCTCTTTGTTCAACGCAACTTTACTCTTGTATGATTTTTTATGATAATAAATTTTTAGATTTAAGTGCAATTAATCTTTCATGTTTTTTTAAAAAAAGTAAAGATACAGTTAATCAAAACACCTATATTATAGAAGGAGAATGTGACCAAGATTTAAAATACTGTATTCTTCAAAATTTTGGTATTGCTACAGACAAACTAGTACAAACAAAAAAAGATGAAAAAAAACAAGATAAGTTAGGAAATATTAGCGCTCTTTATACTTTTAATCCCAACATTAATGATTTTTCAAAAAATTATCAATGTGCTTTAGATCTTTATGAAGAACAGGATAAAGATTTTAAAAATTTTGTATTTATAGAACAGCCTCAATTCTTATCAAGAGGTTTAGCAAAACTGATTAAAAATGATATCTCAAAGAATAATAAAAGCTCTAAACAAAATAAAAACTACCTTTTAATCTCGCAAGCACCACACAATACTATGGCAAATTTAAGTCAAAGTATTACCGAAGAGATCTTTAAGACAAATATCATAAGACCTGAAGCTCCCAAAGATCAAACTCAAATAGATTATAGTAAATATGATCTTGAGCAAGATAAAAATTCCAAAGAATTTGTTTTACAACTTTCTCCTTTTGTAAAAGAAGGTGCTACTGAAGCTAGAGCTCTTGAAAATTGGTTTAAGAAAAATATTGATGATAGAAATAATAATGTAAAATTAGAAGAAATAGCTAATCATTTCTTAAGTACAGAATACAAAAAAAATATTGAAAATACTGAAAAGAAAATTAAAGAAAATCAAAAAAATCTTTATGAAACACTTTTGAATAATTCAACCCTTAAATCTTTTAATAAAAAACATTCTGGTAGCCAATTAAAGTTTTTACCTATAGGGCAAATTTTACAAGTTGGACTCATTATAGCTAGTGCAAAAATGCAAAATATCTCTATAGAGATATATACTAGTATAAGTTCATATGCGATGGCCACCAGTGGAACACCAGGTGCTGCGTATTTAATTTATTTGGAGGACATGCCTATTCGAATTATATCTCTAAACTATCCCAATAATTACAATATCGACCTAGAAGAACTTAGCGAACTTTTTTATAAAATAGCCATAGATAAAACTTTTTTAGAAAAACATAAAAATAAACTTCAAATAGGTGATATAGAAATAGATCTTAGTGAAGATTATAAAAGCATAGATGATTTTATTTTAAAAAAGATTATTCCAAAAGAAGAATGGGATTCTGCCTACGATGAAGTTAATTTTAAAAACTTACGCCTTAAAATTTTAAAAAAAAGTTTTGAAGATTTTATTGCTTCTATTGTCCCTTTTGCTGATGGTTTTGGAGAGGCTCTTGCAAAATTAGGACTTATATTTGCACTTACTGGTATTGTTACTATAGTTAAAAATTTTAAAAAATTTAGTAATTTTAAATCATTTAAAAAATACTTAAAAACACTAGGTAAAGAAAATATCAAAAATTTTCATCCGAGCTTGGCTGTTTTGTTGGCTATAAAAGAAGATTATAAAATTTTAAAAAATAATAAAGAATTTATAAAAAAACTTTCGCATTTTGGAATCGATAAATATGTTATCAAAGATACGGTTGATAATTTGCCATTTAATTCAAAAAAAAGATTTAATATAAAAGGACATCTTTTTACTTATGTAGAATTAGAAGGTGATAAAGATGCAATAAAAGCGAGTGCATACACTAAAAGAAAAGGGATAAAGAAGCATTTGGGCTTTTATCATCGAATGCGTTTTTTTGAGACTGTAGGTTCGTTAAAACAATTGGGTATAGGTGTTGGCATAAGTGTGATTAGTAATATAGCTAAATATATGATTAACGATAAATATAGAACTCACACAGAAGTTTTACTTGAAGAATATGACACTATGTTTTTTCTCAATCTAGAAAGACATCACCGCCCTTATGCTACAATAAGAGATGAATTTTTAAGCTATCCTTTGGCTATACATTCGAATTTTGCCTCTTACAATTTTTCCACAGCCTTATTTGGTTCAAGACTTGAAGCACTTTCTTTGGAGGTTTTTCCAAATATCATGCTCTATTCCTCAACTCAAAAAAAAGTAAGGCAGGAAGACGCTACCACTTCAGCAGTTTATACTATAAGAGAAATGGTAGTTAAAAAACTTCTTTCTTACATAGTGCCTGATGAATTAAGAGGAGGACAAGAAGATAAAGAATTTATGCGAGGAATCTTACAAAGACACATCACTAAAGAAGATATTATGAACCAATATTATTTAGATAAAAATTTTATCAATACAAATTTAAACCCTCCTCAAAGAGAAATAAAATTAGCTTTGATTAAAAAATTTCAAGGGCGGGATAAAGATACTGCTTTAAAGGCTTACAATGAACTCATTAAAATTCTTTCTGAAGTTATAGATGGAAATTTAAATGGCAAAGGTAAAGCGATACTTTCTAGTCTTAAAATCATAGGTAAAAATAATATCAAAGCTTTATATGTTGGAATCAATGATGAGAAAAAACAGGAAAATAAATTTTTTAAATCCAATCGGAGCAATGCTAATTCAAAAAAGACAAAGGAGGAAACTTCTGAAAAACGCCCACCTTTTTTAGGCAGATTAGCCACCACTATCATAGTAGAAAGGCCTTATTGATGAAAAAAATATTTTTAACTACCTTACTTATTTTTAGTTTAAGTGCTTGCAAAGGAGAGGATATGAACGATAAAGATATTAAAATGGTTTATGCACCT
>NZ_NXLY01000030.1 GCF_005406225.1 Campylobacter taeniopygiae | reverse complement strand
AGGAGAAAAATAATAACTGGGTATATCTTGTTTGATTATTCCTTCTTGATCTAATTCTCCAAAATAAAAGGGATTATTAGGGAATTCTTTAGAGCCTGTTAAAAGGGTGGAGCTTAGGAAGATATAAGTTTGGTAGTTTTGTAACTCTTCAAAAGTAAAATCTGTCGTTGCTTCTAATTTATAAAGTTCTTCATAAATACTTTGACAATCAATTATGCTTTTATTTTCACAAAATAAATAAATACTTTTTTTATCTTTGTGGATAGAATATAAAAAATCTCTACTTACCATAATTTTCCTTAAATGATGCCTATTTTAGCTTTTCCGCTAAAATACAAAGCTTGTGATATTTTACAAACTCCACCTAAATACCGCTCATCCCAAATTTGATCTTTTATTTTATAACTTTTTGAATTATATCCATATATTTTTGTTATATTGTTAATATTTTCAAGACATTTCATATCTTTATAAACTACAATAAAAATTCTAAATTCCCCAATGGCAATTTTATGGGCTAAATTTTCTTGATTATTAACAAAGGAACAATCTTTTCTGTATTTATTAAAATCATTTTTATCAAGAATTAAAATATATTTTTCTTTTTCTTGTGCCTTTAAAATAAAATCTATGATTTTTGTTTGACTAATGATAGGAGCGTTATAACTTGTATAATAACTATCTCCAACCTCTTGCAAAATATCATTTGTTTCTTGCATTATAGTGGCTATTAATGAAAGAAAGTATTCAAAATGATTGATTTTTTCTGGGGAGCTTCTAAAAAGTCCAAGAGGTCCATTTTTATGAGCAAAATTTTTATTATTAATATCATTATTCTTTAACACAAAAGTTTCTGTATAAATTTGAATATTTTTCATAAAATGATTTAAATTTTCCAAACTTTCTTTTAAAGAATTATTTTTTATTATTTTATCTTCATTTTCTTTAAGCTCCAAAAGATAAGAATAAAAATAAAGAGTTCGAGTAAGAGGGATGATGGAGTGTTCCCCTGTTATTCCAGAGCTTGTATTGATTGTATGAAGCAGTATTGTATCGCTATATTGATTATCTTGATGTAATCAGCTTAATCCCTAATTTTGATATAGGAGAGCCGATATACCATTCATTTTTGCATTCATTTTTACTTGATTCACAATGATGTATGGAATCTTGAATTGAGAGTTTATATATATCTTTCATCTCCTTTAAGTTCAAAATTTTGAGGCGTTCTCCTATCTTCTTTAAAATGTTGCCAATAATTATAAGCAAGTTGTCTATAATATGGTGCAATATCTGCTAAAATAGGGATAGCATTAATATCAAGTGGCATCATTGTTGTATTAGTAGAAACACTCATTGTTATCCCATAGCATTGACTATGTTTCTCTTGGATTATCTTGTGTAATACCTTTCGTATCTTACTCTCTAATGAAGCATCATTTTTGTCTAAATCTCTTGCTCTATTTACTATATTTTCTATTTCTTCTTTTATAAATCTTTCTTGTTGTTCTTTGCTGTAAAATATAAAGAGTTTTACTATATAATCATAAGGAGGTGCTATCTTTCTAGCTCCAGGTGCATTATAAGTATATAAAGCTTTGATATTATTTCTATTCTTATCATCACAGATACTTAAAGCAAAGAGTTGTGCAAGGCAGCCTCCAAGAGAGTGTCCTGTAATGGTAAGAGAATCTTTTTCTTTGATTTGTGGATAATCTTTAATACAAGTTTCATAAAAGTTTATCATATCATCATATTGAGCTTTAGGTATAGAGCCTACAGCTAAAGAAGCATCAGCTACAAACAAATCTTTAAAAGAACTCATTTCTGTTCCTCTAATGGCTAAAATATAATCGATATAGCCATATTCACTTGTATAGTTTTACTATCAATTTGTTTTCTTTTTTCTCCAAATAAAGTAGCAGAGAAACCTGAATCTGTATTGGGGCAATGTTTTAATAAATCATAGCGAGAAAAGAATTGTTTGGCTTGTTCTTTACCAAAGTCGCCATCGAGTTCATCATTAAATATCCAACCCGTATCTTTAACTTTGCAACCTTTATAGGTAATATCGAGTATGTTTTGCATGGTAATAATTTTATCACTATTTTTAAAACTTTTCCCCTTAAAATGAAAATACCCATACGATGCTCAAGCTAATTCTGCATTATCGCAAAGTTTCTTGATTTGCTCTTTATTATTCATTATTTGCTCCTAAAAAGTAAATCTCTTTTGAAATACCTACATTCTACAGAAGTTTTCCAATTTATTCTAAAATCCATATTGCCTTCATTACCAAATATTTGAGGATAATAGACAATCCAACTCGGAGAAAATTCAATATTAGCGATATTATCCATAGAAAAAACTTCATTATTATCTTTCAAGTCTGTATAAGCACGCAACACTATACTATTTTTGTATGTTGTGTTTTTAAGAAAGACATATTTATCTC
Organism: Campylobacter taeniopygiae; assembly: GCF_005406225.1. Classification (GTDB taxonomy): domain Bacteria; phylum Campylobacterota; class Campylobacteria; order Campylobacterales; family Campylobacteraceae; genus Campylobacter_D; species Campylobacter_D taeniopygiae. The sequence continues at coordinate 2,257 of NZ_NXLY01000030.1, read as the reverse complement.
CCAGTTTTAATCCAAAATATCCCAAAATTTTATTGTATTTTTCCTCACTATTTGGTAAATCATTAATCTTGCATAGTTTCCTAAATTCCCAATAATTAGGTTGTATCCACCAAAATGGTACAAAACCAAGAGGAATACCTATAAAATAAATTCCGCTACATAATATAAAAGCTAAAAGAATTTTTTTAGGTGTAAGAAACTTTTTCATTTTAATATCTTAGAATCTGTTAGATGAAAGTAACCATAACTAGCCCAAGCTAACTCAGCGTTATCCCGTAGTTTTTCAACTATCTCTTTATTTGTCATTTTACCTCCTTAAAATTACAGATAAACTTATTATCTTTAAAACATTCTGGCATCTCTCTAATATAAATATTACCACAGGTAATATAATTATCCCACATAACTCTAAAATCCATATTACCCTCATTGCCTAATATTATGGTCTCCAATCATACCAAATTGAACCTAATTCATTGACTTCTATTATGTTTTTTTCAAATCCATTTTAATATTTAACTGAGCTTTTATTCTCTTGGTATCATATCTAAATCGTGCAATATAATTATTATTCTCGAGTTTTAAATTATTTTGTAAATCATTAGGATTAACTCCAAATAATTTTAATGCTTTCTCTGTTTTGTCAATATCATTATTTAATTTTATTTCTTTACTGCCAAAACAAGTATTTATAAGAGAAATGCAGCATCTAGGTTCTATTCTCATTATTTTACTTTGCTCAAAACGCGCTTGTATAGCTCTTGCATAGGTAGAATTTTGATTATTATGTTTGTCGCCTAGTTTTTGGGTATCTACTTTTTTCTTCTAATTCATTGTTATTATTATCTTTATATTTAATTATACCTTTAAAAACATATTGCAATATCGCATAACTAGCATCTGCAACATTAGCATAATCTAAAAATTTAGCAATTAAGTCTAATTTAGCTTCTTGTATTTTAATGTTTTTAGGCATTTATTATTCCAAAGTTTCAACTTGCTAATCATCATTTCTTAAATTTTTGTCAATATCCTCACAATATAATACTTCTTCATATCTAAAATATAATCCAGCACCCTCATCACCTCTTAAGAATATACCATAATTATCATAAATATAGGATAAATGCGTTAAATAATGAATATCATCATAATAATCTTCAAATGTAACTTCTTTTAAAGTAAATTTATTTTTTGCAATACATTAATGCTTTTTGATTTTTTAAAATCAAAATATATTTTTTTATTTATTTTTTGATTAAAAAAGAATTCTCCTTTTTCATCATGCATTGTATTTCCTTTTTCTCTATTGTTAAATATTTCCCGATAAGTTTTATTATAAATTATTACTTTATTATCTATATCTTTACACAACCTCTTAAACTCATAATACTAAGGATCCATATATTTATAAGAACATCCTCCTGCTAAGAATAATAAAAGATATACAGGTAAAAGAAATAAAGCAAGTTTTTTAAATATTGTTTTAAAATTTATAGTTTTTGTTTTATTTTTTAATTTAAAAAAAACTTTAAAGATAAAATATAAAATAATAGAAAATATAAAAACAAAAAAGAAAAATATAAGAATAAATGTTAAAAGATTAACTAAAGAATTCTAGAATTTATTAAACCCTCTCAATTTGTTTTTATATTTTTTAAACATACCTTTACTTAAATCTGTAGAATAGCTAGCCTAGCGCATTCTGACATATTTATAAAGTTTCATATATTTAGCTTGTTTTTCATATATTAGCAACCTCGTTTTTCTCATAATTCTTTATATTTTTTAATATCAGAACGTATCATTTTTCTTTTGTATTTAGCAAACATACCTTATATCTAGCCAAATATAAGTTATATATTTTCATAAAATAATATTAGCTTGTGATTTACTAAGTTGCGTGATTTCTTGAGTTTTTATAGTGTCTAATGCTAAATATTCTATAAGCATTCTAATTTGATATTTAAAGAATTTTCTAATATAGAATAATTAAGTAAGCAAAGTTCATCATTTTTATAAAAGATGCTAAGTTTTCCTAAACCACTGCTTTCATCTTTAGGGGAAAAATAATAACTGGGTACATCTTGTTTGATTATCCCTTCTTGATCTAATTCTCCAAAATAAAAGGGGTTATTAGAGAATTCTTTAGAGCCTGCTCACTTATAAAAAATGATTCTTGTGCATCCTTGTAAGTAAGGTTAAATTCTTTATTGTATTTATTAACTTTACATAAAGTTTTAAAAGTTTTACCTAA
>NZ_NXLY01000029.1 GCF_005406225.1 Campylobacter taeniopygiae | reverse complement strand
CATCATTTAGTGCCAATAAAAAACAACGCATATTATCTCTATAATCTTTAAAATTTTTAGCAAATTTTTGCATTTGTTTTCTTGTTTCTTTTCCTTCTTCTGTATCTTTTGGAATGCTTTTTAATATTGAAAAATAGAGTTTAGAATATAGTCTATCAAGTTTTTGCAATTCTCCGCTTTTATCACTACAAATAAGTTTTTCTACTTTTGTACTAGCTTTAGCACAATCAAAACTAGGTTTAGCTTCACTTGGAGATTGGGCATTAGTACTAATGCCTAAAATCAAACACAATCCTAAAACTATTAAAAACTTTTTTATGGATATTCCTTTAATTTGCTCTGTATTTTTTGTCGTTTCAAACATCAATATCTCTTTTCATAAGTGCATTTTAATTCTAATTTATCGCCTTTTAAAAGATAAATGCGTTCTGTTGGATAAGTAGATTTTTCATCATCCTGAAATCTGCGATTATAAAGGGTAATATAATTTTTTCCTTTAAACTCCATAACTCCATAGTATAAATAGCCTAGTATAGGATATCCAAATTCAAATTTTGGTGGTTGTGAAATTTTATTGCTTGGCATGGCATATAAATCAAATACTCCAGCAGCAAGGCTGTCAAGACTTCCTTGAAGAATACCTCGAGTACCCGTTCCATAAAAATGCAAATCATCCCCATAGATTTTATCACTTGCTTTATCTAGCTTACCATTTTTATATATCCAAAGTGCTTCATAATAATCCCCTGATATAAAAATCAAATTTTCGGGCACTCCATCATTGTTAATATCAATTTTTCTTTTATACATTTTAGTATTATCGAGAAAATAAAATTTTTCACCACCTTTGTGTTTGAAAGCTTTTGCTATTTCTTCTTTTATAATCTCTCCCTTTTCTGTGCAAAAATCTGTAGTCATACCATATCTACTACTTGTTCCAAAAGTACAAAAGCCTATGCTATATGGAGGATTGACAGAAGGAGGAACTTCTTGCCATTTGCTCTCATCAAATTCATCATCATGCTGTCTTGCATATTCACATAATTCTTTATTGTTAGAATCTAGCACTTTACCTAGAAGTTTAAGCAAGTCTGTAATGCGGTTTTCATAAGATTCTTCCATAAACCAAAAGCGAAATCTATAAGTATCTTCTTCATCATAATCATATTGTAGAAAATCAGCTCTATCAATTTTATTTAAACTTTTAATAAATGCCCTTTGTGAATCTAAAAGATCTTTTAGTCTTTGCTCCTTATCGGGCAATTTAGAGACTTTTAACTCTTTTGTTAATTGTGTATAGACTTCAGCCATATAGCGATCTAAATTTTGTAACTGCCCGTATTTATCATTGCATATTATCTTTTCAACATTGCTTTTTGCTTTAGCGCAATCAAAGCTAGGTTTAGCTTCACTTGGAGACTGGGCATTAGCACTAATGCCTAAAATCAAACACAATCCTAAAACTATTAAAAACTTTTGCATAAAACTCCTTTTTTTGTAAATTAGTCATTTATCTTAGGCATTCAAACAAATATTTTCTCCAAAATCTTGCATACTTACTTTATTTGTAAAAGTATAATAACCTTCTTGTTTATCTGCAGAACTCAAAGAAATAATAGCCACATTTGCCATTTTATGTATTTGTTCTGTGTTAAAATTTTCTAAAGCTTTTGTAGCTATAATAAATTTTGTAGCTCTTTTAAAAAAAGAAGAGTTTTTATCTAAAATCAAATCTATTTTAAAAGCACTTTCATAGTTACCTTCTTCTTTTTGGTTAAGCTTTAAGCTTTCATAAATCCTTCTATTCTCGCAGTTATGAAGAAATACTTTAGTGATGGTTTCATGATTGTTTCCATTTTCATCTAAAATGGTTAAATTATTTATTTTTAAATCAAAATTACCATCTTTATTGGCTGAAATTTCTTCTTCATTGATTTTTAAATGAATATCTAGCATTTTTGAAGCTTTATCTTTTAAAATTTTAAATTGATTTTCCTTAGCAAAGCTATACAATTCTATAGCATTTTCTTTATTGTCATTAAGAGTAACTTTTAAAATCCCATCGTTTTTATTTATAAAATATGATATATTGTTTTTTACTGCTTTAAAGTGTATCTCATCTTCTTTTTTTAAAATAAGTTCTTCTTGAGTGCTACAAGAAAAAGCTTGTGGATTACTTGTTTGTTGTTCTTCTTGTGTTGGATCATATTTTAAATACATAAGTTCGCATTGATCTTCTATTAGCTTAGAGCAATCTATCTTTGCTTTTGCTCCTACAAGTAAAGTAATAAAAGTATTTTTAGGTTGTTCTATTTGTATGATAGATGGGGTGGGATTTGGATAAAGGATAAGAATATTGTAGAGTGTATTTGCTTCTAGTTTTTCAAACTTTTCATTTAAAGTTTTATTTAGCAGGGTAACATTATCTATTTTATTAGCACCTAAATTCTCACAATAATTAGCAATACAATAAATATTATCTAAGCTAAAATCTTTTTTAGTGAGAGTGTTTAGGTAATTAAGATAGGGGAAGAGAAAGTTATCTTTATTTGGAGTGATTCCTTGTATATTTCTAAACTTTTCAGGAAGATTATTTGCTCTTGCATCAGCATTATAAAATTCTTGATAAGTTTGGTTTTGATTTTTTTTAGCATAAAGCAATTCATCTTCATATTTTATAATCCAATCTAAATATGTTTGATTGGGTTTTTCTTTTGTAAAATCCTTGACATAATATTCGCTAATTTCTTTACCTGTCTTTTTACTTTTCCTATGAGTATATTTAAAATTCAGTATTTTAAATATACCTATTGCCATTTTAAAAGCTCTGTTTTCTTTGTATTCAAATCCAAATAATAAAGATTCCCAAAACCTCCTTTTGGCTATGCCATAGACATTACTATTTTCAAAAATCTTCTGATATGAATCTTTATCTTTGTCATCATGTTGATAATTTAAAAAAAAATTAACCCCATATCGTAAAGTAAAAAATGCTAAGAAACGATTATCTTTATCTTTATTACATGTATCAAAGAAATATTTTCTAGGATCAGTCCCAACATTAAAAGCATAGGATAAAATTCCTGCATATTCATTGGTTTCTTCATCCATTTTTAAAGTTTTATCATTAACTACAGAAACTTTACTAAATATAGCTTCAGATACTATTTTTTTAATATTTAATCCTTGCTCTTTTGTGATTTCAAAACTAGCACTACTAGAGCCCTTATATTTCTTTAATAAATTATTAAGTCGTATTCTCACGCTATTTATGGTTGTATCTGTTACAATTTGTTTTGTAATATTATAAAATTCATCAATCTTAGCTTTATTAGCTTTATTATATAAAGCTTCTATATCTTTTTCAGACCTTAACTCTATTACATCCCCAAATAATCCCAATTCATTTAATGTAGCAATCAACCAATTTCTTACTTGCAAATTAACACCATAACCTATAGTTAAAAATCCACTTCCATCTTCTTTTGCATGATCATTATAAGGCAATACACTAAAACCTTCGCTAACCAATATAATTTTTAATGCTTCTTTTTTATATTCAAGATTTTTTGTTGTATCAAACATTAATTATTTCCTTTTTAATAAGTGCATTTTAATTCTCTTTTATCGCCTTTTAAAAGATAAATGCGTCTTTTTGGATAAGTAGTATTCTCTTCTTTATAAAAATCATCAAATCTACGATTATAAAGGGCAATATAATTTTTTCCTTTAAATTCCATAACATCATAGGATAAACGGGTTAGTATAGGAAACTCGGGATTAAATTCTGGTTGTTCTGGTATTCCTGAAATTTTATTGCTTGGTAAGGCATATGTTTGAAATGCGAAGCAAGGCACTTCATTTTCTAAACAAACTTCTTCTTCAGTCTTTTCTCCATGAAAATGCAAATCATCCCCATAGATTTTATCACTTGCTTTTGCATCTAGCTTACCATTTTTATATATTGCAAGTGCACCAAAATAGTATCCCAATGAAAGAACTACATTATCTAATACCCCATCATTGTTAATATCAATTTTTCTTTTATAAATGTAAGGATAGCCTTTTAAGTCTAGGATATTTGCTTCTGCTTCTTTTTTAATCTCTCTCTTTTTTGTGCAATAACTATAAAAAACGCCATATTGAATATTTGATCCAAAAGCACAAAGGCCTATACTAAAGGGAGGATTAATAGAAGGGGAAAGTTCTTGCCATTTGTCCGAATCATTTTTATGCTGTCTTGCATATTCACATAATTCTTTATTGTTAGAATCTAGCACTTTACCTAGAAGTTTAAGCAAGTCTGTAATGCGTTCTTCGTAAGCATCTTCTAGAGAATAAACTTTATTTAAATTTTTAATAAATGCCCTTTGTGAATCTAAAAGATCTTTTAGTCTTTGCTCCTTATCGGGAAATTTAGAGATTTTTAACTCTTTTCTTAATTGTGTATAGACTTCACCCATATAGCGATCTAAATTTTGTAACTGCCCGCTTTTATCATTGCATATCATCTTTTCAACATTGCTTTTTGCTTTAGCACAATCAAAACTAGGTTTAGCTTCACTTGGAGATTGGGCATTAGCACTAATGCCTAAAATTAAACACAATCCTAAAACTATTAAAAATTTTTTCATAATGACTCCTAAAATAGAAATTAATTTTATTTGTAGGTTTTAAACCCCTCATAGCTTAAATTTGTTGTCTTAATTGGCATTTAGCTTCCTTAAATCTATATTCTGAATAAATTTATCAAGTGG
>NZ_NXLY01000028.1 GCF_005406225.1 Campylobacter taeniopygiae | reverse complement strand
GTTGCCTTTCTAACTAATCCTATAGGACTTGCTCTTATGGCTATTGCTGCTATTGCTGCTTTGGTAATAATGAACTGGGATAAAGTAAAAGCCTTTTTTATAAACTTTATAGGAAAAATCAGTTCTGCTTTTAGTGCATTTGGTGATTTTTTTAAGGGAGTTTGGCAAGGAATTGGCGAGTTTTTTAGCTCTTTGTGGGATTCTTTGTTTGGGTGGTTTTCATCTAAATTTGAATGGCTTAGCAATGCTTTTTCTAAGATTAAAGATATAGCTAAAAGCGTGGCTTCTTTTTTTGGCTTTAATGAAAAAGAAAATACAATCAGCAATGAAAGCAATGAGATAAAACAAAATGAAGTAAGAAATTCGCTTACAAGTAAAAAAAGCATAGAAACAAAAACAAGCAACGCAGTTAATGTTAATGTGAATGGAACTTTTAATATAAGTTCAAATAATGGAGTGTTTGATTTAAAAGCTTTTGCAAAAGAAGTTGAAATGAGTGTTTTAAATGCATTAAATAAAAATGCTGATAAAACAAAACAAACTACGATTTGGGGATAAAATGATATTTAGTTTGGGTAATTTTGAATTTGAAGCTTTAAATGTTGATGAGCTTGAAAGAAATTATGAATATGGCATTACAAGTATAGATCGTATCAATAATCATAGTGCAATAGTGAGCACCAAAAAAGAAAATGAAAGCATTAGAATAAGCGGTAAAACCTTGCCTTTAAGCAAGGATAAAAATACTTACTTAGATACCTTAAAACAAATGGCAAGTAAAAATGAAAGCTATGTAATGTGCAGTGCAAATGGAATTTATTTTGGAAAATTTGTGATTTTGGGTATCAATGAAAAGCAAAGTGCCTTTTTGGAAGGAAGTGGCTTTTTAGTGCAAAGTTTTGATTTAAATTTACAAAGGGATTTTGATGAGTGAGATTTACATTGCAAAAAATAATGAAAGGCTTGATAGTGTGGTTTATAAACATTATGGAACGCTTTTGTATTTCGATCAGGTTTTAAAAACTAATCCCAATTTAGAAGCGATTTTAAAAACAGGTGATAAAGTGTTTTTGCCTAAAATTGAAATTAAAGAAAGCAAAGAAGAAGTGCTATGGTAAGAAAACCCAGCTTTAAACTCATTGCAAACGATAAGGATATAACGCAAAAAATAAGCCTTAATCTGATCAGTCTTAGTTTTGATGATAAAGCCAAAGATGAAAGTGATGAGATAAGTCTTAGTTTAAATGGGCTTTATGCAAGAGCTCCTTTTGGCGATAAACTAGAACTTTGGCTTGGCTTTGATGATAAGCTTTTTAAATGTGGAACCTTTAGCATTAATAGTTTTAGCAAAAACTATAGTACAAAATCAACTGATATCAAAGCTACAGCTATTAATTTTGCAAGCAATGTTAAAAATAAAAAATCAAGAACTTGGCAAAATACTAATCTTGGCGATATTGCATTAAAAATCGCTAAAGAGAATAATCTAAAAGTAAAGACTAATAGCGCAGGCAAAATTTACATCAAACATGAACTTCAAAACAATGTTAGTGATATAGAATTTATTTATATGCTTTGTGCTAAATATGGTTTTTTAGCTTGTATAAAAGAACAAACCCTTATTATCATAGAGCAAAAACAAGCTGCACAAGAGGGCATAAAGGGTGGTAGCAAGCAAGAAGGTGGTATTAAATATACTTTAGATATAAGCGAACTTAGTGATTTAAGCATTAGTATTAAAAATCGTAATGATTACACAGGAGTAAAACTTTCTTATCAAGATATCGATCAAGGCTGTGTTAAAAGTGTATTAAGTGGTAGCGATAAAGGCACAATATATGAGCTAAAAATCGGTGGAGTGAAAAATGAAAGTGAAGCTTTAAATTTAGCAAATGCAAAACTCAATGCTTTAAATAAAGGAGCTTATGAAGGAAGTTTTAGCATGATAGGAAACAATATAAAAGCTGGGGGAAGTTTAGAAATAAAAGGTATTGATGAAAAGGCTATTTTTAGCATTAAAGATGTAAAACACGACTTTTCTTTAAGTGGATATATTATAAGTGTTAATTTTGAAGGATAGATAAGGAAAGCCTTAAGCCTTCCTTTTCTAAGAACTAGCAAAAAAATTATAACTTCTTTTTAAAGAAGCTTACTTTTTTATTTTATTTTGAAAGGAGTTTGTATGAAAAATGCAAACAAATTTCTAAGAACTAGCACACTTACTAAACCTATTCAAACTAAACTAAAAGCTCCATTTGCTTGGATAGGAGGCAAAAACTATTTAGCCAAAGAAATCATTGCTTTAATGCCAGAGCATAAAAGCTATATAGAAGTATTTGGAGGGGCTTTAAGTGTGTTTTACCAAAAAAGTCCTTCAAAAATAGAAGTGATTAACGACATTAATGATGATTTAATCAATTTACACCTTTGTATAAGAAACAAACCGCAAAGTTTAGCTAATATTTTAAATTCTATGATAATAAGTAGAAAAATCTTTTATATGTTAAGAAACAAAGAAATCAAGCCAAAAAATGACTTAGAAAGGGCTGCTTTTTATTTTTATCTTATCAATACTTCTTTTGGATCAAGCATGGGACAATTTGCTATGAGTAAGCAAAGAGCACCTAAAAGATTATATAGAGACTTTAGTTTGCATACAAAAAGAATTAAAAATGCAAGCATAGAAAATAAAAGCTTTGAATATATTTTAAAAGAGTATGATTATAATGAAGCTTTATTTTATTTAGATCCGCCTTATGTGGGAACTGAGAGCTATTATAAAAATGTGCCTTGTTTTGGTTTAAAAGAACACGAGCTTTTATGCAAATTATTAAAAGATATCAAAGGTAAATTTATGCTTTCTTATAATGATTGTAATTTAGTAAGAGAGCTCTATAAAGATTTTAATTTTAAAGAATTAAAAGTAAGGTATTCTCTAAATAATAATGTTTTAAAAAGAAAAGAGAATAAAGAGCTTTTGATTATGAATTTTTAAACTATACTAGAGAATGTTTTTAAAATATTCTCTAATTCTTAAAGCAAAGAAGTTAAAAACTCTAAAGCTTCTTTGCTAAAATTTTCGCTACATTCTTCTAGGCAGTCTTTATCTAAAATCGCTCCGTATTTTAATAAAAGTAAAATCGCCCCAAAATTATTATGAGTAATAGCATAAAATATAGGTTTATCTCCCATACATTCTTTAGTAGCACTCATGCCATTTTTAAGATATTCTAAAACAAGATCATTATCTTGATTACAAATTGCACTCACAAATCTTTTAGTAAAATGTGCTTTGATATCATTTTGAATTAATGTCATTTTTATCTCCTTTTGTTTTTATGGAGACAACATTAGCTTCGTTTAGCTGAATGTGTGCTGTTGTTTTTAAAATTAATCCGTATTAACCCATTCCATTACAACAGATAATAAATGAGTATAATCACTACTTGTGGCTTCCTCTTTAAATTTGTTTATTTCCTCTTTACTCACGCCTGCTTTTTTTAAAGCCGTAGCCACCCTTGCTAAAATACTAAAAGCATTACCATCTTCTCCTGCTAATTTTACATAAATATTAGGATATTTCATTTTTTGCTCCTTAGAATTCACAAAAAGTGCTTTTTAATTCATATTTTTGTTTTTTATCATTGTATTTAACTACAAATTTTCTACCCTCAAGATATCTTTCAAATAAAGGAACTTGTATGATAGTTTCATCTTCATTTGTTTCAAGTTCATTAGCGATCAAATAAGAATGAATACCCAAATTATAAAGTGTCATAAGTTCTAATATATTATCCCTTGCAAGATAATCATTTTCTTTTAAAAGCTTTTTATATAAAGCCTTAAATTCACTCTCTAAATCTTGTATGATTTTTTCTTTTAATTTATCCATTTTAATCTCCTTTAGTTTTATAAAGACAACCTTTGTTTTACACTCTCTGTGAGATTAGCTTCGTTTAGCTGAATATATGCTGTCATAGCTTTGAAAGTTCTCCAATTACAACACCAATTAATAAAAAATCTCCATTTTTATAAAAAATATCTTTATACAAAGGATTTAAAGAATGCAAAATCACTCCATCAACTTGTTTTAAAACTTGTTTTATGTATAAGCCATCTCTAGTATTAATCACGCAAATGCTTTTATGTTTAAAAGCCTTGTTTCTATCTATTACACAAATGCTTCCATCTTTTATAATTGGCTCCATACTCTCTCCATAACAGGTGATAAACTCACATTCTTTGCTTCCAAAAAAGCTTAATAGTTTTTCATCTATGATAAGTTCAGAGCAATCTATTAAATCATTAATTCCACCACCACCCAAACTTGCATTTGTTTTATAAAGTTTTAGAATTTTATATTTATTCTCACACTCTAGCTGATTCTTAGGAGAACTTCCGTAAAAGAAATAATTTATGCTTATATTTCTTTCTTGCAAAAAATTGAGTATTTGTGGATAAGGAATGGAGTTTCTAAATTTCATAGAATTAAAAGTATCAGGATTAATACCTAATTCTTTGGCTATATCTTTTGTTTTTAAATTTCTTTTGCCTTCACTCGCAAGTATATCTTTTAATTTTTCAATCACTTCTTGCATTTGCATAAAAATCCCTTGATTTTAATTTCAAAGAATTTAAACATAAAATTTAAAAATACAATGAAAAGATTTTAAAATGAAAGGTTGTAGTTTTTAAGTTAAAATTATAAATTTTTAAATACAAAATATACTCAAATTTTGCATTAGAAATCAAAGTCGTATTTTTTGACTTTGATTTTAAGTGTCAAATGACTTTGATTTGAAAAGCGGTTTTATACA
>NZ_NXLY01000027.1 GCF_005406225.1 Campylobacter taeniopygiae | reverse complement strand
ATAGCATCCACATAATCACGACTTGCCATAATCACACTTGGATCTAGTTTTAAAATCACTTCTTCTGCATTAGAAAGCTCCATGACAATTTTTATCATAAGCTCTTTAGCACTACCTTCTTTTAAGATGGGTTTATAGGTGCGTGGCAAATTTCCTACAGCCAATAAATCTCCCACTTCATCATAAATGCCCACAGCATTAACTTCAAAGCCTCCTATATCGCTTGGCACATGACACATTAAATTAACGTAGTTTGGGTTGCTCTCATCCACACTTTTACTGCTTATATTTGCTTCATAAACAATCTCTTCCAAGCTTTGCATATCTTCATTGGGTAAAATCACTTTAGAACTTAGTTTAAAGCTTTTTAGATTAACACCATTGCCACTAGCACGTGCAGCAATAAATTTAGCAATGCCGATTTTAGTTAAAATGGTATAGTATTCCATTAATAAACTCCTTTAAAATCAATATTTGTTTTTGAAATTTCACAAACAAATACACCAAAAGCATTAAAAGCACTTTTGGATGCATTTTCTAAAGCAGTAGTTTGAAAAGGTAAAACTTCTATAGTTTCCCCATCAATTTCTATACAAGCATTAAAGCTATTATTTTTGCTTTGTATTTCTATTTCAATTGCTTCTAAAACACTTCTAACATTTTTAAAGTCTTTAATTAATCTTTCTAAAGTATTAAGTGTTCTTTCATCAAAGCTAACATTGGTTGTGCTTACTTTAACTTTAAAAAAATAAGGTTTTCCGTTGTACTCAAACCATTCCTTAACTACAGCAGTAGGAAATACCGCATATAAGGCTTCTTTAATGGCAAATGTGGTGCCGTTGTATCTATCTAAAAGTAAGGCTTTAGATATAAGTTTTCTTGCTTCTTTTTCACTTAAGCCATCAATACTTACATCATAAGCATTAGCTAGAACACTTAGTAATCTTTCATCACAATTTAGAGCTAAATTTGTGATACTAGCTAAATTTAAATCTTCAAATCTTTTTTTAGCGCTTAAATCAATGGCTTTGCTTTGAAGTGGATGATGATTTAATATTAGTGTATTCATAGCACAGCCTTTTCATAGCTAAGCTCAAAAGAAAGATGTGCAAATTCATCATCAGCTATTTCAATATCTTTTAACTCAAGTTCTTTTAGCTCTTCGTCGATTTTTTCTTTAATGCTTAAAATTTCACTCTTATAAACCCCATCTTGATGTAAGCATTTATATAAAAAGCCAAGTGCCAAATCCACACTCAAATCAAAATCACTTTGTAAAGCATTGATCTTTTCACTGATTTCATTGGCACGGCTTAATTCTAAAAGTAAAAGCTTGGCACTTACGATAAATTCTCTTTTTTTGGCAAGTTCGACGCTCACTTCATCGGTTAAAGGTCTTACTTCATCTGCACTTAAATATTTTTGGACTTCTTCTATAGTATTTTCATCTTCGCTTTTTATAATCACTCTAACTTTTCCAGCACCATTATTTAAAGCTTTTATGGAAGCTACCTTAGCACTTGCACTTAAAGCATGATAAATATAGCCTTTTTCGCTTCCAGCTGTTGAAAAGCGATGCACACTCATTACAGCTCTTTCTCTTAAAGCCTCGTCACTTTCTTCACTTGCTCCACCACTAAAATTTTCAAGTTGTTTGATTTTGGTTACAAAAGGAAGTGGGGTTTGTAAAAATTCAGTCTTACTTTCTTTGCTTTGTACAAATTCATCAAGTTCTAAAACACCTACAGCTTTGCTTTCTCCTTTTTTGATTATCACTTCTTCTTTTAAGGTAGCAATATCAGCTTTTTCATTTGAAAAAATGGCACCTTTTGGAATAATGACATCATAATTTAATAAGGTATTTAATTCAAACTCTACTTTGGCTATAGGTTTAACCCCTTTTAATCTTTGGATTAAATACCCATTTGCCACAACGTTATCTAAATCGCTTCCGCTAGCATAATGCAAGTAAGTCGCTTTGATGCTTTCATTTATTCTTGCTCTTATAATCATTTCTCTATAAGCAAGAGCTTCTAAAATAGCTTTGAAAGGATCAGATTCTAAAAGTTCTACTTCCTCTTTTAAAAAGTTTTTAAAAAGTTCTTCATAATCTTTTAAAAGTTTTTCATAATCAAGCTCTTCTATGATTTTTGGATAAGGAATATCTTTTAAAAAGCTTTGTTTAAAATATGAATTATTGGTGTTTAAAATTTCACTCATTTATTAAGCTCCAAAGAAAAATCCTTATAATCTTCAAAAAGCAAAGTAATACTTAATTTACCTTCTTGCATTTTATTAAGCCTAACACCCTTAAGCTTTACTCTTTTTTCCCACTTTGAAATAGCTTCTGCTGTGTATCTAGTAAGTTTTACTCTAAAATCATCATCGATTTTTCTATCTATGAGCGTGTAAAGTAAAGAACCATAATCGGGTCTCATTACACGAGATCCTAAAGGAGTGGTTAAAATATCTTTAACACTTTCTTCTATGCTGATTAAATAACTCATTTTATATCCCATTCTCCGCCATCTGCTGTATCAATTGCTTTGGCGTTTTCTTGTATTTCTTCAACCACTGCAGCAGCAATAGCTCTTAAAAAAGGCATAGAATATCTTCTATAACCTCTGCCATTATCTTCATCTTGGACTTTTGTATAACCTTCTTTTGCTAAATATTTTTCCATTTTTGAAACTAAAGAATTTTGACTGATTGCCATGTTTAAAGCCCTATATAAAAATCAAAAATTATTTTTAATGTTTGTAAAAATCCTAAAAAGGTAAAACCTAAAATAAAACCAATAAAAATACTTTTGGCAAAAAATTTTAATTTTAAAAAGGCGTAGAATGCTGCCATACAAAAAAGCATAAAAAATACAAAGGAATTAAAAAGTAAAAACCATTCTTTCATATCTTACTCCTAGTATTATTTGATCCATGTGGGTGAGTACTTCCTGTAAAAGCACAAATACATTCAGTGGTAACTACGCCTTTTCCGCCAAGTCCTAAGTCAATACTAGGACTATCAATATTGACTTTATTTGCTTTTATGTTGGCATTTTCACAAGTGATGTTAATATCCTTAATCACATTAAGCTTTAAAGTACTTGTTTTAGAGTTGTATTCTAAGTGGGTACCATCTTCAAAATCCACATTAAAAGTATTTGTATCTGTATTTTTAGCCTTGTATTTTTCTTGATAAAGTCCGCGTAAAATCACGCCTGAATTTAAATCACCTCTTATAGGTAAAACCAAAACTTGCTCTCCTATACGCAAAGGCGAAAAACTCACAGCATAAGAATTGGATATAGCTTGAAATACACTTAAAAAGTCAGTCACCATTTCGCCAATAGCAACCTTAGCTTTACCCTCTTTAATGTCGCAAATGATACCTAGTTCATTCATTTTAAAACCTTCGAGATAATCAAATCGCTATTATCACTAAGCCATTCACAAACCACTTCGTTATTGCTTGCTAACTCAATAATGGAATTAATTGTTTTCTTGCAAGTTTGTAAATTTAAAGCCTTTATGTCTATTTTTTGCGGTGCTTTAATAGCCCAATATGTCTTAGCATATTTATTCAAATTTTCTAAAACTTCAATACTAAGTTCATTTTCACTAGCAGCTTTTAAAAATTTATCAAATTCAGCTATAAGAGCATTTAAAAAGATAGCTTCTTTATTTTCTAAATCTTTTTCATCTCTTAAGGTGGCGAGTTTTAAACTTTCCCAATCAATACCCTTACTAAAATCATCTTTTTTCATATAATATATACCTTGTCTGGTAAGTCCTGTTAAAACACATATATCTTCAAGACTTTTTCCTTGTATAAAAAGATTTCTAACAAGTTCTCTTTTACTCATCAAATTTTCCTTTAATTTGCTTAGAAAATTATATTTGTTATTTTTTTTAAAATCAGTCTATATAGACTTTAAATAGGTGTTTAAAAAGCATTTTTTATTTTATGATTATGTGAAAAATTGAAAGGAAGAGAGTGCAAGGATTATTGCTTGAAATTAATTCTAAAACTACAGATGAAAAAATTAAAATTTCACCTATTGGAATAGCTCGTGGTATTGATGGGCGTGTATTTAAGATTGATGGAGAAAAGCTGATTAAAAATATACAAAAAAATAATCTTGACATTGTGCTTAATTTAAATCATCAAGGAGGAGAAGCTTATGGCTGGTTTGATAGAAATTCATTAGAATTAAGAGAAGATGGTATTTATGCAAGTTTAGAATTAACACCCAAAGGAAAGGAACTTGTTAAAAATAAAGCTTTCAGATACCTAAGTCCTGAATATTATGTGGATGATGATAAAAATGTTATCCATTTGGATGCTATGGGTTTAGTTAATCAACCTAATCTTTTAAATAAAGCTTTAAATAAAGCTAAGTCATTAATAAATAGCACCGCGAAATTGGTGAGTGCAGGAGGCAACTCTACCCACAAAGGCGAATTCATTTTAACCGAGAAATTAAAAAAAGAAAGGAATATAATGAACGAAGAAGAATTAAAAGAATTGCAAAAATTAGCAGATGAAGCAGAATCTAAGGCTGAAAATTTAGAAGAATCAGCCAATCAAGCAGAAGAAAATGTAAGCGAGGGAGAAGATCCTAGTGCTACAATTGAAGCCTTAAAAAAAGAAAATGAAGAGTTAAAAGTAAAACTTGCAGAACTTAGTGCAAAACTAGAAGAAGTTTTAAATAAAAGCGAAGAAACGCAAGCTGAGCTTAATAAAAAACGCCTTGATTCTCTTTTGCAAAATGGACTTATTTTACCTAATCGCTATCAAAAAGCTCTTAATATGAAAGGTAAATTTTTAGAAGATTATCTTGATGTTTGTAAAAAAGAAGCAAGTATTGTTTTAGGTAAGAAAGAAATCAATTTTACAAGCAAAAGAAAAGAACTTAACGCTTATGAAGCAAAAGTTTTTAAACAACTTGGAATCAAAGGAGATAAATAATGGCTTTTACAGAATTAAG
>NZ_NXLY01000026.1 GCF_005406225.1 Campylobacter taeniopygiae | reverse complement strand
AGCCATGAATTTGATGATGAGGGAAATCTTATCAAGCTAGGACAACCTGTTGGGGCTTGGGATTTTAATGAAAAGAGTTTTAGTATTTGGGGGTCTATTCGTCAGATGGAAACTTATAAACCAAAATGGTATACAAAGCTTGCATCAAAAGTAACTTTTGAAGACATCCTACAATCTCCAAAAACCAAACAATACTATATTTACAATCAAGATTATCAAGACTATCAAAAATTCACCCCCTATGGTTTAGACTTTAAACTTTATAGTAAAGATTTCATTGCTAAACTTGATTTCAAAGATAAAGCTTATAATACACTTTATGATACAGGAGTTTAAATGGTAGGTAGTATTCAACTTTCTATTTTTTTAGGTTTGGTAGGATTTATTTTTGCTTTTGCTAATATAAAATTTTATCTTACAACTTTAAGTGTTCTTGTTGTCTTTTCTATTATAAACTATTGGATTAAGATTAACATAAAAGAATTTTTAAAATCTTATTTTTTAATATATTTTATTGTGTTTTTTGCAATTATTGTCGTAATATTTTATTTTAGCTATGATATTGAATTTTATAAGTCGCCTATATTGCTTACTCCTCCAAAATCACCACAAGAATATATAGCCCATAATTGTTTTAAAATTTTATCCTTTACAACTTTTATTTTTTTAAAAAACACATTTATTATGTTTCTTTGTTTATTACAAGCTTATTTTTTTAAATGTTATAGCACAGGAGTAAAACGTAAAAAAATAAGTTGGCTCATAGGGTTTGTGTGCAATGTTTTTATATTAATTGCGAGTGCGTATACGGTAAGGTTTGGATTATTTTAAACTTTATAGTAAAGATTTCATTGCTAAACTTGATTTCAAAGATAAGGCCTATAATACACTTTATAATACAGGAGTTTAAATGGTAGAAGCTGTTGGTTTAGGATGGTTATTTGGTATGATTTTATTTTTTGGTGCATTGTTTAATGAAGTAAAATTTTATACTTTTATTTTAAGTGTTTTAGCTATCTTTGCTTTATTAAATTATTTCATAAGAATCAATATAAAAGAGTTTTTAAAATCTTATTTTTTAACATTTTTTATTATTTTTCTTATTACCATCATCATAGGATTTTATGTAACTTATGGTGTTGATAATGTGGGACATTTTGTACTTATGGATCCTCCAGAAGTTAAGAAACTTTTGCCAGATGAGTATCGTATATATATTTGCATAGGATTTTTATTTGGTTGGATTTGCTATTTAACACTTTTTGCACCTTTTATAGTTCTTTGTTTATTACAAGCTTATTTTTTTAAATGCTATAGCACGGGAGTAAAACGCAAAAAAATAAGTTGGTTGATAGGGTTTGCATGCAGCTCTCCTTTTATATTAATATTTTTTAAATATATAAATGATGGAAATATTTATTTATAGTAAAGATTTCATTGCTAAGCTTGATTTCAAAGATAAAGCTTATAATACACTTTATGATACAGGAGTTTAAATGATAGAAGCTATTGGTTTAGGATGGTTATTTGGTGTGATTTTCTTTTTTGGTTTCTTTTTTGGTTTAGCAAAGGGTTTAGGTTTTTTAATCATCTTTTTAGCTATCTTTGCTTTATTGAATTATTTCATAAGACTCAATATAAAAGAATTTTTAAAATCTTATTTTTTAACATTTTTTATTATTTTTCTTATTACTATCATCATAGGATTTTATGTAACTTATGGTGTTGATAATGTAGATCGTTTTGTACTTATGGATCCTCCAGAAGTTAAGAAACTTTTGCCAGATGAGTATTATATATATATTTATTTAAAAGCTTTATTTCAAGTATTTATGTTTTCAACGTTTTTTGCACCTTTTATAGTTCTTTGTTTATTGCAAGCTTATCTTTTTAAATGTTATAGCACAGGAGTAAAACGTAAAAAAATAAGTTGGTTTATAGGGTTTGTATGCAGCTCTCCTTTTATATTAATGTTTTTTAATTATATAAATGATGGAAATATTTATTTATAGTAAAGATTTCATTATCAAACTTAATTTTAAGAATCTTTTATGTTAAAAAACATTATAGTTTATAAAAATTTAATTTTAAGAAAAAATAAATGAAAGAAGCATTTATAACAAGACTTACTTTTTTAAGCAATGAAGATATAAACAAAATCAATAAAAATTCATCTATAGCATACTTAAAAGCTTTATATCAATGTGAGAATTCTATAGCTATAAATTACAAAAAGGAAGAACTTTTTACCCAAACCACTGCCATAAACAATCTAGGTTATAAAAACGATTTCGCTAAAATCTTTATTTTAAACAAAGAAGAATTAAATGATACCTACCTTGATGCTAGAAAAGATCTTTACAAATCTATCAATACTTTAAAACAAGAAAGAAATGAAAATATAAAAAATATCCAAGCTTATTTGGATAAAGAAAATTCCTTACAAGATAATCCAAATAATCAAAGTTTGAATACTCAAAAAAATGATGTTAATTTAGTCTTAAATGAAGTATTTAACATAGAACAATTTTATGATAAAAATACTAATACTATAGTTTTAAAAACAAGCAATATAAAAATCATATTTTTAGATAAAGTAAATTTACAAGATTTGCAATCTAATGATAGTAATACTTCTTTTATTTCTATGTCAAATTTAATTCATATCTATGAGAATCATTGTGATATATTCACTAAAGATAAAAGTGTTTTAGATATAAATTTCATAGAAGAAAAATATCAAATAGATTTTAAAAGTTTAGATACCAAAATCTTCCTCAATTCCACCCTTTTAACAGGCTCTAAAGAATTCCCTAATAATCCCTTTTATTTTGGAGAATTAGATCAAGAAGGAATAATCAAACAAGATATACCCAGTTATTATTTTTCCCCTAAAGATGAAAGCAGTGGTAAATTAGATGAAATAGACAAAAATCAAGATTTAGAAATTTTTCATATTGTTAAAGGAGCAAATTTGCAAATTCCTATTTATTCTAAACTCAAAGCAAAACTAGAAAGCAAAGGAATAGACAATATAACAAGCGGGCAAATTGCTTGGTTTGTGTGTAGTTTGATTCTTGCTTTGGTGACTTATATTATTCTAACTTTTCACTACATTTACATTAGTTATGGTAAATATGATAAGAATTTATTTTTATTAATATTTGATAGAAATGCAATGGAGTTATTTGTTATTGTATATTCTTGCATAATGTTTAATTTATTATATATTTATAATGCCATTCCTTTGGTTTTATCTGCGGTATTTATATTTTTAGCATTTTATTTTTCTAGTTTAAGCTTGTTTATTGTTGGTTGTTGTGGTATAGGAGTATTTTTCTTAATATCCATTTTTAAAAGAAAGTTTATGTTTAGTGTTTTACTATTCGCCTTGGGTTATACTTGCACATTGTTCTTTTTTTATGGACTGGCAACATATTAGAAAGGATTTTATAAATGAAATATTATGCAACGATTTATATTGATGAGTTTTTAGAATATGAAATATTAGTTAGTCTTTATAATGGAAACGGCTTAGATTTCACCCACGCTTTCTTAGGACTTACCAAAGGCAAAAGTCCTGATGAGCTTGATAAAGCAGATGAAACATTAAGACAAGAATATCTTAAAAACAAAGAATTTAAATTAATTAAAAGTATTAAGTAGATTGGTTATAATAAAACAATTTATCTATATTAGGAGTAAATTTGCAAATTCCTATTTATTCTAAACTCAAAACAAAGCTAGAAAGCAAAGGAATAGACAATATATCAAGTGGGCAAATTGCTTGGTTTGTGTGTAGTGTAGGGATTTTTATCATTCCTATGGTATATTTTTATATCAGTAACAATTATGATCAATTCACTATTTTATTTATTATGTTATTTATTTTTATATTGAATATGCTTTATATTAAAAATTTTTTTGCATTATTGTTGCTTGTGATATTAATATTTATATATATGAAATATCATGAGTTTATCTATAATTTTAAAATTTTATTTTTTATTTTTGCACCTGTAATTTTTATCTTTTTAAGAGCTTGGAGAATTTTAATAACTTTTTTATGTGGATATATTTTTTTAGTGGCTATGGTATATATATTTGAGTTATTAGGAGGATTTTATAAATGAAATATTATGTTACGATTTATATTGATCCATTGGTAGAATGTTTTTTGGATTTTAAAAATCAGTGTTACTGGCAAAGAGAAGATTTCACCCACGCTTTCTTAGGACTTACCAAAGGCAAAAGTCCTGATGAGTTAGATAAAATAGATGAAACATTAAGACAAGAATATCTTAAAAACAAAGAATGGGACAAGATAGATCAAAAATGGTATGAAGCTAAAGAACCTAATGAATTCAATGATGGTTTTTGGGGTTTTGGAACTGGAATTGCTAATGTTGCAGAATCTCTTATAGGATCTCCTGGCAAAGTATTTAACAATAACCAATATGTATTAGATAATAATATTGATAAAAATTGTTATATTATTAAAAAACTAAGAAGCCCTCAAACTTTCAAACCCTCTAATCGTTGCACTTTAGAAATTTCTAAAGAACAATATGAAAGCTTACTTGTAAATATTAAAAATGATTTTAATACTACAAAAGAAATTACACCTAATAGCAAAGAACCAATCAATGAAGAATTTACCTATAAACTTCTTGAAAACAACTGCGTTACTTGGGTTATTCAAAAACTTTCTGATATAGGAATAGAGCTTATTGATGATGAATATAAAGTGCCTGGAAATTTGATAGATATCTTTGGTTTGATTAAATCTCTTCACTCTATCTTTTTGAAATTTCAAAATATTGATGATAATTTACAAAGCGTAAAAGGTGCAAGAGCTTTTATTGTTTGGACTAGATCTATGCTAGATAATAATTATATATGTTATGTAAATCAGGAAAATTTAGAAAAGAAAATACAAACTTTTTGTAAAAAAGATATAGAAAATCAAAGATATTATGAAAGTATTAAAAAATTTTATGATAAAGCCTCCCAACTTAAAAGTATATATAATAAATTAGATTTTTGTTTGGAATCTATCACTAAAAAATTTAATACAAGCATAAAAGGCGATTTTGAATTGATTTATTTCGATAGAAAAGATAGACAAATTAAACTTTTAAAAGCAGATAATGATTATGAAGCTATTGCAATACAAGATTTAGATTTGAGTCAAAAATGTAATAATTTTAGTGTGAGTAAGTTTTATCCTTTTATTTTTATACCTAAAGATGAAATGCTTTCAAGAATGCTTTATCATAAATATGATTATGGTAATATCTCACAAGAATATCAAAAAGATAGAAATGAATTTTATTTTAATGTTTTAGCAGGAGAAAAAAGCGATAAATACTGGAGTTCTAGCTATCATAAAATGACTAAAAATTTAAGGAAAATTCATGCCTCTTGAAAAAGTAAAAGAAACAATTTTTGCTTATGATAAAGAAGTGATTGATTGTGAAGTCTTAAGGGCTAAAAATATTGATTTGATTTATTCTAAAATTTATTTTAAAGGTGTATTACTTACAGGCTCTAAAGAATTCCCTAATAATCCCTTTTATTTTGGAGAATTAGATCAAGAAGGAATAATCAAACAAGATATACCCAGTTATTATTTTTCTCCT
>NZ_NXLY01000025.1 GCF_005406225.1 Campylobacter taeniopygiae | reverse complement strand
AGCCATGAATTTGATGATGAGGGAAATCTTATCAAGCTAGGACAACCTGTTGGGGCTTGGGATTTTAATGAAAAGAGTTTTAGTATTTGGGGGTCTATTTATCAGATGATAACATATAGGTATGGTACTAGAGAAATCTTTAAAGATATTCTAAATTTTCTAAAAATCAAACAATACCATATTTACAATCAAGATTATCAAGATTATCAAGATTATCAAGATTATCAAAAATTCACCCCCTATGGTTTAGACTTTAAACTTTATAGTAAAGATTTCATTGCTAAGCTTAATTTCAAAGATAAAGCTTATAATATACTTTATGATATAGGAGTTTAAATGGCAGATGATATTATATTTGGTATTATACTTTCTATTTTTATGGGTTTAATTTTATTTTCTATGATCTTTATTGCTGTAATCATTCATTTTACAGCTCTAAGTAGTGTTCTTATTATATTTTCTATTTTAAATTATTGGATGAGAATTAATATAAAAGAATTTGTAAAATCTTATTTTTTAACATTTTTTATTATTTTTCTTATTACCATCATCATAGGATTTTATATAACTTATGGTGTTGATAATGTGGGACATTTTGTACTGGTTGATCCTCCAGAAGTTGAAAAATTATCACCACAGGAATATAAAGCATATAATTATTTTAAATTTTTAACTTTTATAACTATGTTTTTTTTTATAAACACATTTATTATGTTTCTTTGTTTATTACAAGCTTATTTTTTTAAATGTTATAGCACAGGAGTAAAACGTAAAAAAATAAGTTGGCTCATAGGGTTTGTGTGCAATGTTTTTATATTAATTGCGAGTGCGTATACGGTAAGGTTTGGATTATTTTAAACTTTATAGTAAAGATTTCATTACTAAGCTTGATTTCAAAGATAAGACTTATAATACACTTTATGATATAGGAGTTTAAATGATAGAAGCTATTGGTTTAGGATGGTTATTTGGTGTGATTTTATTTTTTGGTGCATTGTTTAATGAAGTAAAAATTTATACTTTTATTTTAAGTGTTTTAGCTATCTTTGCTTTATTAAATTATTTCATAAGAATCAATATAAAAGAGTTTTTAAAATCTTATTTTTTAACATTTTTTATTATTTTTCTTATTACTATCATCATAGGATTTTATGTAACTTATGATATTAATACAGACGGTTTCTTGTCTTTTTTAGATCCTCCAGAAGTTAAGAAACTTTTGCCAGATGAGTATCATGCATATATTTATATAAACTTTTTATTTGATTGGATTTGCTATTTAACACTTTATGCACCTTTTATAGTTCTTTGTTTATTACAAGCTTATTTTTTTAAATGCTATAGCACAGGAGAAAAACGTAAAAAAATAAGTTTGTTGATAGGGTTTGTATGTAGCTCTCCTTTTATATTAATGTTTTTTAATTATATAAATGATGGAAATATTTATTAAATTTCAAACTTTATAGTAAGGATTTTATTGCTAAACTTGATTTTAAAGATAAGGCCTATAATACACTTTATAATACAGGAGTTTAAATGGTAGAAGCTGTTGGTTTAGGATGGTTATTTGGTATGGTTTTCTTTTTTGTTGGATTGTTTAATGTAAGAGTTTATATTACTATTTTAAGTGTTTTAGCTATCTTTGCCTTGTTAAATTATTTCATAAGAATCAATATAAAAGAATTTTTAAAATCTTATTTTTTAACATTTTTTATTATTTTTCTTATTACTATCATAATGGGGTTTTATATAACTTATGGTGTTGATAATGTAGGTCGTTTTCTAATTATAAATTCTCCAAAAGTTAAGAAATTTTTGCCAGATGAGTATCGTGCATATATTTATATAAACTTTTTATTTGATTGGATTTGCTATTTAACACTTTATGCACCTTTGATAATCCTTTGTTTACTACAAGCTTATTTTTTTAAATGCTATAGCACAGGGATAAAACGTAAAAAAATAAGTTGGTTGATAGGGTTTGCATGTAGCTCTCCTTTTTTTTTATATTAATGTTTTTTAATTATATAAATGATGGAAATATTTATTAAATTTCAAACTTTATAGTAAAGATTTCATTACTAAGCTTGATTTCAAAGATAAGACTTATAATACACTTTATGATATAGGAGTTTAAATGGTAGAAGCTATTGGTTTGGGATGGTTATTTGGTGTGATTTTCTTTTTTGGTGCATTGTTTAATGAAGTAAAATTTTATACTTTTATTTTAAGTGTTTTAGCTATCTTTGCTTTATTAAATTATTTCATAAGAATCAATATAAAAGAGTTTTTAAAATCTTATTTTTTAACATTTTTTATTATTTTTCTTATTACTATCATCATAGGATTTTATGTAACTTATGGTGTTGATAATGTGGGACATTTTGTACTTATGGATCCTCCAGAAGTTAAGAAACTTTTGCCAGATGAGTATCGTATATATATTTGCATAGGATTTTTATTTGGTTGGATTTGTTATTTAACACTTTTTGCACCTTTTATAGTTCTTTGTTTATTACAAGCTTATTTTTTTAAATGCTATAGCACAGGGATAAAACGTAAAAAAATAAGTTGGTTTTTAGGGTTTGCATGTAGCTCTCCTTTTATATTAATATTTTTTAAATATATAAATGATGGAAATATTTATTTATAGTAAAGATTTCATTATCAAACTTAATTTTAAGAATCTTTTATATTAAAAAACATTATAGTTTATAAAAATTTAATTTTAAGAAAAAATAAATGAAAGAAGCATTTATAACAAGACTTACTTTTTTAAGCAATGAAGATATAAACAAAATCAATAAAAATTCATCTATAGCGTACTTAAAAGCTTTATATCAATGTGAGAATTCTATAGCTATAAATTACAAAAAGGAAGAACTTTTCACTCAAACCACTGCTACAAACAATCTAGGTTATAAAAATGATTTTACTAAAATATTTATCTTAGATAAAGAAAGCCTCAATGATACCTACCTTGATGCTAGAAAAAATCTTTATAAATCTATTCAATACTTTAAAAAATGATATGTTTTAATATTCAAAAATATAGAAAATTACAAGAAAAACAAGGCTACCAATGCATAAAAAATAAGCCAAATACATGAAACTTTATAAAAATGTCAGAATGCGCTTTATTCTACAGGTTTAAATGAAGGTATGTTTAAAAAATAAGAAGGTTGATAAATGCTAGAATTTTTGTTAATCTTTTAACATTTATTCTTATATTTTTCTATATTTTCTATTATTTTATATTTTATCTTTAAAGTCTTTTTTAAATTAAAAAATAAATAAAAAATTTAAAAAATCAAAAAGCATTAATGTATTGCAAAAAAATAAATTTACTTTAAAAGAAGTTGCATTTGAAGATTATATTCATTATTCAACGCATTTATCCTATATTTATGATAATTATGGCATATTCTTAAGAGGTGATGAGGATGCTGGATTATATTTTAGATATGAAGAAGTATTATATTGTGAGGATATTGACAAAAATTTAAGAAATGATGATTAGCAAGTTGAAACTTTGGAATAATAAATGCCTAAAAACATTAAAATACAAGAAGCTAAATTAGACTTAATTGCTAAATTTTTAGATTATGCTAATGTTGCAGATGCTAGTTATGCGATGTTGCATTTAATCGATGAGAATGATGAGAAAGACTTTTTTGATAGTGTTTTTACTCCTCCTTTGTGGCTTTATGCAGATGGGATAACCAATCAAAAAATCATAGTAAAAGGCAATAAGGTATGAAATATATTATATTGACTTTTATTGTAGGTTTAATTGTATTTGTTTCAGTAAAAGGTTGTTTTTATCCTACAAGCTATCGTGCTTTTATACCAAAAAGCTTAGATTCTGAGTATAAAGAGTTTGAAAAATTCTCACAGCAAGAATTAGGCAGAGTGCTTTATGCTAGACCATTAACAGAAATAGAAAAAAATAATCTTAATAAAGATAGTTTTTATACTATAACAAGTCGATATGGTATTAAGAGTAAAGATATGGATATGTTTGTGGGTATTGAATTTATATATTCAGAAGAAAGACTTGTATATGTCTATATAAAAGAATTGGGTTATTATGGTGGCTGGAATAAATGGACATTTAATTTATTTATTCTTCCAAATACAACACAGAGAATTTATAATTCAATTAAGAGTGTTACAATAAATAACTCACAAATAATACAAAACAAAGAGATAATAGGTAAACTAAAAATAGGTGATGAATTAGATGGATCTTATGCTTATGTTTATCTGAATATTATTGTGTTAAAAAATTTATTAGACAAACCAAGCTATCTTAATCATTTCGAAGAAAACTATGATTATTTTGAGGACTTATGATGACTTTTAATTACAAATACTCTCTTGGAATCTATGTTAATGATTGGGGTTTTATGATGGGCAGTGAGGGAAATCCTCATGTGTTCTTAGGATTAAAAAGTGATGAGAAGTATGAAGGGGAAGAATATTAATGACTTCTAAAGAACTTAAGAAATCAATTTCTTTTGGTAACATTTTTATTTTATTTTATATAAATTAAATATAAATATAAATATAATTTTTTATATAACTTATTATACAATAGACTATATTCTTAAAAACCAAGGATTATAAATGAAAATCATTTTGGCAATTTTAGCTTTAGTATTTTTAAACTCTTGTGCTTTAATAAAAAGCAAAGAAGAAAAAGAATTAGAAATTCTTTCAAAAAATTATGGTGGACTTTATATTTTTGATAGAAAAGCAAGGGAAGAGATATTGCAAATAGAGAAGAAAAGAAGAGAGTGTTATAAATGGATTAATAGTATATCTACATCTGATGAAGAAATGAGGGCAAACATTAAAAAATATGATCCAGAAAAAAAATTCCCTCAAGTCCTTTCTAATGGTTGTAGATATTATCGTAGTGATTATAGATATAAAGGCGAAGCTAATTTCGGTTTCAAAGACAAACCCGAATTTGCTTATTATGAAGATAAACTTAAAGAATACATGGGAGAAGAAAACTATAAAAAAGTAAGACCTTATATGGGTATGAGTACTTATTATGTATGTAAGGGTAAAAAATATCCTGTTGTTTTTTATACTAGATTTATGTATGTTGCAACAAATTATGGTTTATTTGGAGATGAAGCAATAGGATTTAGTTTTACAAGCCTAAGTCACAAAGGTGTTGGAGTTGGATCTTCTTTGCATTATTTTATTAATGGTAAATTTGTAAAAAGTGATGAGAAGTATGAAGGGGAAAAATATTAATGAGTCCTAAAGAACTTATCTCAGAAATCAAAGATTATGCTGATATAGCCGATGCAAGCTATGCAATGCTGCATTTAATCGATAAGAATGATGAGAAAGACTTTTTTGATAGTGTTTTTACTCCTCCTTTGTGGCTTTATGCAGATGGGATAAAGCTAGGATATGAGATAAATAAAGAGAAAGAAACTCAACTATCTCAGGATAATAATAGAAAAATAGGTGATCCCACTGCCTATGCTGCTGCTATAGAAGCTAGATTTTCTTTAGATAGAAAGATCATAAAACCTGATCCAATAGACCGTCGTAAAGATAGTAAGCCTGAAAAAATAAACACCCAAGCTCAAATCTTTATTTATAGAAAAAAAGAAGATGAAGAAGCAAAAGAACAAAAATATCTATTAGCCTTAAATTTTGCCAAACATCATGAAAATACAGATGCATTTAGATACCACCTTAGCCCCCGCACTAAAAAATTCGTTTCTCGTTATGAAGTTATAGATCAT
>NZ_NXLY01000024.1 GCF_005406225.1 Campylobacter taeniopygiae | reverse complement strand
TATTAAGTATTTGGTGAAACTTCTTTTAAGATTTTAAGTCCTTTCAAAAAAAGGAAATGAAAGTATAACTAATTAAGCTTAAAGGGGGTTTAAAGTATTAGTAGGTTTGGAAGAAATTTTGAATTATTTTAGAATTTTTGGTTTTGGTAAGTGCTAACATAAGTAAAATTCTAGCTTTTTGTGGATTTAAATTTTGGGCGCAAATAAAACCGAAATCTTCATCTTCTTTGCTTAAAATAACCTCTCCTACTTGTATGCGTGAGCTGATTGCAACAATAAGATTTTTTTTCATAAGCTCTTTTAATATATTTTTTTGATTTTCATGGATATTTCCCGATCCACTTCCTGCTATCACCAAAGCTTGAGTTCCATTTTCAAATAGAGCTTTTGCTGCAACGCCACTTCCATCATTAGAATAGGTATAAAGTATATCAACTTTGGGCAAGTCTTCAAGATGATCGATATCAAATGGAGTATTTTTGGTATGTAATTTTTCAATTGTGTTATAAAAATATACTTTTCCATCTAAAATATACCCCAAATCTCCAAAATTTGGAGAAGAAAAAGCATCCAAATTTAAAGTATGAGTTTTTACTGCTGCTCTAGCACTTAAAATTCGATCGTTCATAACAATCATAACGCCTTTATTTTTAGATTTCTCATTAATGGCTAAAGCCACAGCATTATATAAATTTTTAGATCCATCTGCACTCATAGCTGTAGAAGGACGCATCGCACCCGTTAAGATAACCGGTTTATCGCTTTTAATGGTTAAATTTAAAAAATACGCAGTCTCTTCCATGGTATCTGTTCCATGAGTTACCACAACGGCATCTATTTCATCTTTAGTTAAAAGCTTATTGATTTTTTTAGCAAGATTTAGCTGAATTTCATTAGACATATTAGAACTATCTATATTAGATATCTGATAACCTACAATTGTTGCAAATTCTTTAATTTGAGGCACAGCATCAAGCAAAACTTCTATATTTAAAGCTCCTGCTTTATAGCCCGTTGTCGTAATAGCATCATCAATAACTCCTGCTATAGTTCCACCTGTTGCTAAAATTGCAATTTTTGGTTTCATTAATCAATCCTGCGTATCTTTTCTTCGGTTAAAATTTCTTTTATGATAAATTGAGGAGTTAAAAGTCCCCTAAATTCATTTTTAGAAATACTTCCTAATATATTAATGTTTTCATCAATGCTTGGCTCTTTGTCAAAATTAAAAAACAAAGCTTCAACAACCTTATTTTCTTTAGATAAAACTAATTTTAAATGTTTTTCATTTTTTCCTAAAATTTTTTTATTTTTCACTTTTAGATTTTCTAAGACAAAAAAAGGGCGAGGATTTTTATGGCCAAAAGGTTCGAAAGATTCTAAAATTTCTAACATTTCAAAATCAATTTCATTTGGATCTAAAACCCCTAAAATTTCATCAGTGTCTAAAAATTCATTATCAGGAATTTTTGCACATTCTTGCTGGATTAGAATTTTAAATTTTTCAAAATTTTGTGCATTTAAACTCATGCCTGCAGCACCTTTATGCCCTCCATAATTACTTAATAAAGAATTAGC
This sequence comes from Campylobacter taeniopygiae, assembly GCF_005406225.1. Classification (GTDB taxonomy): domain Bacteria; phylum Campylobacterota; class Campylobacteria; order Campylobacterales; family Campylobacteraceae; genus Campylobacter_D; species Campylobacter_D taeniopygiae. Next base: position 4,622 of record NZ_NXLY01000024.1, on the reverse strand, counting down.
TTTAGAGATTAAAGATAAAATATCAATCTTTCCAACACTTCTAGCGCTACCTTTTAAATAATCCTCATTTTGAGAAAACACAAAGGCAGGTTTGTTAAAATGTTTCGACAAGCGACTCGCTACTATACCCAAAACCCCTTCATGCCAATTTATCCCAGATACCACAATACAAGAATCTTGATCATTAATTTGACTTAAACTTTCTTCAAAAAGCTGTTTTTCTTCATCTTTTCTATTTTCGTTAAAATTAACAATCTGCTCTAGATACTCTAAGGCTTTATTTAAATCTTTAGTGTGCAAAAATTCATAAGAAATGCTAGCATCATCCATTCTTCCGGCACTATTAATCAGCGGGGCGATTAAAAATCCTATGCTATCTAGAGAAAATTTATCCTTTTGATAATAATTTTTAATAGCCTTAAAAGCTGCTCTTTTGGATTTGTTAATAAAATCAATGCCTCTTCTTACCAAAGCGCGGTTTAAGTCTCTAAGCTCCATCATATCGGCAATTATAGCAATAGCTAATAATTCTAAAAATCGACTCATATCGTATTTTAGTTTGCAAACCTCTTTTAAAGCAGCGATCAAATACCATGCCACTTGTGCTCCACAAATTTCAATATCTGGAAATTCGCAATCTTTTTGCTTAGGATTGATTATCGCAAAAGCATCAGGCAAAATATCTTGAGGCATGTGATGATCAGTAATGATTAGATCAATATTTTTTTCTTTGCAAAGTTTAGCAGCTTCAAGTGCTGCTATGCCATTATCTACGGTAATAATTAAATCGACATCAAGCTCATTAATAATTTCAGAATTTAACCCATACCCATCTTTAAAGCGATTTGGAATTCTAACGATATAATCAAAACCTATATCATCAAAAAATTCCGCCATAATCACACACGATACTATACCATCAACATCATAATCGCCTACAATAGCAATTTTTTCATTTTTTTCTATCGCACTTTTTATGCGTTCTGCTGCTTTATAAATATCTTTTAAGCAACACGGTAACGGCAAATCACAAAGTTTAGTATGAAGATCTTTTTCAAAACGTGAAGCTAAAATTTTTTTAACTTCACTTTTATCAATCTTTTTCATGTTTGATTGCTGCCTCAATAAATCCAAAAATCACTGGATTTGCATGCTCTAATCTTGAAGTGAATTCAGGATGGAACTGCACGGCTAGGAAAAATGGATGCGAATTTAACTCTATAGCCTCGATAAGCCCTTGACTTTCTCCACTTACAATAAGTCCATTATTTTCAAAATCTTTACGGTATTTTGGATTGGCTTCATAACGATGACGATGACGCTCTTTTACGCTTTTTGTATTACCATAAACTCTTGCTAAAATTGTTTTAGGCTTAATCTCACACTCATAAGCACCCAAACGCATCGTTCCACCCAAAGGTGTTTTAGCGGTTCTAATTTGTTTTTTTCCATTAGAATCAATGAATTCATCAATCAAATAAATAATAGGATTTTTACACTTTTCATCAAATTCGCTTGAATTAGCATCTTTTAATTTTAAAACATTTCTAGCAAATTCTACTAAAGCTAACTGCATACCCAAACAAATACCTAAAAAAGGAATTTTATTTTCTCTTGCATAATTAATCGCTTTTATTTTCCCCTCTACGCCACGATTTCCAAAGCCTCCTGCAACTAAAATTCCGCTCACATCTTTAAATGCTTCAGATGATTCTAAATTTTCAAGCTTTTCACTATCGATCCATTTAAGCTCTACTCTAGTATCAAGTGCTGCACCCGCATGTATAATAGCTTCAGTAAGACTTTTATAACTTTCTTTTAAATCAACATATTTTCCTACAAACGCAATTTTAACTTCATTGCTTGGTGCAATCACCCTTTTTACCAAACTATTCCAATTTTGCATATCAGGTTTTGAAATTTTAAGATCTAATATACTTGCAATTGGATTTAATATATCTTGTTTTAAAAAATTAAGCGGAATTTGATAAATACTTGCTGCATCTATACTTTCTATAACGCAATTTTTTTCCACTCCGCAAGAAATAGCAATTTTGTCTTTTAAATCCCTATCTAAAGATTTTTCACTGCGACAAATTATCATATCAGGACTGATTCCTATACGTCTTAATTCACCTACGCTATGTTGAGTAGGTTTGGTTTTCAATTCCCCTGCTGCTTTTATAAAAGGCACTAATGTAAGATGTATATTCATAGCATTATTTTTGCCTACTTCTAAACGTAAAGCACGAATGGCCTCTAAAAAAGGAAGGCCTTCTATATCACCAACCGTTCCTCCAATCTCTACAATTAAAACATCTTTTCCTTCACCAGCTTTTTGGATACGATCTTTAATCTCACCTACAATATGAGGAATAACTTGGATCGTTTTTCCAAGATATTCTCCACGCCTTTCTTTCTCAATAACGCTTTGATAAACACGTCCAGTTGTAAAATTATTATCTTGAGACAAACTTTCATCTAAAAAACGCTCATAATGTCCCAAATCTAGATCCGTTTCTGCCCCATCATCGGTTACGAAAACTTCTCCATGTTCAAAAGGACTCATAGTTCCAGGATCAACATTAATATAAGGGTCTGCTTTAAGTATGCTTACTTTCAAACCTGAATTTTTTAAAAGTGTAGCAATAGAAGCTGCAGCAATTCCTTTTCCTAAAGAACTCAAAACTCCACCGGTTACAAAGATATATTTTGTTTGTTTTTTCATCGCTTTAATCAACCTTGATTTTTTAATTTAATTATAACTTGATAAAACTTTTTATTTCATTAGAATTTTAAGTAAAAAATGCAAGAATTATAAAAAACAAAAATTTCATTTTCAAGGAAAAATTATGAAAATCACTCTACTTTTTCACACTCCACTTTCCGTATGCTCTCATGCGACAAGAACTTGTTGGCAAAGTTTTGAAAAGGGTGATTGTGGTGGCGAAAAAGATAAAGAGCTTATTGATCGCGTTGGCAATAAATTTAAACATGCCTCAACTCTAGAACATTTAAATTATACTTTTTATATCCAAGGAATTTCAAGAGCTTGTTTGCAAGAAGTTGCACGTCATCGTCATACTAGTCCTAGTGTAAAAAGCACAAGATACACTTTAAAAGAACTTCGCAATGAAAATGAATTTAAAGTTGGAGATTTTGAAAATGCTAGTCGATATTTGGTACTTTGTGGAAATGAAGAGGTGGATAATGCTAGTATTAAAGCTTTGGAAAATTTAAGACTGATCTTACAAAAAAGCATTAGTTTAGATATAGCTAAGTATTGCTTACCAGAAAGCTATAAAACTGAACTGACTTTAACCATAAATGCTAGGAGTTTGCAAAATTTCATTTCACTTCGCAGCTCAAAATCCGCTCTTTGGGAAATTAGAAATTTAGCCAATGCCTTATTTGAAGCTTTACCAGAAGAACATCGATTCATTTTTGAACATTGTTTGCATAAAGATATAGAATAATTTTGTAAGCAAAATTCTAAATAGTAAAAAAATCTTGATCTAAATATTTAATTAATAAATAAATTATATTTTTATAAAATATCATCTTTAATATTTTTTAAAAATAAAATAGGTGGTATTTAAAGATGAGTATAAAAATTAAAATGTCTTTAATAGCTAATATAATAGCTATTATTTGTCTGCTTGCTTTAGGTATTGTAACTTTTATTTTTGTTAAAGATGCCTTACTAAAACAAGTAATCTCAACTCAAACTAACTACGTTAAAACTGCAAAAAGTTCTATGGCAAATTATAACGAGGTTAAACTAACCGTTCTTAAGGAACTCGCCAATAGTTTAAGTAAATTACCTCTTAGCAGTTTTAGCGATGAAAAAGCTGTTTTAGATAATGCAGGCTTAATTTTTCAAAATTATAGAAAAGGTGGTGATTTATTAGCAGCTTATATTAGGTTTATCAAATGGTGAATATATTGGAAGCGATCCAAGAAGTGATAAAAAAAATGTTGATGCTATTATTTATGGAAAAGCTAATAACTATGATTCTAGGAATAGAGATTGGTATAAAAATGCAAAGGAGCAAAATGGTATATACGAATCTCCTTCTTATATAGATACTGCATCCAATCTTCCTTGTTTTACCTATTCTATGCCTTTTTATAAAGATGGTAAGTTTATTGGAGTTTTAGCGATTGATGTTTCAAATGCAAATTTACAAAAACAATTTGATAAATTATCAGGAGATGTTTTCGTTTTTGATCAAAAAAATTATGTTTTTGTTTCTTCAAATAAGGCATTTTTGGGACAAAATTCAAATATTCCAAATATAGAAAGCAAATTTAAACAAACTGGAGATTATAATTCTTTTTCTTATACAAGAATTCAAGGGGGTGATAGATTAGCTATGTGCTCTCAATTTAATAATTATACAATTTGTTCATCTGAACCAGTAGAAGCAATCCAAAAACAAGTCTCTAAAATAGCTTATATACAAATTATTATAGTAGTTGTAATTATTATTATTAGTATTGTTTTACTCTACGCATTAACAGCCAAACTCCTCTCCCCACTCACCACCATCCAAAGTGGTCTTAATGCCTTCTTTGATTTTATCAATCATAAAACAAAGAATGTCTCTACTATTAATATA
>NZ_NXLY01000023.1 GCF_005406225.1 Campylobacter taeniopygiae | reverse complement strand
GCACAGCAATGGTAGCTCTTTGGTGGATTAATTCTAAAATAGAATCTTGGTTAAAAGAGTATGGTATTTCCTTTATTGATTTTATAAGGGAATTTGAAACTCATTTATCTTTGGGTTTAACTTCCAACGAAAGATATTATTATAATTTAGCGCATTGTCATAAAACACAAATTAAAAATATGCAAAAAATTCAATTATACTATAATGGCAAAATTGTCAAAGATTTAAAGCATTATTATTTTCCTTTTTATGACTTTAAAAAAACTCCTATACTTAATAATACCATTGAAAAAACAAATGAATTGCAAAATAATTACAAAGTATTAAGCCCAAAAGATACAATAGACAATATTAACATCAACTCAGAACCTTATTTATTAAAAGCTTTATATTTTTGCGAAAATTTTACTAGCTTGAATCAAAACAATCAAGCTTTATTAAATACACAATATAGAAGAAAGTTTAAATATTAAATTAGAACTTAAGAAAGGAATTGTTTATAAGGATTATTATAAAATAGCTTAGATTTTAGGAGCATAAATGAAAAAACTTTTTTATAGATTTAATTACTTATTTAATACAAAATTAAAAAAATAGTTTGGATTATAGCTATATTATTTATAGTATATAAAATACTTTTTTATACTGAAATTAAAAATGGTTATGTAAAAGTGACTTTACGTCCTATAGTAACACTTAATCAAGAGGGTTATTGTATAAAAGAAGGTAGAAGATTAAGCCAAAATGAATTATTTGAAAGAGCTACTAAAGATTGGCTTGAAAAACTTTATAATCAAGCACATGATCCACTAGTTATGAATGCAGATGGAGATTGGCTTGATATCACTAATTGCTATTATTCAAGCAAAGAAAAAGCAAAGAAAGGTTTAAATTGTCAATTTTACAGCAACGGCAAACAATTTGGTATCGATGATATTGCAAAACAAATTGATCTTAATAAGAGCCAAGAAGAAAATATGCAAAAAATGATGCAAGGTTTTAGCATTGTAAGGCCTTTTGAGGAGGAAAAAATTTTAACAGATGATTTAGAACTTAAATATTCTTTACTCTTAGAAGACAGGTTAGGTGATTTTACTTTTATCCCTTATGATATTAGATTTATTGTCGTTGGTGGCGATACTGGCTATTATTCAAAATTTGGTTATTCTGTTTTTGCTTTAATGATACAAAAATATTTTATTGAAAATGACCATGACTTTAAATTTAAAAAAGGCACTGTAGAATATTGGAAAAATAAAGATAATAAAAACAATCATGAATATATCTATTATCCCATTACAAATTGTGGCGAAGTTGAAATGCGTTATGACTTTGATCCTCCTGGATTATATTATCAATTATTTCATGATATGCAATGGAGGGATGAATGGCATCGTTAAATTTAAAAGGCGATTATGGAATAGAAATTTTATCTTATTATCTTTGGGGGCAAAGCACACCGCCAAGTGATTTAGCCAGAAAAGATAACCGTGTGCTATAGGTAAAGATTATCAAGCAAGAGATGAAAAAGAAATAATCATACAAGCTTCAGCACTTGATTATATGAAATATGTAGATAGATATACCAATGCTACAAATTTCGGAATATTTCGAAATTTTTTCATAGGACAAAAACTTGGAGAAAATATTGTGTAAGATTATATACGGATAAAGAATGTTCTAAAACTTCAAAAGAAGTAAAAACTAAAGAAGATCAAAATAAAAAAGATAAAAAAATAAAAAAGAACAAAGTATCATTAAGGATAATTTATATCTTTATAGTATCAATGAGAGGGGAATTAAATGAACAAACCTTTTTATAAACTTAAAAGATTTATATACCTTGTGTTGTGCTTATAACAATATTTGCTATACTTGTAAAATTACTTTATTCTCCTTTATGCACGATTTACTGGAACATTTATTATTATCCTAAAAAAATCAAGAACGTAAATTTTTTCAAAAAATAATTCTAAATCCAACTCCTAAAGATATGATTAAAATTGTAGATGATTATCAACCTAAATTAGAAGATTTTAAAGACTTAAATGCAAAAATGCAAAAGGTTATTTTTGATTTTAAGGTAGCTAAATTCTTTGGATTTGAGGATAGGTATTATCAAGCTTTCATTCAATACGCCTTAATATCTATTACATCAATAAGAAAAGAACAAGCCTATTTTAAATATCTTAATTTTATAAGTGACATCAATTCCACTTCAAAACAAAAATACTTAACCCTAAGAGTTTCTACTAAAGATTTAGAAAAACAAATCTTTGAAGAAAAACTTAAATTTATAAAACATTATGAAGAAATTTATGATTATTTTAGATAGTAAAGGCTATTTAGACAAGGGGCTTGGTATAAAGGCTTATCAAATATGGAAAAATTTATTATATATGTATCCTTTTTAAATCTTAATTCCAAAATATGTTCTTTTGCAGGTAGAAACCTAATGTTTGAAAAAATGAAAAAAATTTAATAATTTAGATTTAAATTTAACTTCTAAGATTCCTAGTATAGCTAATAAGAATTGGGAGAATGAATTTAAAAATTTTTCTAACTCAGCTTATATTTGATAAATAAAACTCAAAAGGCTTTAAATGAATGTAAATGAAAACAATGCTACTATTAACATTGAAGAAAGTATAAAAGAAGCTTTAAGAGAGGGGCAAGAAGCCGTAGAGAGTAGTAAGAAAACCGATGGAGAAATCAATGTCCTTTTATAAAGAATGTGAAGTTTGTAAAACAAAAATCAATAAATTGCAAAATGTATCAAATATATTTTTATTAGGTTTTGGCAAAGAATTAATTTGTAAAAAATGTACAACTAAATATAAAACGAATTCATTATTTATTTTTTTTGTATAGTATTTTTAATGATATTTTAATTTTATTTATATTGTGGCATTATTTTATGAATTTACTAGAAATTTTTCATTTAAGCACAAGTTTAAAAATAATTTTTTCAATTATTTTTTATTTATTTTATAAAATTGTTTTGGTATATTTTATATATCTAATTAGAGTAAAGGATAGGCAAAATGTCCAATAAGACTATCTTACAACATATTAATGATTTAGTAAATGGTATATTTGATTCTACAGTTATAATAGCTTTGGAATTGGGACACTTTGTAATAAAAATTATTGGAATCGAAAATATAATTTTAGACGACGATACAAAACAAGATGAGGCTATTGAACAAGCTGAAGTCTTTTATAAGGCTATTAAACTTATAATTTTAAATGATAAAGTTAGAGAAAAAACATTTCAACTATTAAAACAAGACATTCAAGAGCGACCATTATATTATATTGGAAGCATTGTTGGATCAAGCGCCATAGTTTCTTTAATCAAAAAACCAACACAAAAAATTATTTATTTTGGTGCAAATAAAGTTCAACAAGCATTTAATCTTTCCAACAATGAACTCTACCCCTACTATAAAAACATACAAAATTCTTTTGTTCCTTTATGCTCCATAGATAATAAAAACAGCAATTTATTAAAAGAATTTAATTTTGATAGTTTCTCTTGTAATTTTTATAACAATAGTATTTTTAATCAAAGTCTTAAGTACATAAATAATATACAAGATGAAAAAGATTATATCAATGGGTATAAAATATTTTTAGAAAATCTTAATCATTTTAGTCAAGAATATAATAATTATAAACTTATGTCTATACAAGTAATCAATAATTTAAAAATAGCCTATATACAAAAACTCTCTTTAGAAGATATTAATAGTATTAATATCAACTCAAAACCTTATCTTTTAAAAGCTTTATATTTTTGTGAAGATTATGCTTTATTTGATAAAAACCAACAAGCCTTATTTGATGAAAACACAATAAAAGAATTAGACTATAATTCTAGCTTTTATACTACTTTCATCCTCCATAAAACCAAACTAAACAATACCTATTTACAAGCAAGAAAAGAACTTTATAAAAGCATGAATGAATTTAAAAAGCTTGGTTTTAAAGATTTAGAAAATGCTTATGAACTTTATATCAATTCTTTAATTGCAAATGAAGAAATAAATAGTAAAGGTAAAACAATAAATGAATATAAAGAAATAAATAAAAATTCAAACAAAAATGAAAATTCAAATCAAGAAAATGACAATACAAACAATACAAAAGAACAAGATTTTAATCTTTTACTTGATAATGTTATAGTACAAAACAATCTTGTTTTTAAGGAGAAAAATATTGCTTAAGGTAACAAAAAGAATTTCTACTATAGTTTTTATTATACTAATTTCTATAATAATTATTAGCAATATTTATGACTTCATCCATGGAGCTTTAGAATTTAAAGAAGCTAAAGAAAACAAAGCGAGAGAGGATCTTAATACTTTGATTAAATGGAGTAAAAATGAGGGCAAAAAAGAATTAGAATTTGCAAAAAACTTATCCAAAGAAACCTATAATCAAGAAAAAGTTACAAAAATGATTATTGAAAATCTTAAGATGATGCAAACAGGTATTGAAAGTATGAAAACTTTAATTATCTTCAATATCACAGATGAGAATGTTGAACTTATGAGACAAGCAGGTCATGCTATAGAAAAATCAAATATGGATATCATACTCTATCTTTTAGATAGAGAAAAAACTTTTATAGGAAAAAAAACTTATTTTTCATTTGATAAGGAAAGATTTAATGCTCTTGAAGACTTTTTGTTATATTTAAATACTAATTTAGAAAATTTTTTAGAAAAAGGTTTTTTACGAAAACGTATTGATAGTTTCACAGTAGTTGAAATTGGAACGTATATCAACATGCTAATTGGACTTGATTATATATTTTCTATTCCATATCCTAGTGAATTTTCACAAGATTTTATGTGTGATTTGAATAATCCTAAAACCATAAGCATTTTAAAAGGTATGAATCAAATTAATCTTGCTGCTGATAAAGTTTTATTGTTTTTAAATCAAAAATCAAAAATATATACTGATGATGATTTAAAAGTAGACTTTAAAAAAATAATTAATGTTTTTCAACATTACAAACTTAATTCAAAACAAATCAATGAACTTAAAACCCTACAAACTAAATTAAAGGAATGTGCTAAATGAATAAAGAATTAGAAAAAGAAGCATTAGCTAAAGAAGATTTAAATGAAACAGAAAAAGATTTACAAATTCCTTTAAAAGAAGCAGGTGTGGATGAGATAGGAGAAAGACTGCTTAAGGAAATCGAAGATGAAAATAAAACAGAAGATACTACCTCACAGCAAGATAAAATTCAAACTATGAAAGGTGCTACTGGATATCTGAGTGATGGAACTGATGCACTAAAACAAACTTTCAAAAAATTAGAACCCTACCTACTTCCTTTTAAAATCATCATAAAAAGAGCAGATAATACCCTTGGTGTAATTGATGCTTTAATAGAATACCAAAAAACAGGAGATGGCTTAAAAGTTATTGTAAAAATTGGCTCTGAAACTATAGCTTCAAAGCTTTTTATAATAGGAGAAAAAATAGCAATTCAAGCAGCCATTTCTGCTTTTGTGACAATAGCCATTTTTACTGGTAGTGCAACACTTGGAATTTTAGCAGGCATTGCTATTGTTAGCACAGCAATGGTAGCTCTTTGGTGGATTAATTCTAAAATAGAATCTTGGTTAAAAGAGTATGGTATTTCCTTTATTGATTTTATAAGGGAATTTGAAACTTATTTATCTTTGGGTTTAACTTCCAACGAAAGATATTATTATAATTTAGCGCATTGTCATAAAACACAAATTAAAAATATGCAAAAAATTCAATTATACTATAATGGCAAAATTGTCAAAGATTTAAAGCATTATTATTTTCCTTTTTATGACTTTAAAAAAACTCCTATACTTAATAATACCATTGAAAAAACAAATGAATTGCAAAATAATTACAAAGTATTAAGCCCAAAAGATACAATAGACAATATTAACATCAACTCAGAACCTTATTTATTAAAAGCTTTATATTTTTGCGAAAATTTTACTAGCTTGAATCAAAACAATCAAGCTTTATTAAATACACAATATATAGGAGAAAAATTTCCTTATAATTCTAGCTTTTATATTATATTCTTATTACACAAAAATAAAATTACAGATACTTATTTACAAGCAAGAAAAGAACTTTATAAAAGCATCATAGCATTTAATCAAATTCAAAATAAAAATATACTAGAACAAAATAAAGAAAATTTTCAAGAATACAACCTTACCTCCCATTCTAAAAATCTCAATCATTTCATTTTAGAAAATAAAGATAAAAATAAAAGAATTATCTTTTTAAATAATGCCTCATCTATGTCAAATCTAATCCACATTTATGATAATCATTGTGATATCTTTATCAAAGATGAAAGCTTACTTGATATTAAGATGATAGAAAAAGAATATGATATTAAATTTAAAAAATTAAACGCAAGGGTGTTTTTCTATGAAAAACTTCTTTTAGGAGCTTGTGAAAATAATCCATTTTCATTTGAAGATAAAAAAGAAAATTTAATTTATTATTTTAAATATGATAAAGAAGATTTAAATTCTTTAAAAGATTTAAATATAAAATATGATTATTACAATGCAAAGATTAAAAATTATTCCTTATTAGAAGAAAGTTTAAATATTAAATTAGAACTTAAAGAACTTAAGAAAGGAATTGTTTATAAGGATACAAGCTTTAACAAACTTTCAAAAGAACCTTTAGATGAATCCTCATCCAATGCTAAAGAACCTCAATTTATCACTCTATATTTAAAAGATGAATACAATAAACCCATTGCTAATGCTAAAATCATTATCAAAGGTTTTAAACATGATGAAGCTTTAAGAGTGGTTAATCTAAAAAGACGCAGTGATGAAAAAGGTAAAATAAGATTTGACAAAGAAAAGTATTTTAGTGATTGCTATAGTTTTAAAGTAAAACTTGATGAAGAAGAAGCTTATTTTCCTACTCCTATACAGAATGCTAAAAGAATATTTAACAATTATACTGAACATAAAATTGGACTGATACTCAAATTTAAAGCTAAAGATCATTTAGTTTATGATGGATTTAATGTTTATCATTATAAAGGTAATGATTTAATCAACTCTTATATAGCAAGAAGTGGCACAGCTAAAGCAGATAATGAAAAAAGAAGTAAAAAACAAATTGCAAATTATTTTTATCCAAATAACAATAGCAAAAGCGGGAAAGCTTATTTTTACTATGATGATGAAAGTATTCAAGATAAATTTGGAACTTTACCTGAAGGAATGTATTATTTAAAAATAAACGAAATAGCTAAGGATATACAACCTAGTTTTTTAAAGGATTATCCTTTTGAGATAGGACAAACTTGGGGAAAATATTGTGTAAGATTATATACGGATAAAGAATGTTCTAAAACTTCAAAAGAAGTAAAAACTAAAGAAGATCAAAATAAAAAAGATAAAAAAAATAAAAAAGAACAAAGTATCATTAAGGATAATTTATATCTTTATAGTATCAATGAGAGAGGGGAATTTGGCAGTAGTGGCAGCATAGGTATGGCACAAAGTGAGCTGTTAGAAAATTTAAGCAAACAAATTAAATTTATACGGAGTGAAAAAGAAGAGATTGTTTCTTTAAAAGTGGAGTATCCAAAGAAAGAAAAATCGAAGCTTAAATTTATAAAAACAACAGAATGGGATCTTGATGAAGATGAAGATATTGTAAGCGCTGAAAAAGGTGCAGAAATTATTGTTGATGAAAAAGCAAATTTTGCACCAGGGACTTATTTAGAATATGAAGTTCATGGGTTAAAAGATGATGTAAATATTGTTTGGGCTTTAGCTCAAATTCAAAATGAAGAAAGACTTCAAAGAATCCTAGAGGGTAAAGAAAATTTAGAATTTAAAGATGTAAAATTTTTAAAAGATGAAAGTAAATATTTCCATGAATGCTGGGAAATGGATGATGAAGAAAAGGAAGAAGAATTTAATAAAATAGGATTTTCATTGCCATTAACAAGAGCCAATGAAGAGGAATTTGATAAATATTATGCTTTGGTATTTGCCTATGAAGATAAAAATAAATTTAAAAGACTTCCTAACTTAAACGACGCTTATAAAATCATAGATATGAGTTTTAGAGTTGGCTGGGGGAGAGATGATCAAGTAAAAGAACTATTTACAAGGGAAGAGCTAAAAAATACAAATATATATCATCTTAACCGACAACAATCTATCAATAGCATTGAGGAAGCAAATTGGTTCTTAAGGGCTTGTTTAAAAAACCAAGAAAAAAGAGATTTTTTTACTTATCTTAGAATTTATCCTCAATTTGCCGGAAAAATTGCTTATATTTATTATAGATTTGATATAGTCAATAAAGGACTTTTGGCAAGTGTTTCAGAAAAAGATAAAGAAGCTTATTTGCGAGATAGAGATTTTAAATATATTAATACCATAGTTAATGAAATTTTACCTTCAGAATATAAGGATGGCAAAAGCTTTAATCAATTTCATACAGATCTTTTAAATAATAAAAACAGAGATCTTAAAGAATGTAAAGATTTCCTAAAAGCATTGACTCAAACTCTTTGTAAAAGATTTGATTTGCCTTTAGAAAAAGTGATATTTTACAATGAAAAACCTAGCGGATCTTTATCTTTTGGATCTTACGAAGATAACGAAGTAAGATTAAATCAATATATTATGAAAGCTTATTTCAAAGAATTTGCAAAAACAGTTTTTCATGAATGTAGGCATTTTTATATAGAAAAACATTACAGTTATAATATGGATGCCTTAGGCAGATATATTTTTTATTCTGAAAAAGCTTATATTAATGAAAAAATTATTTTTGATAAATTTAATAGAATTTGTGATCCTAGCGAGAATTATTTAGTCGGTTGCAACATAGGTTCCACGCAAGATGCTTATGAAATTCAACCCAACGAAAGAGATCCAAGATATGTAGAAACCTTTATAGGTAGAAATTTATAGTAAGGAAAATAATGAAAATTTTAAAAATACCGCTTAAAGATTATATCTCCAATATAAGAGAAGATAAAACTATTTATTTAGGTTTGCAAAGTGATATGAGTATAAAAGGACTTGATGAAGAATACTTAAAAAAAGAATATAATCTCAAAAAAAAATTCAAATTTGAGGTCGGTATCTATTTAGGTAAAATTATATTTGAGAAAAAAAATATCATCTTCCAAGCGTTTAATATTGATGAAAATTGCTTTCAGGGGATTAAAGATTTTTATTTTAAAAATAATCCCGATGAAATTATAAATAACATAGAAGTAAAAAAATATTTTTTAAAATTGTATAATGATAATATTAATTTTCTCAATTCTTATATTAATGAAATTAACCAATCTCAAGGCATTAAGATTTATAATGTTCAAAACACAAGTTTAAGCAAACTTACATTAATTTCAATATTAGATAAAATGGTGCAAGAAAATGACTATGAAATAATAGATTTTAATGATGATTTATTTTATTCTTATCTTGTATGGAGTTTAAGACAATTTATCATTGCTTATGATATAGGCTTGTATCAAGATAAAAATAATTTATTCTTCAACCTAGCTGCTTATAAAATGTATGATAACCACTCTTTATATACAGAAGCAGATAATAATTTAAATTTCAATCTTATTGAATTATTTTTCTCAAATATTTCCCCTTTGGAGTATGCTGTGGGTTATTTACAAAAAGAAGAAATGATATATAATGGTGCTTTGAAATATTCTTCAGGAACACTTCAAAAAACTTTAAATATTACAAATCAACTTCATAATAAATTTTATTTTAAGTTAAAAGAGCGACCTTTTGATTATGCACAATATTTTAAGCGCAAATAAAAATTAAAATCGCTTTAGATATTTTTATAAAAATTATTAAAAATATTTTTCTTAAAAAGCAACGACAATGCAATTAAAACTTTAAATATCTTTCAAAATTTAAAAAACAAATCAAACAAAATATTTTCAAAGTCTTGCAAACATATTTAATTATTTACTCATAAGAATAAAAATTTATCTTGACTCATAAAAAATAATTATTTTAAAGTATAATTTTTTATAAAAAATAAATTTATTACACAAAAATGATAAAATTGATTATTTTGAACCTGATACTCCATTAGATAGGGCTATTTCTTTTGGGATAAATAAAAATAAAACAATCTTAAAAAAAGCAGGTGCTAAGACTTGGGAACAATTGGTCAAAGAATACAATATTGATACAAGTTTAGAGGAACCAGAACAAATTAAAATGTATGAAGAAAGAAGAAAGATAAAAAAATAATAAAAAGGAGATATTATGGAATTTGATGTTGAAATTTTAGACAATCTTGA
>NZ_NXLY01000022.1 GCF_005406225.1 Campylobacter taeniopygiae | reverse complement strand
CACAAAGTTTTCCTACTATATCCCAAGTAAGCTCTCTAATAGGACTTTGACTTCTACCCATTAATACTTCATAACCTTTATACATAATGACTAAAGTTATTATGATAGAAAATAATACGCTAAGTTCAGCAATCTTATCATTTGTGCCCACTTGTCTAATAGCATCAACAATTTGCTGTATGCTTTCGCTTAAAATTTGAAAAAAATTCATTATTTTTTATCTCTTTTAAAATATGTTGATACTTCTTCTTCAGTGATTTTTTCATTTCGAAGTTCTTTTGATGATTTAGAATACTTTTGCATATCCTGATCTATTTTTATATTTCTTTGATTTTCATAACTTGCATTTGCTAATTCTACTTGTCCTTTAACCATTTGAATTTTTGCCACTTCTAATTGAATTGCATTACCCACGTCTGTGCTTTCTTTTATATCTTTTGAATTGATTAATTTATCTTGCAATTTTTTAAGTGTTTGGCTTATGGTATCCATTTGTTTTGAGGCTTGATTATAAGTTTCTACTTGTGCTGCATAAGTGATAAGATTAATTCTACAAATGTTTTTTTCATTTTGGCTCATATAATCAAAATCACACCTGTCAAAGCTTGTATATTTTCCAAAGATTTCATTACCTTTATCGCTTAAAAAGCTTTTCGGATCTCTTAAAACATCGTTATAAAAAGATTGAATATTTTCTCCAGCTTCTGCAAAGTCTGAATAAATTTGTTGGATATCTTTTAAAAAAGATACAGAATCTCTTACACCTGTTTTTGATAAAAGTTCATCTTTGTAAGCTTGTATTTGTTTTTGATAATGTGATACGGTTTCAGTCCATCTTGAAGCTTGTTTAGCCCATTCTGCTATTTCTTTGGCGTTTTGAATAGACATTTGTTCATTAGCAGTTATATCTACCACAGGAATACCAGCACTAAATACTAAGCTAGGTAAGACTACTAGAGAGACAAAAATAAAGATAGATTTTTTAAATTTTTGGATATAATTTTTTGGGGTGTTTGCCACAAGGTTCGCACCCTTGTGGCTTAATTTACACTCCGAAAGGAGGTGATGAAATTGAGTTGCATAAATCTCATTATTATAATTATACTCCTTTGTATAATTATAGTCAAGGCTTATTAGCTTTGCCCCATTTTTATGGGGGTGAGATTTCCTTGTGGCTACATTTGTATTAAAAATATTTTTTTTCATTTTGTTACCTTTGAAATAATTTTTTTGTTTTTTGCAAAGATCTATTTTTGTCCTTAGCCTTAAAATACTTGTGCTTCTTCGGATTCTATATTTGTGTTTTCATAATCAATATCTGGTTCTTTCGGCGGAACTTGCGGTGTTTGTGTTTTGTTGTCATCTTTATCTTTCTTACCAAGCCAATAAAATTTGGATACAATTACGCTTAATATTGTTTTAGCATTTCCATCTTCATCTTGATATTGATTAGAGGATAATTCTCCACTACACGCAAACTGTGCCCCTTTTTTAATATGAGTTGAAGCACTTTCTGCACTTTTACCAAATAAAACAATAGGTATCCAAGTTGTGCTACTTTCTTCATTACCTCTTTCATTTTTCCATCGCTTAGTAATAGCAAGAGAATTTTTCGCATAAAGCTTTCCGCTATTTGTAGTGCCTACTTCAAAATCTTTTCCTAAGTATCCGATTAAATTTACATTATTCATTGTTTAACTCCTTTTTGTTGATGTAATATTTTTTCATCTTTTGAACTCCTTATTTATAGGTTTAACCACATTTGTTTTTTTGGTGTTAAATTCTTCCAATTTTGTTTTAAAATCATTTGTAGATTTGTCTTTTTGTGGTATAATATCTCCATTAACAGAGTTGTGAAAATTGCGGTCATTAAACTCTCGGTGAGGCTGACCACGCTCACCCCTCTCTGTTAAACTATGAGTGGTTAATAGTTTATGTCCCTCTCCAAAGTCTCTCTCGCCATATTTAAGAATATTTCCATCATTTGCTTTTACACTCCAATCATAGCCTTGTTGTTTCGGATTATATTTAGCCTCCACATTCTTAGCTACCTTAGGGAATGAAAGCATTTCTTGTGTAGTAACCATTCCTCTTAATTTTGGATTATCTAAATGCTTTTTAATTTCTTTATCCATAAAATCTTTATCTACTTTAATATCTCCTACATTGCTTTTAACCATTGTATGTGTTTTATTTTCTTTTAACACTTTATACATTTGGGAACTTTCTTTTTTAGATTGTCTATCCCAAGCAATATCTTTAAGATTGACAATTCTTTGTTTAATTGCATTGATAGTTGTTTCAAGTTGTTTAACTTCATTTTCTAAAGCTAATATTTCTTGTTGGAGTTCTTTATCGCTCATTTTAACTTCTTTGGATCTTTTGGTGTGCGATTATCGACAAGATAGTTTAAAGAAAAAATATTTTTAGCTTCTTTAGAATAGGGATTATCTGTGATAATCACACTAACCTTATAATCGTTTTTAGGTAATTTGGGATAGATTATTTCCATTAAATCCGTCAAATATTTATTAGGACTTTTGATTTCATTCCTTAAAAGTTTTTCCATTTCATTAAAGGCATTAATAAAAGCGATTTTAAATCGTAAAGATCTCTTACCTTTAAGTCTCATTGCTAAAAGTGAAAAACCATCACGAGATATTTGATAAGCTGTTCTAAGTTCTCCTTTTAAGTCTTTATATTTAACTAATCCAAAATTGGATTGGTATTTCAATTCCCCTATTTCTCTTAAGTCTTTCAAAATATTTTTAATATCTCTTAAAACGTGAAAATGTTTTTTTCCAAAAACTTTAGCTACATCAATACTAGTGCAAAAGATTTGATTATTTTTATTTTCAAAACTAACCTTTTGATTATTGATATTAATTGCATTTATATCGCCCACTTTTTTCTCCTATGAGTTTTTATAAAACTCTTTTAACTCTGCTACTTTTTCATCAAGATTTTTATTTTCTTGTGAAAAAATCTTTTCTATAGTGTCTATATGTGCTGTTCCAGTTGATAATATTTTTAAATTTTCATTACCCAAAGAACTAAGATCAAGAGTGCAAATTACTTTTTCATCTTGCCTTTTAATTAAAAATTGTCTTTTAGAGGGTTTAAAACCTTTAATGATCATATATTCATCGTAGCTTAAACCTATTCCATTTACATACTCTTCTTCTTTGGCTTTTGGATTTGGTAAAAATATCATTGTTGCTGATTGTTCTATAAGTGTTGTTGCGTTTTTGAGTTTTAAAAAGTCCTCTATACTTTGTGTAGCAAGTCTTAAAAATCCGTTTTGCTTTCGAATGGTTTTAAATTTGTTTTTAACTTCTTCTTGCACAATTTCATTTTCTAGCCACTTCCAAGCTTCATCAATATCAATACAAAGTCTTCTGCCGTCTGCTAAAGACATTACACGCCAAAGAATGTAATAGCTAAGTATTCCTGATACATCTTTATCATCTAAAAATTCTGTGCCATCAATTCCAAACAAATTAATATCATCAGGAAAATCTAAATTGTCAAATTCATTATCAAAAACCCAGCCAAATTGTTTGCCTTTTTTAAAAAGTGCTAATCTTGACTTAAGGGAATTATCATCATCGACATTCTCAGTTAAATTTTCAAGTAATAAAGAAATAGGATATTTTCTTTCTTCTTTTTCAAAGCCTTTCATAACAGAATTAACGGCATTGTTAAGCATTTCTTCTTCCCTAGTTGTAAGAATTTCATTATTTCTAGTTACTAAAAGTTTTATTAGAGATTGAAGTTGTCTTATGTTTTCTTGTGTGCTTTCAACCATAAAAGGATTAAAACCCGTAGGCTTACCATTTTCAATACTAATATATCTACCACCAGCACAAAGAATGTTACCTAAAGCACCTTTGTCCTTATCTAAATATACTGCCGTAAATTTTCTATTTTTTTCAGGAATATCATCAGGAAAAGTGTCTTTATTTGCATATTTAAGCATTTGATCTACAATAAAGTTCATAAACACGGTTTTACCACCACCACTTTGACCCAAAATCAAAGTATTTGCTAAAAATAATTCTCCAAAATCATTTTTGTTTGGACCAGAGTTCTGATGAAAATTGAAATAATAAGGTTGTTTGTTTGGTGTTTTAAGAACGCTAACGGCATCGCCCCAGCAATTTTTATCTCTTTTTCCTATAGAAAAGTTATGCAAACCAATTAGCGATGAATAATTGATTGATGAGATAAGATTAATACGTGGGCGTATTGCAAAGTTTGATGGTAATTGTGAAAAAAATGTCGCAGGTAAAGCAATTGTTGCTAAAGTTACACCAAAGCCTAATTCATTCATTTTAGTAATAACGCGATTTGCATTATCTTTACACTCTTTTATGGTGTTTCCATATACAAGAATTGAAAAATGATATTTTCCAAAAGAAATTTCTCCATTTGTAAGTTGATCTAAAGCCTCATCAATTTGCTCTACTTGTGAATATCCATCATCTTCAGTTGCAATGAGTTGTTTCTTTTGTTTAGAAATTGCTGATTTCGCATCCACTCTAGGAATAGGTGAAAAACTTTGAGTTATAATATATTCCACGTCTAAATACATCAAAATATCTAAAATTCCTGCAAAAGTTTCACTTGTATAATCTTTAATTTCAATACATCTTGCAAATCTTTTTGTGCCATTATTGCTATTAAGTTGAATAGTATCGTGCCCAAATTGTATATTTTGTAAGTTACCATTTAAATATTGATCTATAGGACTTGGTAATACTCTTACAGGATTAAATTTACCACCAAGCAAATAATTATAAAATTCTAATTGTTGAGAGTATGTTTTATCATCTTTGGAATATGTTTTTAATCTTTTTGGATTAAAATCTTTAATATTTGCTTCCAATCTATCAGTAAATTCGCTAAATTTAGCTAGAAACATACTAATTGTTTTTCTTTTATTTTCAAAAGAACTTTTTATAAAAGTTGTTTTTTCTATTTTAACTTTTAAAGGATTGAAAATTAATGTTAAATACAAAGAATTTTTTCTAAGAGTTCCTTGTTTAAAACTTTCATAATATCTTCTGTCAATTTCTTCCAAAAAAGCATTGTTAAATTTTGAAGTTAATTTATCTTCAATAGAATATCTACAATTGTGAAAATAAAAACTTACAGGTTCATTTGCAAAAGATTTAAATAACATATTCAAAAGATCATTTTTAATATCTAATTCATCGTCTTCCTCTGCTTCAAAGCTAATACCATTAATTTCCCAAGTTGTCATCAGAAAATAATCTTTTGTAATCACTACAGAATCATCTATGAGTGATGAAAAAGGGATTAGCTTTTCAAAATTAGGTTCTGCATTAAGTCCGAAAACAGATATTTTTGGAAAATTAGAATTTTTTGGCATTTGTCTATAAGAGTTTGTGCTATAGGTTTTAACCTTATAATAATTCTTAGAGGCAGGGTTAGAGAAAAATCTCATTTTCAAAAACATTAATCGAAAAATAAAGTCATCTCTTTTTGTCATTGCCTTCATAATAAAAAATACGGGAATAGAAAAGCCAACTAAGAAAATGTTTCGACTATAAAATGCGATTAAAATGATACTTCCCATTGCTATAACAAAAGGCGTCATTGGAACACCAAAAATCATAGGGGGACGTGTTAAGCCTTTGAAAAGCGGATTTTTCTGCATTTTTTATCCTAATTTTTATGTAATGATATAACCAGCTATTGCTGAAGCTGATCCAAAAATAACGCCACCGATAAAAATAGGTGCAACTTCTCTAAGAGTTTGTCCTTGAAACATAATTTTGGAACCACCCCACATAAATGCAATTGTAAGTAAAACAGCACCAAGTGCATATAATGCGGAACTTAGATTTTCCATAAATGTATTGACCTTATCAATCCCACCTGCCCCAAATGCTAAGACAGGAATAAGTAAAATTAACGACAATAAGACTTTTTTCATTATTTCTCCTTATTATTAAAAAATGTTCGTTAAATTTTTATTATTTATATATAAAAAAGGTATAAATTAATCGATATATTATGTTACAATTAAGTCTGTTTATACCATTTTAAATAAATTAAGAAATTTGTAGTAGGAGAAATATGGTTTTAGCGTATATAAGAGTTAGCACTAACAAACAAGATATAGAAACACAAAGATATCAAATTTTGCAATATGCATTTAAAGAAAAACTAAATATTGATGAATTTATAGAAGTTCAGCAAAGTTCTGCTAAAAGTCCTCATAAAAGAAAAATTAATGAGTTAAAATCCAAAGTTAATCGAGGTGATATATTAATTGTTTATGAAATTTCAAGGCTAGGCAGAAGTATGTTTGAAACTATGAATTTAATTTTAGAGTTATCAGAACAAGGAGTTCAATTTATTTTTCTAAAACAACCTGAGCTTAGCAGTTTTAATAATGCTCATTCAAAGTTGTTGTTAAGTTTTTACACTTATATGGCAGAAGTAGAAAAAGATTTTATTTCCCAAAGAACTAAAGCAGGACTTGAAAAAGCTAGGGCAAGTGGAAAAATTTTAGGGCGTCCAGTAGGAAGTTATTCAAGTATGTATGATGAGAATATAGAAATTATTAAAGAATTGATAAATAAGGAGTTATCTTTAAAGTCTATTTGGAAATTTATAGGTAAAAAAGGTAATTATGTTAGTTTTTATAATTTTTGTAAATCGAGAAAGCTAATAACAAAAAATTAATTATATATTAAGTTTTATAAAATATAATTTTAATTTAACGAACCTTTTTAGAAAACAATGGTAACTAAAAAAGACTTAAAAAAGAATAAGAAAGAAAAAATATTAAAAGTTATATCAAGTTATGTTGATGATCTAATGCAACTTGAAATAACTATTAGTAATAAAATAACAGGCGAAGTTAAAGAAACTAACGCAAGTAACTTTTTAAAAGATATTGGCTCAATGCTAATAAATAGAGATTGGGGATATTCAAAAATGTTTAATGAGATTTTTTTAGAACAATTTATGAAACCATTTATACCAGAAAAAACATATAATGTTTTAGCATTTTTAATTTTAAATAGAGATAAAGAAAATTGCATTTTTGCTACTGCTGAAGTAATAGCTAAACATTGTAATACATCGCTAAAAATGGTTAGAATTGTTTTAAAAGATTTAATCAATAGCAAAGGAATAACCAAAATTCAAAATGGAGTTTATCAATTAAATTTAGACGCTATTTTCAGTGGAAAAACTACTGCAAGAAAAGAAGCAAAAGACAAATTTACAAAAGATTTTAAATTTTCTTTTATTGAAAAAGAAAGACGAACTACAAACACAAATCAAAGAGCTTTACGCAAAAAGGCGAACTAAGGGATTTTAATTTTATGAAAATGTTCTATGAGAATTTTATAAATGTTTTAGAAGTTTATTTTGCTGGTTCAAGCTTTAAAGTTAGTGTTTTAAAATTTTTATTTTTAAATGCAGATAAAGAAAATTGCATTTTTGCTACAAGTGCAGAAATAGCGGAAGCTTTGGAAACAACTCGTCCAGCTGTAAGCAAAGAATTAAAAATTTTACAAGATTGTAACTTTATTAAAAAAGTTAAAAATGGCGTTTATCAAATTAACGTAGATTGCGTTTTTAAAGGTTCTCACTCTCAAAGAATGATCGCTAAAGAAAAATTTACAAAGCCATTAAAAAAGCCATAGGGATTTTAATTTTATATTGTATAATTAAAGAATTAGTTTTATAAAAGGAGATTAACAATGTATGCAGTTACTTTTGATATTGATACAAATTGTTTAAGCGATAATAATATATCTAACTCAAAAGCTTATAGTGATATCCGTAAATTTATGGAAGCTAACGGCTTTAAATGGCAACAAGGAAGCGTTTATTTTGGAAACGAAACAATAAATGCTGTTACTTGTGTTACAACAATACAAACATTAGCTAAAACTTTGCCTTGCTTTTCTGCTTGTGTTAAAGATGTTAGAATGCTTAAAATTGAAGAAAATAACGACTTAATGCCTGCTGTTAAAGCTGTGTTGTGATTCATCGCTCATAACCTCCTTTTTGTATTACATTCCGATCTTGCTTAACAAAATCTTTCAATCTATCTTTAAAATGGTTATTTAACTCTTGCTTTTTCTCATACTCTCTTAAATCTTTTAAAAGTTTTTCAGCTTGTTTTTCTTTCCTGTATTGAAGTTGATAACGGCTTAAATGCTTTCTCTCTTTTTTATCTTGATTAATTTGCATACCTAAATTTTTAATAACTTTTCTTTGCATTTCTTTAAATTCTAACTTACTAAAACTCCTTAAAATAGTCCTGTGAGTTTTAAAATCATAGTTTCTTAAAATAAGGTGTGCGTGATAATTTTTAAGCGTTTCACCTGTAAGCTCATTTTTATGTCCCTCATCACGATGTATTGCTATATGCACCGCTTGAAAGGGAAAATCAGCTTTTTTCAAAGCTTCTTTTATGTCTTTTATAGTGTGATGTTGTTCTAAATTCAAAATAGCTTCTATAAAAGGTTGGGAATTTTTAGGCATTTTTCGTTTGTGGTGTTCTAAATAATCATCTTTAATAATTTTTTCATAATCTTTTAAATAATTTTCTTGTGTAGGCTCTAAATTTTTATCTTGTAAAGTTTGTATAATATTATCGCTTAATTGTGTATATTCGTTTGGTTCTCTTTCATTTTCTGGCAAAAGATAGTTTAGATCTTTTTCATTTTTTCTTTCATTATGTTTTAACCAACCAGAAAAACTTTTTTTCAAATTTGCTTTTGAATAATTTTTTTTAGTTCCAAAATGTAAGTTACCTTTAAGCTTTGAATTTCTACCGCTAATTTTATCAATCGCTTTTTTAAATTGTGGATTATCTCCAACTTTTTTTACTCTAAATTTTAACTCTTCCCAATCTGATTTAGTCATTTTTTTACTCTCTATTTTGCTATAAATTCTAAAAATTTATTTTTTCTTATTTTTGGTGTATAACAGAATAGCAGATATACATCTGCTAGTTCTGTTTTTTGCTTCAATCTGCTAACGCATCTTAAAGACAAAAAATATACACCAAAAATAAACCAACTCCAAAAAATAAGATTATTAAAATAATCTTATTCTAAATAAGAAACAGGTAAATTTTTTTGCTCTAAAATTTCATTTTTTTTATTTTCATTTTGATTTTTTTCTAATGAAAAATCTTTGATAAGTTCTCTAATAAAAATTGAAAAATCGTGTGAATTTTTAAAACAATCTGCAAAAATAGGTTCAAAAGTTTTAATAGTTATTTTTATTCCTTGTTCCTGTAACATTTTTAAATTTTGATACTCTTTGGTAAGTCTCATTAGATCGTTATTATATTGTGTAAAATATTCTATTAATTTAAATAATCTTTCTTTGTCTAATTCCATATAAATCCTTAAAATAAAGTCGGTTGATTTTCATCTCGTGCATTCTCTAATTTTTTTAAAAAGTCTTTAAATTCTTGTGTATCTTTTAAAACCTGTATTACAAATTGATTAGCATTGCTTAAACTATCTAAGAAAGCTTTTAAGTCGGCATCAACTCGTAAGGAATGGATATTGCTTTTAAAGTAATTTTTCATAGTTTATCCTTTAATTAAAATATAAAAAACGAATATAATTAAAATAAAAATTGATAAAAATGCAGAAGTTAAAAATAAAAATTTAAAATAATTTTTAATAGTGAATATACATAATTTAAAATATTTTTTTGTTTTAATCGGCATTTCTAGCCCTTTCATACATTTTTTTCGCAAAACTATAACCGCCTTTAGCACCTTTAATACTAGCCCCCGCACCTTTACCTAATAATTTTCCACCGACTTTTGCTGCATTTACAGCTTTTCCTGCAGTTTTACCTCCAGCCATACCTGCTAATCTACTAACAGGATTTAAAACACTACTCATTGCCATACCCATTGCACCTTCCATTGATACATTTGCCACTTTTTCAGCAAAGGATTTCATTACAATAATTAAGATCGAAAAAATAACACAATTTACTAATAAAATCATAGAACTTCCAAGAGCTTCTACACCATTTTTCAATTTATATTCTATAAAATTAGACCAATTATTTACTTCAGTCATTAAAGTTCCAATAAATAAGCCTACAAATAAAATTACTAGCGTATTACTTAGTAATAATCCAAGCCATTGCACAAAAACATTTTTAGTAGCTTTAAAAATTAAAAGCCAAAATGCAATAGGTGAAAAAATAACTAATAGAGTGTGTGTAAATTGTGTTATTACTATTATTGAAAAAGCTATAACGCTTAAAAGTAAAAAGGATACATAATTTATAACCATACAAATTATAGCGAGAAAGGAATTAGCTAAGCCGCTCAATTTATGCCATATTACGGAATTTATTTCAGCTATATAAACGCCAAATTCATCTAAATTTTTATATAAACTTATTCCACCTCCAGCCCATTCATACAATCCGTCCATTGCTGAAATCGTTAAATCTAACCAACCGCCTAAATTTAAAGCAAAAGTAATGGCACAAAGTTTTCCT
>NZ_NXLY01000021.1 GCF_005406225.1 Campylobacter taeniopygiae | reverse complement strand
TTAAAGAAAAAGACAGTGAAGTTTTATTCTTTAACAAGTTCAGTAAAATTGTTTTTAAAACTTGCTTGTGACTTTTAACATTGGTAAGTTAAAGAACATACTTTAGAAATTATTGATGAAAAATATTTCTTAAAGTAAAAATTGGAATTATATACGTAGTAAGCTTAAAATAAGATGAAATAAAAAGTGAAATTTTCACTTTTTATTTCTAATGTTATTTAATTTTATATCCTCTAAAGGCAAAGAAAAAGATATAAATATAACATATTAAAGGAATTATGTAAGAAAACAACAAGCTAACATTATCAGCTACTAAACTTTGCACCTGTGGAATAATAGCCCCGCCAACAATAGCCATACTGATAAATCCAGAAGCTCGACTTGTAAATTTGCCTAAATTTTTTGTTGCCAAAGAAAAAATTGATGGAAACATAATAGAATTAAAAAGCCCTATAGCCAACAAACTCACCATAGCAATTTTCCCGCCAAATGAAATAGCTAATAAAACTAAACAAATATTAATAATAGCATTAAATGTTAGACATTTATTTGGAGCAATTTTAGTCATAATAAAACTTCCAACAAATCTTCCTATCATAGCTCCACCCCAGTAAAATGCTACATACTCTGCACCGATTTTTTCTTCTATTCCTACATATTTATTCATAGTTGAAATTAAAAATGAACCTATGGTAACTTCAGCTCCAACATAGAAAAATATAGCTATTGCGCCTAAAACAAAATGAGGATATTGAAAAATACTTGTTTTTCCATCATGATTTTCATCACTGATTTTTTCAGCCGTTGCTCTCACATCTGGAAGTTTTAAAAGATACATCACAACCGCTAAAAGAATTAAAGCTCCTGCAATTGCTAAATAAGGCATTTGTACTGATTGAGCTTCTTCCATTTTGTTTGCATATTTTGTAGCATCTGAAAGTATAAAAGCTGCACCAAAAAGTGGCCCTAATGTCGTTCCTAAAGAATTAAAAGCTTGAACTAAAGTTAAAGCCGTAGATTCTTTACCAGGTGCAAGTAAAGTTACAAATGGATTTCCAGCAGTTTGCAGTAAAACAATTCCACTTGCTGAAATAAAAAGAGCACTTAAAAATATAGGATAAGAGGCTGTTGAAGCCGCAGGATAAAACAAAATACAACCAACAGCAGTTAAGACAAGTCCTAAAACAACTCCTATAGGATAACCTACTTTTTCTAAAAGTTTTCCAAAAAATCCACCTGTTATAAAATAGGCACTAAAAAAACAAGCCTGCACTAAAGTCGCTTCAAAATAATTGAGCTCAAAAATATCTTTTAAGTGCGGAACTAAAATATCTTTCAAAACCGTGATAAAACCTATCACAAAAAATAAAGCCATTAAAGCAATTAATGCAAAATTATTAGATTTAGCTTGCATGTTTTTCCTTCTAAATTGAATTAAAATTTTTATAAATTTGTATTAGATGTTTTGTAGAACTATCATGTTCTTGGATTTTTCCACCTTGAAGCTCTGATAAAATAGTTTTAACAAGTTCTTTACCAAGTTCAACTCCCCACTGATCAAAACTATTAATACCCCAAATCACACCTTGAACAAAAATTTTATGCTCATATAAAGCAACCAAAGAACCTATGCTTTTAGGATTGATTTCATTGAGTAAAATAATATTACTAGGTCTATTACCTGAAAAAACTCTATGAGGCGCAAGTTTATGAATTTGCTCTTCGCTAAATCCCTTACTAGACATTTCTTTTTGAACTTCTTCAAGAGTTTTTCCTTTCATAAAAGCTTCAGCTTGTGCAAAAACATTACTGAGTAAAATTTCATGATGCCCTGGTAAGCTTCCTTTTTTACTTAAGGATGCGATCAAATCAATAGGACTTAAATGCGTTCCTTGATGTAAAAGTTGAAAAAAAGCATGTTGAGCATTAATACCTGTATCACCCCAAATAATAGGACCTGTATCATAATCAACTTTTTTACCATCTTTTCTAACCTGCTTACCATTGCTTTCCATGTCTAATTGTTGTATAAATTTAGGAAGATATTTTAACACAGAATCATAAGGAGCTATGATATGGCTACCTGCATCAAAGAAATTGATATACCAAACCCCAATTAAACCTAGAATAACAGGCATATTTTTCTCAAATGGTTCATTATAGAAATGCTCATCCATCAAATATGCCCCTTCTAATAAAGAAGAGAAATTTTCCTTACCCAAATAAATCATAATAGCCAAGCCTATAGCAGACCAAAGACTATAACGTCCGCCGACCCAATTCCAAAATTCAAACATATTATTTGAATCAATACCAAATTCTTTTACCGCTTCTTTATTGGTTGAAACAGCCACAAAATGTTTTGCTATGTGCTTTTCATCTAAGGCATGATTTAAAAACCATTTTCTAGCTGTAAATGCATTAGTTAAAGTTTCTTGAGTTGAAAAGGTTTTAGAAGCTACTATAAATAAAGTTGTTTCGGGATGAACTTGATCTAAAACACCTTGCAATTGCGCTCCATCAACATTGGAAACAAAATGCATGTGTAATCTTGGATGTCCAAAATTTTTTAAAGCTTCACAAACCATCAAAGCTCCCAAATCAGATCCACCTATACCTATATTTACAACATCTGTAATCACTTGATTTGTATAACCAAGCCAAGCACCAGAACGCAAAGAATCTGAAAAATTTTGCATCTTTGTTAAAACTTCTCTAACATTAGGCATGATATCCATATCATCAATCATAATAGGATGATTACCTTTATTTCTTAAAGCAGTATGCAAAACCGCTCTATTTTCAGTTGTATTGATCTTTTCACCTTTAAACATAGCCACCATTTTTTCTTTTAAAGAACATTCGTTAGCTAAGTTAAACAATAATTTTAAAGTTTCATTATTAATGCGATTTTTTGAATAATCAAGCTTTAAATCACCAGTCTCAAGAAAGTATCTTGTTCCCCTATTTTGATCTTCTTTAAATAGATCTCTCATGTGCACATCTTTTATATTTAAAAAGTGATTGTGCAACTCCTTATAAGAATTTAAATGTGTTAAAGATTTCATTTTTCACCTTTCACTTCTTTTAAGATATAATCTTTTAAATGATTTTCTAAAGCGACTGCTGCACCACTAATGCCTGGATATTTTGCTAAAACTACATAAACAGGAATAGCAGCCAAATAAGCATCAAACCTTCCTTTATTTTCAAAACGTATTCTAAAAGGCGATGTTTTAAAATAATCAATAAATCTAGGAATAATCCCCCCACAAAGATAAACTCCGCCCCTAGCTCCCAAAGTTAAAGCTAAATTTGAAGAAACTGTACCCAACATAGCACAAAATATATCTAAAGTCAATCGACACAAAGGAGATTTTCCGCTTAAAGCTTGTTCGCTGATAAGCTCTGGAGTCATTTTAGAATGCTTTATGCCTTCCCTACTAGCTAAAGCTTCATATATAAGTACTAAACCCGCTCCACTTAAAAAACGCTCAGCCGATACATGGCCATACTTTTTCTTTGCATACTGCCAAATCATTATTTCCGTATCATCAAAAGGTGCAAAGCTAACATGTCCACCTTCCCCAGCTAAAGCTGTATATCCGCATTCATTACAAGGAATTAACCCACTTACTCCAAGTCCAGTTCCAGGACCTAAAACAGCTTTTGGCGCATATACTTCACAAGAAGTTCCACCTACTTGCATCAACTCAGAAAGTGGCATTTTGGTTATAGCATAAGCTTGAGCTGTGAAATCATTGATAAGTATCAAAGACTCTAAATTTAAAGCTTGTCTTGTGGTTTCAATTGAAAAAGCCCAATGGTGGTTTGTCATTTGAACCCAATCGCCCAAAACAGGATTGGCAATAGCAAAAGCACCAAATCGAACTACTGGATTGCCAACTTTACTTAAATAAGTTTTCGCTGCATCAACAACAGTGTTATAATCATGACAAGCTAAAACTTCAACATTATCGATTTTACCCGGCATAGTTTCTAATGCAAATCGAGCATTAGTGCCACCAATATCAGCTAAAAGCCTTGGATATGATTTTTTATTTTGAGAAGTAGACATCGCACATCACCTTTTCTGAATGAAGTATATAAGATATAGGAAATTTAAGATTTAAACCTTTAGCAGCTTCATTAAAAACAAGTTGTTTTTCTTTTGTAGCTATAGATAAAAACAATTTATTGCATTTCTCCAATGCTGATAAAGACATAGAAAGTCTTTTATATGGAGCATTTTTTGGGGTTGTTAAAACAATGCTTTTTTGAGTCGTTAAAGCAAAATCAAATTCATCTGCTTCAGGAAATAAAGAGGCTGTATGACCATCTCCACCCATACCCAAAATAGCAATATCAGGCTGATTGTAAATTTTATTTGCATTTTCAACTAAATCCTCTAAAGAAAGTTTGCAATCTTCAAAAAAAGGATTAAAATGCGCTTTTTGGGCTAAATTCTTTAAAAAATGCATTT
The DNA here is from genome assembly GCF_005406225.1 of Campylobacter taeniopygiae. Lineage (GTDB taxonomy): Bacteria > Campylobacterota > Campylobacteria > Campylobacterales > Campylobacteraceae > Campylobacter_D > Campylobacter_D taeniopygiae. Next base: position 7,682 of record NZ_NXLY01000021.1, on the reverse strand, counting down.
TGATCAGCCTTGCATTACTATCTTCATGATTAAGATCAACTATTCTCTCATCAACTAAGGAAACATTACATTTATCCCAAGCACAATCTTTTTTGCTTAACATTTCTAAAAATAAAACCGGAGACTTTCCTCCAGAAAAAGCTAAATTTACATTTTGTTTAGCTGATAAAATTTGCTCAATAGATAAAGTAACAGCCTCAACTAAAGCCTTATTACAAGACTCTAAATCTGAAAATTCATGCATTTTAAATGCCATTTTTTCCTCCAATTTTACTGCTTTACAAATTTGCTTAAATAAAGTGTAACAGAGTTTTGCTTATATTCATCAAAATAAACAAAAATTACTGAAAAATTTAAGCAAATTTGTTTCTAAATTACTCAAGTTTGCTTTTAATAAATTAGACATTGTGCCATTCATGCTGATCTTTTTGAATCAAATCAAACGATTCTTTAGGTCCCCAACTTCCCGCAAAATAAGAATATAAAGGTGTTTTATTATTTTTCCAATTTTCTAAAATAGGATCTACCCATGCCCAAGCAGCCTCTAATTCTTCTTTATGATTAAAAGAAGCTTGATTGCCTTCTATAACATCTAAGATCAATCTTTCATATGGTTGCATGACTGAAGCACTGTTTAAATTTAAAATCAAATTATTTTCCTCATAATCCATTGTTTTACCAATTTTTTTTACTTTTAAATTTAAAGAAATTTGATTTTCTGGCTGCAAACGTATTATAAGTTTATTAGGATGGGTATTTTGATCTTGCTGATCTTTAAAACAAATAACAATTTGAGCAAAAGAATTAGCCATCCTTTTACCTGTTCTAATGTAAAATGGAACATTTTTCCAATTTTCATCCAAAAGTTCAGCTTTTATAGCAACAAAAGTTTCTGTTTGGCTATTTTCTTTAACATTATCTTCGTCTAAATAAGCTTTAAATTCTCCTGATTGATTGTATTGAGCTCTAATGACATTTGATTTTATATCTTCATCGCTTAAAGGTTTTAAACTCTTTAAAAGTTGCAATTTCGCACTTCTTATAGAATCAGCATCAAGAGTATTTGGAATTTTCATAGCCACTAAAGAAAGAATTTGCAAAATATGATTTTGAATCATATCTCTTAAAGCTCCTGTGCTATCATAAAATTCTCCTCGACTTTCTACACCTAAGGTTTCAAAAACACTGATCTCGACATAATCAATATAATCTTTTTTCCATAAAGAAGTAAAAATAGGATTAAATCTTCTTAAAATCAAAAGATTTTGTATGCTTTCTTTTCCTAGATAATGATCAATTCTATAAATTTGTTTTTCATTATAGTATTGTGCTATTTCATTATTTATAGCTTGACAAGATTTTAAATCCATTCCCAAAGGTTTTTCTAAAATAATTTTAACCCTATCATCATTTAAACCAACTGATGCTAAATTTTTACACGCTTTAATAAAAAACTCTGGAGAAATTGAAAAATAAATAACTATATTTTTACTTTCACTACTTATTTTTTCTTTCAACAGTTCAAAATCTTTTGTTTCATTTAAATTTATACTTAAATAATCAATATTGTGTGTAAATTCTTCCCATTTTTTATCATCACAATTTTTTACATGTATTTTTGACTTATGATTCATCTTATCCTTGAATTCATCAACATTTAGCATACTTCTACCCGTTGCAATCATTTTTCCAACATGAGGCAAAAATCCATCCACATAAGCTTGATAAAGAGAAGGGAAAATCTTTCTCATCGCCAAATCTCCAGTCGCTCCAAATAAAATAAAATCAAAACTTTGCATTTTTTCTCCTTTTATAAAATTAAATTAATACCAAAACTTTATTTTAATTACTAAAAGTATATTTTAGAATTTTTATCTAAAATTATGGCATAATTAAACATAAAAAATGCTACAATAAAAAAAATAAATTTTAAATAAAGGATAAACATGGCATTAAATAAAATTAAACAAATCACTCAAAAAGTGAAAGAACGTAGCGAAAAGACACGCAAGGAATATTTAGAACGTATTCAAGCACACAAAGGCAAAATTCAAAGAAAAGATCTTGGATGTGCGAATCTAGCTCATGCTTATGCTAGCATACCAGAACATATTAAAGAAAGAATCAAAGAAAACAAAGATTCGAATTTTGCCATAGTTTCAGCTTATAATGATATGCTCTCAGCGCACCAGCCCTTTAAAAATTATCCTGATATCATAAAGCAAGAACTTTTTAAAAATCATGCATTTGGACAGTTTGCTGGCGGAACTCCTGCTATGTGCGATGGGATCACTCAAGGTTACGATGGAATGGAGCTTAGTTTATTCTCAAGAGATGTTATAGCCATGAGTGTAGCCGTAGCACTTTCTCATAATGTTTTTGATGGAGCTTTTTACTTAGGAGTTTGTGATAAAATAGTTCCAGGGCTTTTGATTGGAGCTTTAAGCTTTGGTCATTTACCAAGTATTTTTGTCCCTTCTGGCCCTATGACGAGCGGAATTTCCAATGATGAAAAATCAAAAACTAGACAACTTTTTGCTGAAGGTAAAATTTCACGCGATAAACTCCTAGAAAGCGAAATGAAATCTTATCATGATATAGGAACTTGTACTTTTTACGGAACAGCTAATTCAAATCAAATGATGATGGAATTTATGGGACTACATTTACCAAATTCTGCTTTTATAAATCCAAACACATCTTTAAGAGAAGCTTTAGTTAGAGAAGCTGCAAACCATATGACTCAAAATAAAATTTTACCTATAGGAGAATTACTCGATGAAAGAAATATCATCAATGCTATGATAGGACTTATGGCCACAGGCGGTTCTACAAATCATACTATTCATTTAGTTGCTATAGCTCGTGCAGCAGGTATAATCATCAACTGGGATGATTTTGACGCTATTTCAAGCATTACTCCACTTTTAGCGAGAGTATATCCTAATGGAAAAGCTGATGTTAATCAATTTGAAGCTGCTGGAGGCTTAGCTTTTGTTATCAATGAACTCTTAAAAGAAGGTTTATTGCATGATGATGCCAATACAGTAATGGGGCAAGGAATGCAAGCTTATACCAAAAATCCTTTCTTGATTGATGGAAAAATCGTCTATAAAGATGGTGTAAAAACAAGCAAAGAAGAAAATATCCTAAGAAATATAGAAAATCCATTCTCTCAAAATGGTGGTGTTAAAATTTTAAAAGGAAATATAGGAAGAGCTGTTATTAAAATTTCAGCTGTTAAAGAAGAACATCAAGTTATCAAAGCTCCTGCCATGGTATTTCACTCTCAACAAGAATTTTTAAATAAATTTCAAAATAAAGAATTGCAAAAGGATTTTATAGCGGTCTTACCTTATCAAGGGCCAAGATCTAATGGTATGCCAGAACTTCATAAACTCACTCCACCTTTAGGAATTTTACAAGATCAAGGTTTTAAAGTCGCACTTGTTACTGATGGAAGAATGTCGGGAGCTTCTGGTAAAGTTCCAGCAGCAATCCATATGAGTCCTGAAGCTTTACTTGATGGAGATATTGCTAAAATTAAAGACGGAGATATGTTATTACTTGATGCAAAAAATGGCATACTTGAAATTCTTATTGATGAAAAAGAATGGAAAGAAAGAAAAATACCTAAATTAGAAAAGAAAGAAATTTTTGGTTGCGGAAGAGAACTTTTCGCTGGATTTAGAACTCAAACCTCAAGTGCTGAAACAGGCGCAATGAGTTTTGGTGGATATTTTAAATAAGGAGATACAATGCAAACAAAAGAAATCTTAGAAGTAAGTAAAATCATTCCAGTTATAACAATTTATGATTTAAAAACAAGTGTGAATTTGGCAAAAGCTTTGATTGATGGAGGGATTAAAATTTTAGAAATCACTTTACGCACTCAAGAAGCTATTGAAGCCATAAAACTTATATCAAAAGAAATTCCAGAAGCTGTTGTAGGCGCTGGAACAGTATTAAACGCTAAAATGCTAGAAGAAGTAAAAAATGCAGGAGCTAAATTTGCTATAAGCCCAGGATTAAATACCATACTTGCTAAAGAAGCAAAAAATGTTGATTTGCCTTTGATTCCAGGTATTGCAACCGCTGGAGAATTAATGCTTGCTCTTGAATTTGGATTTAAAAATTTAAAATTTTTCCCTGCTCAAGCTGCAGGAGGTGTTAATATGTTAAAATCTTTTTCTGCTCCATTTCAAGAAGTGAAATTTTGTCCTACTGGCGGTATTAGTCTTGATAATATGAATGATTATTTAAAATTGGATAACGTTCTTTGCGTTGGAGGATCTTGGCTAACTCCTAAAGAATTGATCTTGGATAAAAAATGGGATCAAATCACTCAGATCGCTAAACAAAGTTTAGGACAAATTTTATAAATGGATTTCAAATGCAAAAATTAAATCAAAATCTTAAAAAAATATACAAAGAAGAGTCTTTAGCCCACCAAGAACAAAGATATTTAAAAGCTTTAGAAACTTTTAAAAAACTTTATCCTAAGCATAGTAATTTTAGCTTTTACTCTTCTCCAGGTAGAACAGAAATAGGAGGAAACCATACCGATCATCAACATGGTATGGTTTTAGCAGCTGCTGTAAATTTAGATATTATTGCAGTGGTTGCTCCTAACAATAGTGATAGCATTTGCATTAATTCCGAGGGGTTCAATTTAAAAGAAATTAAATTAAATGATCTCGCATTTAATCCAAATGAAATTGGAAGTTCAGAAGCTTTGATAAAAGGAATTTGTTCTAAATTTAAAGACTTAAACTATAATATAAAAGGTTTTGATGCCTATATCACTTCAGATGTTTTAAAAGGTTCAGGTCTTTCTTCTTCGGCTGCTTTTGAAAATCTGATTGGCACAATTTTAAATTATGAATTTAACAATGCTGATATTTCAGCAACTCAAATAGCACTGATAAGCCAATACGCAGAAAATGTTTATTTTGGAAAAGCATGTGGCCTAATGGATCAAATGGCTAGTGCTATAGGAGGATTTTCTTTTATGGATTTTAAGGAACCTCAAAAACCTATTGTTGAAAAGATAAATTTTGATTTTTCAGATTGCAATTATCTTTTATGTATTGTCAATACCAAAGGAGATCATGTAGATTTAACTTCGGATTACACCGCAATCACTGAAGAAATGCAACTTGTTGCAAAGGCTTTTGGTAAAAAAGTTTTAAGAGAAGTAGATGAAAAAGATTTTTTTGATAATATCGCTTCATTAAGAAAACAAATTCATGATAGAGCTATTTTACGTGCTATACATTTTTTTAAAGATAATCAAAACGCATTTAAAGAAGCTCAGGCTCTAAAAAACAATGATTTTGAAACTTTTAAAAATCTTATTAAAGATTCAGGAAACTCATCGTTTAAGTTTTTACAAAACATTTTTTCTTTATCTAAACCTTTAGAGCAAAATTTAGCTTTAGCTTTAGCTTTAAGTGAAAAAATTTTAAAAGATGAAGGTGTAAGTAGAGTTCATGGCGGAGGTTTTGCGGGAACCATTCAAGCTTATGTTCCTCTTAAACTTGTTCAAGAATATGAAGAAAGTATGAAAAAGATTTTTGGTCAAGATTCTTGCCATATGTTAAATATAAGAAATATAGGTGCGACAAAATTATGATTTACGCTCTTATTGATCAATTGATTTTATATGCTTTAGAAAAAAAACTCATCAAACAAGAAGATAAAATTTTTCACATAAATGGTTTAATTGATCTTTTTAAATTACAAGAATACAAGCAAGGAAAAAAAATTTCCAAAATGACACTTAATGAAATTTTAAATGCTTTGCTAGATTATGCTTGTAAAAATCAACTTTGTGAAAATGATAATGTAGCGAGATCTTTATTTGGTGTTAAAATCATAGGACTTTTAACACCAAAACCTAGTGAATTAATTTCTCAATTTAAGCAATATTATCAAAAAAATCCAAAAGCAGCTAGCGATTTTTTTTATCAATTTAACCAAGATTGCAATTATATTAATAACGATCAAATTAAAAAAGATATAAAATGGAAAACTCAAAGCAGTTACGGAAAGCTAGAAATTACAATAAATCTTTCAAAGCCAGAAAAAGATCCAAAAGCTATTGCTAAAGCCAAAGAAAATAAAAACACTTATTATCCTCAATGTCTTTTATGTAAGGAAAATGAATATTATGCAGGAAATTATCACCATCCTGCTAGGCAAAATTTAAGAATTTTACCCATAAAACTTGCCGATGAAAATTGGTTTTTTCAATACTCACCTTATGTTTATTACAAAGAACATTGTATCATCCTTAATCAAAAACACACTCCAATGAAAATCTGTAAAAAAACTTTTGAAAGATTATTTGATTTTTTAAAAATATTTCCTCATTATTTTATAGGATCAAATGCCGATTTACCTATAGTTGGAGGCTCTATTTTAAGTCATGATCATTTTCAAGGAGGCAGTCATACCTTTGCTCTTAATAATGCAAAAATAGAAAAAAAATACAAAATTAAAAATTTTGAAAATATAGATTTTGGTATTGTTAAATGGCCATTATCTGTTATAAGAATTTCAAGTAAAGACGATAAAAAATTAATAGAATTTGCGGATTTCATCCTAAAAAAATGGAAAAATTATAATGATAAAAACGTCAATATCCTAGCAAAAACTCAAAATACACATCACAATACTATAACGCCTATTGCAAGAATGAAAAATTCTAAATTTGAACTTGATCTAGTTTTAAGAAACAATAGAACAGATGAAAAATATCCATTTGGCATTTTTCATCCACATGAACACCTGCACAATATAAAAAAAGAAAATATAGGACTTATAGAAGTTATGGGACTTGCTATTTTACCTCCTAGACTTAAAGAAGAATTGGAACTTTTAAGTGATTATATCCTTAATAATAAAAATATAAATACTAACGAAAAGATTAAAAAACATACACAATGGGTTGAAAATTTCCTACCTAAATATAAAGATATTAATGGTAAAAACATAGAAAAAATTTTACAAAAAGAAATATCTAAAACATTTTTAGAGGTATTAAAAAATTGCGGAGTGTTTAGACGTAATAAAAAAGGAATGCAAGCTTTTGAAAAATTTGTAAATACTTTAAATAAATGAAAAAATTTAATATTATTATTTATGGTGGGCCTAACAAGACTTGAACTTGTGACCTCACCCTTATCAGGGGTGCACTCTAACCAGCTGAGCTATAGGCCCTTATCATGGTGGAGAATAGCGGGATCGAACCGCTGACCTCCTGCGTGCAAAGCAGGCGCTCTCCCAGCTGAGCTAATTCCCCATAAATTAGCTTTTCATCAATCTTTGAAATCTAAACAAGGATGATTGAGTTTATATGAACTAATGGTTGTGAGACTCATTAGTTTGTACTCTAGAAAGGAGGTGATCCAACCGCAGGTTCTCCTACGGTTACCTTGTTACGACTTCACCCCAGTCGCTGATTCCACTGTGGACGGTAACTAGTTTAGTATTCCGGCTTCGAGTGAAATCAACTCCCATGGTGTGACGGGCGGTGAGTACAAGACCCGGGAACGTATTCACCGTAGCATGGCTGATCTACGATTACTAGCGATTCCGGCTTCATGCTCTCGAGTTGCAGAGAACAATCCGAACTGGGACATATTTTATAGATTTGCTCCACCTCGCGGTATTGCGTC
>NZ_NXLY01000020.1 GCF_005406225.1 Campylobacter taeniopygiae | reverse complement strand
TATCCTGATTATGAGGAAGCTTTAAAATTTAAAGAACATTTATCTTATAAATTAGGAGAAGCTTTAATAAGAGCTAATAATAATTGGTACGGGGGGGGGTATATCAAATTGTGGTTTAAGATAAGAAAACTTAAAAAAGAATTTAGAAATAAAAAAGCATAATTTTTCATCTAAGATTGAATTTGATTATTTTTGAAAGATATTTTTGTATTTTTCAAAAATAAATTTTGAGTTCAAGAAAAATAATCCCAAGCAACTTTGATGATAGTTATGCCCACTACGATTAAAAATAGACTTTTGATAAATTTTCCATTGCTCTTTAATACAAGTTTAGAACCTATAAAAGCTCCTAAAATCTGTCCAACAGCCATGATTAATCCTACTTTCCATAAAACCTCATATTGCCATAGGAAAATGATTAAGGCGATGATATTACTTGTGAAATTTAAGATCTTTGTATTCATGCTTGCTTTTTTCATATTAAAGCCAAGCAAGGTTACGCAAGCAAATATCCAAAAAGATCCGGTTCCAGAACCTAAAAAGCCATCATAAAAACCTAAAGTCAAGCCACAAATAAGATAAAAAAATTTAATATTTTTAATTTTTGGATTGTTTTCATATTTTCCCAAATTTGGACGTAAGGCCGTGTATAAAAAAGTTAAAGTCAAGCAGATTAAAATAATGATTTTTAAATTTTCATCCTTAACAAAAAGTACGCTATAACTTCCTAAGATAGCACCTACTGCGGTAAAAGATATCCCCCAAGCTAGATGAGGTAAGGTTGTGGATTTAAAGTAAGTGATTGTTGCGGTAAAAGCTCCGCATACGCTTTGGACTTTATTGGTTGCGATAGATAAATGTGCAGGAATTCCACAAGCTATCAGTGCTGGTAAGGTTATAAGTCCGCCTCCGCCAACTATTGAGTCTATAAAACCTGCAAAAAGTGCCGCAAAAAATAATATAATATAATAAATTGTATCTAAATGTTCAAAGCCCATGTATCAATCTCCTTGCTTTGCCCTAAACGATAAAGTGCAAAATCATACTTAATAGGATCATTTGCATCAAATTCTTTTAACTTTTTAGTAAGTTCTAACACGCTTTTATAATCATATATTTTACGCTTTAAAAGTCCTAAAGTCAAGGAAATTTTAAAAAGATGAGTATCAAGAGGAATTAAAAGATCTTTTGTGTGTATATTGGTAAAAATTCCAAGATCAAGCTCGTCTTTTCTAACCATCCATCTAAAATACATGTGATATCTTTTAAGCGGCGATTTTGGCATATTTTGCCAAATTTTTCCAAAGAAAAAATCATAGCCATAGCTAGAATAAGTATTGATTTTTTGAATTTTTTTCATAAAAACAAGGATAGCATCTGTGGTATTTTGCCTTTTTTGATAAGCCGTGGTAAAAAGTTCATTTAAAGAAATTTCTTTTTTAACTCTTGAGAGGGTGATAAAAATTTCTACAATATCTCTTTCATTTTGAAAGCGATATTTTAAGCCTTTTAAATTTTTTCTAATTTGTTTTTCATTTAAGTCAAGTAAAGAAAAATCAAGTTTATTTAAAAAATTAACTATATTTTTGGCATTACCATAGGCAAATAAAGCACAAAGCAAAGCGATGAATTCATCTTTATAAATTTTGGCAACTTGCAAAGGATCGGGATTTTCAAATAAAGCTTTATCGGTATTTTTTAGTTTTATTAAAGCATCTAGCTTTGCTTTTAACACATTAGACATTTTACTAGGTTATGATTTAATTCCTAGTAAAGTATCTAGCATTTGATCAATAGTAGTAACAATTTTCGCAGAAGCTCCGTAACTTGATTGCCATTGTATTAAGGCTGCAAGTTCTTCGTTGGTATTGACTCCGCTTTTAGATTGATACTCGCTATACACAGAATTATAAAAGGTTTGATTGCTAGCATTGACTACATTGTTATTTTCTCCATCAGATCCTATTTTTCCTGTAAATTTACGGTAATATTCTTCCATAGTCAGTTGATCTATAGTTCCATCTTCATTGTAAAAATTAACTTTATCGTATTGAAGTTGTATGATTTTGTTTGCCATATCATTACCACTATCAACCCCGTTTAAACTAGCTCTTACTGTACTTGGATCGCTTAAAATAGAATCTTTTACTTTGATATCACTTGCATTATTTCCGCTAAAAAATCCCCCTATGCTAAAAGCACCTGCAAAATTAGTCCCTTTATCTTCTATGGCTATTTTATATCCTGATTTGGCAGTCAGTTGAAATAAACCGTCATTGGAAGTTGGATCATAACTAAAACTTACATTGATCAAATCATCAACATCGTTATTTGAATCTTTATCTCCATTATCATCAGTATTAGCTTTGATTTGACGTACGATATCATCCATAGTGGTATTAACATCGATATTGATAGTTTTTGTAACTTTTTTATTCCCTTTTTCATCATAAAGGACGATATCAAAACTTCCTGGTTGTATAGTTCTATCGTAATTCATTAAAGGGATATTGCCTTGAAGTCCTGAAAGATAATCAGAAGTTACAGGGCTTTTTGCAGAACTAGCGTAAAGATTGTTAGTTTCATTGATCATTGTTTTGGCAAAAGTATCTAAAGAATCCATATAGCCTTGTATGATTCCATCGCTATATTTTCCTTTGCTTTTATCGTAATTTCTACCGCGTAAATCAAGCTGAGCACCTAATTGTCCTCCTGAAATTTTACCGGTTAGATCTCTTACTTTTTCATCTGCGGTTTCATAATAAATACTATAAGATTTATTTTTATCATCATAATCAAGTTTTAGTGGATGAAAATTGATCCCATCAACTATGCTAAATCCTTCGATGCTAAGATTGTATTGATGTCCTGGATCATTTATGGTTGTGTCTAAGCGATTATCTTGATTGATTTCATTTTTACTGGCTACGGCACTTACGAGTTTTGAAAGGGTGAGTTCAAGTTCATCTCTTCTATCTCTTAATTCGTTTGCGTGTTCAGTTGGAAGAGCTTCTTGACCATAAATTTGCTTATTGATTGTTGCAATTTCTTCACCGATTCTATTGATTTCATCTACGGTTGATTTGATATCGTTATTGATTTTCTTTTGAATTTTATCTAAGGTTGAAAAGGTATTATTAATGCTTTCTGTTAATGTTTGTGAAGCCTTTACAAGGGCTACTTTCGTAGCATTTTCATTTGGATTGGATGCAAAATCATTCCAAGCTTTATTGTAATTTTCTAAATCTTGTAAAATCCCTGTATTTTGCAAATCTGGAAAACGTTCTGATATTTCTTGTAAGGTTGAGGCCATATATTTAGTGTATTCTAGTTGGGTTGAAGCTCCTTTTAATTTAAAATAAGAATATTCATCATGCAAACGAACAATACTTTCTATAGCTGTACCTGTACCTACTTGAACTCCATTAGATGAAACATAGCCATTGGTTGTTTGCACAACTCTTTGTCGAGTATAAAAAGTTGCGTTTGCGTTAGAGATGTTATTACTGGTAGTTGCAATTTGCACTTCACTTGCTTGTAATCCTGTAACTCCGGTATATAAAGTTCCAAAAATACTCATATTCTTATTCCTTACACGTTAATCTTAAAAATTGACTCTGGTGTAGTCTTTTTATCACCATAAGCATTATTCGTTCCATCATTAAGATTAAACATTTTATTGACTAAACCATCAAAGAAATCTTTTATGATAAGTACAAATTTGGCGTATTCTTTGTTAGCAGAATGAAGAGTTTGAAGATTTTTTTTCAATAAATCTAATTTTTCTTTATCCTCTTCATCAAGTAGTTCGCTAAGTCCTTTAGCGGAGCTATTGTTTAAAGCTACTAAAGCAGCATCGAGTTGTTTTTTAGCTGTTGTAAATTCGGAAATCAGTTTATTTTTTTCTTCAACACTAGGTGCAACAGTATCGTGTTTTGCAACTTTTATATTTTCAATGTCTTCTTGGGTTAATGCTATTAATTTTTCTAAGATAGCATTGACCTCATCAAGATGTTTTTTTAGCATTTTCTCTCCTTTTTTTACTCAAAAAAAGAGAGAAAATTTTTTAAATTAAAGAATCAGCTATAGCAGCAGCTGTGGCTCTTGTATCAACCTTATAAGTGCCATTTTTAATTTGTTCTGCAATCTTTGCAGCTTTATCATTCTCTGTTTTTTGAGTATCGTTTGTTTTAGTTTCTTTATTTGTCTGAACTGTGTTTAATGTGGAACTCGCCACGTAGCCTTGCTGTATAGGATTTATCATTTCTGCCTCCTTGAAATTTTTATTAATAATCCTCTACAGACTATATCGGCTAAAAATTAAAAAACTTAACCCCTTTCTTTTAAAAAATCGTATAATAATTTTGAAAAACCCATACCACCGCTTAAAGCCTTACTGATGGTGTCATTATACATAGATGAATAAATTTCATCACTCGCATCTTTTCCAAAAAGTGAATTTTGAGATTTTAAAGACACGTCTAAAACTTGTTTTAAAAAAAACGCTTCAAAAGCGTCAGTTTGTTCTTTTAAAGCTTCGTCTTCTTTGGTTTTAGTGACTATATCATTATCATTTATTTTGATATGATTTTCTAGACTTCTTGACGCTTTATTTAATAAAACATTATCCATATTAAATGTATTTAAAAAATTATCCACTTTCATTATATAATCTCCAAATCAGCTGTAATTGCACCTGCACGTTTTAAATTTTCCATGATGGCTATAATATCATTTGGAGTTGCTCCAAGTTTATTAAGCATTCTTGCGATATTTGCAACTGTGCTTTTTGTGTTATTGATCCTTAAAGTATTTGAACTAGGATCTATAAAACCGCCATCTTTCATATCAATTTCATTTTGATTTGGGGTGGTGTTATTATTAGGATCAATTTTGATTGTGATATCTTTATGAGTGATCAATACAGGTTCAACCTCTACATCAACACCTGCGATCACCGTTCCTGTTCTTTCATCGATAATCACTTTGCTTTCTGGAGTATAAGCTATATCTTGATTTAAAACTCTTGCCATAAAATCTACATTTGAAAGATCTTCTGGCTTTTTAAGTTTTATAGTGCGTGAGTCAATCGCTTTAGCAACATCTTCTCCAAAAACATTATTTAACACTCTTTCTATATTGCTAGCAGTTTGAAAATCAGCCACTTTTAAACTTAAAGTTAAATCATTGTTTTGGCTGAAATTTTGTGGAATTTCTCTTTCTACATTAGCTCCGCCCATCACAGTTGCTGCTGTAGAATGGCTACCTGCGCCACCTGGTCTAGCTGTGAGTCCTCCGGTTGAAATTGATCCTTGTGCGATTGCATAAATTTCACCATCAATCCCACGAAGTGCGGTGAGTAAAAGCGTTCCACCTTGTAAAGATTTTGCATCCCCTAAAGAAGATACTGTAATATCAAGCTTATCTCCACTTTTGGCAAAAGCTGGAAGTTTTGCTGTTACCATTACAGCGGCTGTATTTTTTGATTTGATATCTGCTGGATCTACTTTGATATTCATACCTTGTAAAAGATTGGATACTGATTGTAGAGTAAATTTAGAACTTGTTCCATCTCCGCTACCATTAAGACCAACCACAAGTCCATAACCTATAAGTTGATTATCTCTAACACCTACAGTGTTTGCTACATCCTTGATTTGTATTGCAAAAATATTTGTCATAAAGAGTAAAAAAAGCATTAAAACTCTCATGGATTATTCCTTTAATCTATGTTATTACATAAAATAAAGCAAAAAGTGTTCCAATTTTAAGAGTTTAATTTTAAAGGGTGTTTTCGTAAAAACTAAGAGTAGTTAGACCAAATTTTTTGGATTTGTTTTTTTGAAATTCCTCTATGTTTTGCGGGAGTTCTATTTTAGAATGATGTTCAAAAATAATTTTTTCTATATTTTTTCGGTTAAGATTTTTTAAAAGATTTTCAATATCTTCATAAATTTTTTCAAAACCTTTTCTGATGTCAAAAGGTGGATCAAGATAAAGAAAAATAGGAATATTTTCTTGAGTTAATTTTTCGATCAGCTGAGGTAAAATTTCAAAAGTATTTCCTTGTATGACATTTAAATTTTGATCGATTTTAGAATTTTGAATCGCGATTTTATAAGCATTTTTATCAAGCTCGATCGCATAAGATTTTAAGGCAAAATTGCTTAAAGCTTCAGCCGCCATCAAAGCACTTCCTCCAAAAGCTTCTATAAAAATTTTATTTCTTAAATTTTGCCTTATGACATTAAAAACACAAGCTTTGACTATACTTTTAGTGCTTCTTGTTTTTTCAAGTGAAGGCAAAAGAAGTTTTTTTCCTTTGTATTGTCCACTTTCTATAAAGGTATAAATTTTTATTGTTTGATTTTTTTTATTTTTTGAATCTGAGATTTTTTGATATTCTTTTAAAAAATCTTTTACACGAATAAAATCTTCACTCATGTATCAAAGCTTTAACAAGTTTATCTTTAAGTTCGCTAATGGCAAGATCTATTTTTGTTTGATAATCTTTTCTAAATTCTTCTGCTATGGAGTCAATCTTTGCTTCTAAAATTTTTCTTTTTTCATCCGCGAGTTTTTGAGCGGTTGTTTTTAAGGCATTGTCAAAATCGTTTAAAGATTTAAACAAAGCTTCCTTACTAAAAGGCACACTCAAAAAAGGAGAATTAGCAGCTATAAGAAATAAAGGTTTGCTTGAGGGAATTTTTTCATCACTAATGATAAAATCACAATCTTTTTTCATCACTAAGTGTTCTTTTAAAAAAAGAGCCAAAGCTCTTTCTATAATGATATCTTTACATTCTAAAGAAATTTTCATATCAAGGTTACTTTTAATTCATGATTTTGCAAAGACGGGTTTTTAATACCTTGAATTAAAGATAAAAATTCTAAATGGCTTAAAATGTAAAAATCTTTAAAATCTCTATCGCTTATACTCATAAGTTTTTTAGCACAAGTATCAAACATATAAAAATCTTTAGGATTTTTTACAACTAAAAAATCGCTCCCGCTATCATAAGCATCTAAAAGAATTTTTGCCGCCATTTTATAGCTAAGTTTGCTATTGAGTTTTAAAAGATCAAAGCCATTATTTTTATCAGAATTTTCGTATGAAATAAATTTTGCTTTGATTTTTGATCTTAAATTATCACAAGGCTTAAAACCATAAAAAGCTATATTGAAATTGCTAAAATCATGCTTGACTTGCCCAAGTTCTTTTATTTCATTTTCAAAAGCACTATTTTTAGGTAAATTAAAATGCAATAAATCTTCATCAAAAAGTCCTAAATTTAAAATTTCTTTTTTTAAATTTTCAATCACATTTTCTACTTTTTCATTAGTGCCATTAATATGATAAAAGATTCCTTTTTCAGGATCAGAAATAGCTTTTAAAATTTCCACTTTTTTATCTGGATATTTTTTGATCATTTCAAACGCAAGGTAAAATAAAGCATCTCCCATATACTCAGGAAGAAATTCTAAAATTTCATTGGCATAATATAGATAGTCGTATTTTTCATAAAATTTTTTATCTTCTTCGTTGCTAAATGGAGCAAGGTATTTGTATTTGCTTAAAAAATCATCCTTATTTATGATCAAATCTTTTATCGATCTTTTTGTGTTTAGCGGTTCAATAATAAGATTAAAATCATGCTTTTTAATCAACTCTTCCAAAGGAGTATTAAGAGGTAAAATTTGTTTATTAACAACTATATGAGAATTCTCATTTTTTTCAAATTCGAAATAAATATCATCATCTTGCACTTGTAAAAGTAAATCATAAAGAGTGGCAAAATTTTCATAGTTGCTATAAACATAAGGTTTATAATAACTCTCATAATCTTTATTTTTATCAAATCTAAAAAGTCTAAGTTCTAAATTTCTCATAATTTTTTCCTTGATATCTTTAGGATAAATATTATATAAAAAAAAATTAAAATTTAATAGAATTTAAAAAGAAATTTCATAAAATTTTTTTATGAATAAAGAAGATTTTATAATTCATGCTTTTTTAAATGAAAAAAATGGCGATGATGGTGCTATTGTTGAACAATGGTGTTATAGTAAAGATTTATTTTTTGAAAATGTGCATTTTAAAAGAGAATGGCTTACTTTGGAGCAAATTGCTACTAAGGCAATGCTGGTAAATATTTCTGACGCTATTGTGATGAATGCTGAGCCAAAATACGCACTTTTAGGACTTGCTTTGCCTAATTTAAGCAATGAAGAAATCAAAACTTTACAAAAAGGTTTTTTAAAAACGGCAAAAAAATTTGGTATAAAAATCATAGGTGGCGATACGATTTATAATCATAAAATCGATATCAGCGTTACTATTATCTCTAAGGTTAGAGAAAAAGCTGTGTTTAGAAAAGGCTTAAAAAAAGGACATTTGCTAGCTTATACGGGGAATTTAGGAGAGAGTTTAAAAGGACTTGAAATTTTGCAAAACGGTGGTAAATTAAATTTAAACCATCGCTTTATAAAACCAAAATTAAGACAAGATTTTTTTTATGAAATTGCCCCTTTTATTTCTTGTGCGATGGATATTTCGGATGGCTTGAGTAAAGATTTATCAAGACTTTTAGCAAAAAATAAATGCGGCATTGAATGGTTAAAAAATTTAGATAATTATACTCTTTATAGTGGAGAAGAATATGAAATTTTATTTGCTTTTGATGAAACGCAACGTTTTAAGATAGAACAAATTGCAAAAAAACATCGCGTGAAATTAAATATCTTTGGAAAAGCAGCGAAAGGAAAGTATGAATTTAATGGAAGAGAACACCATTTTTAAGCCTTTATATAGTTTAAAACACGCTCCTATTAATGCGTATTTTAGCAAAAATAGCGATGATTTTGTGGTACGTGAAAAAGCCTTGTATGAATTTAGTGGCAAAGGTGAGCATCTCATTTTACACATTAACAAAAAAGATTTAAGCACCAACGAAGCTTTAAGAATTTTAAGTGAAGTTAGTGGGGTAAAAATACGCGATTTTGGTTATGCTGGACTTAAGGATAAGCAAGGATCAACCTTTCAGTATATTTCTATGCCTAAAAAATTTGAACATACTCTAAACAATTTCTCTCATCCAAAATTAAAAATTTTAGAAACTTTTACCCATGAAAATAAATTAAGAATAGGGCATTTAAAAGGTAATTCTTTTTTTATCCGCTTGAAAAAAGTTTTACCAAGTGATGCTTTAAAACTTGAACAGGCTATTATAAACTTAGACAAACAAGGTTTTGCTAATTATTTTGGATATCAGCGTTTTGGTAAATTTGGAGATAATTACAAAGAAGGACTTGAAATTTTGCGTGGCAAAAAAATGAAAAATGTCAAAATGAAAGAATTTTTAATTTCAGCTTTTCAAAGCGAACTTTTTAATCGTTATTTGAGTAAAAGAGTGGAATTGTCGCATTTTTCAAAAGAATTTAGCGAAAAAGAGCTTATACAAATTTATCATATCTCTAAAGAAGAAGCTAAGAGCTTAAAAAAACAAGAACATTTTTTCAAGCTTTTAAAAGGTGAGGTTTTAGGGCACTATCCTTTTGGTAAATGTTTTTTATGTGAAGATTTAGAAAGTGAGATTGAGCGTTTTAAGGCAAGAGATATTAGCGCTATGGGGCTTTTAATAGGCGCAAAAGCGTATGAAGCTAAAGAAGGCTTGGCTTTAAATTTAGAGAATGAAATTTTTAAAGATGCTTGGGAATTTAAAACTAAAATGCAAGGTTCAAGACGCTTTATGTGGGGGTATTTGGAGGATGTTAAGTGGCGATACGATGAGCAAAAAGCACATTTTTGTATAGAATTTTTCTTACAAAAAGGCTCTTATGCTACAGTGATTTTAGAGGAGATTTTGCATAAAAATTTATTTGAATAAAATCATTCTGCTTTTAAAGCGATCAAAACGCCTTCAATCATTTTTTTGATATCTCCATCTAAGATATTATCTACTTGAGAAAAGGCTTCTCCGCTGCGATTGTCTTTGACTTGCTGATAAGGAAAAAGCACGTAAGAGCGGATTTGATGTCCCCAGCCTATCTCGCTTTTTTCGCCTGAATTTGCACTATCTTGTTGTTTCATGAGTTCAAGCTCATAAAGGCGAGATTTTAGCATTTTAAAAGCGGTTGCTTTGTTTTTATGTTGGCTTCTATCGTTTTGGCATTGCACGACTATTCCTGTTGGAAAATGTGTGATTCTAACGGCTGATTCTGTTTTATTAACGTGCTGTCCGCCTGCACCACTAGCACGATAATAATCAATCCTGATATCTTTTTCTTCGATTTCAATCTCTATGTCATCATCAAGCTCAGGACTTACCATAACACTTGAAAAGCTTGTATGACGACGTCCGGCACTATCAAAAGGAGAAGTTCTTACTAAGCGATGAATTCCATTTTCAGCCTTTAAATAACCATAAGCATTATCACCCTTAACCAAAAAGCTTACGTCTTTAAGTCCTGCTTCATCGCCTTCTTGAAAGTCAAGAGTTTCAACCTTAAATCCTTCTCTTTCACAAAATCTTAAATACATTCTATAAAGCATACTTGCCCAGTCATTACTTTCTGTTCCACCTGCTCCTGGATGAATGGAAACAATTGCGTTTTTGTTATCATTTTCTCCACTTAAAAGCATGGAAATTTCAAGGCTTGTTATCGTATCTTCAAGTTTTGGCGCATCATTAAATAAAGCTTCTAAGGTTTGCATATCGTTTTCTGCATTAGCCAAATCAAAAAGTTCGCTTGCATCATCAACGGCCGATAAAGCTTCTTCGTATTTTTTTAATAAATTTGCAATTTTAGTTTTTTCTTTTCCGATAACTCCAGCTTGTTTAACATCATTCCAAAAAGAAGGAGAATTTTCTAACTCTTCAATTTCCTTAAGCCTTTCTTGAATGCTTTGCGGTTTGATGATAGAGGCTATATTGCCTACTTTATTTTTAAGAGTTTTTAATAGTTCGCTAAATTCATAATTATCCATAAAAATTTCTTTCTAAAGTTAATTTTCGCAATTTTAACAAATTTTATCAAAAAATAAGCTAAGTCTATTTTTAATCGTAGTGGGCATAACTATCATCAAAGTGGTTTGGGATTATTTTTCTTGAATTTTAAATTTATTTGAAAAATACCTTTCAAAAATAATCAAATTCAATCTTAGATGAAAAATTATGCTTTTTTATTTCTAAATTCTTTTTTAAGTTTTCTTATCTCAAACCACAATTTGATATACCCCCCCCCGTACCAATTATTATTAGCTCTTATCAAAGCTTCTCCTAATTTATAAGATAAATGTTCTTTAAATTTTAAAGCTTCTTTATAATCAGTATAAGATTCTAAAGGAGGTAATTTTAAAGAAGGATCTTTTTTGATTTTTTCCTCATAAATTTTTTGTTCTTGTTTATGCTTATCTTTTATATAAGATAAAACATAAGGCATTCTTATATAACCTAGTATGCTTTTTGAATTTTCTATCATAGCTTGACCTAGTTTATAAGAAAGTTGGTTTTGAATTCTTGCCTTAGCTGAATTAGCTTGGATAAAAGTTACTTTAGGATTAATAATATCCATTTTAATTCCTAAAGATTTAGCTAACTTTTTGCTTTCTAGTTTTTTGATGATTAGGTCTTGTTCTAAATTTAAAATTTCTAAATTATATTTTTTATCTATTAAATTTTTCATCTTAGTATTCAAGGCATTAATCTGAATTTCAAGATTATTTTTTTCATTGAATAAATTTTGTTTTTCATCGGTTAAATTAGATATTTGAGTGTTTAAAGTATTAATTTGATTTTGCAAGGGTGTTAGTTTTATAGGATCTTTTCTTTGATTATATTGTTCAATAACAATTTTATATTCTTTTAAATATTCACAAAGATGAGTAAAATCATATTCTTTCGAAATTTCAAATTCCATATCTTCTGAAAATTCTAATTCTTCCATTTCTATTTCTTTTGGTGCTAAAAGAAAACCTATGATCCCAATATCTTCTTTATTTTTTTCCCAAGTCTTATCAAACCAAGTAAATAATGGTTTTTTAACATTTTCATCTAATATTTGATGAATTTTAATTTCAGAGTCAATTATAAAATTATATTCCAAAGCGTTGAAGCTTAACACATGATAAATTCCTTGTAAAATTTTTTGATTTTTATTTTCAAATATACAATAAGATAATATATCCTTATTATTACGGTAATACATTCCTAAAATTTTCATTCCAAGATATTCTTTTGGAAAATTAAGTTTTAATTCTCTAGAACTTTTTAAATTATAGACATTCTCTTTATATAAATTAGTTCTTTGATTAATAAAATTATCGTTTTTAATGTCTATTATTTCATCTAAATCTAAAACTTTAAAATCAGGGATATCAAAACTTATATTTTTTTTGGGTTTCTTGAAAAAATTAAAATTTTCACAAATGTTTTGTGCCATTTTTGAATAAACAAAAGCCATAGGATGTTCTGGATCAATTATTTGCATATAAAAATCAAGAAGTTTTTCTTTTAAACAAAATTCATAAGCATCTATAAAATTAAAACCATATCTTTCGCTTTGAATTTTATGAAAAGATTTAAATCTTCCATAGCAAAAAACACAATGTTGCCATTGGATAATTAAAACTTTTTTTTGCAATTTGCTAAAAGTTTTATAAATGTGATTATAAACTGGTAAAAAATGTTTTAAATCACTTTCATCCTTAAAAAATTGAGCAGTTGGAGCCAAAATAATTAGATCTGCTTCTTCTAAAATCTGTCTATTTTTCTTTCTATATAAATTATATATATGCCCCAAAGGATGAATCGCGCGAAAGCTAAAAGTATTTACTTTTGCATTACATTCTCTTAGGGAATTTTCAAAAGCATTAAACCAAGCAAATTCACAAGTTCCAAACAGTACAATTTTCATAAATCAAAAGCCTTGCTTATCATTTGCTTAATACTCTCAAAACTTTCAAAATACATAGGCCGCATAAAATCAGAATCTAAAGTTTTATTATAATATTTTTCTATCTCATTGATTAAATTCATTACATCTATGCTATCGATGATATTATCACTAACCAAATTTTGTATATTCTCATCAATATCAGCTCTGCCTATATTAATAAAAAACTGCTTAATCTCTTCCATTGTTTCTCCTTAAAGTTCTTTATAATAATTTCTATCAACCTTGCCATTTTGATTGAGTTTAAAACTATCTATTCTTTTAAAATGTTTAGGTATCATATAAGGGGGTAATTTATCTTTTAAAAATATTCTAAAATCAATCTCTTCTTTACTCTCATAAAAACAAATAATCTCTTCTTTAAAAATACAAGCAGAGTTTCTTACTTTATCATGAGAATTAATAATACTTTCTATTTCTCCTAATTCTATTCTATGACCCATATACTTAATCTGATTATCCGCTCTTCCATAACACAATAATTCTTCAAATTCATTGTAAGCAACAATGTCTCCTGTTTTATAGAGTAAATCTAAATAATTATCATGCAAAGGATTTTGTATAAAAGCTTTGTTTGTTTTTTCTTTATCATTGTAATATCCTAAGGATAAAGAAGTTCCTCTTATATATAATTCTCCTTTTTTGCCTATTTCTTTAGGACTTATATAATTCATATTTTCATCAAAGACTAAAAGTTCTGTATTTTTACAAGCTTTACCTATAGGTAAGAGTTCATCATCTTTGAAAGGGCGGTTGATGATATGAAAACAAGCAATGATTGTGATTTCAGTAGGGCCGTAAAGATTGGCAAATAAACTTTGAGGTAGATGTTTTCTCCAAATGTTTAATTGTTTATTGGGCATAATTTCGCCTGCAAAGAGTATTTTTTTGAGAGAATTTAAAGGATATTTTTTAAGGCCTTTTTCATTTGCAAAATAAATTAAAACCGAAGGCACCCAAAAGATAGTGCTAACTTTTTCTTGTTCTAAACATTGTATTATTTTAGCAGGGAAGGCAAAAAGATGATTAGGGATAATGTGCAAGGTTGCACCTTTAAACACGGTTGCCATAATATCAGAAACTGAAACATCAAAATAAAATTGGACTTGATTAGCTAAAATATCATTTTTACTGATATCAAATTCATCACAAAACCAAAAAGTATAATCAATCACACTCTTATGAGCAATACTTACTCCTTTAGGAATTCCTGTACTTCCACTTGTAAAAAGCACATAAAGTAAATTAGTATCGATGTGTTTTTCTTTGGCTTTAGTGATTAGATTTTCATCGATATTAAAACTTTGAAAATCTTGCGTATAAAGAGTAGGTAAATTTAAATTTAATTTTAATTCTTTAGAGGTGATTAGAAGTTTTGGTTTTAAAACTTCTATAACTTTTTCTATTCTTTCTTTAGGACTTTTTTCATCTAAGAGTGTATAAAAGTTTCCACTTAAGGCTACACCAAAGAAAGAAATCAAACAATCAATTCCTTTAGGTAATATGATAAGAATGGCTTTTTGTAAAGGTAAGGTATCATTATTTAAAGTTCTTAGAATTTCACTAGCAACTTTTCTAGAATAAAGATCAAATTCTTTATAGGTGATTTCTTTTTTAGCAAAAGGTTCAACAAAGGCTATTTTTTCACTAAAGTTTTCAACGCTTTTTTCTAGGAAGTTATAGATGTGGGTGAGCATGGAAGAAAGCCTTTATGTTAAAATCAAAATTTGATTATACCCCCCCCCTATTAATATATGCTTAAAAAATATTTTTTTAAT
>NZ_NXLY01000019.1 GCF_005406225.1 Campylobacter taeniopygiae | reverse complement strand
ATTTTACAAGCAAAAGAAAAGAACTTAACGCTTATGAAGCAAAAGTTTTTAAACAACTTGGAATCAAAGGAGATAAATAATGGCTTTTACAGAATTAAGTACTGCTTATATGCAAGCAGTAAATAAAGGTTTTAGTACTATTTTTAACAATGCTCTTGAGAATGGAAATAAAGATTATGAAAAATTTGCGATGATAACCAATGCAAATTCTTTAGTTGTAGAATACCAATTTTTAGCGTCTTTGCCAAAAATGCGTGAATGGATAGGCGATCGTCAATTTAGCAAACTCAAAGGACAAGGCTATACCATTACCAAAAAAGACTGGGAAAGCTCTATTGAAGTGCCACGAGATGTGATAACTTATGATAATTTAGGAATCGTTAGACCGCAAATTGAAATGTTAGCTTATGAGGTACAAAATCATTATAATGACCTTATTTTTACCCTTTTAGAGCAAAATCAAACTTGTTTTGATGGTAAAGCATTTTTCGCAAACGATCATGATATAGGCGGCGTGTCCTTTTCAAATCTTGGAGAGAAAAAATTAAGCGCACAAAGTCTTATGGAAGCTAGAAAAAATATGCGTGCCTTGACTAATGAAAGTGGACGCACCTTAAACATAAACCCTGCACTTTTAGTAGTTCCTTTAAGCTTGGAAGCTAAGGCACTTGAGATTGTAAATAGTGATTTAATTAATGGATCAAGCAATGTTTTTAAAGGTGTAGTAGAAGTATTCACCTCTGCAAATTTAAAAGATCAAGAAGCTTGGTATTTGATTGATAATACTAAACCTATCAAGCCTTTAATTTTACAAATTAACAAGGGTGCAGAGTTTGTAGCTAAAGACAATCCTACTGATGAGGCTGCATTTATGCGTAAAACTTTTCAATATGGAATCGATAGTGAAGATAATGCAGGTTATGGACTTTGGCAACTAGCTTATAAATCAAGCGGAAAGGCAGAATAATGGATAATATTGCTTCAGCTAATAAACTTAGAGAACAAAATGAGATTTTAAGAGCAAAAAATTCTTCTAATAATGAGAAAGAAAGTTTTGAAAAAGAAAAAGAAGAGTTTCTAAAAGAAAAGAAGGATTTTGAAAAAGAAAAACAAAGTTTTGAAAAAGAAAAAGAGAAACTCAAAGAAGAAAAAGATATTCTTGAAAAAGAAAAGGAAGAATTTTTAAAAGAAAAACAAGGTTTTGAAAAAGAAAAGCAAAAAATTGCAAAAGAAAGCAATGAGATAAAAAACCCTAAATCTTCAGAAAATAATAAAAAAGGCAGTAAATGACACCTTTGCTAACTCCTCCTAAGATGCTAGCTCTTACTTTAAAAGAGTTAGCACTTATGAAAAGAGCACAACAAAACTTAGCAAACATTGATGAAATCACAAGAGAAGTGGTTGCAAAAGCTGCAAAAGATGCGGATGATGTTTGTAAAAATAAAGATGTTGCTGGTTTTATTTGGGAAGATTTTGCATATATTCGTATAAAAATTTATCTTAAAATCGTTTTAGATGATGAAGATAAAATGCTTTTAGATAATGCTTTAAAACAGATACAAAATGCTCCTATAGTAGATCAAGATGGAAATTTAAACTCTTTAAGACTTAGAGTAATGCAAAGAAAGGATAAGTTTTGACTCTAGATAGTGTTAGCAAAGATTTATTAAAGCATTTTAATGCCATAGGTATAGCAAATTATGAAGATATAAAACAAGGTGGGCTTTACTTAATGCTTGAAAGCCTCACAAGTGTCAATCATCATAAAGATAGTGTAGGTTTTTCTTTAATTTTTAGTTCTCATACTTTCAATAAAGATAAAAATTCTCTAATTAAACAAATTGATGAACTAAGATTAAAGCTTTTTGAGTTTGATACAACTAAAAAACTTTTAAGCAGTATTGAAAGTGGTTTTATAAACTCTTCATTATTTGCTTATAGACTTAAATTCAATATAGAAATTTTTTCTAAACCAGAAGGAGAGCAAGATGAAAGAAAATCCCTATTTTAAAGAAAGCGAATTTAAATGTAAATGTGGTAAATGCAAATTACCACCTAATGTTCCAAGTGATGAATTAGTCGATGTGCTTTGTGAAATCAAAGAGCATTACAACGCACCTATTATTATAAATAGTGGTTATCGTTGCAAAGAACATAATGCCAAAGTAGGTGGGGCTGCTAAAAGCCAACACACCATCGGCAGTGCGGCTGATTTTGTGGTTAAAGGTGTTAAAACTGAAGAAGTGCATCAATACGTTTTAGAAAAATATGGTAATAAACCTTTTGGAATTGCTATAAAACATAATTTTGAAAATCCTTTTGGTGGTTTTGTGCATATTGATACCAGAGGAAAAAAAGCCCGATGGACTTATTCTTAAGGAATAAAAATGTTTAGCTTTATTTTGGAAAAGTTTTTTGGTGTTTCAAATATTATCATTGTTTTGCTTTTAAGTGTTTGTGGGTTTTTGTATTATGAGAATCACTCTTTGGTTCTTGAAAACAATCAATTAAAACTCACAAAAGAATATTTAAAAAATGAAATCAAAACAAACAAAGAGCAACTTTTAAAACAAAATAAAGCATTTGAAAATTTAAAGCTTGATTTAAAACCCAAAGAGGTTTTAAAGGAAGTTTCAAAAGTAAAAGAAATTTTTATCAAAGATAAAAGCTGCGAAAGTGAGCTTAAAGCTTATAAAGAGCTTTTTAAAATTTTAGGAGCTAAGCAATGAGAATTCTTTTTTATATTTTTATATCTTTTGTTTTTACAGCTTGTGCTCCTAAAGAGCTATTGATTAAAACGCAGTATCAAGAAGTAAAAATTCCTATAAAGTGCCCTTTGAAACTTCCTTTAAAGCCTTTTGATAAGGGTGATTTAGAAAGTGCAAAACAAATCAGCTCTTATTATCTTGAAGTTGAAGATATAGCAAAGCAATGCACCGGAGATAACAAATGAAAGAAAATAACAAATCAATTAAAAAAGATTTTATAAAAGAACTTTTCATAGCTCTTTTATTTTCTAGTTTTGCTTTGATTTTATTTTATGCATTTGAAATTTTAACAAGGAACTAGCATATGAAATTTGAAGATATATTTATCTATTGCATTTTAAGTATTGTGAGTGTATTTGCTGGACTTGTAGGTATAGTAACAAAAGACAAATTAAAACCTTACAAAGATGTAAAAGGTAAGTTTTTAACCTTTGTAAAAGGAATGCTAGGTTCTATGTTTGTAGCTTATCTTGTATTTGAAATAGCAAGTTATCTAGACTTTGGATTAAAACTAAGTGTCGCTTTTGGGGGTTTTGCAGCTTACATGGGAACCGATGCATTGCTTAAGATAGAACAGCTTGTAGAAAAGCTTGTAAATAGAAAAATAGACAAGATGTAATATTTAGTATTAATCATTTAGATTTAAAAGATTTTAAATGTATTTTAAAGCTTTTTAAAAATACTTTTTTTGGACTACAAATGGATAAGATGGAATTAAATGAAATAAAGGCAAGATTAAAAGCATTAAAATTTAACCACAAAGAAGATAAAAAAGCAAGAAAAGAAAGGATTTTAAAACAAGGTTTCAAAGCTTTTGTATTTGAATACTTTGCCCATCATATTAATTTTATTAAAAAAGAAAGCTCACTTTTTAGAAATTTTATTTATGATAATATTGAAAAACTAGAAAAAACAAGCAAACATCTCTGTTTTAAAGCCTATCGTGGTAGTGCTAAGACAACACTTTTGGTAAGACTTTGGACGATTTACTCACTTCTTAGCAATAAAAAGCAATACGCCTTAATTATCTCTTCTACTTTAGATATTGCAAGTGAAAGTATAGCTACTATAAAAACAGAGCTTGAAGAGAATGCTAAATTAATCAATGATTTTGAGATCAGTTTGGGTGATGAATGGACTAGTGAAGCTATAGTTTTTATAAGTGGCGGTGAATATAAAAAAATCAAAGCTTTTGGTGCTGGCAAAAAAATAAGAGGGACTAATTATTTAGGAAAAAGACCTGACTTAATCATTTGTGATGATATAGAAAACGATGAAAATGTAGAAAGTAAAACTCAAAGAGATAAACTTTACAAATGGTTCAATAAGGCGATTTTAAAACTGGTTGCAAGAACTACAGAAAACTACTTGTATTTAGTTGTCGGCACTATTTTACATCAAGATAGCTTGCTAAATCGTTTAAATGATGATAAACGCTTTTTAATCTATGATTTTCCTTTGGTATTAAATTTTCCAGATCGTCTTGACTTAATTGATAAAAATAATATCTTAAAAGATGATTTAAAAGGTTTTAAAATTGATGATGAGAACTTAAACAAAATGGAAATCTTAAAAGAATATTTTGCAGATACACCAAGCTTTTATAGCGAGTATCAAAATAAAGCTTTAAGCAATGAGACTGCTATTTTTAGCGAATATAAAATCATAGAAAAAGAGCAAGATTTTGATTTAGTAGTTTTAGGAATTGACCCTGCACTTGGAAAAGCAAAAGGAGATTATTTTGCTATTGCTGAACTTAAAAGAATAGAAAAAAATAAATTTCATTTAAAAGCAAGCGGTTATAAAATCTCTCCAAGTAAAATGATAGATGTGATATTAAAACTTTATATAAAATATTTAAGCTTAGGCAAAGTAGTAAAAATAGCTATTGAAACTATAGCTTTTCAAGAGTTTTTCAAAGATAAATTAAAAGAAGAGGCTTTGAAAATCGGCATAGTTTTAAGTGTTTGCGAGCTAAAGAATAAAGTTGCAAAAGAACTTCGTATTGATAGTTTGGCTCCTTATATTAACGATGGCACGATTTTAATAGATAGCAATTCAAATTTACTTGTTGAAGAAATGCTAACTTATCCAAAGGCAGCACACGATGATTTACTGGATGCCTCCGAGATGGCTTTTAGAATTGCTTCAAGTGCAGGAAACGCGGATTATAAAGCGATCAATAGAATACTCAGTAAGAAAAAGTTTAAAAAAGGATTTTTATGAGAATATTAAACAAAAGTTCAAGAAAAAGCGTAGCAAGTAGTGTTGATTTTGATAGTATAATCAGTGCTTTAAATAGTGAAAATTTTAGCGAACTTATAAGTATTTATGATTATTTTAAACGCTTTGATCCGCAAATTGCAAGTGAAGTAATGAAAAGACGTTTTAAAATGTGTTCTTTTCCTATGTATATCAACTGCAAGGACGAAAGACAGAAAGAATTTTTGCAAAATTATCTAGCTAAGAGTGATTTTAGAAAATTTGTATTTGAAATGAGTGCCGCGGTTGTTTATGGTTTTGCAGCATTTTTAATCGAATGGAAAGTTAAAGATGTTAGTGTTTTACCACATCTTAAATACATAAGTCCTAGATTTTTTTCAATGGATAATAAGGAAAGATTGTTTTTTTATAGTGAAAGTAAAAAGCTTTTTATAGATGAATGTGATGATATATTTTTACATTTACATCCTAGTGATTCGGGCTCTTTTATAGAACAAGCTCTTTTTTATAATGTTGTAAGCATTGCAGTTTTAAAACAGCTTGCAATGAGTAAAAATATTTCTTATCTTGATAATTTAAGCGTACCACCTATTATTGCAAAAACTACAAATGCAAATGATGATAAAGAAATTGAAGAGCTTTTGACACAGCTTAGCCATTTAAGAAGTGCAAGTGTTGGGATTTTTAACAAAGAAGATATGATAGAGCTTTTAAACTCTGGGCTTTCAACTTCTACTTTTACTGATTTTTTAAGATACTGCGATGAAGCCATTTCAAAATTAATCAGTGGTCAGGTTTTAGCAGGAAATGCCGTGCAAAATGGCACCCAAGCTTTAGGGAATATCCACGAAGAAGTTAGACTTAATGTAGGAGAAATGGATACGCTTTTTTTAACCAAAAGCATACAAAAATTACTAGAGCAAATTTTAAAACTTAATTTTGCCACTCCTTGTGAATTTGAGTTCATTTTTGATACAAACAAAGAAATTGATGAGCAGTATTTAGCAGGAGTTTATAGCACCATTTCAGGAATGGGGTATGAAATACCAGCTGAGTTTTTGTCTAAAGTTTTTAAAATAGAAGGCTTAAAGAAAAAAGAACAAAATAACGATAATTTTGCTCTTAATTCTTTAGTTCTAGAGAAAAACAATAAACTTACCAAAGATAAAATAGAGTTAAATGCAAATGCTGAAGGGGAAATCAGTGATGAAATTTATGAAAAAATTAAAAGCTTTTGGGATAAATGTGAAAGTTATGAAGAATTAGAAGAAATAATTTTTAAGGAATATCCAAACATTAGCTTTGAAAAATTAAAAGAAAGTTTGGATAAAAAAATCGCTCTTGCTTCTATGCAAGCTCTTTTGGATACAGGTAATGAGTGATATTTTTAATAAAAGCGTGGATGAAGCTTATGCTTATTTAGAAAACAAGGGTTTAAAAACAAGTTTTAAATACCACGAAATTAAAAAACAAGCCCATGATAGAGCTTTTAGTGCAGCAGGTATTATGAAAACAGATATTTTGAATGATTTACATGAAGAAATAAAAAAAGCAATGAAAGAAGGTACAAATTTTAATGAATTTAAAAACAATTTAAAGGATATTTTAATACAAAAAGGCTGGTATGGTAAAAAAGAAATTATAAATCCAAAAACAGGCGAGAAACGTACTATTAATATAAATGCAAATCGTTTAAAAACCATCTATCATACTAATATGCAAAGTGCTTACGCAAAAGCAAGAGCTAAACAACTTAGCACTTTCATTTATAAAACTTATTGGGTTTATAAATGTGCACTTTTAGAAGACTCTAGAAGCGAACATAAAAAAATGCATAACATTGCTATACACAAAGATGATCCTTTTTGGAGGACTTCTTTTCCACCAAACGATTATAATTGCAAATGTAAAGTTATCGCAGTAAGCGAAAAAGAAGCGAGGGCTAAATACAAAATTTTAAAAAATCCAAAAAGCATAGCTTCTAAAAATTTTTCTTATGATAAAAGAGAAAACACACAAATTCCAAAAGAAACAAGAATAAGCCTAGATGAGAGTTTGGAAAATTTGCCAAAAACAAAGAGTTATGAAAATTTAAGCGACAAAGAACTTATGGCAAAAGTCTATGAAGCTTTTAACATTAAAAAAGGAGATTTACTCGTAGATAAAATTGGTGATGTGATAAGCTTGGATGATGATTTTTTTTATGATAAGAAAAAACAAACTACCAAAATAAAGAAAAATAACCGCCATTTTTATATAGATTATTTACCAAAACTTGTGAGTGATCCTGATGAAATTAGATTGAGTATGGATAATGATCCGCTTTATAAAGGTTTTACTAAAAAAACATATATTAAATACTTTTATGATAATGGCGTAAAAGCACTTGTGATGGTATTAAATCAAAAAGGAAATCAAATCAATAATAAAACGATGTTTTTAAGCGAAGATAGTGCATATTTTAAAAATGTTTTAAGTCAAGGTAAGCTTATCTATAAAAAATAGCTAACGGCTCAGTAACGGGGTAAAGACGCTTCGCCGTATCTAGCATTTGCTCCCATACTTGATAGCTATTAAATAATTATAATAAGTTTTATTTCAAACTTTGCTTAAGAAAGAGTATTATTTAAGATAGTTGTTTTTACATTTTTGCTATGATTTTTTCTTTCATTGTTTTAAATTCATCTTCGGTAATAATACCCTTATTTTTAAGATCTGATATTTTTTCTAACTCTGCCATTAAATCATTATTAGTATTGGTTTGCTTTGCCGTTTCTTGATTGTTATTGCTTTGAATGAATTCTCTTACAAACTCAGCCATATCTTTTGTTTCATTTTTTTCCATATTTTTAATTTTGGCTTTATTACCAGAAGCATAAATGACTATCTCGCCAAATATCAATCCTGTACTATATTCAATTGAAGAAATTTTATCATAAAGAAAGGTTTCTACTTTTAAGTTAATAAAACCTTTGTCTATAAAAATTAATCTTTTGTCTGTAGCTACAAGTAATCCAGTAGCAAGATTGTATGTTCCTTGTGCGGCTTTTTTTACTTTTTCACCTTCCCATAGAATTTCAGGCAAAACCTTAATTTCTTTTTTTGAAAAAATACTTTTTGCATTAGAAAAATCAGAAATTTGATTTTGAATTTCTTCCAAACTAGGCATCTTAACTCCTTTAATAAAGCCTTAGTATATCAAAATCATTTTAAGCTTTGATTAAAAAGAGTTAAAAGCATATCCTTTACTTCAGCTTCCATTTCATCTGCTACTCTTTGATTGATATTTAATTCTTTGTCAATAGGTAAAAAGGGTCTTGCCGTTATTTTTTTACTTCCAAATTGATGTACGCTTGCATAAGCAAAACCTTTATGAGTTGCATTTAGTGCCACAAATGCTCTATCATTTTCTACTCCATTATGTAAAGAACTTTGCATGGATCCAGTTGCAAAAAGCTTTTTGGTATGCATGATCTTTTGTGCTTTTCTTGAAATTAATGTGCTTTGTTTTAAAGGAGCCCATTTCTTAGCATTAGAATCTTGTTCTTTTTCTAAATTTTCTTTGCTTTCTTTGTAGAGTTTTTCAGCAAAAATCTCCCTTAAAATGATTTGCTTTTTCTCATCTTCTAAATTTTCACATTTTTTCAAAAGATTTTCAAGACCCTTGAGAGTAAAGTTCTTCATCAAACAAACCTTTTTGAGTTTCTTTTATATAGTGTTCAGCGTATTTATCTATCTTTACAAGTTCGATAGATGTAAAGGCATAGCCACATTTAACACATCTTCTAAATCTCTCATTGATATCTGATTTTATTGTTTTTAAAACTCTCGTTTTATCGTTAGCACATCGTGGGCAGATCAATAATAATCCTTTAAAGAAAGTTTTTTAAAGAATTATATTTATTTTTTGTTTTTTTGTTCAGCTTTAAGAATTTTTTCTAAAACCACTATCATAGTAGTACAATCTTTTTTATCAAGATCTAAGAGCGAGAATACATCCTTTTTTAAAGTTTTTTTACAAAGCTTATAAAAACTAAAGATATTTATTTTATTTTGCTCTAAAAGAGCTTTTAGATAAAAAAATTGTTTTATAGAACCGCTTTTTTTTAATATCGCTCTACCTTTTAAATCAGGAGTAAAAGATAAGCTATCTTTGATTTTTCCATCGAAGATATCTAGTAAAATTTTAAGCTCATCTATGCTTAAGTCTTTAGAGCTTTTTACTTCAAATCTTAAAGTTAAAAAATCTTGCCAAGCATTATGTTTTTTATAATAAAGATATTCTTTGTGCATATGAATTTTAGTTAAAAGTTGCTTTCTTAATCTTATTTGTTTTGGACTCATAAAAGACCTCTTATGTAAAGTTCTCTTTTTAAAAAGCTCCAGCTAAGACCACTTACACGAGATATCTTAGAGATATTTAATTTGCCGTTTTTGTATCTATAAAAACCATTTTTATCATTTAAAATATCTTCTAAAAGCATTTTAAAAGTCTTTAAAGCACACTCTCTCATGCTCATTTCTTGTCCTTTTTTAAAAACTTAATCAAGCCCATTAGTTTTAATGGACTTGTTAAATTTTTTGGCTTTTTTTAACATATTTCATTTTTATGTTAAAAATTTTTCATATTTTTAACATTTCAAATTTTCTAATCTTTCTTCTATTTCATTAAATTGTATTTCAGTCATTTATAATCCTCTTTAATCTTACACTTGATAAACACTTTAACACTTTTCTTAAAAAGCTTTTTTATATAGTTTTTCATAAGCTTATACAAGAAAAGCCATTTTTTATATTTCATTATCTTTGCCTTTTTCATTACATCATTTCTAACTAAACCCATTTTGTTAAATTCACTAAAGATAATATATTCAAAATCATCAGCATTTTTTAACAATAAAAATAAAGCTTTACCTCTCTCATCATCTTTGTATTCATAAAGCTTATAAACAAAAAGAAATCTATAAATAGGTTTTAAAATTTGATATAGAAGATGTGAGCAAAATATAATCCCAATTGTTACTAAACCAATCCTTAAAAATATTACAATAGCGAAACTATCTAAGGATTTGGATAAAAGCATAGTAGCGAAAAATCCAGCTGATAGTAATAACACTATAACTAAAAATTTCATTAGATGTTTTTTCATTTTTTACCCCAATAATAAATTTTCATTTTCATGGATATTCCCGATGACTTCAAACCTAGCAATAAAATTATTATCATCTATTTTTAAATTACAAATTTTATAAGCTTCTTCTAGCCAAAACCTCTCGGTATCTTTATTATCTTGACACTCATATTTTTTCATAAATTTTTTATAATCTTGACAAGCATAAAAAGCACCTTTAATGTATTTAATCATTAAAGCTTCATTTTCTTGATACTCTACTATATCATTCTCATAAATCTTTTTTCCATCTATATCATAATATCCAGTCCAAAGTTCTAATTCTTTCTTATCGTCTCTTTGATCAAATTTAACACAAGGAATAAGCTCATTTACATAATAAGACTTAGCAGGCAAAACAGAACTTAATTTAGCTAAAGCTGGATATTCAATATACCCATTCTCTAATTCACTCCAAATCCTAAAATCAAAATCACTTAATTTCATTTTTTATCCTTTGCCGATTGTTGATTTTCAATTATTTTTAAAATATCGTTATAGGCAAAAATTTTAGCTCTTAATTCTTCCTGAACAAAAACTAAAGGAAGATTTGTAGCAATATCCGCTTTATATCCTAGCCTTTCATCACTTTCAAGATCTGTAATTTTGTTTTTTATTATTTGTTTTAAATCACTTAGTTTCATTTCTCATCTCCATTTATACTTTTAGCAACCTCTTGCCACTCTTCATCGCTTTTAAACTCGCTATTAAGTTCTTTTAAAAGCTTAAGTGCTTCATCGTTAGACAAATTAGAAAGAATGGCTCTTATTCTTTCTATTGGCTTGGTATCCTTATGGATCATTCTAAAGAATTCCTCTTGCTCTTTTATGCTTAAATCTTCAAAAAGTTCAGCAAGATCATCAGCATTTATATCTTCTAAATCACTTGCATCTATACTTGCATTTACATACATTTTTTATCCTTTTGTTTTAAATTAAGTTTTAAAAACTTAATCAAATCCGCCTTAGCGGACTTGTTAAATTTTTCTTTTTCTAGCTCTTATTTTTTGTTTTAAGTTCATCTTCTTTTTTCTTTTTAGATTTCTCTTTTTTACCTTTGGTTTATTTCTAAAATCAAGCTCTTTAAGTCCGTTAAAATAAGTTGTTTTTGCATTAAAAACATTACTTAAAAGACTTGCAGCGATTAAAGAAAGTTTGCTTAGTCTCATTTTTCTAGCTCCAAGCTTTCAATCTTTGGTTCTATTCTAAAATTATCTTTTGTAACCCTTTTAAGTCCAAGTTTTACTAAAGTGCTATCTTCAAGTTCTACTATGGCTTCTTTGTTAAGTTCTTCTTTGTAAGTAATGCACTCATTAAGCCCATAGCTTTTAAAGGCTTTAATTAAACTTTCTAGTTTTTCTTTTACACGTGGTAAAGATACACTTTTACTTAAGCGATAACCAATCTTGCCAAAGGTAAATTCCTTAGATCTTTTTTCAGCAAATTCATGCTTATTGTTTTCACAAAAAGTAGTGATACAAGCTTCTATATATCCAAGCTCATCGCTTAAAACTTTAATCTCTCCTGCACGGCTTTCTTTGATTTCATTACAAGCTAAAGTTACCTCTCCATTGATTTTTTCTATTTGCACACTAAGCTCTGCTACTTTTTTAAGTGCAAGATTTACATCTTCAAAACTATTTATTTGCATTTATTCTCCTTTAATTTATATTTTTCGATTTGATAATCCCAAAAAACCACACCATATTTTAAAGACATGGCATACTTATTTCTTTTCTTGACTATCCTTAAACCCTTATAAGGGCAACTCCAAAACTAATTCTTTAATGCCTAGCTTTTTAGCAAGTTCAGCTTCCATAAACATACCTGTTGAATTTTTAGCATCTTTGTGTTTGCTAAGATAAATATAATCACAAGCTTTTAAAAGTTCTTTCCCCATTTGTAAAGCTTTGTCTCTGTGTTTATTCTCTTCCAAATAGCTAAATTGTAGTATGGGTGAAATAGGCGTAAAATCTTCACATTCACGTATAATTTTTAAGCATTCTTGCTCGGCAACGCTTATGGCTAATGATTTGCGTCTGCTTTCTTGCACAGCTAAGCCTTTATAAGGACTTGCTATATAAACTAATGGCATTGTTCTCCTTTTTTGATGATTTTAGGGTTTTACCCTTTTTAAGTCTTCTTAAAAAAAGACTTAAAAAGAAAAAAACGCAATTAAAGTGCTTTTAAATCAAGCACTTTTATTCAGCTTTTTATTCAAGTGAAAATTAAGAATTTTTTGTGCAATATGATCAGGGTAAATTCCTTTTAAAACATCCACAAAAGCACCGCTTTCTTTAAAATAAATACTCACACCTCTTACTTCAAACAATGAAGCACTATAGTCTGCTTTTTCGCCTTTAATCATTGTTGTCATGATCTACTCCTTGTATTAAATTGTTTCTTTTTGTTTTTTCTTGCTCTATTAAGTCTAAAGTTTCAAAGATAGCAAGCCATTTATCTTTATTTCTAGGACTCCTTAATTTTTTAATAGCGTGTTTATAGATTTGATGAACACGAGTTTTTGAAATACCTAGTTCCTTTGCTATCTCTTCAAAACTCATAATATAACCATCTCACTCGCACTTAATATAAGATCATCGTTTATTTCACATTCTTCAAGTTCTGCAAGTCTTAAGGCTTTTTTTAGGAGTTTTGCACTGCTTCTAAAATTGCCATTTGTGAATTTAAAATAACTTTTGCCAAAAAATTCATCGCTTTCTTCTTTGCTAAGCCCTTTCATCATCCACTTACCGCAAATTCTTGAGTAAAGTTGCTTAAGCTCTTTATTTTTACCCATTAGATTTTTGTATAAAATCTCAGTTCCTACTAAAATGAGAGGCACTCTAGCAAAATCAGCAATACGTCTTAAATCTTCCAGTGCTTTAAGTGGCAAATATTCAGCTTCATCGACAATCAAAATCTTTTCATTTGCTTTTAAAAATCTTGCAATTGCTTTTAATTTAGAGGCATTATTGTTATTTGCTTCGATTTTAAGAGCAAGAAGTAATTCATCAAGCATTACTCCTACGCTTGTATGGCAGGTTGCTTCTATTAAAATGCTTTGGGGTTTGTTTTTGATAAATTCTTTTATAATAGTCGTTTTGCCCGTTCCTGCCTCTCCAAAAATAAGAGCGATTTCTTTTTCATTCACAGCTTCACTCATAACAAAACTTGCCATAGAAAAATCTCTACTTTTAAAGATGGTTTCTTTTTCGATTTCTACTTCATTTTTATCTTGATAAAGTGCGATAAAATCTCTTATCTTTTTAGCCCATAAAGCCACATCACCTTTATAGCTAGCACTTTTAATCTGTGAAATCAAACTAGCACTCGCTCCGATAGCACGAGCTAATGCACTTGGTTTCATACCACTTTGTTTTAAAAAACATTCTAATTCTTGACTTAATTCTTGCATGTTTTTATTCCTTTTTATATTCTTTATAAAGCTTTTTAAAAAGCTTTTAAAAACTTTCAAAGCGTGTTTAAATAGACTTTAAAAGCTTTTAAAAACTTTTTATCAATATCCTGCCTTTTTTGCTGCATTTTCCCATTTAGGAATTTTGCGTTCAAGTTTTACCTCACTCTTTTTAGCAAAACGTTCCACATCGCCATTGCTTACAAGAGTATTTGAAAATTCAAGTTCTTCTTTAGCGTTATTGCTGATTTTTACTTTTGGTGCTTTTACTTTTTCTAGTTTTTGTGTGCCAAGTTCTAGATATTTCTCCATATTCTTTTCTAAAATCACTCTTTGCTTATCGATTTTATCTTTACTTGCTTTTATAGCTTTATTTACAAGCTTTCTAGCTTCTTTGGCTTCTTCAACACTCACTCCAAGTTCAAGGTCTAGATTGTTAGCTACGCAAATAAGTTCTTTTTGTTTATCAAAGCAAAAGATTTCATTTTGATTATTGAGATTTTCACACACATACACTTCTTCATGGATGTATAATTTTGGATTATAAAAAAGGGTGCCGTTTAAGCTTAATCCTTTATTTAATATCTTTCTTAGTTTTAGCTCGCCACCTAAATACATACTAAGACTAAGCTCATCCATAGCAATTGCATCTTCTATTTTTGTCTCATAACTTTCTTTTGGAGTAGCACCCAAGC
Organism: Campylobacter taeniopygiae; assembly: GCF_005406225.1. Lineage (GTDB taxonomy): Bacteria > Campylobacterota > Campylobacteria > Campylobacterales > Campylobacteraceae > Campylobacter_D > Campylobacter_D taeniopygiae. Next base: position 928 of record NZ_NXLY01000019.1, on the reverse strand, counting down.
GATCAAGCCATTTATTATTCATAAAATACGCACTATAATCATCTATGCAAGCTCTCATAAATTCAAGTGTTTTAAGTCTTCTTTGATTGGTTTTGTAGCCTTTTTTAAGACGTCTTTCCTTTTTAGAATAAAAAAACTCAATGGCTTGTCTTTCTTTGACATTGGCTCCTATGTATCCAACCAAGTTTGCGGTGAGTGAGTTTTGCAAGTCTTTAAACTTATTTTCTACATAAGGCTTAGTCCAGCCACTATAAGCTGGCATTGACTTATAATCAATGTTTAATCTTTCTAAAAGAGCTTTGACATTTTTGCTTAAAAATGCCTTGCCATTATCTGAATGTATGCATTTTGGTAAGCCATAAGTACTGATGTATTTTGCGATAGCTCTTGCTATGCTTAAGCTATCTTCACTAAAACCAAGATAAAAGCTAGCCACGCCACTATAGGTATCGATTAAAGATATAATAGTGTAGCGTTTATGCCAAGAGCACTCTTCACCTCTTAAGCCGTATTTTTCATTAATAAAATCCACCTTGCAAATGGCATCAAGTGGGCTTGCGTCAATCTCTACGATTTCATTGATGGTAGAAGCTTTCCAATTGCTCACCCCAAGTGCAGGCAGATGACGACTTATGGCTCCATCTTCTCCATGTAAGATGATATTTTTTATAAGCTTGTTTTCTTTTAAGTATTTTTTCATACTTCTTAAAATACACTCATAGCTTATAAACTCATCTTTTTTGCCTAGAAAATCTTTCAAATCTAATTTTCCATTTTTTGCAATTTCATAATTTATAATGCGATGGATATTAGAAGCATTAAGCCTTCCTTTTTGTGCGAGCAAGGTATTTACAAAAAGTTCTTTTATACCAAGTCTTTCGATCTCATCTGCTTTTTTATTTTCTCTTTTATCTACTAAAGCATCAAG
>NZ_NXLY01000018.1 GCF_005406225.1 Campylobacter taeniopygiae | reverse complement strand
TATTAAGTATTTGGTGAAACTTCTTTTAAGATTTTAAGTCCTTTCAAAAAAAGGAAATGAAAGTATAACTAATTAAGCTTAAAGGGGGTTTAAAGTATTTTAGCTTGTATCGTTTTTTTATAATAAATACCGAAAATTAGTTATTTTTAATAAAATAATTATATTTTTTAATCAATTTATAAAATTAAATCTCAAATAATTACAAAAAATTTATTATAATTATCAAATCAAAAATGTTAAATTTAAAAGGAGATTTCTAAATGAAAAAAATATTTATTACTTTTTGTATTGTTTTAACGAGCTTATGTTTTACAGCTTGTCAAAAAGATAAAAATAATAATCAAACAGATTCAAATACAACTTTAAGTCTAAAAGTAGGGACAGATCCTAATTACAAGCCTTTTAATTATAAGGAAAATTCAATTCTTACTGGCTTTGATACGGATTTAGTTAATGCTATTGGCAAAAAAGAAAACATGGAGATCACTTGGGTTCAAACTAGTTTTGATGGTTTAATCCCTGCTTTAAAAGCTGGAAAAATTGACATGATTGCCTCTGCTATGAGTGCGACTGATGAGAGAAGACAAAGTGTTGATTTTACACAACCTTATTTTAAAAGCAAAAATCTTTATATTAAATTAAAAACTAATAATGAAATCAATTCCAAAAGTGATTTAGAAGGCAAAAAAATAGGTGTACAACTTGGAACATTACAAGAAAATGCTGCAAAAAAAATCAAAAATGCAGAAATTCAAGCTAATAAAGATTTAAATATCGCTGTCTTAGCGTTAAAAAACAATAAAATTGATGCTATTATTATAGATCAAGATGCAGCAAAAGGCTTTCTTGCTGAAAATCCAGAACTTGTAAGTTTTTATCAAGAAAACGATGATAGCGAAGGCTTTAGTTTTGCTTTTGATAAAGATAAACAAAAAGAAGCCTTAGCTCGATTTAACAAAGGTATTGATGAACTAAAAGCTGATGGAACTTATGATAAACTTTTAAAAAAATATGATTTAGAATAAAATATTAAAAATACAAAATTGTATTTAAGGAATCATTATGCTTTATATCTATACTAAAACAGAAAATGCCTTAGTGCAAAGAATTTGCTTTAATTTGGATGAAAATATACAAAAACTACCTGAAAATATTTTATGGATAGATTTACTTCATCCAAGCATAGCTGAGATCACTTTTATTGCTAATAAATTTGATCTTGAATTTCCAACTAAAGAAGAAAGTCAGGAAATAGAACTCAGTGCAAAATATTGGGAAGATAATGCAACTATCACTATTAACGCACATTTTTTAATCAGAGATTATAAGCATAATGAAGATAAAGCGAGCCCTAACAATCTTAGTACAGAAATAGTCACCTTTACAACGGCTAAAAATATTTTATTTACGATAAGATATAACGAATTTAGCACCTTTGAAGAAATTCAAGCTAGAATACTTGCAAGTCCTAAAAATTTTGAAGATGGATACGATATCATTGATAAAATGTTTGAAGTACGTGTTGAAAAAGATGCCGACTTGCTCGAATGGGTAGATAAAGAAGCAAGACGATTAAGAATAAGCGTCTTGGAAAAAAAAGATGAATATAGCTATGATGCAATGTTAAAAGATATCTCTAGCTTACAAGAATTAAATATGCGTGTTAGAGATTCTCTTTTTGACAAAAGAAGAGCAATGACTTCTTTATTAAAAAGTGATAAAATAGATAAAGATATCAAACAAAATTTAACCATAGTTCTTAAAGACTTAAATTCCTTGGTTGAATTTAGCGTTTCTCAGCTTAATATTTTAGATAACATACAAACAATTTTAGCAAGTCAAGTCAATATAGAGCAAAATAAAATTATTAAACTTTTTACAGTTGCAACAGTTGCTATGATGCCACCAACACTTATTGGGACAATTTATGGGATGAATTTTAAATTTATGCCCGAGCTTGATTTACATTATGCCTATCCTATCGTACTGTTTATCATGGTTGTTTCTATCATACTACCCGTAGTCTTTTTTAAAAAGAAGGGTTGGCTTTAAGAATAAAACAAGGAGAATTTATAAATGGATATAATAAAAATTGGAATTTTAACCCTAAGTGATCGTGCTAGTAGTGGTATATATGAAGATAAAGCAACAAGTGAAGTTGAAAGAATACTTAATTCTTTCATAAAAAATAAAATTGATTATTTTAAAGAACTTATTCCAGATGATTATGATTTAATCATACAAAAATTACTTTATCTAAGTGATGAAAAAAAGTGTGATTTGATTATAACAAGTGGCGGAACAGGACCTGCATTGCGAGATGTAACCCCAGAAGCAACTGAAGCTGTATGTGATAAAATGATGCCTGGATTTGGAGAATTAATGCGTTTAGAAAGTTTAAAATATGTCCCTACTGCAATACTATCAAGACAAACTGCAGGAATTCGCAATAAAACTCTCATTGTAAATCTTCCAGGAAATCCTAAAGCTATCATGGAATGCCTAAATCCTATATTTCCAGCTATCCCTTATTGTATAGATTTAATTGGAGGCTCTTATATAGAAAATAATGATGAAGTGATTAAAATATTTCGCCCTAAAAAATGCTAATAATTTATTGATTAGCCTTAATAAGCCTACTAAGCTGTCTAGCCAGCAAACTTGCACTGGCTTCATCTTTACTTATTTTTTGAATTTTACGAGTAAAATTAAAAAGCCTATCATCCAAAATAGCATCGTTAAATGAAACTTTATTTTTCAAATCTTGTTTTTGAGGTATTTTTTTCTTAAACATTTCTCATCCTAAAATTATAAAAATTTAAAAAATAATTTTAATGTATATTGTACTAATAATTTCTTTAATGATTAACTTTATTTCATGATTTTAAGTTAAAATTCAAAACAAAAATATTTTTATTTTTAAGGAAAAATATGATTTTAATTGCAATTTTATTTCTTTATACAGTTATATTATCTTTTATTTCTTATCAACAAATTGGTTTTTTAAAACAAGAAAAACAAAAAAAAGCACAAATTTTAGACGAAAATGACTATAAAAAAGCAGCTAATATTGCTATAGACAATGAAAAATTTAAATTATTCTCTAATTTGTATTCATTTTTTATAAATGCTGCTTGGCTTGGTTTTGGTTTTTATTTTCTTAAAAATTTGATTATTGAGGAGAATTCACGTCTTGAAAATACTTTATTTTTGTTAGCATTTTTAATCATAACAAGTATTATAAATTTACCCATTAGTTTTTATGAGCATTTTGTAAAAGATAAAGCTCACGGATTTTCAAATATGACTTTAAAAATTTTTATCCAAGATAGCATAAAAAGCATACTCTTAACCTTAATATTTGGCTTTTTCATCATCTATGCTTTACTTTTTTGTTATGATTTTTTTGGGTCATTATGGTGGATTGCTGCTTTTGTATTTTCATTTTTTGTTATTTTACTTATAAATATCATTTACCCTACTCTAATTGCTCCTATATTTAATAAAATTCAAAAATTAGAAGATGAAAATTTGCAAAATAAAATTTCTTCTTTAATGCAAAAATGTGGTTTCAATGCAAATGGAATTTATGTAATGGATGCAAGCAAAAGAGACAAACGCTTAAATGCTTATTTTGGAGGACTTTTTAAAAATAAAAGAGTTGTGCTTTTTGATACTCTATTAAAGGCACTTAATGAAAAGGAACTTTTGGCCGTTTTGGGGCATGAGCTCGGACATTTTGTCCATAAAGACATCATAAAAAATCTATTTAGTAGTGCTTTTATGATGCTTTTACTTTTTTTTATTTTTGCACATTTACCACAAGTTCTATACACGCAAACGCACTTAGATAATATCAGCGCTGGAGTTTTTGCACTTTTACTTATTTTTAGCAATGTATTTAGCTTTATTATTTCGCCTTTGATTAATTTTTTAAGTAGAAAAAATGAATTTGCAGCCGATTTACATGGAGCTAAAGTCACTCACAAAGAAGACATGAAAAACGCTTTAATAGCATTAGCAAGAGAAAATAAAGCCTTTATTAAAACGAGTAAAATTTATAGCTTTTTTTATCTTAGTCATCCAAGTATTTATGACAGAATTAAGGCTCTTTCTTGACCATAAAAGAAGCTTTAAAACGGGCAAAATCTAAACTAAAAAACCATGAAAACGAAGCCATTTTTATACTTTGTGAGTATCTAAATAAAGATAAAACATGGCTTTTTTTAAATCAAGAATTAAATTTTGATCCAAAAATATACTTTGAACTCATTGATCGCTTTAGCAAAGGAGAGCCTTTTGAATATATTTTTGAAAAAGTAGATTTTTGGGGTTTAGATTTTCAGATAAACAAAGGCGTATTAATACCTAGATACGACACAGAAATATTATTGACTCAAATTTTAAATTTATGCAAAATTCATCAATTTGAAAATATCTTAGAAATAGGCTTTGGTAGTGGAATTTTAAGTATTATATTAGCCAAAGAACTCAAAATTAATCTCACCGCTTGTGATATCAATCCTAAAGCATTAGAACTTGCTAAAAAAAATGCAAAATTTCACGGAGTAGAAAAACAAATCGATTTTAAGCTTTGTGATTTTTCCACATTAAAAGATAATTATGATTTTATTTTTTCAAATCCTCCCTATATAAAAAATTCCTACCCTATAGATATTTGGGTGCAAAGCGAACCTAAAGAAGCTTTATTTGGCGGAGAAAAAGGTTATGAAATTTTAGAAAAAATCATTCAATTTAGCTACTCACAAAAGGTAAAATTTTTAGCCTGTGAATTTGGCTATGATCAAAAAAAAGTTTTAGATAAAATTTTAAAACAATATCATTTTTCAAATTTATTTTTTAAAGATGAAGCTGGACATGATCGAGTTTTTATTGCAAAATTTACTCAAGGCTAAAATTCTTATGCTAAGATAACTAAAAATCAAAAAAATAAGTTGGAGAAAATTTTGAAAGCTGTTAATTTATTTTTACTTGCAGCCATGATAGGTATAGAACTTATACTTGGCATTGTCGTTGCACCTGTTATTTTTTATCCTCAAAATTTTATTGGAGATGGAATTTTAAGTCATTATCAAAGTGGAATTTTAATGACACAAATTTTTATAAAAATGGGATATTTGCTGCTTATTGTTTCAACCATAAATATCTTATTTGAAATTTTTTCTTATTTTAGAGAAAAATTTAATTTTAAAATTAAATTTTCAAAACTAATGTTAAGTTTAATTATTTTAATTTTAAGCTTAGTTTTTGTATTTTATTTTACTGAACAAATTATCTCTATGCAAAAATTAGGCGAACAAGCAACCACTAGTACTGAATTTACTAGCATACACAGTGCAAGTGAAATCACTTTGAAAATAATTTTAGTATCTCAAATATTTTTATATTTTTTAAGTTTTAAAATAGAGAAAAAATGATATAATCAAAAAATTTAAATAAATAAGGAGGCACGCTATGATGATTTCTGATGCAACCATGATGCAACAAAACTACTATTTAAATAACGCCCAAAAAGCTAGTGATAAAGCTTTAGAAAATATTGCTGCTGTTCGTGCAATCAGTGGAGTTGATAGTGCAAATTTGGCTATTGCTGATTCTTTAAGATCTCAATCTAGTACAATAGATCAAGGAATAGCTAATGCTTATGATGCTATTGGTGTGTTACAAATCGCTGATGCTAGCTTGACAAATATTTCTCAAAGTGCCGATAGACTAAACGAGCTTTCAGTAAAGATGAATAACGCTGCTCTAAATGATTCTCAAAAGAATATGCTAAGAACAGAAGCTACAAGAATTCAAGATTCTATTAATGATTCTTTCAACAATGCAACCTATAATGGTAAAAATGTATTTCAAACTATGAACTTTGTTGTAGGAAGTGGTACTGAAACAGCAAACCTGAATTCACTTTCTACAGCGGGTCTTAGCATAGATAATCAAGATAGCATTACAAATTTTATGGATCAACTTGGTAGTCTTAGAAGTGAAATTGGCTCTGGTATTAATGCTATCACTTCAAATATTAATTCTAGTGTCCAAAATAGCATTAATGCAAAAGCAGCTGAAAATAATCTTTTAAATAATGATATAGCTAAAAATGTCAATGATTTTAATACCAACTATTTGAAAGAAAATGCAGCGGCTTTCGTAGCAGCTCAATCAAATATGCAATTACAAAGCAAAATCGCAAGCTTATTACAATAATTTTAAAGCCTTTTAAAAAAGGCTTTAAATACAATCATCCATGAATTTAGAACAAATTTTAGAAAAAACAAAAAATATTCATTTAGTCGCCGCAAGTAAATATACGGATTTTAATACCATTAAAAAATTTTTCGATCTTGGAATTACTGATTTTGGAGAAAACCAAGTTCAGGCTTTATCTAGAAAAAAACAAGAACTTGATAAAGAAAATTTAAATATCAAATGGCATTTCATAGGAAATTTGCAAAGCAATAAAATCAATCTTTTAATCAAACAAAAACCTATTCTTTGGCAATCTTGCAATGGTTTAAAAATTGCTCAAGCTGTAAATCAAAGACTTGATTATAAACTTGATACTTTGCTTGAAATAAACAGTGCTAAAGAAAAAAGTAAAAGTGGAATTGATTTAAATAAAGCAATAGAAGAATACATACAAATTCAAGAAGAATGCCCAAAATTAAATCTTTGTGGTGTGATGAGTATAGGCGCTAATGAAGAAGATCGAAATCAGATTATCAAAAGCTTTGAAACTACATTTAAAATTTATGAAAAATTACAAAAGTATGGTGCAAAAATTTGCTCTATGGGAATGAGTAATGATTTTGAACTCGCAATAAAATGCGGCTCAAATATGGTTAGATTGGGGAGTATTTTATTTAAAAATTAAAATCATCCCGCATATTTTTCAATAATCTTTTGGCTTATATTTTCAGATATAACAAAGTCAGTATGGTAAAGCAAACAAGAACCAGCACTGATGATTTTTAAAACAAGTTTGCGATTTCCCTTTTCATTTGGATTATGTGCATTTCTTGCTATATTGTGAATTTCATAAATTAATTCACGATTTAATTTAGAAATATCAAGTTCGATAATATTTTTTTCAAATTCTTTAGGTTCTTCAGTGAAATCTTTGTTTTCTTGGACTATTTTTTTAGTTGAAAATTTCTTAATCGCCTTAAAATCTCCTTCTTTAAGTTCTTCTAGCTTTTTAATTGATCTTAAAGCAAAACTATCAACCTTACCTTCATCAGATTTATAACTTAATAAAAATCCATAGGCCTTGTTTTTTGATTCTTCATCTTTTAAAATATTTTCCAATTCTTCTATATTGGATTCAAAAACAGTTGCATCAAAGGTAGAATAAAAGTCTAAAATTTCGAGCCTACCATAACGTTTATTGTTTTTACTCATCATGGTTTTAAAGCCCTCTATTTTTCCGATACTCAATATCTCCCCATTACCTTTAAGCGATGAAAAATCGATACTTTTTACATAATCAATATCCTTAAACTCTTCATAAAAACGATCCAAAGGATGACCAGAAACATAAATTCCTAAAATTTCTTTTTCAAAATCGAGCTTTTCCATGATTTCAAATTCGTCATTTTTGACGATAAAATTCGCTTGTAAACCACTAGAAAGCTCATCTTCTCCAAAAAGGGAACTTGCTGCATTTTTTCTTACTTCAGCCATTTTTCTTGAACCCTCTGAAAGATTTTCTAAGTTATCAAATAAACATTTACGCGTATAACCAAATTCATCAAAAGCACCAGCTTTAATAAGGCTTTCTAACGCTCTTTTATTGATTTTTGCAGGTTCTATTTTGCCTAAAAAATCATTAATATCTTTAAATTCTCCACTTTCTCTAGCTTCAAGTAAATTTTCAACTGCAGGAATTCCTACACTTTTAATTGCCCCTAAGCCATAAACAATCGCATCTTTTCCATCTTCTTGCTCTATGGCACTAAATTCGCGCATAGCTTTATTAATAGAAGGTGGTAAAAGTTTAATATTCATCTTTTTCATCTCATCTATATAAACAGCAATTTTAGTAACATTATTTTCTTCACTCGTTAAAAGTGCAGCCATAAATTCACTAGGATAATAAGTTTTCAAATAAGCAGTTTGAAAGGTAATGAGAGCATAAGCTGCAGAATGCGATTTATTAAAACCATAGCCTGCAAATTTTAAAATAAGCTCCCAAAGATCCTCAGCTTCTTTTCTATTATAGCCTTGTTTTTCAGCCCCGTCAGCAAATTCATCTTTTAATTTTTTCATTTTTTCAGGATCTTTCTTACCCATAGCACGACGTACAACATCTGCCCCACCCAAAGAAAATCCGCCGATAATTTGAACTATTTGCATAACTTGTTCTTGATAAACTATAACCCCATAAGTCGGCTCTAAAACTTCTTTTAAAACATCAAAAGGATATTTTATATCTTTTAAACCGTGCTTTCTATCAATAAAATCATCAAGCATTCCAGATTCCATTGGTCCTGGTCGATACAAAGCTAACACCGCAATTAGATCTTCAAATCTTTCTGGCTTAAGCCTTGCATTTAGGCTTTGCATGCCATCTGATTCTATTTGAAAAATCCCCAAAGTATTTCCACTTTGTATAGTTTTATAAACTTTAGGATCATTTACATCGATACTTTCCCAAATTATATCTTTATTGTATCGCTTTTTTATAAGATTGATAGCATTATTAATAACGGTTAAAGTTTTAAGACCCAAAAAGTCAAATTTAATCAAATCAACATCTTCTAAATGATCCTTAGAATACTGCGTTACCAAATGTCTTTCATCGTTTTTGCTTTGCCTAAAAAGAGGAGTTTTTTTCCATAAACTTTCGTTTGAAATAACAACACCCGCTGCATGCATACCCGCATTTCTATTAAGCCCTTCTAAAGCTTTTGCATATTCCCAAACCTCATGCCCTTTAGGATGTCTATCGATAAATTCTTTAATCTTTGGCTCTTTTTCATAAGCACTATCTAAAGTGATTTTAAGCTCTTCAGGGATAAGCTTAGCAAGCTCATCGGCATCAGGGATACTCATATCACACACCCTAGCAACATCTCTAATCACCCCACGTGCCAATAACTTACCAAAAGTTATAACTTGTGCAACTTTATCAGAGCCATATTTATCAATAACATAATCAATCACTTCCCCTCGCCTATCTTGACAAAAATCAACATCAATATCTGGCATAGAAACACGCTCTGGATTTAAGAAACGCTCAAAAAGCAAACTATAAGGCAAAGGATCCAAATCTGTGATTTTTAAACAATAAGCCACTAAACTTCCAGCAGCAGATCCTCTTCCTGGTCCAACTGGAATGCCTTTGCTTTTAGCAACAGCTATAAAATCATGTACAATAAGCATATAACCTGAAAATTTCATATTTTTAATGATTTCAATCTCTCTTTGCAAACGTTCTTTATAATCTTTGTGCTTATCCTCATCTATGAATTTTAATCTTTCTTCTAAACCTTTATTGCAAAGATATTCAAAAACAATATCATCATTATCAAAACTGAATTCTTTTTTTTCATCTTTTAATTGCAAATTATATTCTTTAGCATATTCTCTAGTAAATTTAAAATTAGGAGGAGTTGGATTTCCCAAATTTAATTCTAAATTACATTTTTGTGCTACTTCTTGCGTATTTTCTATAGCCTCTGGGATATCTGAAAAAAGCTCTGCCATTTGCTGAGGAGTTTTTACATAAAATTCATGTACACTATGACGCATACGATCAGGATCGTTTAATTTTTTTCCCATTGCTATACACATAAAAACTTCATGCGCCGCAGCTCTTTCTTTAAAAGTATAATGTGTGTCATTTGTAGCTATAATTTTTATATTTAATTCTTTAGATAATCTTATAATATCATCATCAATACATCTTTGATCATAAATACCATGTCTCATGATTTCTAAATAAAAATCATCTTTAAAAACATCTTTATACCACAATGCTGCTTCTTTGGCACTCTCATATCCTTTTGCACCAAAACGAGCATTTCTTTGGCTTTGGACATTTAAATGCCAATTAACCTCACCTTGCAAACAAGCCGATGAACAGATAAGCCCTTCACTATGTTTTTCTAAAATTTTTTTATTGATACGTGGATAATAATAAAGTCCATGAATATAACTTTGAGAGCTTAAATACATTAAATTTTGATAACCTATCTCATTCTTGGCATACAAACAAAGATGAAAACGCTGTCTAGAACTCTTATCACTTATATCATCATGATTATGTAAATACGCTTCTAAGCCTATGATCGGCTTAATGCCTCTTGATTTCATCGTTTGATAAAAATCAATAGCACCAAACATATTGCCATGATCTGTCATAGCTACGCTTGTAACTCCTTGCTCTTTTAAAGTATCTGCTAATTCTTTTAATTTATTAGCGCCATCAAGCAAAGAATATTCAGTGTGCAAATGAAGATGGGTAAATTGACTCATTATTTATCCTTGAAAAATGCTCAAAATATATTTTTATTATATTTTTTTATCGCTGAATTTTTAAGAATTTATTCTTTTAGATCATTTAAAAATTTAAAAAATATACTATAATTATAAAAAGTCTAAAAAGGAGATAAAATGCAAGTAAAAATTATTTATTGCAATCTTTGAAACTATCGTCCTCAAGCTGCACGTGTTGCAGAAGAATTAAAAAATAAATTTCAAGACATTCATATCGATTTTGAAATTGGCAATAAGGGCGATTTTATCGTGAAAGTTGATTCAAAAATAATCTTTTCAAAAATGGATCTTATAAATTGCGAAAGTGAAAGATTTCCACACGAAGGAGAAATACTTGATCTAATCAGCAAGATGTAAAAATATAGAATCTTTAAAATCGTTGTCATTTTAAAGATTCATATTCTTTTCCGATATAAATTTTACCTTGAGATTCTATCACTGGGCGTTTGATACAGCTTGGATTATCTAATATCATCTTTTTTAACTCATCCTTACTTAAATGTATGAGCCTTTCTTTATTTAATCCGATCTTTTTAGCAGTCATACCTGCTGTATTTACAAATTCTGTAATATCTCTTTGGCTAATCCAAAAATCAAAAGTTTTTTCATCAAGTTTTTTAATATCAAAAAATTCAAATTTAATTTTTTTATTTTCAAGAAATTCTTGAGATTTTTTAACGCTATTGCAATTTTTTATACCATAAAAATTTAACATTTCCTATTCCTTTTTAATAAATCTGCAATCAAAAATGCGAGTTCTAAAGCTTGATCAGCATTTAGCCTTGGATCGCATTGAGTTTCATAACGCTTATTTAATTTTTGCTGAGTAATATTTGAAGCACCGCCTATACACTCTGTAACATTTTGTCCTGTCATTTCAAGATGAACTCCTCCTGCGTAAATTCCCTCACTATAGGCAATTTCAAAAAAGGATTTAACTTCTTGAGTGATTTTATCAAATTCTCTCGTTTTATAATTTCCTATTTTTGTAGTATTGCCATGCATAGGATCAATACTATAAATTAAGTTTAACCCTTCACTTTTAAGTCTGGCAAAAATTTTAGGCAATTTTTGAACTATCTTTTCAACACCCATTCTAATGATAATATTTAATCTACCCTCTTCATTTAAAGGATTTAAAGAATTAGCTAAAGCTATAATATCTTCAGCGGTAGCATTAGGACCTATTTTAACCCCTAAAGGATTTTTTATCCCACTTAAAAAATGAACGTGTGCCTCATCAACAGCTCTAGTTCTCTCTCCCAACCATAGCATATGAGCAGAACAATCATAAATTTCTCCGCTTAAACTATCCACTCTTGTTAAAGATTCTTCATAAGGTAAAAGTAAAGCCTCGTGAGAAGTATAAATATTAACTTCTTTAAGCGTAGATGTATCTTTTATATTAATACCACAAGCTTCTATAAAATTTAAAGTTTCGGATATTTTTTCACTCATGTGGGCATATTGTTTATATAATTTATTTTTTTTCAAAAAGCCTAAATTCCAACGATGGACTTCACGTAAATCAGCCAAACCACCCTTAGCAAATCCACGTAATAAATTTAAAGTTGTAGCGCTTTGATAATAAGCTTCTAGCATTCTTTTAGGATCTGGGATCCTTGATCTTTGATCAAATTTAAAATCATTGATAATATCCCCTCGATAACTAGGAAGTTTTATCCCATTTAATTCTTCAAAATCATTACTTCTAGGTTTTGCAAATTGCCCCGCTATGCGTCCAATCTTAACTATAGGACATCCACCTGCAAAAGTTAAAACTATAGCCATTTGAAGTAAAATTTTAAACATATCACGTATATTAATAGCGCCAAAATTCTTAAAACTTTCAGCACAATCTCCACCTTGAAGTAAAAAGGCTTCGCCTCGTGAAACTTTGATTAAGTCATTTTGAAGAGCTTTGACTTCTCCTGCAAATACTAAAGGAGGTAATTTTTGAAGTTTAGCTAGAACTTTATCCAAATCTTTTTGATTCGGATAAATAGGTTGTTGTCTAGCAGGATATCTTCTCCAAGAGTTAATATTCCATTTCATAATAAAATTTTAATTCTCAACTTCCTCTATAGGTAGAATAACCAAATGGTGAAAGAGTGATCGGCACATGATAATGCTTTTGATCCTTAGAAAGCTCAAAACTAATTTCTATAAAAGGATAAAATGTATCAACTTTGTGAGACGTATAATAGTCTTTAGTGTAAAATTTAAGCTTGTAAATTCCACTTACTCTATTTTCTGGTTTATCGTAAGGTAAAAAATCACCTATTCTTCCATCATCTTTTGTAAATTCTTCGCCTATTTTCTTCCATTTTTGATTTTTTTCCATTTTATAAAGCTCTACCTTAACTTTAGGCGCAGGCTTTCCTGAAACAATATCTAAAACATGGGTGCTCAATTGATACTGCGCAGCGTTTAAAAATAATGGAACGCTAATAATCAAAAATGCAACAATTTTTTTAACCGAAAACATTTTTTTCTCCTTAATAAATAATTTTATAGATCTTGATTATAATAAAATACTCTTAACAAATATAATCAAATGATAAAAATTATTTAAAAAGATATTTTTTAGATAAGTAGTATAAAATATTTACAACGATACAATCGCTGCAAATATTATTATTTTTTAAGTTCTTTAATACGAGCCGCTTTACCACGTCTATCTCTAAGATAGAACAGTCTTGCACGACGAACGCGTCCTTTTCTTAATACAGTGATACTCTCTAAGCTTTCACTATAAATTGGGAAAATTCTCTCAACACCTACATTATTAGCACCAATTTTACGAACAATAAAAGTTTCGCTTACTCCATTACCTCTTCTAGCAATACAAACACCTTCAAAATTTTGAATTCTTGTTTTATCACCTTCTTTAATACGAATTGCAAGCTTTAAAGTATCTCCAGCACGAAATTCTGGAATATTCTTACCCTCGATTTGCTTAGCTTCAAATTGTTCTATGTATTTGTTTTTCATAAAAAATCCCTCATTTTTTGCGTTTATGCTCCAAAAATAGATCTGGACGAAAAAATTTAGTTTTGCAAAACGCTAAAGTAGTTTTTAAACTTGCAATTTTAGCGTGATTACCCTTTAAAAACTCTGAAGGAGTATAAAAACTTTGACCTTTTTTTTCAAAAATAAAAGGTTTTGAAAATGAAGGAGCTTCCAGTAAATTGTTTTCAAAACTCTCTTCTTCAAGACTGCAAGTATTTCCCAAAACTCCATCTACATTTCTTAAAATTGCATCACAAAGAGTTAAAGCTGGTAATTCTCCACCAGTTAAAATAAAATCTCCTATACTAAAAACCTCGTTAGCAAATATTTCTATCACTCTTTCATCAATACCTTCATATCTTCCACAAATAAATACAATATTTTTCTTTTTACTTAAACGTTTTGCATCTTTTTGGTTAAATAGTTTTGCGCTTGGGGTTAAAAAAATAAAATAAGGCTCATCTTCTTTATTCTGAATAAAATTCAAAGCATTGTATAGTGGATCAACTTGCATCAAAAGTCCTGCTCCGCCACCGATTTTATAATCATCCACCTTATGATATGGATTTTCACTAAAATCTCTAGGATTGATAAATGCGAGTTTGAAAAGATTTTGTTTTCTTGCTCTTGATAAAATTGAATCTTGAAAATAAAATTCAATCAAATTAGGAAATAAAGATACAAAAGTAAATTTCATGAATTTTCTAAAATCAAAAAAGCATCTTGAGTGCAAAAAATATTTTTTTTATCTATATCAATTTTACTGACAAATTTATCAAGATAGGGTATAAAAAATACTTTAGGATAGTTTTTAACAAGAAATTCTTTATCAGTTTCTATTTCAAATAAAAAAGAATTTCCAATTTCTAATATATTACTCACTTTACCCAAAAATTGCTCTTGAAATAAAATTTTACACCCTAAGATATCAAAATAAAAAAATTCATCCTTATTTAATTTGCAAGTTTTACGAGTAGTTTCAATGCTTTGATACAAAATAGTATTTACAAGCTCTTGAGCTCGCTCAATACTTTCATACCCTTCAAATAAAATCGAAGAATTAGTATAATTGTATGATTTTATGATTAATTTTTTACGACCCTTATCAATAAAAAAAGAGGAATCTTTCTTAAACTGCTTTGAAAAATCACTAAAATTATAAAGTCTTAAAAAACCTTTAAGACCGACAGTTTTTCCAAGTTTAGCAACTTGGATAAAATCTTCTTCACTCAAGTGCTTTTACCGTTACACGATAATTTGTTGCATCCTTGCTTTTAAAAGCAGATACAACAGTTTTAATCGCATTGATCATTTTACCATTTTTGCCGATAAGCTTTCCGGTATCTGTCTTATCAACATAAAGTATAATTTCAAAAAAATTTTCACCAAGCTCTATTTTTTCAGTTGAAATTTTATTAGGATAATCTGCGATTAACTTGGTGTATTCTTTTAAAAATTTCTCTACCATAATTATTTGCTAGTAATTGAAGCAACTTTATCGCTTAATTTAGCACCTACGCTTTTCCAATAAGCTAAACGTTCTGCATCAAATTTAATAACTTCAGGCTCAACCATAGGATTATAATAACCTATACTTTCAATCCAACCACCATCTCTACGTTTTCTGCTGTCTGTTACCACAATACGATAAAAAGGTCTTTTTGTTCTTCCCATTCTTGTAAGTCTAATTACTGTCATTATTACTCCTTAAAATAAAAAATTTTATTTATAAATACAAGCTCGTACTCATAAATAAAATTTTTTAAAATTGTCTTCTAGCTTGATTCATCATTTGCATCAAACTTTCCATTCCCTTTTTTCCTGAAAATTTTTTAGCTAATTTCGCTGCATTGGTAAATTGTTTTAAAAACCTATTTACCTCCATTTGAGACAAACCAGCACCTTCTGCTATACGACGCTTTCTAGCGTTATTAAGCAAATCTGGATTTTCTCTTTCTTTAGGAGTCATTGAAGAAATCATAGCCTTAATGTGCAAAATCTCTTTGGAATTATCAAGATCTATATCTTTTATAGCCGAAGACATATTAGAAAGTCCAGGAATCATACCAATGAGAGATTTCATGCTACCAAGCTTTTTCATACTCTCCATTTGATTTAAAAAGTCATTAAAATTAAATTCACCTTTTTTAATTTTTTGATTAAGCTTTTTTGCTTCTTTTTCATCAATTACGGCTGCAGTTTTTTCGGCTAAAGTCGCTAAATCACCTTCGCCCATGATCCTACTAACAATTCTATCAGGTATAAAAACTTCTAAATCTGCTATTTTTTCACCAGTTCCTATAAATCTCAAAGGAGTTTCAACTTGCTTGGCTATTCCTAAAGCAACACCCCCTTTAGTATCTGCATCAAATTTAGATAAAATCACACCACTAATACCCAAAGCTTGATTAAAACTAGCTGCTGTTTTAACACCATCTTGACCACTCATTGCATCTGCAACATAAAAAATTTCATCAGGATTTAAAACTTCTTTGATTTTTTTCAATTCATCCATCAAAATTTCATCAATAGCTAAACGTCCTGCGGTATCAACTAGCAATACATCAACCATAGAATTTTTAGCCTTATCTAAAGCTTGTTTTGCAACTTCTATAGGATTTTTTTCATCATCTAAGGAGAAAAGATCAATCTCATTTGCACTGCATAGCTGTTTAAGTTGTTCAACGGCCGCCAAACGTTGCAAATCACAAGCAGCAATTAAAACTTTTTTATTGCGAAGTTTCAAATAATTTGCAAGTTTAACTGTAGAAGTGGTTTTACCTCCACCTTGCAAACCAGCCATGAGAACGACTGTTGGAGGTTTTGAGGAAAATACAAAACCTTGATTTTTTCCATTAATATTTAAAATATTTTCTAAATTTGATTTTATAGCATCTAAAAATTGTTTTTGCCCTATCCCATTTTTTTTGACATCATCTTCAACGAGCATCAATAATTCTTTAACGACTTTATGATGTACATCAGCCTTGAGAAGGGATTTTTTTAAGGTTTCTAAAGCATTTTTAAGCGCTTTTTCATCATCAACAAAACGTAGCTTGTTAATCGCTGATTTAAAAGATTCGCCAATTAATTCAAACACTTTATACCTTTCTTTTTAATTTAAGCTTAGAATTATACAAAATTTTTTCTTAAATGGCTTTAAAAATCTAAATTTTTTATTTCAAAACCTAAGTTAAAAAAGCTATGATCCAAATCTGCTTTAAATTTATAATCAAATAAATTTATTTCATAGCTATGTAAATACATTCTATTATTAATGATTTTTGCATATTTTTCATCCCCTATAATTCCATGCTTAATAAAATTAGCGTGCACTCTGATTTGATGAGTTCTTCCTGTATGAATAATGATTTTTGCTAAGGTTTTTTTAGCTTGAACCATGATAGGAATAAATAAACTTGACGCACTCAAACCTTCTTTAGAAATTTTACTCAAAGCCCCTCTTTTTGTTTTTATAGTTAAAATGGGTTCATTCACTTCTATCTCTTCTGCTAAAATTCCATCTAAAACCGCTATATAACTTTTATAAACTTTTTGTCGCTTAAATTCTTCAATGCAGAGCTTTCTAAAATTCTCATCCTTGCAAAGCAAAATCACTCCGCTTGTTTCTTTATCAATACGATTTAGCAATTTTGCACTAAATTTTTTTTCCAAGTCCTCACTTATATAAGAATAAGGTTTGTTAATGGCGATAATTTTATCATCTTCAAAAATAACACTAGGATTTGCCGTTTTTACAATATTGAATTTTGTTTTATCACTCATTAAAGCTCTTGCGATAAGCACTTTCTTTCCATGCGTAAAAACGCATCCTTTATCTATCAATTCCTTAGCTTCACGATTTGAAATATTTTCTTGCAAAGCTAAAATTTTATAAGCTTTTTCTTGCATCAATTCCTTCCTGTATTGCCTTAAAAACTTGCGATAAATCATCACTTTTTTTAATTTTTGCTTTTAAATTATAATGATGAATTTTATAATCTAATTCTTTTAAATCATTGCAAAAATAAACATTTTCAACCTTATCAAACAAAACCTTTTGATTATCAATAAATGGCCCTGATATCAAAACATTTTTAAAAGAAGCCACCTCTATAGGATTGTGCCCACCAATATTTTTAAAAAAAGATCCACCTAAAACCACTATATCTGAAATAGCATAAAAGTTAATTAACTCTCCTAAAGCATCCAGCAATAAAATCTTTTTGCTAAAATTTTTATTTTGAGTGTTTAAAAGGCTAAATTTTTCAAATTCTAAGCCTTTATTTTTGAGCAAATTTTCAACCTCAAAAAAACGCTCCGGATGTCTAGGAGCAATGATGAGTTTTTCCTCTTTGGTTAAATTGATATAATCAAGCAGCAATTCCTCTTCACCCACATGCGTACTTGCAAAAATGATTAATTTTTCCTTAGGTTTAAAATAATTTTTATTAGGCTTTATTGCAATGTTTGCTTTGATATTGTGTAAAACTTTAACGTTTTTTGCTCCCAAACTTTCAAGCCTTATTTTATCCACATCACTTTGTGCAAAAATTTCATCAATATAATAAAAAATTTTTTTATAAAAAAAACGAAATCTTAGATAACTTTTATAAGATTTATCCGAAATCCGTGCATTAAGTAAAATGATTTTTACTCGATAAAATTTAGCCATAAAAACGAGCATGAGCCAGTATTCAGCCTCAAAAATAACCAAAACCTTTGTAGGTTTAAGCCATAATGGTATCCAATTTTCAAAAGGAAGATAATTTACCTTTTTACAAAATTCTTTAGCACAGTTAAAACCCGTTTGCGTTATAGTGGTAATTCTAGAGTCAAATTTTAAAGCAAATTCTTTAATACTTCTTGTTTCTCCATAGGAACAAGCATGAAAATGAACATCAGAAATTTTTTGATGAAAATTTTTAAATAAAAAAAATCGTGCTTTTAAACTATATTTATATTTTTGTTTCAATAAAGAAAGGATAAAAATAGGGATAGCCAATATTATAAAAGCTATCCACGCTAAGATATAATAACAAAGAATCAACTCTTATCTTCTTGCTCTTTATATAATATTCTACCACAATGTGGGCAAGTTATAATTTCTTCTCCTTTTATCACAGATAAATAAGTTTTATCATAAATTTTCATAAAGCAACCGTAACATGCTTGTTTTTTGACAGCTACAACTGCTGTATTTTTTGCCCATTTTCTAATTTTTTCATAAAAACTTAAAACTTTTAAATTGATATCTGCAACAAGTTTAGTTTTTTTAGCATAAACATCCATTCTTTCTTTTTCCAAGGCTTCCATTTGAGTTTTAATGCTTGCCTTTATCGCTTCTATATCTTGTTCTTCTTTGGCTTTTTTTTCTAAAAGTTCTTTTTTAAAAAGCTCTTTATTTTCCAAAATTTTATCCAAACGAATAATCTCATCATTAGCTGAATCAAGCTGTTCTTTAGCAATATCCTCTTCTATTTTTAAAGCATTAGCTTCTTTTTCTGTTTTTACAGAACCGCTTTTTTTGCCTAGCTCTTTTATTTTCGCTGAAAATTCTGAAATATGTAAGTTATTTTGATTTTTTTGATTTTTTACATCTTCAATCTCAAGCTCTAAATCACTGATTTGAGTATTAATCTGGCTGATTTTATTTTCAGCATCTTTTAAATTTTTAGCTATGCTATCAATTCTTGGTTCAAAACTATCGATTTCTTGATCTATTTTGGATAAAAGCACTAATTGTTCGAGATGTTTATTCATATATATTCCTTAAAAATATTGAAATGGATTTTTTGAAACTGATATTATAACCTTTAGTGGCAAATTTTTCAAGTCTTTTGCTAGACATTGTGAAAAATACCGTTCGCTTTCAAAATGTCCTATATCGATCAAATTTAAACCGTCACTCACTGCTTGTATAGCTTGATGATATTTAAAGTCTCCGCTTAAAAAACAGTCTGCTTGCACTTTAGATATAAGATCTCCACCACTTCCAGTGCAAATAGCAAGACGCTTGATTTTTTCTTTTCCACAATAACTAATTCTTAAAATATCCATTTGCAATTTTAATTTTAAATATTCACACAATTGAAAAAAATCAAATTCTTGATCAACATAGATCAAAAACTCGTCTTTAAAAGCGATTTTAAAATCTAAAATTTCCTCAACAAAATACCTATTTAAATGACTTAAATCAAAGTTTGTGTGCATGGATATTAATGAGATATTTTTTTCTATCATTTTTTTAACAAAAGCCTTAGGATAATTCAAATTTGCTAAATTTTTCAAACCCTTAAAAATAAGGGGGTGGTGAGTTATAAATAAAGAATTATTTTCAGCTTGTTCAATTAAATTTTCATCTACATCTAAGCTTAAATATACAGTTTTAATCTCATCTTGATTATTTCCAAGCAAAAGACCACTATTATCCCAATCTTGCTGATTGTTAAAAGGGCTTAATTGATCTAAGAAATTATAAATATCAATCAGTTTCATTTAACGTTTTTTTATAAACCTGAGCACAATTTTTAGAAAGTTCTCTAATCTTTAACATATAATCTTGTCTTTGCGCAACAGAAATAGCCCCTCTTGCATCAAGAAGATTAAAAGTGTGTGCTGCAAGCATACAATAATCATAAGCTGGCAACGCTAGTCCTTGCTCTAATATATTTTTACATTCTTTATAAGCATTCTCAAATTGCTGATTTAAAAACTCAACATCACTTACTTCAAAATTATATTTACTAAACTCATATTCACTTTGTTTATGAACATCACCATAAGTGATTTTTTTACCCTGAAATTCACTCCAAACAATATCATAAACATTATCAACATTTTGAAGATACATGGCAATTCTTTCAAGTCCATAGGTTATTTCAGCACTGACTAAATCTACTGCTATACCTCCAACTTGTTGAAAATATGTAAATTGTGTAACTTCCATACCATCAAGCCAAACTTCCCAACCAAGCCCCCAAGCTCCCAAACTCGGGCTTTCCCAATTATCTTCCACAAAGCGTATATCATGATTTTTTAAATCAAAACCTAAATTTTCTAAACTTCTGAGATAAAGTTCTTGTATATTTTCTGGACTAGGTTTGATTAAAACTTGAAATTGATAATAAGCCCCTAAGCGATTAGGATTTTCTCCATATCTTCCATCCGTTGGACGACGTGAAGGTGCCACATAAGCTGCAGCCCAAGGTTGCTTTCCGAGACTCCTCAAAAAAGTAGCAGGATGAAAAGTCCCTGCCCCAGCAGGCATGTCATATGATTGCATTATAGCACAGCCTTGTTGCTGCCAAAATTCTTGTAGCTTTAATATCATTTGTGAAAAATTCATTTTTCACCTTCTTGATCATTATCCAAATTCACATCAGTTTTAACTTCTTTATTCATTTCCAAATCAGGCTCCGTTTTTGCTCCAAAAATTTCAGTTGTCTTGCTCCACATAAGCTTATACTTACGCTTTAAAAACTCAACTTCTTCTCTTGCATGTTTTAACTCATTATTTAAAGTTTCTATTGTTTTCCTATCTTCTTCATAAAGTTCTTGCATGGAATAAAGTGCATCTTTTAAAAATTTATTTTCATTTTTTAAAGCCTCAAGTGTTTCATCCTTTGCATCTAAAACTTTTTCATGTAAATTTAAAATTGTTCCTATAGTTTTTTCTACAAAACTTTCTCCAGCTAAAGTCATGGAATTAACCATAGCAGATTGTGAATTAGTAGCAGGAACAACACTAAAAGTACCTTGATTGGCTTCTATATAAATTACACCCTCTTCTTCTTTAAAATTTAAAGTACCTTTAGCCATCATACCTTTGACAACGTCTTCATTTAAATGCACAAGTTTGCAAAATTCTTCAAGCTCTAAATAAGTTTGCATCTTTCTTCCTATAGTAAAATTTCAACACTTTTTGAGTCTGCAATCAATTTATTTTCTTTAGTCTCTCTATCTTCTTTTAAAGCTTGTGCTAGTTTATCATCACTTAAAGCAAGAATTTGTATTGCTAAATAAGCAGCATTTTGAGCACCCGCTTTACCAATAGCCAAAGTTCCTACAGGAATTCCGCTTGGCATTTGCACAGTAGAAAAAAGAGAATCCATGCTTGCTAAATTACTTCCTGACATAGGAACTCCTAAAACCGGCTTAGTTGTGCAAGCGGCAACCGCTCCAGCTAAATGCGCCGCCATACCTGCAGCTGCTATAAAAACTTGAGCACCTTTTTCTTCTGCTTTTTTTATATATTCTTTAGTGCGTTGCGGACTACGATGTGCTGAAGTAATAATGAGTTCATATTTAACATTAAATTGTTTAAAAATATTGGCACACTCTTGCATAATTTCATAATCACTCTTGCTTCCCATTAAAATAGAAATAAATTTCATAAAATTTCCTTTCTTAGAAAACTAAATTCACTAATTTTAGTTGGCATTTTAATCTCATTTTCATTTCCACTATGGATTTCTGTGAATTCTTTATTATTTTTTGCAATTAATTTTTTAAATTCTATAAAATACTTATCATCTTTTTGATAAATTTTGCCTATTTCATTTTCACATTCTTCGAGTTTGTCTCCCAAAGGAAGTAAAATTTCATAAGCTGTATCTAAAACTATTTTACCTTTACATTTAAAATAATCTCCATCTTCAATAATAGCATGAACTTGATGCGTACCTTCTTCTATGCTTGTGTGATGATTTTGAGTGTCTGTTTTCTCCAAGGGACGAGAAACTAAATAACCATCCGTAAACCCTCGATTTTTAAGAGTATAAATTTCTCTTTCGTATTTTTTAGGATCAAAATTATGATTTAAAGCATCCTCAATAGCCATTTTATAAGTTCTTGTAGTCAGTGCAACATAATATTCACTTTTTGTTCTTCCTTCTATCTTAAATGCACTAATACAATTTTCTTGCATAATCTTTTCTATATAAGAACATAAATTTAAATCTTTGGAATTAAAAATATGTGTGCCATTTTCATCTTCTTCGAGTCTAAAAAGTGTATTATTTTCAGGATTTTTAGCATAAAGCTCGTAATTAAATCTGCAATCATTAGCACAAGAACCCCTATTGCTCATTCTTCCACTTTGAACCGAACTGATCAAACAACGACCAGAATAAGCAAAACACATGGAACCATGAACAAAAGCTTCAAGCTCTACATCGCAGTTTTCTTTTAAAATTTTAGAATCTTTTAGACTTAATTCTCTAGCAATAACAATACGTTTAGCACCCATACTTTTATAAACTTCAGCATCAAGGTAATTTAAAACATTAGCTTGAGTAGATACATGCAAAGGAATTTCAGGAGCCAATTCTCGTACTAATTTCATAGCACCTACCGATGCAACAATAAAAGCATCAGGCTTCATATCGCGAAGTTTTAAAATATGGCGTTTAAGACCTTCTATTTGTCCGCTTAAATGAAAACCATTTAGGGTAACATAAATTTTTTTACCCTTATCATGAGTATATCTTACAGCCTCTTCAAAAGTTTCATAAGTAAATTCTTTAGCCGTTCTAGAACGCAAAGAAAAATTATTTACCCCAGCATAAACCGCATCAGCTCCATAAGCTAAAGCAATTTTTAGCTTTGTAAAATTTCCAGCTGGAGCTACGATTTCTGGAATGATCATTATTTTTGGCCTAAACTTGCTATTAAGGCTTCTATATCATCATTACTTACAACCTCTGCTGTGCTATCTCCTTCTATGTGTACCGCAGAGCTAACACGTTTTTTATCGTCAATTCTGCCTTCAAATAAAGAACTCATGTATCGACTTAAAGCACGCATAACATTAATAACACGCTCTATTTTTTGACGATGGATATCTTGATATTGCATAGCATCCATAGCCATCATAACTTCATCTTGACCGCCTTGCAAATGATCAACAATATCGCCACTCATTTTTTTAGCTTTTGTATTAGACTCTAAAGCCTCACTAAAGCTTTCAACATTAGGAAATTTCTCATTTAATCTTGTAAAAATTTCGATATTTTTATCTAAAATTTTATTAATATCAGCTATTAAACTTTCAGAATCTACAAAAAAATTACTGATATTTTCAAGTCTTTCCATCATTTCAGTGGCTTTTTGCTCACTATCCTTAGTTACATCATCAAGCTGATGTACCACTTTATGCTCTTGACTTGGTGGTGGTGGTGGCCATGCCAAATTAGGATTTGGTCTATAATCAGCTACTTTTACATCTTCTATTTTTGCTTCTTGAGTTTCATTACTTTGAGTCTCTACTTCAGCCACAGTTTCAGACTCTAAGGTATCTTCAGAATCTAAATCACTATTCATCAAAGCATCAAGTTCTTCTTGAGTCATTGTTTTCCTTAATTTTTAAAATATGTAAATATTTCTTAATATTTTAAGATTATATTCTATTTAATCTGAAATAAAAATATAAATTCTAATATTTTTTTAAATATTCCTTCCTATTGAATTTTTAATTGTAATTTGTTTCAAAGATATTAACAAAATTTTTATTAAAATAATATGATACAATTTTAAAAATTAATGCTTACTAAGGAGAATACATGGGAAAATTTGTTAATAATATCAATGATTTTTTTGAATTTTGCACACAAAATGAAGTGCTTTTTGTGGATTTTCGTTTTACGGATATGATAGGAACTTGGCACCACATTACCTATAATATCCATTCAATCGATAAAGAAACTTTTAATACAGGAATTCCATTTGATGGAAGCTCTTTGCAAGGATGGCAACCTATTGAAAAATCAGATATGATCCTAAAACCTGATGCGCAAAGTGCCTTTTTGGATCCTTTTACAGCGGATCCTACGATTATTGTTTTTTGTGATGTATATGATATTTACAAAGGTCAAATGTATGAAAAATGCCCAAGAAGTATCGCGAAAAAAACAATGCAATATCTTAAAGATAGCGGTATAGCCGATACAGCATATTTTGGTGCAGAGAATGAATTTTTTATCTTTGATAGTGTAAAAATAGTAGATACAGCACACTGCTCAAAATACGAGGTTGATACCGAAGAGGGAGAATGGAATGATGATAAAGAATTTATGGATAGTTATAACACGGGTCATAGGCCTCGCAAAAAAGGCGGATATTTTCCCGTACAACCTGTAGATTCTTTAGTGGATATCAGAGCTGAAATGGTACAAACTCTTGAAAAAGTTGGACTTAAAACCTTTGTACATCATCACGAAGTTGCACAAGCTCAAGCAGAAATTGGAGTAAAATACGATACACTTGTAGAAGCTGCTGATAATGTTCAAATTTATAAATACGTTGTCAAAATGGTTGCGCATTTAAATGGTAAAACAGCAACGTTTATGCCAAAACCGCTTTATGGAGATAATGGAAGTGGTATGCATGTGCATATGAGTTTATGGAAAAATGGAGTTAATTTGTTTTACGATAAACAAGGATATGCAAATTTAAGTCAAACTGCTATACACTACATAGGTGGAATTTTAAAAAATGCTAGAAGTCTTGCTGCTTTTACAAATCCAAGTTCAAATTCTTATAAAAGAATAGTTCCAGGTTTTGAAGCTCCTTGTATTTTAACCTACTCTTGCCAAAATAGAAGTGCAAGTTGTCGCATACCTTACGGTATAGAAAAAAATTCAGCTCGTATTGAAATCCGTTTTCCCGATAATACAGCAAATCCATATCTTGCTTTTGCGAGTTTATTGATGGCAGGACTTGATGGGATACAAAATAAAACCATTCCAGTTGGACCAATGGATGAAAATTTATTTGATTTAACCTTAGATGAAATTCGTAAAAAAGGTATAGAACAACTTCCACACACCCTAAGAGGAAGCCTAGAAGCTCTCATTCGCAACAATACCTATCTAAAGCCTATTATGAGTGATCTTTTTATTGATGATTATCAACATTTAAAATTTGAAACTCAAGTATGGCCAGTAGAAGCACGTCCAACTGCTTATGAATTTAAAACCTGCTATTCTTGCTGATTTAAAGAAGGATTTTAATATTAAAATCCTTTTAATCAAAATCTAATCTATTTTATATTCCTAAGGTTTTACATTACATTCTTCATCAAATCGATATTTTTTAAACATAAACCTATTTTAATCAATACATCTTATAACCAAAAATTCAAAAATAATATTAACAAGAACAAAAAATAAAAACAAGATAATTCAACTAAGAATAATAGAAGATAATAAAAATAAAAAAATAAAAAACTAAAACCAAAGAAATAAAACCACTGATTTAATCAGTAGTTTTATTTTGAAATGATTTTTACAAAAAGGAAAACCCACCCAACACTAACCCACAATTTGTTTTTAATTTTTAAGAATTCTCATGATTTAATTTACCATACATAGTTAAATTGTGCAAAACCTGTATGAGTATTACCTTTAGCATCAAACATTCCATTATAGTTTAAGCTAAAATAGAAAACATCATTTAAAGGAACAATCATAGATGTAGTTACATATCTTTGTAATCTTGGTAAATGGAATTTATCTTTTACTTTTACTTGACCAAATCTAGCTTTAGCTGTAACTTCTGGATTGATATTAAGCTTAGCTCCTAAAGTCATAGAGGTTTTTAAATTTGGCAACCAATCTCTAAACCATGTAAAGCTTGTTCTTGTAGAGAAAAGATTTAAATAGTTTGCATAAGTTCTTTCTCCACCTTTAACTGTAGCTTGACCTTTAGTATTGATCATAGAAAAAGCTTCAGTATAACCACCTTCATAAGCTAAACCTACTTCTGGAGAGAAGATATTATTGCCATAGTTAAAATTCATACCCAAATCTGTACCTAAACCATAAGCATAAGAATGTGGATTAGCTTTAGCTTCACTCTTGCCGATTTTTTTACCTAATTCATTTTTAACAAAGGCTGTTTTACCTTGAGCTTTTAGATAAACTTCTTGACCTTTGCTTGTTGTAAATAAGGTGTTAAAATATTTTAAACCTGCATAATA
>NZ_NXLY01000017.1 GCF_005406225.1 Campylobacter taeniopygiae | reverse complement strand
AAAGCACAAGAGTTTAAAAATACTAAAGCTAAAATTGCCAAAATGATTTTCATTTATAATCCTTGGTTTTTAAGAATATAGTCTATTGTATAATAAGTTGTATAAAAAATTATATTTATTTTATCAATCATAAACAAAAACAATGAAAATTAAAAATATTAAATCAATTTTAAGCATAAGATTGCTTAATTTTTAAACTTTCTTAACTTCATATAAGAATTTTTGTAAATATCTTTTTGTTATAATTTCACTTTGTATAATTTAAAAAAATATTAAAAAAATATATTCTCTAAAAAGGCTCCAATGAAAAATATTTTAGAAAATCAATTATCAAGACACCCTTTATACTCCAAAATCCAAAGATTAAAAGAATTAAATTGCGAAAATAAGCTCTATTTAAAAGATTGTGTGATTTTAAACACAAATAATACTCAAATGGATGAAATTTTAGAACTTGCAAAAGAATTAAAACCATGGAGAAAAGGTCCTTTCCAAATAAATGATCTTTTTATTGATACAGAGTGGCAAAGTTTTATTAAATTTAATATTTTAAAGCCTTTTATGAGTGAAATTTCGGGAAAAATCGTAGCAGATATTGGGTGCAATAATGGTTATTATATGTTTAAAATGCTTGAATTTAATCCAGCATTATTAATAGGTTTTGATCCCTCTATAAAATATCGATTGCAATTTGAACTCATTAATGCCTTAGCTAAAACTTCAATAAAATATGAACTTTTAGGTGTTGAAGATCTTCCAAACTACCCGCTTAAATTTGATGTGATTTTTTGCCTTGGAGTTATTTATCATAGAAGTGATCCGGTTAAGATGCTAAAAGAATTAAAATCAGGACTCAATAAAAATGGAGTAGTTTTTTTAGATACTATGTATATAGAAGATGAAAGAGAAATTGCACTTGTTCCAAATAAAACTTATTCAAAAATTCCAAATATTTATTTTATTCCGAGTATAGGTGCTTTAAAAAATTGGTGCGAAAGAGCAGGTTTTAAAGATTTTCAAATTTTAAGCACTAAAAAAACCGATGAAAATGAGCAAAGAAAAACAGAATGGATTGATTCTTATTCTTTAAATGATTTTTTGGATCCAAATGATAAAAACCTTACTATAGAAGGTTATGAAGCTCCAAAAAGAGTTTATGTAAAAATAAAGATATAAATTATTTTTATTTTTTGCCGATTTTCATTTTTGAAATTATAGATAAAATATTTATCAAAAAAGG
Source organism: Campylobacter taeniopygiae (assembly GCF_005406225.1). Lineage (GTDB taxonomy): Bacteria > Campylobacterota > Campylobacteria > Campylobacterales > Campylobacteraceae > Campylobacter_D > Campylobacter_D taeniopygiae. Next base: position 32,995 of record NZ_NXLY01000017.1, on the reverse strand, counting down.
TGAAAAATGGCAAAAAAAGACAATTTTGAAGACTATGTACAACTTGAAGAATATGTCTCGCAAGAAAATTTATCTAAAGTAAGATCTGAACTTACGACATGTTTAGAACTTAATACCTCGGTAGCTGGTACCATTATTGAAATTGATAAAAATTTTGCCAAGTCTATTTTAATCACAACAAATGATATGGTAGTCGATGAACATGGATTGATTTTCGATGCTTTTATTTTTGCTGCTGCTAATTATGTTGCACAAGCTGCAATCAATAAAGAATTCTCTGTCGTTATAGGCACAAAATGTTTTTTTTATGCTCCGTTAAAAATAGGAGATATTCTTCAACTTGAAGCCCATGCCTTATTTGATGAGACATCCAAAAAAAGAGATGTTAAGGTAATTGGATATACAAAAGATATAAAAATGTTTGAAGGTACAATACAAATTGTAACTACAGAAGAACATATTTTTGATTTAAAACGTCCGCCGCTTAATTCAACAAAAGATACACAACAAGGAGAAAATTCAAACACATCTAATGTTAATCCTGATGCAATGGCAGCAACAATTTTAGCCTCAATGGGAAAATAATCAAGGAGTCATTTTAATATCAATCCAGTTGCTAGGACAATCTTTATGATACATTCCACTTGCATCATAATACTCCTTGCAATCATCGTAAAAACGATTTGAAATTCCTCTTTCATTAATAAAACATCCAGAAAATCCCAAAAGCGACACTATAATCAGTATATATTTTTTCATAACCACTCTCAAAATCTGTTTTGCTTACGCCATTTATAAGGCTCAATCGGATTTTTTTCTTGCCAAAGTCCTAATTTATATTTTTGTGCAATTTTTTGCTCTTTAACATACACATTTGTATAATAAGTATCAGCCCAAGCATAACCTTTTCTTACCATCCAGCAATTAATATCCGTATTATTAAGTTTGACAATAGCAACAATTCTACCATAAATATCTTTATTTTTATAAAAAATTTCTACTTCTTTATTTTTTAAAATTTCATTTAAATTATTTTTAGCTTCTTTTCCAAAATTTTGCTTGATTTCAGGCGCATCTATACCAAAAAATCTCACTTTACTTGTTTTATTGGAATGAAGAATTTCTATAGTATCACCATCAATAACCCTAACAACCCTAGCTTTAAAGCTTGGTATTTTTGCCATATAGTTTTGAATAAATATAATTGTAAGCGAAAAAACCAAAATCGCTAAGAGTTTTTTAGGATCGCTTAAAACACTTCTTAAATTTAAGATTTTATTATAATTTATTCTCAATTTTATCCTTATTTTTTAAAAAAATATGCCATAATTTTAACAAAGAAAAGGAGATAAAATGCAAAAAGTTATAGATAATTTTAAAGATTTATGCAAAATTCCACATTGTAGTTATGAAACAGAACAAATGAAAGAATTTTTAATCAATTATTCTAAAGATAAAAATTTTATAGTTAATGTAGATGAAGCCGGAAATATCCACGCTATCAAAGGAAATCCTAAGCTTTGTTTGCAAAGTCATTATGATATGGTATGCATGGGGGACGCACCCAAAGTAGATGTTTACGAAGAAAATGGATATTTAAAAGCCAAAAATTCAAGCCTAGGTGCAGATAATGGTATAGGCATAGCGATTATGATGAGTGCGATGAATCAATTTGAAAATTTAGAATGCCTTTTTACCAATAACGAAGAAGTTGGCCTCATGGGGGTAAATTCTTTAGAACATACTATAAAATCAAATATGCTTTTAAATTTAGATCATGAAAGCGATAATGAAATCATGATAGGTTGTGCGGGTGGTGTTGATATAGAAGCGACTTTACACTATGAGAATATAAAAAGCAAAGGTAAAATTTATGAATTACAGGCACAAAATTTTAAAGGCGGTCATTCAGGAATTAATATCATAAACAATGAAAAAAGCTCCATTAAAGAAATGGCCAAATTTATAAAACAAAATCATGGAAAAATCATATTTTTTGAAGGTGGAGAAAGGGTTAATTCTATACCAAAACACGCTAAAGCTTTAGTATGTTTTGAAAATGAAGTTAAAAGCAATGAATGGATAAAATGCGAATTTAAAGGTGAAAAAGAATTTGAATTTTGCAATCAAAGCGATAAACTTTTAGATACCATCAATAGCTTTTCTCATGGAGTGAGAGCTTATGATGAAAATCTAGGTATAGTTCAAACTAGTATCAATCTTGCAACCTTAAAAATGCAAAACAATCAAATAGAATTTGCACTTTTTGCAAGATCTAACACTTTAGATGGCTTAGAACAAATTGAATTTGAAACTTTACAATTTTTCAAAGCTTTTGGCTATCAAAGCAAAAGTTTCAATTTCTACCCACCTTGGGAAGGCAAACCAAATGCACTCAGCGACTTAGTTTTTAAAGCTTTGAAAAAAGTATCCCCTGAGGCTAAAATTTCAGCCATTCATGCAGGACTTGAATGCGGCATCATAGAGAAAAAACAAAAATTACTATGTGCCTCTATAGGCCCAAATATTTACAATCCTCATTCTACAGATGAACGTTGTGAAATAGCCTCTGTAGAAAAAATTTCTAAAGTTGTTTTTGAAGTTTTGCAAAATCTTAATTAATTTTAAAACCCCTTGTGTGTTTTTTTTAACAAAAACACACAAAATAAGGAGCACATTCCCACAAAAATAAAATAAAATCCCAAATATTTTTCATATAAAAAATCAATTACAAAAGGTGTAAAAAAAGCTAACAAGGCATAAGAAATATTGTAAGAAAAACTTAAGCCACTTAATCTGATTTCATTTTTAAAAATTTGAGTCATAAAAACTGGTGCAAAGGTAATAATACCTTGCGAAAAGCAAACGATCAAAAAGTACCATAAAAATTGCTGATTATAAAGACTAAAAAGAACTCCAAAAATCATTAATGTGATACTAAAAAAGGAACAAATTTTATAGCTCCCCCATTTACTGGCTAAAAATCCTTGAATTATAGATCCAAAAATGACAGCTAAAATTCCAAAATTTTGCATCCATAAACTTTGAGATGAAGTAAAATTAAATATCGATGAAAAATATTTTGGTAAAATCATTAAAGTTGCAATACCACTTGTTAAAACCACAGTCATTAAAAAACAAATAAACATACTCATTTTATGTGTTTTTAAAGCTTGTTTTAATGGAAATTTGACCAAGTAATTTTGAAGCTTTAATTTAAGAAATTCCGGAGTTTCATTTATTTTTTTTCTCAATAATAAAACAAAAATTCCAAATATTCCAGCCAAAATAAAAGGAAATCTCCACGCATATTGCTCTATTTGATCTTTGGAAAAATAACTATCCAAAATCAAAATTGTAAAATTTCCTAGCAATAACCCTAAAGTTAAAGCAGCAGAAGCAAAGCCAAGCGCAATAGGAATTTTATTTCCTTTTACAAATTCGCTGATATAAACCCAAGCTCCACTTACCTCAGCCCCTATAGCCAAACCTTGCAAAATGCGAATTAAAAATAAAGCAAAGGTAGAATATAGTCCTATCATTTCATAACTAGGCAAAAAAGCCAAAAAAAGACTAGGAATAACCATCAAAAATACAGACAAATAAAAGATGTTTTTACGGCCGTATCTGTCTCCAAAATGCGCCATTACTATAGCTCCAAATGGACGAACTAGATAAGCTATCCCAAAAGATATATAAGTATTTATTTGAGTCCAAAAAAAATTATTTTGTGGAAAAAAAATCTTAGAAAAAATATCTAAAAAAAATACAAAAAGAACAAAATCATAAAATTCTAATACTCCACCCAATGACGCATAAGTGATATTTTTATATTTTTTTTGCATATTTTTATACAATAAAGGAAAAACCTTTATTGTATCTTACCGCCTTCAATAACCACATCATCAGCTTGAACATCATCTCCAAAATGCTGTTTTAATGTTTCATCATAGGCTTTATGAAAGAAACGCTCTTCGCCTAGTTTAATGATCAAATTATCAATAAATTGCTTAAGCTCTTTATCACCTTTTTTAACTGCAGGAGCTATAACATCTTTATTTCCCAACTCTTTAATCGCCATTTTAAATTGAGGATGATCTTTTACCCAAGCAAAAAGTAAAGTATTATCATGACTTAAAGCATCTCCTCTTTTATCCATTAAAGCTGCAAAGGTTTCAGTATTTTGATCGTATTTTAAAGTTTTTATATTAGGATAATTTTTTGTAAAATAAGCATCCGCTGTTGTTCCTTTGTTTATAAGTAAAGTTTTATCCTTTAAATCCTCTATACTATGAATAGTACTATCCTTTGGAGCAACAACCCCTAAAGCCACTTTCATATAAGGCAAACAAAAATCCACCTGCTCTGCTCTTTCTGGAGTTTGAGTAAAATTAGCCAAAATAATATCAACCTTATTTGATTTTAAAAATTCCACCCTATTTGCAGCTTCAACAAGTACAAATTGGACTTTATTTTCATCTCCTAAAAGTTCTTTTGCTATACGCTTAGCTAAATAAACATCATAACCTTGATTCTTGCCTTTTTCATCTACATAGCCAAAAGGAGGTTTATCGCCGAAAACTCCTATTCTTACAACTCCGTTTTGCTTAATCTTTTCAAGAGAATTAACCTGTTTTGAATTTTCTCCACAAGCATTTAAAAACATAGCAAGCATAGCTGCAAAAATGCCTAAAAATAAATTCTTCATTTTGTCCTTTCTTTTATCATTATTTAAAAATTTTAGAAAGGTATTATACTTAAAAATTTTTATTTTTTATTCTGTTTTTGTATAAAATCCAAAAGTTTCTTGTTATAATTTATCTTTGTAAAATAAAATAAGGAAAAAATATGAAAAAAAATCTTATAATTGGCATCAGTTTAGTTTTCTTTGCGGCATGTAACAACAATTCACTAGATCAATCCATTATAAAAAAATACGAAAATACTCTCAATACACAGATCAAAGAAGAGCAAAATTCAAGCAAAGACTTTTTTAAATTTAATGATTTTAAATGCCAAAACGATGGTAATTTTATAAAATGCGTGAGTCCTAATTTAGAAGTTTTTAATCCTGAAAATCATAAAAAAATATTTGGAATTGAAAATGTAGAATATAAATCTAATGTAGTTTATACAGGAGATAAAAAAGGTCTAATTTCCTTTCGAGAATTATTAAATTTTTTATTTTCTAAAAATGAAAAATTACAAGATGAAGTCACTTTTAAAAACATAAAACTCGATGATGAAACGATTAGCGAGTTAGATAAAATAAATTTAAATAAAAATCAAAAAATCAATGATTATCTTAAAGAATTAATCTCTAATCCTTTTACAATATCATTAAAAAATTTAAACTCTAAAAAGAATGATGAAAATAATAATTATCTTTCTAGCATAAATATCCAAAGCAATGATCAACTCAATCTAAATCTTAGTGCTAATATAGATTATAAGCTTAAATTATTAGATGTGCTAGATTCTCATGGCTTTAAATACGATATAGATTCACTTTCAACTAAAAATGTCGATGAAAATAATACAAATAAAATTCCAGATTCTACACTCTCTCAAATATTAGAAAATATTACCATTCGTGATGTAAAACTCACGTTTTCTTTAGACACAAAAGAGGTTTTTAAAGATTATATTGAAATGGCTAATTCTATGCTTAAAATAGCCAAAGAAAACAATAAAGATGAAAAACAAACTTTAATTATAGATAAAGCCCTAAAAGCACTTGAAAAAATTACTCAAAATCCAACCTATAAACTCAATGTAGAAGTATTTTTCAAAGATGTTCCTTTAAGTGTATATTCTACGGAAAAAGAAAAAGTTATAGAAAAATTAACTATTAATGGCGAAGATTTCACTGAAGTTGTTTCTATTCTTGGTGATTCTTATGTGCCACTATATTAAAATGGAGAAAAATCTCCATTTTAATGATCTAAAAGGATCATGATGAAAATTTTATTCTCTCCAAGCGAAAGCAAAAATCAAAATTGCACGCAAAATCCAATCAATGAAAATTCTTGTATTTTTAAAGAATTATTCACCTTTAGAATGCAAGCTCTAAGCAAGTATGAAGAATATATTCAACATTCTAGCTTAGAGGATTTAAAAGAGCTTTTTGGTATAAAAAATGAAAATGAGATAGATAAATTCAAACACGATTTAAGAAAAGCTCCTACTCAAAGTGCCGTAACACTTTATAATGGTGTAAGTTATGAGTATTTGAATTTCAATTCTTTAGCCTTTGAAAGTCAAAATTATATTTTAAAAAATACTCTTATATTTTCAAATCTTTTTGGGGTTGTAAAAGCTAGCGACACTCTTCCTTTTTATAAATTTAAACAAGGTGCAAAACTTGGAAATTTTAATATAGAAAAATTTTATAAAGAGCATTTTAGTGATGCTTTAGATGAATATTTACAAAATGAAGAAATTCTTGATTTAAGAGCAGGATTTTATGATAAATTTTATATTTCTAAAAAGAAATTTTTTACCTATAAATTTATAAAAAATGGTAAGGTAGTGAGTCATTTTGCAAAAGCTTACAGGGGAATTTTACTTGCTTTGTGTGCAAATATAAAAGCTAAAAACAATCAAGAAGTATTAGACAATCTTCCTTCAAACCTTAAACTCAAAGAAATTCAAATCAAAGGTTTAAAAGAAGAAATTACACTTGAAATATTAGATTCTATTTAAGATATTTTAAAACTAAACTCGCATAATAGCTTGCCGCCCTAGGTAAAAGCTCATCATTAAAGACATAATGAGAATTGTGCAAGTATATATCATTTTCATTTTCTAAAAAAGCATAAGCACACTTTCTCATTTCACAAAAAAATCCAAAATCTTCACTTCCCATTAAAGGCTGATGATTAAATTCGCAATTTTCTTCACCAAAAATTTCTTTAGCAACTTCTGATGCAAATTCCACTGCTTCATCGTTATTGATGGTTATAGGAGCTATAATTTCTTTTGAAATTTTAATTTCTACATCATTTGCATCCGCTATTCCCTGACAGATTTTACGAAGTTTTTCTTCAGTTAATTTTCTAGTTTCATTATCAAGCGATCTAATACTAACTTTTAAAATGGCGTTATCTGGGATGATATTAAAAGCATGGCCTGAATTAAAAGCACCGATGCTCACAACGGCAGAATTTTGCGGAGCGACATTTCTAGATACTATACTTTGCAAAGCCATTACAAGTAAAGAAGCTACATAAATAGGATCTTTGGTTTTTTCAGGAGCACTTCCATGTCCTCCTTTGCCAATGACTTCTAAAGTGTAACTATCAGAAGAAGCCATCATGGCACCTTTTTTTAAATAAAATTTCTTAGATGATCCAAAAGGCATATTATGCCATCCAAAGATAAAATCGCTATCGAATTTTTCAAACAATCCATCTTTTATCATTTCATTTGCACCGCCTAAACCCTCTTCGGCAGGTTGAAAATAAAGATTTAAAGTTCCATTAAAATCTTGATTTGATAGATATTTTGCAGCGAGCAATAAAGAACTTGTATGCCCATCGTGTCCGCAAGCGTGCATTATATTTTCTTTTTTGCTTTTATAATCTACTTGGGTACATTCTTGCATAGGCAAAGCATCCATATCCGCACGAAGTCCAATTTTTTTAGCACTATTTCCTTTTTTAAGAACTCCAACGACGCCTGTTTTTCCAATACCTTCATAAACTTCATAGCCAAATTCTTTTAATTTTTCAGCCACTAATTTTGCAGTTTGAATTTCATCAAAGCCTAGCTCTGGATTTTCATGAATTTGATGACGAATTTTTACAAATTCATCTTTTAAATCTACAATTTCTGGTATGAGTTTCATTTTATTTTCCTCCTTCTATAAAATGATCTTTTTTAGGCAAAACAAACAGAGATGCAATAGCTGAAACCAAAATCAAAATAAACATATAGGTAAAACCTAAAGTAAAACTTTTTGTTTTATCAACACTAAATGATACAATTTCAAGATTTAAAGATAAAATAATAAAAGTTATCGTCCAAAAAGTACTCATAATATAAGCGCTACGTTGTGGATTCGTGTCTTTTAATTCTGAAGGAAGATTAAAGAAAAAAGGCCACCACAAAGAGAAAAATAAACCCGATAAAACAGCAAAAATTTCCACCATAATCCATTTTTTTAAGAAAAGCATACAAATTCCACTTACAAGCATACACAAACTTCCAACCAAAAGCATCTTTTTAAAAGAATAACCCTTTCTTTTAAAATAAATTCCTATAAAAGGCCCAAAAATGATAGCTACATTAGCCAAAACAGGAATTTCTTTTTTTGCTATTTCGGCTAATTCTTTAGTAAAACCTGCATATTCTACGTAAAATGTAGGTAAAAATGTAAAAATAGAATTTAAAAATAAAATCGGCCCCATGTAAAAAACAATCATACCCCAAGTTAAACGTGATTTAATAGCTGATAAAAACTCTTTTTTATTGTCTATTTTTTCTTGTTTTTCATCCATCTTTTGATCTTTTCCTATAAAGATCCAAAGAACAATTAGTACCAAATTTATCCACGCATAAAAAGACAAAGAATAACGCCAATTTCCAAAATAATTTGAAATGCTTTCTGCAAAAAGAATTCCTATAATATAACCCACTATATTTGAGTTTGTATTGATACTGATCATAAAATGCAAACTTTTCTTTTCAAACCATTGTTGAGTAATAGGCACTAAACACACTAACGCACAAGCTGAACCAAGTCCCATTAAAAAACGTATGATTAAAATTCCAAGATAGCTTTCTATAAAAGTTAAAAATACACTTGAACTCATCAAAAGACAGCCCAAAAAATATCCTTTTTTAAGCCCAAATTTATAAATTAAAAAAGCTGTAAAAGAAGCACCAAAAATTTTTGCGACAACAACAATACTTGTAATCAAGGTCGCTTTTTGATTGTCCAACCCCAAATCCGCTTTTATTAGAGGCATTAAAGAACCCGTAGAAGCCCAAGAAGCACTAAAAACAGCATAAACACTAAATATAATAAAAGCAACTCCTATACGCTGCATATTAAATAAAAATGAATTTTGCACAAATACTCCTTATTTTGTTGATGCGATTTTGATAATACTTTTTGCCACCTCAAAACTTTGATAAAAAGATTTTAAGGGTAAAAACTCAAACGCAGAATGAAAATTATGCGCTCCAGTGAAAAAATTTGGTGCAAATAAACCTTTTAAGGCTAAAGCACTTCCATCAGTTCCACCTCTCATAGGAAAAGTTTTTGGCTTAATGTTGCATTCATCAAAAGCTTGATGTAAAATTTCTAAGCCTATTTTGTTATGATCATTCATGCTATCTTTGAGGTTAGAATATACATCTTCTATTTTTAAGGATATAACCGATCTTTTGTATCGTTTTTGCATAAATTCAACCACTTCTTTAATGTATTGTTTTTTTTCTTCATATTTTTGTTTATTGTGATCTCTAATATTTAGATACAAACTTGCTTTGATTTGATCAGAATGAAATTCTTGCACCCAAATATAACCTTCATCATTTTCTGTATTTTCTGGAGTTTGCAATCTATCAAAACAATTAGCAATATCTATGCCTATCAAAGTTGGATTTAAAAGCACCCCTTTAGCACTCATAGGATGTGCACTTACCCCTTGTATTTCTATAAAAGCTGATCCAGCATTAAAGGTTTCAAATACTAATTCTCCAAGCTCACAGCAATCGATCGTAAAAGCAAAATCAGGTTTAAAATGCTTAAGGTCAAGCATTTTAGAACCCCTAAGTCCTATTTCTTCATCAGGAACAAAACTTACATAAATATCCCCGTGCTCACATTTTTCATGAACCAAATAATGAAGCAAAGTCATGATGGTTGAAATGGCTGCTTTATTATCAGCCCCTAAAACACTTGTTCCATCTGAAAAGATGATCTCTTCATTCATATATTTTAAAAGTTCAGGATGATCTTTAGGATCGCACGTAATATTTTTTTCTTTATTTAAACATAAAGCTTCACCTGTAAATTTTAAAATTTGAGGCTTTATCACATCGCTAAGACCGACATCTACCGTATCTAAATGAGCACAAAAACCTACACTTTTTTTATTCGAATTTCCTTTAAGTTTTGCGGTTAATATAGCATTATCTTGCAACAAAATATCACTAAGTCCTAAATTTTCGAGTTCTTTTTTTAATAAAAGCGCTAAATCGTATTGTCCTTTAGAACTCGGTAAATTTTGAACCTTTGCGTTACTTTGAGAAGGTATGGCTAGATAATTAAAAAAATTATCAATTTGAAGCTGTTTGTAATTCATACTTTATCCTTTGTAAAATTTTAGCAATAATAAATTCAATCTTTTTGTAAGATTTTTTATTGAAGAAAGAAGTAAAAATATATTTTCAAAAAGAAAATTCATCAAAAACCCTTAATCTTTGATTAAAATAATTATATAATAGTCAATTCTTAATTTTAAATAAAATTATTTATTTTTTACAAAAAATCATTTTTTTTTAAGAAAAATGTTATAGTATTACACACAAGAAAAGGAGTAAAGATGCAGCATTTATTATTTGTATTTTTAATTATTGTATTTTTATTTGCAATTTTTATTATTATTATGCGTTATGAAAGAAAAATCAAACTCTTAAATCAAAATATTCAAAATGCAAAAGAAGATATTGCAGAACTCAAGGAAATTGCAAAGAAAAATAGAACTTTAATTGAAAAAAATCGCTCAAATATAGAAAATATCACTAATAATTAAACAAAAGAAACACTTAGCTTATAAATTACACTACGATTAAATGTCAAGGAAAAAGTTTTGTGGCTACTTTTTTCGTTTTTATTTTTATAAACAAAACTCTTTAAAAAACGAAATAAAGAAACGCTTGACATTTTTCCTTGCAAAATCACATACATAGTGTTTAGAGAAATCCCATATTTGTAGCTTGCACCGCTTGGAAAAGCTTCAAGATCAAAATTTAAACTATCATAAGAGCTATCATAATCCATAATCTCAAGCTTAACAAAACTAACTTCCATTTCTTCAAATTCTATATTTTTAAAAATTTCAAGCTTATCTTCTTTGGAAATCTCTATAATATCACTTTGAATATCATCTTCACTTTTAATAATAAAATTAGCATTCTCAAAAATTCTAGAAAATGATTTTATAATTTGAAATTTTTGACTTGATTTTTCAATTACATTTTCTTTAGGCTCAATTTTAATTTCATCTTTGCTTTCTTCTTTTTCGAAAAAATTCTCCACGATAATAATATCTTCGCCGACATTCACTTCTAAATGTTTTATAATCTCATCAAAAGAAAAGCTTTCATCACTAAATTCCAAAACGCTGATATTTTTAGTAATAAAATCTACCCCATCCCTATTAGGAATTTTATCCTTAATCACAAATGCTTCATTGCAAAAGCCGGATTTTTCAATCTCATATTCATTACTTTTTCCCGTAAAAACAATTTTCATTATAAAACCTCAGCAATAAGTTCTAATGGATGTGCAAAAACCACTTTACTTGATTTTTGCTCCAAATTATTAGAAATCTGCATCCTACAAGCTGAACATTCAGCACTTATAAAATGTGCCATGGTTTGATTGATCATTTCTACTTTTTTTTCACCCACGCTTAAAGTTTTATCATAATGCTTTGTTTGCATACTTATTCCACCAAAGCCACAACAAGTATTAGAATCTTGCATTTCTATATAAGCATAATTAGCTTTTAATAATTCCCTTGGCTCTTTAAAAACTCCTTGCACTCTTCTTGCATGACAAGGATCGTGATAAGTAATGCTGTATTTTTTTTGCTTTTTATTCTTTAAGAGTTCTTTTAAAGAGGTAAATTGATATAGATATTGACTTGCTATATAAATTTTAGAAGAAATTTTTTTAGCACGATTTGCCCATTCTTGTTCATTTTGCATCATAAAAAAACGTTCATAATCAATTTTTAGCATAGCAGAACAAGTAGCTTCAGGGATAATTATCGCATCAAGTTTTTGCAATTTTTCCTCAAAATATTCTATATTTTTTTTAGCTAAAATTTCAACACTTTTAAAATCTCCGGAAAAAAAATGCGCCACCCCACAACAAGCTTGTTTTTTCATCAAATCAACATTGATTTTTAATTCTTTTAAAATTTTTAATGTAGAAAAACCTGTTTGTGTGTAACAATAATTCGTCAAACAACCCACATACAAACCTATGGTTTTACTTCCACCATTGTCTATAAAATCAGGATTTGAATTTAAAAAACTTTTTTTATTAAAACTTGATAAAAATCGACCTTTTTTCACAAAAGGCATTGAAAATTTAGCCCTCATACCTAAATTTTTTTCAAAATCTTTATTTTGAATATGAAAGGCACAGCTTTGAAATATATAGCCTAATTTTGCCAATATATCAAGCCATTTTCGATTTTTCAAGCATGAAAGTATGATTTTTTTATACCAAGGCATACCGAGTTCTTTTACTAGTTCAAAACGCATTTTTTCTATAGCATTATCCACGCTTAATTTACTAGGACAAATCTCCACGCAATAATTGCATAAAAAACAAGACTCAAAAACACTTTCAAGTTCTTTATTAGGCTGTAATTTTCCTTCCTTATACATTGCTATGAGATCTAAAAAACCTCTAGGGCTTGTAACCTCATCATGATTGATATCATAAATAGTACAATTAGGTATGCATTTACCACATTTTACGCAAAGATCTGAAACATAATTCATACTGTTTTAGAAAAAACTTTCTTTTCTTCACTGATATTTTTCATATAAGCATCAAAACACATAGCGATATTGCGTATCAATAAAACACCCGTTTCATTAACTTTAATATCGTTTTCGCTTATATTTAAAAAATCTTCATATTCTTTTAAAGCTTTCAAATCTTCTTTAAAATACTCTTTAAAATTTATCTTAAATTCTTCTTCGGCTTTTTTAATATCAAGCTTAAAATTAGCCATTAAATTCATAATCACATATTTTCTAAGCTCATCGTCAAAATTCAATTTCACACCTCTTTCAAAAGGCAATCTTCCTTCATCAATAGCCCTTTCATAGCTTAGCATATCTTTAAAATTTTGCGCATAATGCTTTTTTCCCTCACCGATACTAGTAAGCCCTATACCGATCAAATCCGCACCACCTTTGGTAGTATAGCCTTGAAAATTTCTATGCAAAGTGCCATTTTCTAAAGCTTTAAAAAGCTCGTCATTTTCTTTAGCAAAATGATCCATTCCTATCATTTTATAGCCATTTTGACTTAAAAATTTTTCACAAAATTCTAAAATTTGAAGTTTTATATCTGGACTTGGCAAAGTGTTTTCATCAAATTTTCTCATATTTTTCTTAAGCCAAGGCACATGGGCATAATTAAAAATTGCCAAACGATCTGGATTTAAAATCAAGATTTTTTCTAAAGTTTGAGTAAAACTTTCTAAAGTTTGATAAGGTAAGCCATAAATTAAATCCATATTAACAGATTTTATGCCTCTATCTCTTACTAATTTTAAAGCATTTTTAGTCAAATCAAAGGGTTGAATTCTATGAATTTCTTTTTGCACCCTCTCGTCAAAATCTTGTACTCCAAAACTAATACGGTTAAAACCATATTTAGTTAAAATATCAGCTTGTTCTTCATTTAAAAAACGAGGATCAATCTCGCAGCTAATTTCAGCATCTAAAGCAAAATTTTCAAACACAGTTTTAATTTTTAAAATAAGTTTTTCAAGTTGTTTAGCACTAAAAAAAGTAGGAGTTCCTCCGCCAAAATGCATTTGCACTACTTCTTTTTTTGTATTGATTATAGAGCTTAAAATATCAAGCTCTTTAAGGATATAATTTAAATATCTTTCTTTACTTTCCTCTTTTGCAGTATAAATCACATTGCATCCACAAAAATAACAAGCACTTCTGCAAAAAGGCAAATGAAAATAAAGCGATAAAGATCTATTTTGTTGTTTTAAAATTTCTAAATACTCTTCATATTTAAAATCGGTATTAAATTCCACAGCCGTAGGATAAGATGTGTAACGAGGCCCTGCTTTGGAATATTTTATAAAAGCTTTATAATTTCTCATTATTTTTTACCCTTTCAACCATAGCTTCCATATCCATAAATAAATTAGGATGCTCTTTTTTAATATCCACAATAAGCTTTTCTAAATCTATATTAAATTCCATCAAGCCTTCTTTAACACGCTTTTTAATTTCATCCATAGCAACCACCCACGCATCATTAAAATCTATAGGAATTTGCTGATAAATTGCCTTTTCTAATTTTAATTCAAAATTTTCCTTTTGAGTTTGCTTTAAACTTTCTAAAATATTTTTCAAACTACTCAAAGAAATCATGGTATGGATTTCATCATTTTCATCCACTATAAACCAAGGCTCAGGAGAATCAAAATTACCATTTTTAAGCACCAAACAAGCTTCATTTTCTTTGCTTGACTGTCTCATTTCAAAAATAGCTCTATCTTCTTTCTTCATACCCAAATTTTGACTAAATTCATCGATACGTTTTAAACAAGTGCTGTATTTTTCAAGCTCTTTCATCAAAAAACTCCTTTTATTTTTCTTCTTTAACTTGTAAAATCAATTTTTCTTCTATAAATTTTTTATTTTTAGCAGTATTTGGCAAAAGACAAAGTATTATATCGTTTTTATCTCCATTTGTTTTTTGAAGATATATCATTTGATGTGGAAATATTGGTCCGCGTCGAAAATTCATAAGAGCTTTATCTATATAAAGAGTAAACTTCTTATTTTCAAAAAAATATTCTTCGCCAAAAGCCCTAACCAAAAAACCATCTTCATTTTGCACAATACTATCGCCAAATACACAAATTAAAATCGGTAAAAAAATACATGAAAGTATTGCCCATAAAAAAAATAAAATATATGCTGTAGAGAAAAAATCAAACAAATCTCTAGATGAAATTATAGACAACCAACCTAATTTTTTAAGTATAAAAAATAAAACTATTAAACAAATTATAATCACAATATAACAAAGTATAAATCGTTGCGAATAATTATTACTTTTAAATAAAGGATTTTCAATATAAATATACTGCTTATTCTTCTTAAAAGCATTTTCAAATCTCTTAGCAAAATCAAAAATTCTTACTACCTTATATAAAGTCCAATATAAGTAAGCAAGCAATATATACATCATAATATTAAACAACAATGATAAATCCATAAATTCTATCTCCCTTTAAGGTAAATCAATTGCAATAAAAATCATTCTTACTTAAAAAATATAATTAAGTGTTTTTTATTTTACTAATTTAATAAAAAATCATATCTTTTATTAAATTATAATTTTACCTCATTTTTTAACATTATAGCCAATTCTTTAGCATGATAAGTAATAATGAGTTTTGCACCTGCTCTTTTAAACGCTATCATTGTCTCGTATAATAGTTTTTCATAATCAATCACGCCTGCTTTTTCCGCGGCCTTTAACATGGCATACTCACCGCTAACATTATAAACACATAAAGGCAAATTTGAATGAAGTGAGATTTCTTTTACCACATCAAGATAAGCAAGAGCTGGTTTAACCATTAAAATATCAGCTCCTTGTTTTTCATCTTCTAAACTTTCCTCCAAAGCTTCTTTAGCATTAGCAAAATCCATTTGGTAACTTTTTCTATCGCCATAACTAGGAGCTGATTCTGCTACATCGCGAAATGGTCCATAATAGCTTGAAGCAAATTTAGTAGAATACGCCATTATAGGTAAATTTTCAAAGCCTCCTTGATCGAGTGCTTGACGCAAGGTTTCGATAATACCATCCATCATTCCACTTGGTGCTATCATATCAACCCCTGCTCTAGCATGAACTAAGGCTTGTTTAGCTGAAATTTTTAAAGTTGCGTCATTATCCACGCTTTTGGTTTTTGCGTTGATAATACCGCAATGCCCGTGATCTGTATATTCACAAAAACAAAGATCGCTGATAACAAAAAGATTGGGAAATTCTTTTTTAATTTCTCTTATACTTCGCGCAATAAGCCCCTCATCATCAAGTGCATCACTTCCACAACTATCTTTCTTATCATTTTCAAGAACTCCAAAAAGTATAATCGCTTTTATACCAAGATCAACAATGATTTTGCATTCTTTTAAAATTTCATCCAAACTCATTTGAAAAACATCTGGCATAGATGAAATTTCTTTTTTTATACCCTCGCCATTAACAACAAAAAGAGGATAAATCAAATCATTGATATTTAAAGAATTTTCTCTTACCATTGATCTTAAATTTTCATTCATTCTAAGTCTTCTAAAGCGTTTAAACATTTTTTGTCCTTTTTATGTTAGAATTGTTATAAAATTTTAACATAAATTTATTCATGAAAGTGACCAATGACTATAAAAATTTCAGAAATAGCAAATTTGCCTAGCAAATGGGGAAATTTTAAAATACAAAGCTTTAAAGAAAACGATAAAGAGCATCTATGTATTTTTAAAGACAAACCAAAAGATATATTAAATCTTAGAATTCATTCAGAATGTTTAACAGGAGATGCTTTAGGAAGCTTAAAATGTGATTGTGGGGAGCAATTAGAATTCTCTTTAAAATACATTGAGCAAAATGGAGGTATGATTATATATCTTAGACAAGAAGGCAGAGGTATAGGGCTTTTCAATAAAGTCAATGCTTATGCCCTCCAAGATAAAGGCTTAAATACTATAGAGGCTAATCATCAACTTGGCTTTAAAGCCGATGAAAGAACTTATGAAATAGTAGATTTTATACTCAAACACTATAAAATTTCTAAGATCAATTTACTTACAAATAATCCAGAAAAATTAGAAAGCTTAAAAGATAAAATTTTAGTACGAGTACCCGTGCTTATCAATCCAAACCGCTTTAATAAAAATTATTTAGATATTAAGCAATCACAAATGGGACATTTGCTTTGAATTTGGATTTTTTATACTCTATTTTAGAAAATTTCAATCAAAAAGATTTTGAGGAAAAGGTAAAAATTTATCAAGAAAATTTGATCAAATTTAATAAAATTCACAATCTCACTCAAATTAAAAATATCGAAGAAAATATTATAGACAGCATAAAAATTCTTAGTTTTTTTGATTTTTCTAAAGTGAAAAATATAGCTGATATAGGTAGCGGGGCGGGATTTCCTGCTATTTTTTTAGCCTTTTTACTTGAAAGCAATTTCTATCTTTTTGAACCAAATCCTAAAAAAGCCGCTTTTTTAAGAACAATAAAAATAGAATGTGAATTATCTAATCTAAATATTTACAAAGAAAAAGCACAGGAAAATAAAAATAATATTAAAGCCGATGTTATTACTTCTAGAGCTTTAATGGATGTAAAACCTTTAATTCAAATTTGTAAAGATTTAAGCTCTGAAAAAACGACATTTATTTTATGGAAAGGTAGTGAAATTTATAAGGAATTAGAGGGTTTAGAAAATAAAAATTATCAAATTTTTGAAAGCGGATTTAGAAAATACTGCATTTTAAGTAGCTAAAAAGCTACTTAAAAATTATTTTACTATATCTGCACTAAAAGTAAGATCAACTAAAGGCCAAGAAATTCCTCCGTGACCAGGAGCCGCATCACTTAAAGCTTTTAAAGCTTCTGAACTGTTTTTAAATGCGTGTAAATCAAGTTGTCCTTTGGCAACAAATTTATCATTGTCTATAGTATAACTTAGAGGAACTATTATACTTTTTTTATTCATAGTAATTTTTGCAGAAATAAGACCTTTGTTATCTCCTGCGATCACATCTTGAAACATAACTTTAATATCGGATTTATTTAAGAATTTTGGGAAAAATACCTTAGTGATATTGTGAGTGATCACATCATTTCCTTCACCCATAAAAGCACTACTTGGTTTAATAACAGCTTTTGCACCTTTTAAATAGCCTACTAAATCTTTAGCTTTTTTAGAGAATTTATATTTTACATCTTTAAATTCTCCGCTTACTCCGATCATATCTTTAGTTTTATAACCTTCAAAATCAACTTTTAAACTATCTTGCTTAAAAGAGAATGCGCTCAAATTTGAAGCAAGCAATAAAGAAACCGCTGCACTGATCAAAATCTTTTTCATTTTGTTTCCTTTTTAATGAATTTTTTAAAATGACTTTAAATTATAATACATATTTTTAAATGAAAAATATTTTCTTTTAAAAATATTTCACTACCAAAGAATTCCTTTAAATAATAGAGTTAAAAAATACCCTCCTATTAATAACGTTATTCCTAAAAATAAAGCCAATCCAAAAACTCTTGCGCCACTTTTTAAAAACTTTTTAAAATCTATTTGTAAGCCCAAAGCCGCCATAGCAAATACAATACAAATAGTACAAAGATTTCTTCCAATACTCACTATAGTGTTAGTATCAATACCTAAAAAAGTTTCTCTACTTGCTAAAAAGGTATTAAAGACTATCATTCCTAAAAAAGCAAAAGCAAAATAAGGTATAGTAAGGGTTTTAGCAGTCTTTCCATGGCTTGAATGCTGATTTTTAGCAACAAAATAAGTTACTATAAGCAAAAATGGCACAAGTAAAATAACTCTCATCATTTTAATAATAATTGCAATATTTGCAGCTTTTTGATCAAAATTTGCCATATCCTTTGCCATGTCTGCAGCTCCAGCGACATTAGCTACCTCATGCAAAATTGCTCCCATATAAACCCCCATAGCATTTTGATCAAAGCCAGGAATAAGATCGAAAGCAAAGCCAAATGGACATAAAAACATGAAAATAAGTCCAAAAATAACCACTGTTCCTACTGCCAAAATTCCTTTAAAAGGATCACTTTTTAAACTTGATTCTAAAGCCAATACAGCCGCTGCACCACAAATAGCGCTACCAGCACCTACAAGCATAGAGGTTTCTTTATCGAGTCTGAATATTTTTGTTCCAACAATTACAGAAGTAATAAAAATAGAAGACACAACAATAGCAGAAAGAATAAATCCATTAAAACCCACGCTTAAAAGTTCGGTTAATGTGATATTAAAACCATATAAAACTATACCTAGTCTTAAAAGCTTTTTAGCACTAAAATGAACTCCAGCTTGAAAAGTGTGTTGATATTTAAAAAACCATGGAGAAAGTAAAACTCCAATAATAATAGCAAATGCCGTAGCTGCAAGATGCGTCGCATCTTTGATACTTTGGATATTTGAAAGATACATAGAGCAAACTACAATACATGCAGTAAAAATCAAGCCCTTAGTATTAGATTTGATTATATTTTTAATATGTTTTGTATTCATTATATTTCCTTTCTAAAAAATTATAAAATATTATTTTTTAATATTTTTATTGAAATTATAATTATTTTTGTAATATAATAAAAATATATTATTTTAATTTTTATGATAAAATATTTTAATGAAAACTAAGGCAAGGTTAAATTAATGACTATGAAAATTAAAGATATGGAAATTTTTTTAGATCTTTTAAATACAAAAAGTCCTACCTATACAGCCAACAACTTTGGTGTAACGCAATCGAGTATTTCAATTATAATAAAAAATATTGAATATAGTCTAGGAGGGGTTTTATTTGAAAGATTGGGCAAAAAGTTATTGCCTACTCCTAAAGCTTTATTTTTGGGAAAAATTTGGATGAAATTAGTGCAAGAATATCATAGAAGTTTAAAAGATTTGCACGATGAAAATATACTTTTAGGAGATATAAAAATTGCAGCTACTCAAAGTATTGTTGAGCATTTTCTTGGTCCTATTTTGTTTGAATTTAAGTCAAATTATCCACAAATTAAAATTCATTTTCAAACAGAAAATTCGAAAGAATGTCTTAATTTGTTAAAAAATGGCCATATAGAATTTGCCTTAATTGAAACAGAATTAAACCCAACTTTATTAGAATATGAAGATTTGGATATGCAACTTTGGAAAAAGGATGAACTCATTGTTGCAAGTAGCGATAAAACACTCAGTAAAAAAGAATTTTTTATTGATGAGTTATTAGATGAAAAATGGATTCTAAGAGAAATGGGATCTGGACTTAGGGATAAATTTTTAAATGAAATTGGTTCCACTGCTAAAAAATTAAAAATATTTTTAGAGATTGATAGAATGACTGCTATTAAAGAAATTGTTTTACAAAAAAAAGCAATTTCTGTTTTTTCAAAAAAAAGCATAGAAAGAGAATTGGAAAATAAAATTTTATATGAAGTAAAAATCAAAAATATCAATTTTGAACGTAAATTTTATACCTTAAAAAGAAAAAATTATAACTTCAATCGAGCCTTAGAAAAATTTGAATTTTTTCTCAAAAATTATAAAATCAAATAAAAAAATTATAAAAAAGTTAAGCATTTTTATGATAAAATCAAAGGTTATAATTACAAAGTTTTAAGGAAAAATTCAGATGAATGCTAAAACTCAAAATTTAGAGCTTGAAGAATTATTTAAAGAAAACGAAGAAGACTACATCACCTATGAAAAACTAGTCAAATATCTAGACAAGCAACCTAATAGTGCCACCGTTAAAAAAATAACCGCTCTAATGAAAAAACATAAAGTGCAATTATTTTCAGCTGCAGAGATTGCACAAATGAAGAATATTGAAGACGCGAAAAGACTACAAGAAGAAAAACAAAAACTTCAAGATATTAGCCTTGAAAATGAATTTGACTTAGCTAATGAAAATGATTTACTTGAATGGAGTAGATCTGATTCTCCTGTACGTATGTATTTAAGAGAAATGGGTCAAATTGCACTTTTAAGTAAAGATGAAGAAGTTGAAATTTCAAAAAAAATTGAACTTGGTGAAGATATCATTATCGACGCTTTTTGCTCTGTTCCTTATCTTATAGATTTTATTTTAGATTATCGCGAACCTTTAATCAATAGAGAAAGAAGAGTAAAAGAACTCTTTAAAAGTTTTGACGATGAGGAAAAAAATGGAGACAAACTTGATGATATTGATGAAGAAGAATTAGAAAACGAAGAAGAATTAGAAAACGAAGAAGATACTCCTAAAAAAACAAATAAAAAAGAGGATGAAAGAACCTTAAAGGTTATAGAAAAATTCAAAGCATTAGAAAAAGCCAAAAAAGATTGGCTGAAAGTTTCCAAAGATAAAGAAAGTGGAGATGAACTTTTAGATAAATTAGGTATTGCGTTTAAGAAAAATATCTTAAAAGAAAAATTAATGGATCTAGGGCCAACTTCTAAATTAATCAGTGAAATAGTCAAGTCAATAGAAACGGCACTCAAAAGTGATGAAGAATTTGATAAAGAACTCAAACGCCTTGAATATCGCTTGCCTATGTTTTCAGAAGAATTAAAAAATCGTCATGCCGATATACTCAAAGATATCACAAAACTTAGCAAAGAAGAGATCACAGAAAGAGCACTTGAAGCGACTATGGTAAGCACTTACATGGAAATTAAAAAGCTTTTTCAAACAAAAGAAGCGAGTAAAAAAAGCTTTGATCTAGAAAAAGAACGCCTTAAAGAAATTTTAGAGCAAATCAAACGAGGTAAAAAAATATCAGATGAAGCAAAAACTAGAATGGCTAAATCAAATTTACGTTTAGTTGTCAGCATAGCAAAACGTTATACTAATCGCGGGTTGCCATTTTTAGATCTTATCCAAGAAGGCAATATAGGTCTTATGAAAGCTGTTGATAAGTTTGAATATAAACGAGGATATAAATTTTCAACCTATGCGACTTGGTGGATACGTCAAGCCATCTCAAGAGCGATCGCCGATCAAGCAAGAACAATAAGAATTCCTATTCATATGATAGAAACCATTAATCAAATCAATAAAATCATACGAGAACATTTACAAAAAGACGGCAAAGAGCCTGATGTAAATGTTATAGCTAAAGAAGTTGGTTTAAGCGTAGATAAGATAAAACAAGTTATAAAAATCACCAAAGAACCTATTTCCTTAGAAGCACCGATTGGCAGTGATGATGATGGCAAATTTGGAGACTTTGTAGAAGATAGAAATTCCCTTTCTCCTATAGATCATATACTCAAAGATGATTTAAAAGAACAAATAGATGAGGTTTTAGATCAGCTTAATGAAAGAGAAAAAACCGTTATTAGAATGCGTTTTGGTTTAATGGATGATGAAAGTGATAGAACCTTAGAAGAAATAGGAAAAGAACTCAATGTTACACGAGAAAGAGTGCGTCAAATAGAAAGTTCGGCTATAAAAAAATTAAAACACCCTAAAGTAGGTAGAAAATTAAAAAATTATATAGAAGGTTGGAAGTAAAAGTTTTAAGCTTTACTTCCAATTTAAGAGTATCTTTTTTTAATGCTTATTATTTTTGCCAAAGCAAAGCCACAAATAAAACCAAATATATGTCCATACCAAGCTATATTAATCCCCATAATCAAAGGGGCAAAACTCATAAGCAAGATGGCAATAATAATCCCCAAAGTGCTTTTTCTATCTAAAAAAGCAAAATAACCCATCAAAACACAAATTGCTCCACTAGCACCTATAAGATTAACATTAGAATCAAAAAAATAAATATATGCAACACTCAAAAGCGAACAAAACATACCACCGATAAAATAAACCAGTAAAAAATATATCTTTCCTAAATATTTTTCCAATACACTGCCAAATTGAAAAAGCACTATCATATTAAGTATAAGATGCGTTAATCCACCATGTAAAAACATAGAACTTAAAATTTGCCAATAATCGCCTTTAAAAAATAAAACATTGAGTCCAAATAGGCTATAATTGCTATAAGGCACAGTAAAATATACTATAATATTTAAAAAAATTAAAAATAAAGTGATCAAATTTAAAACCTTTATTGAAAAAATTGTAATATTTTCTTTAAATTCACATAAAATTCACATAAAATTAATTAAAATAATAAAATTATATTTTAGGAAATTAACTTGAAAATATTTTTTTTAATCTTTATTTGTATTTTTTTTACACACTTAAATGCTGATATTATCATATCCCCTGATAATCTACCTGATAATATTAAGACTTTTCTTAAAAAAAATTTTAATGTTCCTATAGGTATAGTTCAAAGAGATAGAAACTCCTATGAAGTTTATCTTAGCAATGGCTTAGAACTTGAGTTTGAATCCGATGGAACTTGGAAAGAAATAGAAAGCAAATTAGATCCTTTTGATTTTAATTTTCTCCCACCTAATATCATTGATATTATAAAAAATAAATTTCCAAACGTTAAGGCTAGAGAAATTGAAAGAAAGATTAATTACTATAAAATAAAACTCAGTAATGGGATAAAAATTTATATCGATTTTAATGGCACAATTTTACATAAAAATTTAGACTACTAAAATGAAGTGTTTTTAAACACCTCATTTTTTCATCTTAAATAGGGCTTTTTAATTTGTTTTTGAAAAAAGCTCCTACAATAAAAAATAAAGTAAAAAACACAAAGAAATATAAAAAAATTGGAATAGGCATAGGATCTCCAGCTGCATAAGAATGAAGTCCAGAAAGATAAAAATTCACTCCAAAATAAGTCATCAATATAGAATAAAATCCCAACACACTTGCCGTTGCAAAAACATAAGGATTGTTAAATACAGAAATAAATCTAAGATGTAAAATGATAGTATAAACAACGATAGAAATTAAAGCCCACGTTTCTTTAGAATCCCAGCCCCAATACCTTCCCCAGCTTTCATTAGCCCAAACTCCACCCAAAAAATTACCGATAGTCAATAAAGCAAGACCCAATATCATCGCCATTTCATTAATGCAATGCAAATTTAAAATACTTTGATCAACTTGTTTTCTTTTTTTATTTCTTAACATAAATAAAAGCAGAGTAAAAATTCCAAGTAAAAAACAAAGACCTAAAAAACCATAACTTGCAGTGATAATAGAAACATGGATATTTAACCAATAGGACTTCAATACAGGCACTAAATTTGTAATTTGAGGATCCATAAAACCAAGATGAGCAACAAATAAAGAAATTCCTGCCATAATGCTTGCTGTGCAAAATGCTAAAGGAGATTTTTTATAAAAAATCACACCAGAAAAAGCACAAGCAAAAGCGATATAAACCATACTTTCATAAGCATTACTCCAAGGTGCGTGATCACCAATATACCAACGAATGATCAAAGCAAGAGCGTGAATAATTACACTAAAGGAAATTAGCAAAAATAACACTCTTTTAAACCATTTTGATGTCTTTTTTAAACTTAAAATTTCATAAAAAAGAAGAATAAAAAACATACCGCCCAAGCAAATATAAACAAAAACAAGATTATTAAAAATATTATAGTGATTTAAAAATATCTCTAAATTAATTTTTGTTTTGGATGGAATAAGATTTTGAGCATAATATTTTTGAAAATCCTTAATTTTCTTTATATCTTCATCGGCTTTTGAAAAGTCCTTATTTGTTAAAGCTTGATCAAAATCAAAAAAATACCTTAAAAGTAAATTTTGTATATTCTCTATATCTTTTGACTCAAAAGGCATAGAAGTAGCTGGAGAATACCAAGTATATGTTTTTTGACTTGGATCTGGAAAAATTCTAAAAATTTTTCCACTATAAATATAATGAGCTATATTGATTTTTTCATCTAAGGATAAAATATCTTTATCAAATTGATTTCTTAAAACAGGCTTTTTACGATTCGCCTCTTCAACATAATTTGTAAGCTTGTAAAATTCTTTATCAAATACATCATTATAAGCTATATATTTTTCATTTTTATCCACCCCTAAAATCTCTTTAATCTGCGGAGTTTTTACGCTAATCATTTTTATATGTTGAAAATTTTGTGGATACATAGTCATGCCTAAAAAAATCTGATTATAATTTAATCCTAAAAAATTATTTTTCTTAATAATCTTATGGATATAATTCATTGCTACAGAATCCATAGGTTTAATTCTTCCATCAAAATCTTGAACCAATAAACTACCAAAAAGCAAAGAATGCTGCGAAGAATTATCCTTGATGCTTTGCACAAGTTTTAAGCTATCCCATTCGGCAAAAACCTTAGTATGTGCAATAAAAAGACAAAAAATCACCAAAATAAGATTTTTTTGATTTTTAAGATAATTTGAAAGTTTAGCAAATCTCGATCTTTTATCAAATAAAATCCAAACAAAACCACATATCAATAAAGCATAACCTATATAAGTTGGAATTTTTCCAGGATCTTTATTGACTGAAAAAATAGTTCCTTTTTCATCCTCATCATAAGAGCTTTGAAAAAATCTATATCCACCATAATCTAAAACATTATTCATAAAAATTTTATATTCAAAACTTTTATCTTTATCAATCACTTCAATATCCGAAGCGTAAGATGAAGGACTCATTGAACCTGCATAACGTTCTAAAATAAAATCTTTCAAATCAATCGAAAAAGGAAGCGTGATCTCTTCAGGACCCCAATTGAGTGCAAAAATTTCTCCTCCTAATCTAAAAGGCAATACATTTTCATTATTATAATTTGGCACGAGTAAAATTTCCTTAGAGTCTCCATTAAAAGAAATTTTCATCTTTATAACAGGACTACTCATCGCATCAGAAGCTTTTTCATAATCAAGTAATTTGAGATCTACTTTTTTATTTTCAATTAGAATTTCTTTTTGAAAACTATTTTTTAACAAAGGATTAAAATCAACTCCAAAAGACTGATATTCTCTAACTTTTCCATTATCATTGTAAAGCAATAAAGTTATAAATTCATCCCTAGTAACAACGATATTTGAACTTTGTCCTTCTCTAATATGCATACCGCCTTCTATCCCAAAATATCTCGTGATTCCAGCACCCAATAAAATAACTATAAAAGCACAATGCAATAATAAAGCGGCATATTTTTTTCTCTGAAAAAGTTTATGTATAAAAATAATACCTACAAGATTAATCAAAAGCAAAAGATGTAACAAGTCAAACCAAAAAGCATTATAAACCATCGCTTTAGCAGCATTTGTCCCAAAATCGTTTTCAATAAAAGTAGCAATCGCACAAGAAATTGCATAAATAGACAGTAAAACAAGACTCATCCAAAAAGAAAAAAAGATTTTTCTAAACATTTTTCTCCCTATAACTTAAAAATATTTTTTTCAAAAGTTCATTTTCATCTAATTCTTGATTTTGTTTATTTTTTAAAAGATCCATGGTTAAAATAAAACGTTTGGCACTGATAAAACCTGGATAGATAAATAAAATTTTTCCATCAGAATTAAAAAAAACTATAGTTGGAGTTGAGTCAATACCCAGTTTTTGAGAAAGCTCCATAGTGCTTATTTTTTCGCCTTGATAATCATGAATTTTTTGATAACTTATATTAATATAGTAAGAATTATAGTCACTACTAAGCATTTTTTGAATTTCTTCATTATTTTTTATTTCTTTTTTTAATCTTTCACAGTAAATACAGTTGTTAGCACTAAATATAATCAAAGTCGGTTTTTTAGAAAAAATAATTTCTTGATTATTTTTAAAAAAACTTGAGATTTCCTTATAAGAATTAATATCAAGATTGTTTGAAATTTCTATATTTTCTTGAGAAGATTGAGTTCCGTTAGAAATAATATTTTTATCTATTTTATCATCACCGCTACAAGCAAATAATACAAATAAATTTATAATTAAAATAATCTTTTTTAGCATTCCTTCCTTTCACAATCAAATAATTGCCTAAAAAATAGGCAATTATTTTAATAAATCAAATATAAAAGCATAGATCATCAAGAATAAAAACACCATGCCTGTAATAAGCATGAGATAACCGGCTAATTTAGCTATACCTTTATAAGAATCAAATCTAGATTTTTTCTCATACAAACTCTCGAGCTTTCCGCTTTCTTGCAATCGTTTATAATAAACATTTCTTTCATTTTTAACTTCACTCTCGCTTTGAGTTCCAGAAAAAATAACCATATCCATAGGAAAACGATCTGCTCTAAAGTGAGTATTGAAAAAATGGATTGCAAAAATAAACCCTGTTGCAAGTAGAGCTTCGTCAGAATGCACCAAAGAACAAAGATTGATCATCCATCCTGGTAAAAACAAACTAAAGAAAGTCGGGAACCATAAAACTAATCCTGAAAATCCTATTACAAACATACCCCAAAATACAGCCAAATAATCGAATTTTTCCCAATAGGTCCAACGATCAAATTGTGGTCTTTCTCCCATACCAAAAAACCATTTAAAATGCGCTTTTATATCTTTAAAATCTTGATAATTCGGCATTAAAGAGTCAGGGCCAAAAAGTGCTCTTAAAATTTTCATTTTATCAAGTTTTCCAGTTTTAGGATCACGCACTAAATCCCTTCTTTTCCAATTTACCACAATAATTTCTCCTATGTGAGAGAAAAATACAGCAAACATAACAATAGCACTTATATGATGTACAATTGTTGCACCAATTGGTCCACCCATAACATTAACCATGGTTTGAGCCCATGGAGCTGTATAAAATTTTTGTGGCAATCCTGAAAAAGCTAAACCAAGAAAACTAGCAGCCATAAAAAAATGCTGAATTTTGTGAAAAGTTGAAAAACGTTTAATTAAAATTTTATCACTATGTGCCTCTTCTTTTGCTTTTTTCCATTGAATTGGATTAAAAATTCTTGCCAAAATAAGCCTAATACTCCAAAGAAAAGTATGCAATCCAAAAAATACAAAAACTCCAATCACCAAAGCTGTCATAAAAACATAAGCTCCATGAAGCAATGGAAAATTCTTTCCGTCTGTATGATCTGCATGTGCAATAAAGTTTGAAAAATTTTCATTAGAATTTGGATGACATTGAGCACAAGTTTGAACACGATTTAAAGAAGATAAGGTTGAATTTAAATCATTAACTTTTAAAATATTATGCTTACCATGACAATCATAACAAGCAGCGATTTTAGGCGCATCACCTGGATTATTCAACACCATAGCTTTTCCGTGAAAAGTATCATGATATCGATCTTGTTTATCCTTGTGGCATTCTCCGCATTTAAAATCACTTCTTTGTTTTAAAGTCATAGTGCTAAACAATGCATTATTGCTATGGATATCATGACAAGTGGTACAAGTTGGAGTTTTTTTCTTTTTTCCATTTTCGTCAAGTGTTATTTGACTAAAATTTTGATGAATACTATGTTTAAACTCTTGATCTACATTTTTATGACAACTTGCACAATTTCGATTGATAAGTTCTAAATTTGTAGCATTACTATAGCGAATGATTTTTTTATCTTCACCTTTTCCATGACAATCTCTACAGCTTGGAATATCTCCAAAATACATTTTTGAGTGAATACTATCTTTAAAATCGGCCAAATTCTTAGCATTTTCCCATCTTTCTACTTGCTCTTTTTGAACTTTTCTACCAGATAACACCCAAGATTCTATACCATCAAGCATAACATAAACATGAGTATAACCTAACTTTTGACTTAGATTTGCAAGATTTGAGGCATTATAAGTAAAACGATTAGATCCATAAAATATTAAAGTAGTATTAAAATCACTTGGAAGTAAATTTTGCCAATTTTGGCTATCAACTAAAATAGCATTAGGGATAATCCCTGCCATCTCTCTTTCTTCTTTAGAATTTATATCAATAAAATATACATTTTTTTGATATAAAAATTTTTCAGCATCACTCATGCTAATAGGAGTTACGCCATCTAAAATACCAATTTTTATTTTCCCATCTGCATACAAACTGCCACAAAAACATAAAAAAAGAAATATGATTTTGATAAAATTTCGTTTCAAGCCTTTCTCCTTCGATTTTCGCCTAAAAAATAGGCGAAAAATTTTATTTTAAAATATTCTTGGCTTCTTGTATATAAACTAAAGCTTCATCAACGATCTTCTTAGAATAAACTGGTCCATGAACACCCCAAGATCCATCTTTTTGTATTTTATCTGCAATAGCTCTTGCTTGATTTGCCAAGGTAATTACACGAGATTTTTTCTCTACAGATAGCTTAGGATTTTCAGCCATAGCTCTATCGATTTCTTTTATACCTTTAAGAATATTTTCATATCCATCTTTTACAGGTTTTTGCCAACCAACAACTACATTATAAATTGTTTCTTGATCACTAAAATGAAGTTTTTTTGGCAAATTAGACTGAACTGCACTATGGCATCCACTAGCACCTGGCCCCATAAGATTTGGATCACTAAAACTTGTACGTCCGCAAGCCCACATAAGATCGAGGAAGAATCTTCCATCATCATCTCTAGCTACAGTCCAACCTGGAGTTTTTGGAGACCTTTCTTTACCTGCAGGCGGATTAAGAGTTTTTGCATTTTTATCTACTTTAATTTTCCAAATATGAGAAGCTCTAACATTATCAAATCCTCCTTTATCTGGATTTTGAATAGCTCCAAAATTTTCACAACTCATCATATTTGGCATATGGCAAGCTGTACAATTATCTTTAGAATGTACTCCACCTTGTTTAAAGAAACTTGCTTGAGTATCATGACAATCTGTGCAGGATTTTTTCAATCCTACTTTTGTATATCCATCTTTCCAATCATTATAAGTTACTTCATGCGGATCATGACAAGTGGCACATCTCATTCCTTTATCATAATGCGCTGAACTATACATTTGCGAACCTTCAGTTCCACAAGCTGGGCAACTTGATTTGAAAAACACATTAAAAGGCTTTCTAGGATTTTTCTTTGCATCTTCTTCATTGTAAGAAAATCTTTGATGGCATCTTTCACAATTTGAAGGCATACCAGCACCTCTAGCACCATAAAGATGAGCTCCAGCTCCATGACATTCTTCACAAGATATACCCTTAGAAATAGTATGTTTTCTAAGTTCTTTTGCATTTCCTAAAGCTTTATAAAATTCTTCTTTGCTTTTAAAGTCAAATTTAAAACTGTGACAAGTTTCGCAATAAGAACTTGCCGGTTGAAAGAGCATATTTTTACGATATTGAGCCGCATAAGAATTTGTTCCCCAAACTTGTGAACCATCACCACCAAATTGTTCCAAAGTGGTTGGAAAACCTGGAGAAAATTCTGCAATTTTTTTAGCCATTTCAGGAGTTAAAAATTCACTCCAAAGCCTTGAAAATTGATTTCCACCCGCAACAATTTTTCCAGTCATATTGCTAAGATTTCCATCTTCTACATGATAAGTTCCACGCACAAGCCACTTATCTATAAAACCATATTTTGTTCTAGGAGTTCCAATGATCACATATACGTCATCAGGATAAATTCCTTCAGGCAAAATTGTAGATTTTGAATTATACATAGGTTTTTTTAAATCATTTCCAACCTCTTCAAATTCATCAGGAAAACGGACAACTTTAGCATGACGAGATCTTTCCCAAGCTTTATATTGAGCTGGATGACACTCTCCACACTTTTTAGGTCCTACAAATTTATTTGGAAAATCTAAAAATGATTCCATTCCTAAGCGATAAGTAACTGAAGCATGAGCTAAATTATTTTGCTCGGCAAATGTTGGACCATTGGAAAATTCTACATATTCTTCCTCTCTATCACTAATAGCATATTTACCAATTATGCGTCCTTCTTTTTCGTATTTAAACATTGGGTGATTTTCTTTTAAATACTTAAAAAAAGAATCCTCCTGATGTACATAACCCTCAAGAGTTCTTGGTTTTGTATTGCCATCTTGTGCTGCTTGCCCCTGTATTAAAACATTAGGGTTTTCTGCACTACTTGCACTTAAACAAAATCCAACTCCAAGCAATAAACACAAAAAACTATTTTTAAAAATATTTTTTTTCATAATTTACACCTTGTGAAATTGTTTATTTATATAAATAATAAATTTTTTATATAATAAAATTTATTATTTATATTTTGTTAAATTTGTTTGTATTAAATTTATCTTAATTAAGTTTAATATTTAATAAATTTAATATTTTTATAATAAAAAATATTTTTACATCATTTTATAGAGAATATTTTTATAAAATATTAATCTAAATCAATAAAATATATTAAATAATTTATAAATATATTTATTTTAAGTATATTTTAAAATTGTAAGTAGTTTGCATTAACCTATAACATAAACTTCTCATCATTTCTACCGATATACAAGGTAGAAATGATAAAAATATTATCTACCACTATAACCAAAAAGGCAGTAAAATGATAAACAGTATAAATTCTTATTCAAATTATAATTACTATACAAATACTTTAAATTCTAAAAAGAACTCTAAAACAAATGATTCAGTAGATAATAATAAAGAAATAAACAATAACACAAATTTAAATAATAACAATAATATTTCAAACAATACCTCATTAAAACAAATAAATTCAAATTTAGTAAATGATAAATCTAAGGCTGTTAATAAAATACTAGGCTATGGTGTAGATGAAGATGGTTTTTTTACCAGTGATTTCAATGAAGCTGCAGGAATACCTAAAGATTATAAGATTTATGCTAAAGATATGGAAAGTTTTGTGAATTTTCAAGAAAATGATAATTTTTTATCTATGTATCATAAAATAGACATAGCTAAAGCCATAGGAAATGCTTACAAAGTTCTTTCACAACTTATGCCTCAAACCTCAAATTCAAGTCTTAGTGAAGAAGAATTAGCAAATATGCCTTATGCTTTTAGCGTCGATAAAAATTTAAATGTTACTAAAATTTACACTTTTGAAGAATATAATGAAGTTTTTAAGACAGTAAAGCAAGAAGGATATTTAACATTTAATACAATGAAAAATCTTGGTTTTGGTTATGGGGTAAAATTAATGCCTATTAATGCTGATAGTATTTTTAATAGTGATTATAACACATATATCGATAAAAGTGTATACAAACACTCTGATGGAAGTGTGGATAAAGGTGGAGTTTTAATGGCTTTTTTAAATAATACTAATATAGCCACTTCTTTTGGAGCAGCGTTTTTAAGAGGTGAAACTAACCTACTTGGAAAATTAATGAATATTGATGGAGGTATGAGTGAAGCAGAATTAAAAGATTTTCAAAATTTTATGAATGCTAATCATTTTAGAAATTCTGCATTGGAAAATACTGAAGCAGGAGATGATCGCTGGGATTTTATTAGCGAGCGATTCTCTATACAAATAAATATCAAAAGAAGTCAAAACATAGGCAATAGCGAATTAGCACAACAAGCTAAAGATTTTGCTAAAGAATACAATGAATTAATCAATTCTAATATAAGTTTAAATGAGTTTAAAACTAAATATTTAGATTTTAAAGAAAGATACAATGACTTTATAGAAAATTTAGAAGCAGAAGAAAAAGCTAAAGGAATTATCTATCATACTTTCCCTAACGGACAAAGCATTTCAAATAATAAAAATAAAAAAACACAAGATGACAATACTCAAAAACCTTTCAAACCCATCCAAGCAGAAAGTAAAAACAAAGAAACCTATAAAGATGATAATATAAGAAATGAACTCATAAAAAAACTTCTTGAAAACAAATTTGATTTAGCAAAAGAATTAGAAATTCTTTTTAATATAAAAATAGATAATGACAATACAAATAACAATTCTAATAGCAATGATAATTCTAATTCTAATGATAACAATTCCAACTCTAACACTAATCATCTTAGTAAATTAAGTTCTAAAGCTAAAACTAAACATAGAAGTGTGAATATTAAGGTTTAGAGGTTTGTTAAGTTTTTAGACACTCATTTATCTTTTATAAATAAATATTATTTCTTAACTATTAAAAAATAAACCATTATACGCTACTTTAAAAATAAGTAATTTTATACAATCTAGCTTAACAACCTAAAAACCAATTAAACCCCCCCCCACACACAAGTAAATATAAAAACCCTATATAGAAAAACAAATCAACCTATATAAACAACCAAACTAACAATAAAGATTAACTAAACTATTTTATATTTAAAAGATTAAATACTCTAAGAAGATTAAAATAAGAAGTAGAATAATTAACAAGTCCGCAATGAGCTACTTTCCCCC
>NZ_NXLY01000016.1 GCF_005406225.1 Campylobacter taeniopygiae | reverse complement strand
AACAAATTGTGGGTTAGTGTTGGGTGGGTTTTCCTTTTTGTAAAAATCATTTCAAAATAAAACTACTGATTAAATCAGTGGTTTTATTTCTTTGGTTTTTAGTTTTTAGTTTTTGTTATCTTCTATTATTCTTAGTTGAATTATCTTGTTTTTATTTTTTGTTCTTGTTAATATTTTTGGTTTTAGTTGATTTATTTTTTGGGATTAAATTTGAAAGATTTTTCTCCTATAGCAGTGATTTGATAATATAAATTGATCGTTTTATAAAGATTAAATTTTGCCCTCAAAAGTTCTTCTTCGCTAGAATTTAAAGCATTGGCAGCATCTAGATAATCTTTTAACTCGCTTTTGCCTAAATTATATTTTTCATAATAAGCTTTTTTGATCAACTTTTCTTTTGAGTTAATCTCTTCTAAATTTTTTAAAAGTGAAATATTGCTTTGATAATCCTTATAATTAAGCTCATATTCATTAATCGCACTTTGTAAAATTTGTTCGTATTCTACTAAAAGTTTATCGTATTCAAATTCTGAAATTTTGATATTTTGACGCACTCTACCATAATCAAGAAAAGGAAGGGAAATTTTGATATTTCCGCTTAAAATTTCAAATTTAAAACTATCATTAAAATTTTCATCACTGCCATTTAAAATTCCGCCCAAAGAAACACTTGGCAATATGGATTTTTGCATAGAGGTGTAATCTTTAAAAGCGGATTTTAGATTATTGATCTTAACTTGTACATCCGGACGATAAGCAAGTACTTTTAAAGGAATGTTAAATTCAGGCTTTAACTCTTTAAAATCAGACAAAGACAAGGTTTTAAAATATTCTATATAAGAAAACCCCTCTTTTTTGCCTAACAAATCTTGCAAATTTTTAATCAATAAATTTCTATTTTGCTCATTGCTTAAAAGATTTTGCTTTGCTTTTAAAGCACTTTGCTCTAAATTCAGCAAATCAAGCTCTTCTATCTTTCCAAGCTCGTATTTATAAGTATAAAGCTCTTTCATTTGAGTTAAATTTTGAAAATATTGTTCAAGTAAATTTTGCATATCATTAAAATAGGCAAGTTCAAAAACATCATTTAAAGCTGTATTAACCATGCTGATTTTTAAATTTTGCAAATCATATTCACTTGCCTTTGCACTAAATTCACTTGCCTTTGCACTATCTCTTATCTTTCCATAAATGTCTAATTCATAACTTAAATTTAAAGCATTGTTAAAATTTTTACCTTCTAATCCTGAATTTAAATTTTTACTCTTTGCAAATCCCAAATTAGCACTCAAACTCGGATATAAATCATAATCAATCAAATCAGCCCTAGCCAAAGCACTCAATAAATTTAATCTCGCCACTTTAACATCGCTATTATTTTTTAAAACATAATCTATAAATTCATCCAAACGCTTATTACCATAAGCTTTGTACCATTCATAACTTATATTTAAATCCTTTAAATCACTCTGTTTTATCGAAGGCTCTTTGGGTAAAACCAACTTTGTCCCACAAGCTGTTATAAAAAAACCGATTAAAAAGCTGATTAAAATTTTCATTTTATTCCTTTGATAAAGCATGAATAGGATTTAAATTCGCCGCATTTCTAGCAGGAAAAAATCCAAAAATCACTCCGATTAAAATTGAACTTAAAAGGCCTAAAAGTATAGAATATGCATTTAAAATCATCGGAAAATCAGTGCTTAAATGATTAAAAGCAAAGATCACAAATACAGATAAAATAACCCCCAAAATCGCCCCTATAGTACATATCATAATCGCTTCAATTAAAAATTGCATCATAATATCTTCTCTTCTAGCACCTATAGCCATACGAATTCCAATTTCTCTTGTTCTTTCACTCACAGAAACAAGCATGATATTCATCACACCAATTCCTCCAACCACAAGAGCGATGATCGCTACACAAATTGTAAGTATTGTTGTTGTTTTTTTGTTTGCTGTATAGGTTTTTCTAAAAGTGTCAGAATTGAAAGTGAAGAAATCTTTTTGCCCTCTTTTAAGGGTTAAAACACGTATAATCGCACTTTCAGCTAAAGTAGAATCCATATCATCTTTAACCTTAACAACAATTTCACGCAATTTTTTATCTCCAGTAATTTTATTCATAAGCGTTGTATAAGGGATGTAAAGACGCACAACATTATCATCAAATATTTTATTTTGATCTTTTTTCAAAATTCCTATAATTTTAAAAGGTTGAGAATCAAAAATCACCACTCGGCCTAAAACATCTTCATTGCTTAATTCTGGAAATAAATTCTTTTTAGCATTAAAATCAAGAACGACAACATTTGAACTATGCTGCACCTCATCTTCACTTAAAATTCTTCCTGTATCAATCTTTAAGCCATCAATGGCAAAATTATTAACCCCTACTCCCTCGGCTTTAGCGTTTAAAGAAATATTACTATAAGTTGCCACGCCTGAAGAGCTAGTGTAAGCATCCACAGCTTCTAAAAAATTCAAGCTTTTTAAAGTTTTTAGATCACTAAAATTAAGCCTCGTCTTACCCGAACGCAAATCTCCAAATCCTTTACCTGGAAAGATCTCTATACTACTTGTGCCAAGATCAGAGATAGATTGCAAAACTCTAGCTTGCGAGCCAAGCCCTAAAGCCACGACACAAACCACAGAGGCAATTCCTATAATAATACCAAGCATCGTTAAAATAGAACGCAACTTATGTGCAATTATAGAAGAATAAGCGATTTTAAAACATTCAAAAGCTTGATTTTTAAGCAAAGCTAAAGTTTTTCTTTCTTTCGTCATCACTCTAGGAGTAATTTTTTGATCATTTATGCTTTTTTTCTCTTTGCTATCGCTTAAAATTTCACCATCTTTTATTTCAATAACTCTTTTAGCTTGTTGGGCGATTTTAGGATCATGAGTAACTAAAACAATAGTATGGCCTTGCTTATTTAATTTTTGCAAAATTTCAAGCACCATAATCCCACTTTTGCTATCTAAAGCTCCCGTTGGCTCATCAGCTAAAATCAATTCTCCGCCATTCATCAAAGCTCTTGCTATAGAAACGCGTTGTTGTTGTCCGCCACTTAACTCATTAGGCTTAGAATAAAGCTTATGACCTAGATCAAGATCGCTTAAAAGCTCTTTAGATCTTTGTTTTCTCTCTTGCACACTTTTACCCGCATAAATAGCAGGTAAAGAAACATTTTCACTAGAATTAAATAAATTTAAAAGATTATAACGCTGAAAAATAAAACCTATTTTTTCACGTCTTAATCTCGCTTTTTCATCATGGTTAAGATTAGTAACCTCATACTCATCTAATAAATAATTTCCACTGCTTGGACTATCCAAAGTTCCTATGATATTAAGCAAAGAGGTTTTTCCGCTTCCGCTTTGACCGATAATTGCTACAAATTCACCCTTTTCTATATCAAGATTGATATTTTTTAAAATAGCATTTTCACCTATATTTTTATAGATATTTCTTAAGCAAATCATTAAAATCTCAATTTAATTTTTGATGCAAGTCCATCAGCACTAGAGCTGAGTATTAAATTCTCATTTTCACTCACACCTTGTAAAATTTCAGTATTAATAGCATCTTTAATCCCAAGTTTAACGTATTTTTTAACAGCTTCATCATTTTCTAAAACCTCGACATAATAACCTTTTTCATCGTTTTTAATCGCATAGTTTGGAACGACAATCACATTTTTAGCACTCGCAACGATGATCTCATTTTCAACACTCATACCTATACGTAAAAAATTATCTTTATTTGGAACATAAAATTTAGCATAATAATAAATCGCATTAGAAGTTGAACTAGAAGAACTTGAATCCGAATTTGAACTCGAATCACTCACTTCAGTATCAGCTGGATCGATGCTTTCTATTTTAG
The DNA here is from genome assembly GCF_005406225.1 of Campylobacter taeniopygiae. Lineage (GTDB taxonomy): Bacteria > Campylobacterota > Campylobacteria > Campylobacterales > Campylobacteraceae > Campylobacter_D > Campylobacter_D taeniopygiae. Next base: position 34,205 of record NZ_NXLY01000016.1, on the reverse strand, counting down.
CATGATAAGTCTTTTGAGGATCGCTTAATAAAGAAAAATTAAGTTCTGTTCCTACTTTTATCTTACTCACATCCGCTTCGGCAACTTCCATTCTCACTTCCATTTCATCTAAATTAGCTATGCGAACTATAGTAGGTGTGTTTTGATTTGCATTAACAGTTTGTCCTTCATCAACTGCTACATTAATAATCACCCCATTAATCGGAGCGGTTATCGTGGTATAATCTAAATCTTTTTGAGCATTTTTAAGCGTGATTTCAAGCTGAACAACTTGTGCATTAAGATCGGCAACATTGGCTTTAAGAGTGTAATAATTATTTTTTTGACTTTCTAAATTCTCTAAAGAAGTCGCCTTTAAAGCGTAAAGCTTCTTTTCTCTTTCGTATTGTTTTAAAGCAATATCTAAGGCAACCTTCTTGCTTTCTAAATTTGCCTTAGCACTTTGAAGTTCTGCTTTTGTAATATCCAAATCATTTTGCTGCTTATCTTTATCAATTTGAGCGATCAAATCGCCTTGTTTGACATAAGAACCCACATCCACGTAAAGTTTTAAAATTTGTCCGCTAACTTGAGCTCCAACATCAACTTGATCTTTAGCATAAACTTTTCCTATGGCCTCTATGGATTGAGATATATTGTCTCTTTGTATTTTTTGAGTGAGGTAAGTCACCTTTTCTTTATCATAAAAAAACCAATAATAAATCCCACTAAAAATAACAATCAAAAACACTACTATAAAAATAATCTTTTTTTTCATTAAAAACCTTATTAATTATTATTAATATCAATTTTAAAGTTTGAAAGTGAATTTTTTGTGAATTATTGTAAATTTTTAACGTTTAAATATAAGTTAAAGTATTATAATTTTTATTTTTTAATAAAAAAGCTTTTTTAATTTACTACAAAAAAATATAATTTCAATCAAAAACACATTCTAAAAAGGAAAAATAATTGCGTTTTATTATAATACTTTTATTAAATTTTTGCATTTCATTTGCTTCCATTTTATCTTTAAACGATGCTTTTCATGTTGATTCAAAAAAATACGATAGTTCTATTATCATCGATGTAAAATTAGGACAAGATATTTATCTATATGCAAACAAAATCAAACTTCACATTAACGACAAAGATATAACATCTTTTTTAAATTTTCCCCCAAGTGTTGAAGAAAATAACGAAAAAGTATATTTTAAAGAATTAAATTTAGCCTTGCCTAATTTACTTTTAGAACATTATGCTAAAAACAATCTCAATCAAATCAAATTCGAATTTCAAGGTTGTTCTAAACAAGGTTTATGTTATAACCCTCAAATTTGGTATCTAGATCTAAGCTATCAAAACAACCAATTTTCAGTTTCAAAACCTTACAAACAAACTAAACAAACCAAACCTAAAGAAACTTTTAATTCTCAATCCGAAGAAGGAATGATTGCTAATTTTCTAGCTACAAATAATCTTTTTTGGATTTTGCTTAGTTTTTTTGGCTATGGAATTTTACTCTCTCTTACGCCTTGTATTTTACCTATGATCCCTATTTTATCTTCCTTATTGATCGCAAAAAGCGGGGGTAAAAATTCTAAAAAACACAGCTTTTTTCTTTCTTTTATTTATGTATTTTTTATGTCTTTAGCATACGCAATTGCTGGAGTGATTGCGAGTTTTTTAGGTGCAAGTGTTCAAGGAATTTTACAAAAACCTAGCGTTTTAATTATTTTTGCGCTGATTTTTGTTCTTTTTGCACTTGCGATGTTTGATATTTTACGTTTTGAAATGCCTTTAAAATTTCAAAATTTCATACACAAAAAAAGCGATAATAAAAAAGGTATTATAGGTATAGCCATCATGGGCTTTTTATCTGCTTTGATCGTAGGACCTTGCGTAGCAGCTCCTTTGGCTGGAGCCTTAATATACATAGCAAATACCAAAGATGCATTGCTTGGCGGAAGTGCCCTTTTTATAATGAGTTTTGGCATGGGAATTCCTTTGCTTTTTATAGGCTTAGGGTTAGGATTTTTAAAACCTGGTGCTTGGATGGAAAAAATAAAAGTATTTTTTGGCTTTGTTATGCTTGCGATGGCCATTTGGATACTCTCTCGTATCATAGAGACTCATTACATTTTAATGGCCTTTGGAATTTTAGGTGTGTTTTTTAGTGTTTTTATGGGAATTTTTGAAAAAGCTCTTGATGCTTTTGCTAAGATTAAAAAAAGCATTTTGATTTTAGTTTTAAGCTATTCTCTTTGTTTATTTTTAGGTGGACTTTTTGGAGCAAAAGATTTTTTAAACCCTTTAAACTTTAGCACAAAGCAAGAAAATCAAGCTTTAAATTATCATTTTATAAACAATCTTGATCAAATCAATCAAGAAATAAAAAACAATCAAGCCTTAATGCTTGATTTTACAGCGTCTTGGTGTGAAAATTGCAAACTCTTAGATGAACTTACTTTTAGTGATCAAAGAGTTATTGATCAAGTTAAAAAATATAAATTGATCAAAGTTGATGTCAGTCAAAACAATAATGAAGACATAAAAACAATGAAAAAATTTAATGTTTTTGGACCGCCTGTTTTGATTTTTTTTGAAAATGGTAAAGAAAAATTAAAAATTACAGGTTTTATAAGTGCCGATGATTTGTTAAAAAAGTTAAAATCATGAAAACAAATTTTTATAAAAATTCAAAATAAGATTTAAAATTTTTATAATTACTTATCATTTACTTTTAATTTTTATACTTACAAACGAATACAAACATTCATAAGAAAACTCCTTAAAATTGCATCTAGTTGAGTTACATACTCGACTAGATTTTGTCTTTTTATGACTTCAAAATTAAATCCAAAAATAAACTTTAAGTATTTTTTAAGATAAACTCTTATTTTTTATGCTACAATTACATCGTTTTAATTTTAATTTTAAGAAGGAGAATTCTCATGAAACTAGTTAAACTTAGTTTAGTTGCAGCTCTTACTGCAGGTGCTTTTTCTGTAGCTAGTGCTACTCCAATGGAAGAAGTAATTAAAGATATCGATGTATCTGGAGTATTAAGATACAGATATGAGTCAGGTTCTTTTGATAAAAAATTTCCTGGTTATAGAAATGATTTAATTACTAGCAAACAAAACCATCAATACAGAGCACAACTTAATTTTAATGCTGCTATAGCAGATAATTTTAAAGCTTTCATTCAATTTGATTATAACTCAAAAGATGGTGGATTTGGAAATAATACAAATAATATTAGCAACACTAGCGATGGATTCCATGTTCGTCAATTATACTTAACTTATACAAACGAAGATGTAGCTACAAGCGTAATCGCTGGTAAGCAACAACTTAACACTATCTGGACAGACAACGAAATCGATGGTTTAGTTGGAACAGGTATAAAAGTAGTAAATAATAGCATCGATGGCTTAACTTTAGCTGCATTCGCTGTAGATAGTTTTAATGAAGGACAAGATCAAAAATATGGTGATACTGACGCTAGTCCTGTTTTAAATTGGCAAAAAAATCTTTATGGTGCTGCAGCTGTAGGTTCTTATGAAGCTCTTGGTGGACAACTTAACCCACAATTATGGTTAGCTTATATGGATGAAAATGCTTTCATGTATGCTTTAGATGTAGCTTATAGCACAACTATTTTTGATGGTGTAAATTGGACTCTTGAAGGTGCTTATTTAGGAAACTCCGTTGATAACAAACTTAAAGATACTACTGGAGCCGGTAATGGCAACTTCTTTGCTTTAAAAGGTGCTATTGAAGTAAATGGTTGGGATGCTAGCCTTGGTGGTTTATACTACGGTGATAAAGAAAAACCAACTTTAACTGTAATTGAAGATCAAGGAAATCTTGGTTCTTTACTAGCTGGTCAAGAAATTTTCTATACTGAAGGTTCTCAATTAAATGGTAGCCTTGGTAGAAATATCTTCGGTTACGTAACAGCTGGTTACACTTTCAATGAAACAGTACGCGTAGGCGGTGATTTCGTATATGGTGGAACAAAAACAGGCTTTGAAGGCCTTGGTGGTAAAAAATTAGAAGCAGTTGCAAGAGTAGATTATAAATACTCTCCAAAACTTGACTTCTCAGCATTCTATTCTTATGTAAATGTAGATAGAGATCATGGTGTTAAAGGCGATCACAACGCTGTAAGACTTCAAGCTCTTTACAAATTCTAAAAATCACTTAGAATTAAAACTTTTAAAGCTAGGTTTTATAAAACCTAGCTTTTTTTATGTCTAAAAAATCTTTCATTTTTTATAAAAAATGTTTATCAGTTGTCTTAGAAAATTTTTGATTGGCTATGATTTAAACCAATCAGCTATTTTTTCAAAAAATCCCTTTTGTTCTTGATGCATACCATCTTTAATCCCAAAACTTTCACTGAGTTTTTCTAAAAGTTCTTTTTGTTCATCGTTTAAAGAATTAGGAAATTTAATAGAAATTTGGACGATTTGATTACCGATATAAGAACTATGCACATCTTTTACCCCTTCTTTCTCAAGAACAAATCTTTGACCATCTTTAGCACCTTTAGGTAAATTTAAAACCGCTTCTCCTCGTATAGTAGGAACTTTCACACTCTGTCCTAAAATAGCTTGAGTAAAAAATACTGGATATTCTATATATATATCATTCTCATCTCTTATAAAAGTTCTATCCTCATCAACAATAATCTTAACGTACAAGTCGCCCCTAGAACCATTTTTACTTATATTACCTTTAGAATTAACTCTTAAATTCATCCCGCTATCTACACCTTCTGGGATACTAATTTCAACTTGATCTTTTATCTCTTCATAGCCTTTACCTTTACAATCGCTGCATTTTTCACGAATGCTTTCTCCACTTCCCTTGCACTCCGGACAAGTTTGTGCAAAAGTGATAAATCCTTGAGAAATTCCTACTTGTCCGCTTCCTTTACACTTAGGGCAAGTTTGAAGTTTTCCATCTTTAGATCCTGTTCCTTGACAAGTTTTGCAAGAATTTTTATAAACAAAATCTATATTTTTTTTACATCCAAATATAGCTTCTTTAAAACTCAATCTTAAATTAACAATCAAATCACTTGCAAATTTTTCATCACTTGTTTTCTTACGACGCGATGAACGACCAAAACCATCACCAAAAAAGCTAGAAAAAATATCCCCTAAGTCCTCAAAACCTCCAAAACCAGAAGTATTTCCAAAGCCTCCTCCTTTTAATCCATCTTTGCCATATCTATCATAAATAGCGCGTTTTTCATCATTACTCAAAACCTCATAGGCTTCATTGACTAATTTAAATTTGTCTTCAGCTTCTTTATCTCCTTGATTTCTATCTGGATGATATTTTAAAGCCATTTTTCTATAAGCTTTTTTTATCGTATCTTTATCTGCACTTTGTGTAATTTCTAAAATCTCATAATAGTCTAATTCCATATAAAATCCTTAACTTTTGTAATAAAAAATATCAAAAAAGCTAATTTTAGCAAAAATAAACTCAATAATTTATCAAAATTTAAATAAAATTATGTAAATATTATTAAAATGATAAAATAATAATGAAGGAAAACATTAAATGATTAACGTATTAATGATAGAAGATGATCCTGATTTTGCACAACTTTTATCTGAATATTTAGCTCAATTTAATATAAAAATTACAAATTTTGAAACCCCACAAGAAGCTTTAAATATGGGTATGCAAGGTTATGATTGTTTGATTTTAGATTTAACCCTACCTGGAATAGATGGACTTGAAGTCTGTAGAGAAATCAGACAAAAAAATAATATTCCTATTATTGTTTCTTCAGCAAGAGGAGATCTTAGTGATAAAGTAGTAGGACTTCAAATCGGTGCAGATGATTATCTTCCTAAGCCTTATGATCCTAAAGAAATGTATGCAAGAATCACTAGTCTTATTCGTCGCACAAAGAGAGTTGAAACTTCAAACAATGAAAATATCAATTCTGCCTTTAAAATTGATGAAAGAAGGCATGAAATCAGCTACAATGATAAAGTTTTAACGCTAACTCCTGCTGAATATGAAATTTTAGAATATCTTATTCAACAGCACAGTTATAGCGTGTCTAGAGAGCAACTTGTCAATCGTTGTAAAAATCTTAAGGATAAAGATTCTAAAAGTTTAGATGTAATCATCGGCAGATTAAGAACTAAAATCAATGATAGTTCCAAATCTCCAAAACATATTTTTTCCGTTAGAGGAATAGGATACAAACTTATAGGATGATTCAAAAAAAGTATTCTATTTATACAAAATTAGTTGTTTTATTTGTCGTAACCTTCCTTCTAGTTTGCATTCTTTTTATTGTTTTACTAAAAATTGAAGAAAATGCTTATGCTGAAGAAGGGGTTTTAAGACAAAAAAACCTCGTTAAAAATATGGTCAATTCTTATAATCCAAATTTTAATATAGACGCTTATTTTAATAACAATAACTTTTCTGCTGTAAAAAATCCAGACTTAATACATACCATTAAAGAAGATGGCGAAATTCTTTTTTATGATAGCAATGATAAGGTATGCCATTTTATTTCTTTAAAATATCATAATAATCTTTACATCGATATTCAATGCGGTGATTTTAAAAAATTTTATAAAGAAAATATTAATGATAGAATTTACAATCTTTTATTGATAGGATTTTTCTTTTTTTCCTTTTTGGTTGTTTTTATGTATTTTTCAGTTTTAAAATCCCTTGAACCTCTTAAAAAACTTAGAAAACAAGTTGCTGAAGCCGCAAATGGAAAAAAACCTGATTTTGTAGATTATCAAGAAGATGAAATAGGAAAAATTGCCTTTGAATTTAAAAAAGCCTTTACAAGGAATCAAGAATTAATACAATCAAGACAACTTTTTTTACGTACGATTATGCATGAGTTAAAAACTCCTATAGGAAAAGGAAGAATCATTGCAGAAATGATCAAAGAAGACAAACAAAAGGAAAGATTAATCGATATATTTTCGCGTATGGATTCTTTAATCAATGAATTTGCAAAAATAGAAAATCTTTTCTCAAAAAACTATAATTTGCATTTTAAACCCATCCATTTTAGCACCATACTTGAAGAAGCTAAAAATTATCTAATGAGAGATGATTTTAATAAAATTGTCAAAATTCACTTAAAAAGTGATGCTTTGATTAATGTTGATATGGAAATTTTTCCTTTAATCTTAAAAAACTTAATTGATAATGCTTTAAAATATTCAAGCGATGGAACTTGTGAAATATATTCTCATCATCAATATTTTGTTATTCAAAATCCAGGACGCAAATTAAGCGAACCTATAGAATATTATTTTGAGGCTTTTACCCGAGAAAAAGATGAAAAAGTAAAAGGGATGGGCTTAGGTCTTTATATTGTCTTTGAAGTATGTAAATTACATAATTTTGATATTATCTATTATTATGAAAATAATAAACACTGTTTTAAAGTTTTTTTCGGAGAAAAAAATCATAATGAAACACAAAAATGATTTGGAAAAATTTAACAATTTAATTGAAAGTTTTTCAAATTTACCTACTATAGGCAAAAAAACTGCTATTCGTCTTGCTTATTATATATGCATAAATAATCAACTTGAGGGTATGAAACTTGCACACAATATTGAAAATGCCTTGCGTTTTATCAAACCTTGCCAACAATGCGGATCTTTAAGCGAAAACGAACTTTGCGGAATTTGTACCGATGAAGAAAGAAATAAAGACACCTTATGCATCGTTGAAACTCCAAAAGACATTCTCATTATAGAGGAGAGTAAAAGCTATCAAGGCTTATATTTTGTATTGGATGGATTAGATAATGAAAAAATATTAAAACTAGAAGAAATGATACTAAAACAAAATAGCAAAGAATTAATTTTTGCCCTACCTCATAGTATTAACTCAGATGCAACTATTTTTTTTATTGAAGATAAATTTAAAAAATTAAATCTGAAATTTAGCAAAATCGCTCAAGGTATTCCAAGCGGGGTTAATCTTGAAAATGTCGATACCATTTCTTTAAATAAAGCAATTCAATATCGCACTAAAATTGAAATTTAACTCTTGTACGCATTATTTGCTAATTCTTGTAAAGAATAATTCTTAACTTTTTTACACTCAAAACCTTCTTTTTTTAAATAATCTAGCAAAGTTTTTTCCATAATTTCGCTTGATTTTAAAATTTCATTTGAAAGCTGAAAACTCATTGGCTCTATACGTTTAGGAATACAAGCTAAAATTTGAGTTTGAGGTAAATCACCCATTAATTCCATATATTGCAGAGTTTGAAGCATTTCAACTTCATGCGCACTTCCACTCCAATTAAGATTTTTTGGCATTGCCTCATAAGGAAAGAAAAATACATCTCCTATATTTGCATTATCAGCATCAATACAGTCTATTAAAATTACTCTATCATAACTTGCGATTATATAACTTAATTGTAAAGCTAAAGTTCCACCATCTATAAACTCTATACTATGAATGGGATGAGTAAATTCATAATTTTTTTTCAAAAAATTACAAACATGAACTCCTATGCCCTCATCCGCAAACATAATATTCCCTATGCCAAGCACAAGGAATTTCAATTTCTCTCCTCTTTGACATATTTATAACCGCTAAAAATCGCATCCATAGCACCATTTTTGCCTTTAACAGCATTAAAAATAGCCATATAAACATGAATAGGAACAAAAATCATCACAACCCACATTAAAATTCTATGATAAATTCTAACTTCTGCCAATCCACCCAATTTCGCTTCAAGTGGTTTTAAAAGATCATATAACATCCCACCTAAACCCTCATGATAGGTATGAGTGTAAAGAATAAGTCCTGTTAAAATGATACCAAGCATCACAAGATAAAATAAAAAATAAGTCACAAATTGCAAAGGATTATAAACACCTCTTAGGTGTGGATGTTTGCCTAAAAAAATATAAAATTTAATTTGATTAATCCAAAGCTTAATGCTAAAAAGATCTAAAATAGAAACACGCTCTTTATGACTGATTTTATCGCAAAAGAAAAGATAAAATTTAAAAATAATACAAGCAATTAAAACAAATCCTACAGCTTGATGAACTAAACGATATTTAGCCTGCATAAAATTTACAGGCTCAAAACTACTCATAGGACTTTGAAATACATAAGAAATATAATATCCAGTTCCTATTAAAATCACTATAGCAATCGCTCGAATCCAATGTGTTAAACGCAATCCGATGCTAAATTCATATTCAGCTTTTCTTTGTAATTTTTCTTCTTTACTGCTCATAAAAAGCCTCCTATAAATTTACATTGACTTTATATTCGCTTAAATTATTTCCTTTGGTATCCATAACATGCACAGCACAAGCTATACAAGGATCGTAAGAATGAATTTTGCGTATAATTTCAAGTGGTTGTTTAACATCAGCTATTTTAAGACCTATTAAACATTGTTCATAACTTCCACCTACTCCATTAGCATCTTTTGGACTCGCATTCCATGTTGAAGGAACTACAGCTTGCCAATTTTCAATCACACCATCTTTTATTCTACACCAATGGCTTAAAGTTCCTCTTGGTACATGACCCATATATCGGCCTCTATATTCACCATTAACCATTTTACTTGTATCTGGAGTATAAGGTGCACAAGTAGTTTGATCTACTTTTAAATTTTCTACCAAATTATCAAAGGCTCTTAAGGTATTATTAGCCACAATTTTAGCCTCCAAACAACGAGTAGCAGTTCTTCCAAGAGTGCTAAATACCGCATTTAAAGGAAGTCCTGTTTCTTTTAAAAACTCATCAACCACTGGAACAACATTTTTATTTCCTTTGGCATAATTAACCACTATATTTGCAAGAGGTCCAACTTGCATTGGATTTCCTTCATAACGTGGCGCTTTAATCCAACTATATTTTCCTTTAGTATCAAAAACCTTAGAATTAACCTTATTTCCATGATGATCTATACTATCTCCATCAACAAATCCTGTATAATTTGGATTTGTTTTGCCATCATAAGGATGTAATGGTTCATTATCTACATACCAAGAATGAGTCGCTTCTTCAGTAATTTTATTTTCATCTACCTCATAAACTTTACTTAAATCTCCATTTTTAATTATGCCGCTTTCAAATAACCATTCATTTTTTCCGAGTTGAAATTCTTGAAAAGTAAATAGATTATTTACCCCGATATCATTTAAAACACTAGCTTCATTTGCATAAGCTTTTCCTGCCATTACAAGATCTGGATAATAAGCACGGTTAACAAAATCTTGCACTTCTTGGAATTTACTCATATATTCTCCCATTCTTGAAGGGCTTAAAAGATCCATAACACAAGTTACTCCCCCAACGGTTAAGCTTTGCGGATGTGGATTTTTTGCTCCAAAAATAGCCATACATTGAGCAATAATTCTTTGGATTCTTAAACATTCTAAATAATGAGAAAGAACGATTAAATTTTCTTCAGGAGTCAAACGATAAGTTGGATGTCCATAATAAGCATTTGCAAAAGGCCCTAAATTGCCCTTATCTACAAAAGTTTTAAGTCTTTGTTTTACTTCAAGAAGTTTATCAGCCCCTGTTGCATAAGGATTTGAAGTATATTTAAAAGCCTCATCACTTGCTTTCTTAGGATCCGCACTTAAAGCACTCACCACATCAGCCCAATCAAGCCCATGAAGTTGATAAAAATGCACTATATGATCATGTAAAAAAAGAGCTGCATTCATCAGAGTTCTAGTAAGCAATGCATTTAAAGGAGGAATAATACCTAAAGCATTTTCAACAGCCACAATACCTGCTTTATAATGAGAAAATGTACATACTCCACAAATTCTTTGAGTCATAAAGCCCGCATCCCTTGGATCTCTTCCTTTAACAATGGTTTCAATACCACGCCATAAAGTAGAACCAGCATAAGCTTCTTTTACTACATTGTTATCATCAACAACAACTTCAACTCTTAAATGTCCTTCTATTCTTGTAATTGGATCAACGATTATTTTTTGACTCATTCTTACTCCTCATTTTTTTTCATAGAAGCAATCACAGCATGAGCAGCAATTGCAACTCCTGTAAGTGTTAATACGCCTATACCTATTTTATCTGAAACACTATCAGCACCCAAACCAAAAACAGTATCAAATTTATGGCTTGCCAAAGGCTCTTCAAAAGGTCCCATCTTATCCCAAAAATTTGGCTCAGAACATCCTATACAACCGTGCCCTGCTTGAATAGGCCAAGAGGTATGCTGATTAAACCTCTCTCTTGAACAATTGTTAAAAGTATAAGGCCCTTTACAGCCTACCTTGTAAAGACAATAGCCATTTTTCGCACCCTCATCACCAAAACTTTGTACAAATTCTCCTGCATCAAAATGTCCACGTCTCTCACAAAGATCATGAATTCTTAAACCATAAGCCCATTTTGGCCTATTATAAACATCAAGCGCTGGAAGTTCTTTAAAAAGTAGGAGTTGTAAAACATTACCTACTATATTTTTTTCACTTGGAGGACAACCTGGAACATTAATCACTGTTTTATTGGTAACCTTGCTTAAAGGTTGTGCATTACTTGGGTTTGGTCTTGCTGCTTGTATGCCCCCAAAAGAAGAACAAGTTCCAATAGCTAAAATCGCATAAGCATTTTCACTCGCTTCTTTACTAAGCTCATATCCAGTTTTTGCATGAGGCCCTATCGTAAGATAATGCTCTTTATCTCCACATGGAATACCACCTTCCACCATTAAAACATACTGACCCTTGTATTTTTCAATCGCATTTTCTAAATTTTCTTCTGCTTGCCAACCTGCAGCAGCCATTACAGTTTCATGATATTCTAAAGATATATAATCAAATATCAAACTATCAATCGTGGGTGTATCACTTCTTAATAAACTTTCACTACAACCTGTACATTCTGCCATATGCAGCCAAATAACAGGCAATCTATCCGCTAATTCCGCAGCCTTTGCCACCATAGGTGTAAAAGTCGCTGGAAGTGCTAAAAAAGCTGTCATAGCTCCTGCCCATTTCATAAAATCCCTTCTACTAAATCCAGCTTTTTCCAAAGCTTTAGGAATTGAAGAATTAGGATTTAAAGAAGGAAGCTTCTCAAGCGCCGCTAAACGAGACTCTATTTGATTATAATCGACCATGAAATTTTCCTTAAAAATAAAATCATTATACTAATAATAGAACAATACGATTTAAAATTAAATAAAATCAAAATAATAAAAAAATATTTTTATATTTTATTTGCTTAAACCTTTTTTTAATTTTCTAATTAAAAATCTAGCTGGATGAATGTAAGAAATAAAATCTTTATCAATACATAAAGGCTCATTTTCAATCAAAGCACAAAGATAACGTGCAGCCAATACAGCCGTGGAAAAAGCTCGAGATCCATGAGCAAAATTTAAATAAAAATTAGGAATATTTTGTGGTAATTTTTGCTCTTTATTTTTCGTCCATAATAAATCTTTATAACACTCCTTATAGAATTTTTCATCATAAGCCGCACCAACAATAGCAAATCGATCGCTAGAATAAGATCTAAATCCTACTTTAGATCCTTTGTAAATCAATTTTTCATCCCCTTTTAAAAATTCTTCAATATTTCTAATATTTTCTTCATCATCTTCTATTTTGGAGTTAAAATCAGAACTTAAACGATCATAACTCGCCCCTATAACTTGAATTTCTTCATTTTTTGGACAAATATAAGCTTTTGATGAAAGCGGATATTGAATATCGCAAAAAGGCTCTAAATGAGTAACTTGACCGCGAACTTTGCTTAAATTCATAAAATCATAGGATATAAAATCCTTAGTATCTGCACCCATAGCATAAATTAAAATTTCTGATTGATAAATATCTTTTATTCCATCAAAAAAAAGATTAAAAGTGCCATTTTTATGCTGATAATTTTTAAATTGATGATTAAAATAAATCTTAGCCTTACTTTTTTCAAATAAGGCTTGAACAAGTTTTTTTGGTTTAATATGGCCACCATCTTTTAAAAACGCTTGATTATTTTTAATATCAAATAAAACGTTATTTTTTTGAGATAAAAAACGCTCCTGCATTAAATCATTGTGTGCAATTTCTATAACTCCGTCTAATTTTAAATCTAGTATTTGTTTATAAAAGCGACTCGCTTCAATAAAAGCGAGTTGAGAAAACTCGCCCAAAGCAACATCAGGTTTTAAAATCAAAGAGCTTAAAATTCCACTTTCATTACCGCTAGCACCTCCTCCTAAGCAAGGATTCTTTTCAAAAACGCTAATTTTAAAACCTCTTAAAGAAAGCTCATATGCTAAAACTGCCGCACAAATACCCGCACCTATAATTGCTACCTCTTTATTTTTTATTTTTTGAGACACTCTTTTAAAATATGCTTCTTGAAACATTTTTTGATCTGTTTGATCTTTTTCAAAAAAAGCTTGAATCATCTCTCTTTTTCTAAATCCTTTGATTTTTTGAATATAAAAACCATTTTTTTGAAGATTTTTTTGAAGTAAGCTAGCTGCAGAAAAAGTGCAAACTTGTGCTCCTTTTTTTGACAATCTTGCCACCTCAAACAAAACATCATCATTAAACATAGCGGAATTTTTACTCGGAGAAAAACCATCTAAAAACCACACATTAGCTTTAAAATCAAGTTTTTTTAAAATAGAAATATCATCAAATACAAGATCTAAAAAGCAATTTTTAAAATAAAATCGATAATATCCTTCTTTACAAGGAGGATAAAATTTTAAAAAAGGCTCAAGCACTTCTTTAAAATCCTCATAAAATCCAAGTTTTTGATAAATTTCTCTTAAAGTTTCTTTATCGATATAAAATTTTTCTACGCTAATATAAAATAATCTTTTTTGATGACTTTGTTCTTTAAGAAATCTTTTTAAGGTTAGAAAAAAATTAAGCCCTATACCAAAACCCGTTTCAGCGATAATAAATTGCTCTTCATTGCTCCAACTAAAAGCTTCAGTATAAATATATCTACTCTCTTGAATCCCATCTTGTGAATTAAAATAAAAATCATCAAAATCAAGAGAAAAAGGAGTATTATCTTTAAAAATTATATTTGCTTTTTCCATTTTAGCGATTGTGATAGAAATAGCTATCTACTCCATCAGCAATTCCCTTAGCTAAAATATCTTGAAAAGTTTTACTTGCAATTCTTTGACCTTCGCTCGGATGAGTGATGTATCCTATTTCAATTAAAATCGCTGGCATTTGTGCTCCAACAAGAACCCAAAACGGAGCCTCTCTTACCCCGCCATCAACTATTTTATATTTTTTTCGTGTTTGGGTTAATATATTTTTTTGCACATCAATAGCGAGTTTATTGGATGCTACAATTTTTTCACGATTTAAAAAATTTAAAATACTTTGTTTTGAAAAATAATTGATTTCTTCAAAATCCCCTTGATTCTCTTTTTCGGCCGCTTTTTTACTTCTTTCACTTCTAGCAGGACTTAAAAAGAAAGTTTCCACCCCTTCAGCACTTTTAGCTTTTTTTGCATTAGGTGCTGCATTAGCATGAACAGAAATAAATAAATCCGCCCTTTTATCATTGGCAAATTTAGTTCTATCTCTTAAATTAATGAATTGATCGGTGCTTCTAGTATAAAGGACTCTATAACCTCTTTTTTTAAGCTCACTTCCAAGTTTTAAAGCTGTGCTTAAAACGATATTTTTTTCTTTAAGAGTTCCTTGTTTATTACCTAAAGCTCCACTATCTTTCCCCCCATGTCCTGCATCAATAACAATAATTTTTTTTGATTTAAAATTAGAACTTAAAACATTTTTATTGTTATTGTTTTTATTTTTTTTATCATCACTTTTGGATGTTTTTTTATTATCCTTTTGAAAGCCTAAAGTTAAACTTTTATCCTCTAAATTTTTAGAAATATCAAATTCTTTTGGAGAGCTAAGAACAATTCTAACTGTTTTTGGGTTATATTGCGTTACAGTAATATTGTTTTTACCAAAGGTAAAATTTTTACGATTACCCTCTAGAATTCCTTTGAAACTTACAATTTGTCTGAAAAACTTTTGATCTTTGGAACCAAAAACCGAAATTTCATCGTCACTTAAAGTATCGCTTAGATTAAGTATTACTGCATTTGAAATTTTATCAACATCTAAGACATATAAAGGGTCTTTTTTATCTTGTTTTGGTTTTTTATCTTGAGAATTTTGTGTTTTAACTGGCTTAATTTCTTGTTTTTTTGGCAAATCTTTTTGCGTTGTTTCTTTTTTTGGAGTTTTTAAAACGGTACTAGATTGTTTTGAAATTTTTAATTTTTTATCATTAAAATCAAAAGTGATAGGAATTCTTTCTTTGGCATAAATCACAATGCGAATCGTCTTTGGGTTGTATTGGGAGATGACTACTCGGTAATCATCCATTTTATATTCTTTCTTTCCTCCCTCTAAAACCCCATTAAAATCACTGATATGGCGGTAATTTCCTTTTTCATCCAAAACAAAACTTTTAACATCATTTTCATTTAAATTTGTATTTAGTTTAAGCTCGATACTTTGGTTAATCTTGTTTGAACTTAAAATATAAATTTTATCATTTTCTTTTTTTGTATCTAGGGAATTATTTTGAATCTGTGGTTTTTTTTCTACCTTTTTATTTATATCTTCATCTTTTTTTTCTTTAGAAATATTTTTTTGACTTTGAGTTTGTGAAAAAGTAGAAATTTCAGTATTGTTTGGAGAATTATTTCTTTTTTTATCCTTTATAACAGCTTTTCTTAAAGCATTAATGCTTGATTGACTAACTCCACTTTCTTTCAACTCTTCTGCGTAAGATCGATCGTCTAAATTTAAAACATTTGAACTTATAATTAATCTTTTTAAAAGTTCTATCTTAGTTTTTTCATCCTCATTAATAACACTTTGAATATAAAGACTTTTTAATTGCTGATGAAATTTTATCTGTGCATCAGCTTTAGACGTAATAAAATTATTATCAAAATTATCAAGCTCTTTTTCATACGCTCCAAAGCAAAGATTAAAAAAAACAAAAAATAAAAATAAAAATTTAATCATTCTTCACCATTAACAAGCTTATCGATTAACTCTTTAACACTGATTAATTTATCCAAACGATATCCATTTGCTCCTGTAAAAAATAATCCTGTTTCTTTTTTTCCAGACCACGCATCAAAAAGTCTATCGGCTATACAATATCCAACTTTTGTAGCCTCTTTTCCTCTACCACAAGGAGCTACGCAATTACTAATGCAATTTATCTTAGGCCCCATTCTTTTATCGACTAAATCAAGTAAATTAGTTCTTACGCCTCTCGCAGGATATCCAACTGGAGATTTAATAAGTTCTATATCTTCTTCCTTACAAGATAATAAAACATTTTTAAAATCATCACTAGCATCACACTCAAAAGTACCAATGAAACGCGTTCCCATTTGCACTCCACTCGCACCTAATGCGATCGCATTTTCAATATCTTTCTTATCCCAAATTCCTCCTGCTGCAATCACTGGAAATGAACCCCAATTTTTAGCTTCTTCAACCACTGGAGCGATTAACCTCTCTAACTGATAATCTGGATCAAGACATTGTTCATAAGTAAAACCTTGATGTCCCCCACTTTTTGGTCCTTCAAGTACTACAGCATCTGGCAAACGATTGTAACGGTTTTGCCATCTTTTACAAATGATTTTTAAAGCCTTAGCCGATGAAACAATAGGCACTAAAGCAACGTCTGGAAAATCCATAGTAAATTCTGGCAAATTTGTTGGAAGTCCTGCACCTGAAACAATAACATTAAATCCAACTTCGCAAGCATCTTTAGCAATTCTTGCATAATCATTACTTGCACAAAGTATATTGCATCCCAAAGGTGCATCACCACAAACTTTTCTAGCATTATCGATCAAAGCTTGTAAGCCTTTTCTTGAGTAAAAATTCTCACTTCCATAAGGTTTAGCATTAAGTTCTTTACTTACATAAGAGCGATTTTCATAATACCCTGTTCCAACAGATGAAATTATGCCAAGCCCACCATTTAAAGACACAGCTGAAGCTAACTTATCCCAACTAATACCTAAACCCATCCCCCCTTGAAAAATGGGATATTTAATTAAATGTTTTCCTATTTGAAGAGATTTAAAACTCATTCCTTAACCTTTAATTTTGCAAATTTTCTTTTACCCATTTGTAAAATATATTCTCCAGTATTTAATTGCATTTGTTCATCATTAATTTTTTGCGAATTCACACTCACTGCATTAGCACCTATACTTCTTCTTGCAGCAGAGGTTGAATTTTCTAATTCACACAATACTAAAGCTTTAGCTAACCAAATACTTTCACCCTTAAATTCAAATTCTTTAATTTCACTTGGCAAGGCATTAGCACTATGAATTCTATCAAATTCTTCTTTTGCAAATATTGCATCTTCTTTAGTGTAAAAACGCTCAACAATCTCTAAAGCCAAATTTTCTTTAGCTTTTTTAGGATGTAATTTAGCATTTTTTATATCATTTCTTATATCTTCAAGCTCTTTTAAAGTTTTTTGACTTAAAAGCTCATAATATCTAAACATTAACTCATCACTAATACTTAGAATTTTAGCATACATATCATTAGGTTTTTCTGTAACACCTATATAGTTGTTTAAACTTTTACTCATTTTATTAACACCATCTAATCCTTCTAAAAGGGGCATCATTATCACCGCTTGTTCTTTACCTGTATTGTAAATTCTTTGAAGATGCCTACCCATTAAAAGATTAAATTTTTGATCAGTTCCACCCATTTCTATATCACTTTTTAAGAAAACACTATCATAACCTTGAAGCAAAGGATATAAAAATTCACAAATACTAATGGAACTTTGCTCTTTAAAGCGTTTTGTAAAATCATCACGCTCAAGCATTCTTGCTACGCTAAAGGTTGAAGTAAGCTCTACCAAACCGCTAGCTCCAAGTTCATTAAGCCAAACGGAGTTAAATTTAATCTGTGTTTTTTCTTTATCTAAAATTTTAAAAACTTGTTTTTCATAAGTTTTTGCATTGATTAAAACCTGCTCTTTATCTAGTTTTTTTCTTGTAGCATTTTTACCGCTTGGATCGCCAATTTGTCCTGTAAAATCACCGATTAAAAATTGTACTATGGCTCCATGTTTTTGCAAAAAAGCCATTTTGTTTAAAACCACGCTGTGTCCTAAATGCAAATCAGGTGCCGTAGGATCAAAGCCCGCTTTAACGAAAAAATTTTCACCCTTTTCATAATAATTTTTTATTAATGATTCTATTTTTTCTTCATCGATAAGCTCTGCACACCCTCTTTTAACTTCGGCTAAAATATCTTTTATGTTCATTTTTATCCTTTAACTTTCTTTATAGGCATCGTTTAAAGATACAAAATCTAAAATTTTACAATGAATTTTTAATCTCTCGCGAACACTATCTGGATTTATGTTTTCTGGAATTTCCATTGTTATTTCAAAATAATCCACGGTTGAGTTTATATCTTTTGCCAAATTGATTGTCAATAAATTAATCTGCATTTTAGCTAAAACTGCCAAAAACTCTGCTAAAACCCCTTTTTTATTTTCTAAAGAAAAAATAAGTTTGTAAGATTTTGGTATATTAGAATCCCATTTGATAAACACCATATCTCTTTTTTTATCTATCATTTTTTCTGCTCTATCACAAAGCTTATGATGCACAATAGCATTTCCGCCCTCTACAAAAGCAACCACAGCATCGCCTCTTTTAGGGTGACAACAATAGTCAAAATCTACATTAGCTATTTTATGATTAGAATAGATTAAAAAATTTCCTATATTGTATTCTTGAATTTCATATTTATCAAACCAATAAGATTTTTTTGCATATTTTTTAAGTCCATTGACAATATCCTTAAGATAGGTATTATCATTAGCTACTTCTCGTATGCGTCTTCCTAAATTTTCTTTTTCTATCCAAGCTTCTATTTTATTTTTATCCACACCAAAAACAAAACTAAGCATATTAATAGCACTTGCGAGATTAATTTCTCTTATTTTTTGCTTACAAAATTCTCTAATACTAGCTTTAGCTTTTCCTGTTTTAACACTATCAATCCACGAACAACGATAAAATTTATCTTCACTCGTTACAACGCGAACAATATCACCATTTTTTAATTCTGTAAGCAAAGGAACTTTAACTCGATTAACATAAGCACTTTTTGCATGAAGTCCAATTTTAGTATGCACTTCATAAGCAAAATCAAGAGCTGTTGCTCCTCTAGGTAAAGTAAAAATTTCTCCTTTTGGAGAATACACGGCTATATCTTCTACATAAAGGCTATCTTTAGCGTATTCATAAAGTTCAATAGCATTGTAATCTTCCGCATTTTGAGGATTGTTAGCACTTTGTATTGAAATATCAGTTAGCCAATCTAAATTTGGCGCAACAACACTACCGTCTTCTTTATATTTCCAATGTGCAGCGATCCCAAATTCTGCAATTTTATGCATATCAAAAGTTCTAATTTGCGCCTCAATAATATTTTTTGTATCAAAAAGTGTTGTATGTATCGTTTGATATCCGTTTTGTTTTGGCAAAGCTATATAATCTTTAAAACGAGAAATTAAAGGATTGAAATTTGTATGTAAAATTCCCAAAGCCAAATAACAATCACTCACTTTTTCAACTAAAATTCTCACACCTAATAAATCAAGCACTTCTTCTATACCTATACCTTTTCTTTGCATCTTAAGATAAATAGAATAGCTATGCTTAATACGCTTTTGAATTTTAAAACTTCCTTGCCTAAAACCATTACTTAAAAATAGAATTTCTATTTTTGAAATGAATTCATTAAGTCCTAATTGCATTTGCTGATCATTAGAATTAATATAATTATCTATTATATTATATTCATCAGGCATCAAATATTTAAAGCTTAAATCTTCTAAGTAATTTTTAATACTAGAAATTCCAAGCCTATGTGCTATAGGAGCATAAACAACTAAGGTTTCTTCACTAATTCTTTTTTGCTTATCTTCTCTTAAGGCGTCTAAAGTTAGCATATTGTGCAGTCTATCACAAAGCTTGACGATTAAAACACCCACATCTTGAGTGCTTGCCAAAAGCATATTTCTAAATGTTAGTGCGGATTTGGTTAAATTTTTTTTCGATTTTGAAGAAATGAGATTATCTTCTCTAATTTCTATTATTTTAGTTAATCCTAAAACTAATTTTAAAACATCATGTCCAAAAGTTTTACTTAACTCTTCTTCTGTACATTCGGTATCTTCAATAATATCATGCAAAAGAGCGGCCAAAATAGCAGCTTTATTATCACTTAAAAAGCCTACCAAAGTAGCCACTAAAATAGGATGTATGGCATAAGGCTCACCGCTTTTTCTCATCTGTCCTTCATGGTAAAATACACAATATTCTACCGCTTTTTCTAAAGTAGAATCACTTTCGCAAACGCAAAAAAGAAGTTCTTTTGCCCTTGTTAAGTCCTTACAATTTTTAACATCATCAATGAGTTTTTCTAACAATAAGTCCTCATCGATCGGTCTCACCTAAACCCTCTAAAGTGATTTTATCTTCTGCTATTTCAAATAAAGCGATGTCAGCAAATTTTAATTTATTTTTATCAATATCAACTAAAGGTGTAGCTCCATCAGCTAATTGCTCTGCTCTTTTAGCTACCACTAAAGATAAACGATAACGATCATCTCCCATTTTTTTTAGAGCTTTTGCTGCTATCTCTTCTATTCTGCAATCCATTTTTTCTCCTTTATTGATTTTTAACTATAGAACAAAGGCTGGTATCACCTTGTATAATTTTTAATAAATTGCCTTCTTCAAACATATTACAAACTACTATTGGCAAAGAATTATCTTTAGCCAAAGCAATAGCCGTATCATCCATAACTTTAATATTATCTTGCATAGCTTCATCATAAGTTAAAGTTTGCAAAAACACCGCATCATCAAATTTATTTGGATCTTTATCATAAACACCATTGACTTTTGTTGCTTTTATAACCATATGCGCATTGATTTCTACTGCCCTTAAAATAGCTGTAGTATCAGTTGTAAAATAAGGATTTCCAGTTCCAGCAGCAAAAATAACCACTCGACCTTTTTCCAAATGTCTATGTGCTCTTCTCATAATATAAGTTTCACAAAATGCTTCCATTTGTATCGCACTTTGAACCCTAACATCAAGTCCAGAACTTTCCAAAGCTTCTTGAATCGCAATAGCGTTAATCACAGTGGCAAGCATACCCATATGATCTCCACTTGTGCGCTTAATAAGCCCTCCTTTAGCTACAGAAACGCCCCTAATGATGTTTCCACCACCTATTACTATACCTACTTCTATATCATTTTTTACTAATTCTTTAATTTCATTGGCGATAAATTTTAAGATAGAATTTTCAATTCCAAAGCCATTCTCTCCAGCTAAAGCTTCACCTGAAAATTTTACCAAAACTCTTTTTTTATCTTGCATAATCTCTCCTTAATCTGTGAAATTATAGTTTAAAGTGAATTAAAATTAGCTAATTTAGACTGATCAACTCCAAAGGATTGATATGAAAATTTTTTTGAGTAACTTCAAAGGTTAAATCATTTTTAATCCTACCCACTATAGCACCTTTTTTAATATTTTTTCCTACTTTGATATTTGGAGCTATTTTATCAAGATGTGCATAAATCGTATGTATTCCATCATCGTGTTCCACGATAACAACGCGTGCTAACATACTTGTATCTTTTGCAAAAACTACTTTACCATTTAAAACATTTTTAACCACAGCATCGGATTTTGTGCTTTTTAAAACAACACTTTCATTAAAGATTTTAATATTATAGACTGGATCTATATAATTTCCAAATTTTTGCTTAACAGTGAAAGAATCCAAAGGTGCTATCGTTTTCTTTCCTGTATAACGTTTAATCACACCACCTTGATAACTTGAACCGAGTTGGCGAATTTTTTGATTATTATTTGCAATTTTTGAATTGCTAATCGATGGTTTTTCTTGCTCCTTCTCTTCTTGTTTTCTTTGTATTATTCTTAATTGATCAAGAGTTTTTCTTAACTCATCTTGTTGAGCTTGTAAATCTTCAAGTTTTTTGACATAAATTGCACGATCTGTTTTTTGTTTATTAATTTCATCGATTTGTTTTTTTCTTAAATCTTGAAGTTTAACAAGTTGCGCATTATAAACTTTTAAATTGTCATTAATTTTTTGAATTTGCATTTGTTTATCATCAATCATTTTACTAACATCTTCGTAATCTTTAGAAAGTTTAAAAATCTCACTGCTTAAAACTTTGTCTAAATTCCCTAAAATTTCAAAAGCCATAAAACTTTCTTTACCTTCAACATAACCTTGTGGTATGGGTAAATCATAAGCAAAATCTTTCGCCATCAAAGCGATTAATTTTCCCTCCATATTTGCTCTAGTTTTTAAAAGATCACCATTTTGAGTTGTAAGCAAATTGAGTTCTTTATATTGAGCCTTTGCATTTTCTTCAAGTTTAGCAGTTTGAGAATTAAGCGTTTGAATTTGCGAACTTAAGTCTTTTAAAGTTTTTTCTCCACTTAATATATCACTTGCCAAATCTTCAAGTTTTTTATTGAGTTGTTGCTGTATGCGTTTATTTTCTTCTAAATTTTTTGCTTTCTCATTTATAGCGTTTGCATAAATTGATCCAAAGGCTAAAAAAAGAAACAAAAAGATAGAAAAAATCTTTTTTGTCATTTTTTAACCCTAAACATTACAGAATTGACAAACAATAAACATACAAATAAAGTAGCTAAAAAAATCAAACTAAGCTGTAAAACAAAATTGATTGGAGGTAATACAATATCCACAGCTTTTAAATGATTTTGTATGATTTCAAGATCGTAAATTTGCGTAAAAAATATCAATAAAATAATAAAAGCGATCAAACAATCCATAAATACAATCTTATAAAGCATAAAAGATCTAAACCAAAATGGCGCCCCAAAAAGACACATAATTTCCACGCGTTCTGTATGTTCAAAAAGCCAAATTCTCATTTGTTTCAAAAATAAAACAAAAGAAAGAACGATAATAATAAATAAAAATAACCAAAATACAAATTTCATTAAAACAAGTAAAGAATAAACCTTATCATGTGTCTTAGCGAAAGTTTCGATTTTGCTAATACCTGAAATACTTAAAAGCTGATTTTTAATCGTATCAAGTTCATTTTGAGTGGGCAAATGGTTTAATTTTATGCTATAAAATTTGGGTAAAGAATTTTTTAATGCTTTTAAATTTTTATCTGAAATATCATTTTTTAAACGCTCAATTAAATTTTTTGGATCCAAAATTTCCAAACTAGAAAAAGAAGGAATTTTAGTTTTAATAACATTTTTATCAAGCTCATTGGAACTCACAACTATGATATTATAATCTTTATTTGCCAACTCTTCATAATATTTTAAAGTCGAATTAGTAAGCAAAATAAACTCAAATGCAAACATCATAAAAAGTAAAGGTAAAATTAAAGATAAATGTGTTCTAAAAAATTTCATTCATTGTTCCATTCTCTATATTAAAACGACGATAATTCAATCTCAAATTAACCGGTATTCTATGAGTAACTACAACCACACAAGTTCCCAAAAGTTCTCTAGCTGATTTTAAAAGCGTCCAAATGATATCCGAAGAATACTCGTCCAAATTTCCCGTAGGCTCATCGCAAAGCAAAAGTTTTGGATTATGCGCTAAAGCCCTAGCCATAGCTACACGTTGCTGCTCACCCCCACTTAGCTGATTAGGCAATTTATCGGCTTTAAAAGTTAGATTGACATGTTTTAAAAGTTTATTTGCTTGATCTTGACAAACTTTTTTACTATATCCTTTAATCATCAAAGGAAGCATAACATTTTTTTCAACGGTATATTCTTGTATAAGTCTATAATCTTGAAAAATAATGCCTATTCTTTGGCGTAATTTTAAAAGGTCTAAATTACCGATTTTTTTCATCGAAGAACCGCAAACTTGAAGTTGCCCTGAAAGAAGCTCCAAATCTCCATAAAAAGATTTCAAAAGTGTACTTTTTCCACTTCCACTTTTTCCTGTAATAAAAACAAAATCATCGTCTTTAAAAGTAAAACTTGCTTCTTTGATAACCAATTCATCATAGCCTAAAGAAAGTTTATTTGCTTGAATTAAATTGGGCATTTTTCTTCCTCTTCAATTTTCAAATTTTTTAATTATGCTTTGTTTTTACTTAAATTTCAAGAAAATAACGCGGTATCAAAATGAAATTTAAGCACCTTTTTTAATTTTTCCATTGCTTTCAAATTTTCTTTAATCCTAAAAGGTTTTTTAAATAAAAATTCTATTTTTTCACCCACATAAATATAACTATGTTCAGGTTTATTAAAAGCTCCAAAAGCTATTTTAAAAATCAAACCTTCTTTTGCTTGATACAAATTTTCAAAATGCAAAAAATAATCATCTCCTTTTAAAGTTAAATTCTTAAAATTTTTCTCTAAAAGAATTAAATCATTTGCATTAAATGTCATATCAGAAAAATCAAAATCATCTAAATTTAGCTCATCATAAGCACTATCTAAATTCCACACCCAAAGATCAAAAATATCTTTATTTTGTCTTTTCCATCTATCTTCATATTTACTAGAAATTTCAAGGTCTTCATTTTTTCTAAGGCTAAATTTTGGAGTGCTAAAATGTAAAAATTGCTTAAGCGTAAAATCAAAATATTCATAACTATCCGTTCTAAGCTCAAATCTCCCATTTTTTCCTAAAACTCTAGCACATTCTTGGCAAAAATTTTTCGCAATAACGCGTCTATGTGGTTTTTTATCCCAAGGGACTGGAAAATGTAAAAAAATTTTTTCTACAGAATTTGACTCAAGTACGCTAAGTAAAAGCCTAGCATCACTTTGTATTAGCATAATATTGCTTAAATTTTGACTCTTTGCCAATTTAGCCACTTGAGTGATAGCTGGATTATAAATTTCAACCCCTATTATTAAAGTATCTGGATTATTTTTGGCTTGATAAAGCAAATGCCTGCCTGATCCAAATCCTATTTCAATATAAATTTTTCCCTTAATTTTCGATAATAATTGATCAAAATCATATGCAATTAAAGAAGTTTTTTCAATCAATGCATTGTGTTTAAATGCAAAAGCTTCATTAATAATATCTTCATGATTGCAAAAATAATCCCTAAAAATCTGTAAAGATTTTTGCAAATAAGCTATTTTGGAAGGTTTAGTATGCTTATCACCCTTGATAACAAAACTACTATCCTTTTCTTTTTTAACCTGTAAAAAGAAACTCTCTTCATTTACTTTAGTGTATATTAAAATAACATTATTATTTTCAGCCATCCATTCTAATTCTACCTCGTCTTTTTTAAAAGGTAGAATCAGATCTTTAATTTTTTTAACTTTGAAATTTGGCACTATTGCGCTGCCTTAACTCTTTTTGAAGGCTCTGAACGCAACCCAGCAGAATCAATTGCGATAACCTCATAACTGTATTCTACTCCTGGCAAAGCTTTAATATCTTTTAATTGTTTTTCTTTGATACCTTTAAAAATAGCATTTTGCTCTCCGCCATAGCGTCTAACTTCATATTCTACAGCTCTAGAATCCCCATCAATCCATTCAAGATTAATCCCTTCAGGTGTGCTTTGAGCTAGGATAATACTTGGAGAAGAAGGAATACCTAAGGTTTTTCCTTCAACCCCATTTTTTGGCATAGGACTTTCTAAACCATCTACATCAACCATAGTTACTTTATAGTATTTAGTTTCATCTGAACCCTCAACTAAATCTTCATAAGAATTTTTATCTGTTTTAGCAATGAGAGTATAAGGGAGAAAACTTGAACTCGTAGAATAAACTTTATAATAAGAAAAATCTTTATAGGCAGGTGCATCCCATGTTAAAATTATTTTATTAGAAGCATCTGAACTAGCATTTAAATTTTGCACCTCTGGCGGCAAAGCTTTGCTTGTAGAATTTAAGACTTGACTTGGCTCACTTTTAATCCCATCAAAACTTACAGCAATAATTTGATAATTAAAATTTTCATTAGGTTTTAAATCTTTGTCTATATACTCTGCACTTAAACGATTTTTAACTTCGGCGATTTTTTTAAAATTATCTTCATTGCTTTTTGATCTTTCAATGATATAAGAATTGACTCTTAAGTCAGGATGAGGACGCCAGATTAATTTAATACGATTTGGTAAATTAGTTATAGCTTGAACAAAAGGAATAGCCTCAAGTCTTGGCATGGTACTTGCTTCAAAAATTTTACCATCTTCTGAAGGATGTCCTTGATTGTCAAAACTTCTCATTTTATAATAATATTTTGTATTAGGTTTAAGATTTGTATCTACATAATGAGTTTGAAATTTATCTTTGATAGTCGCTACAAGTTTAAATTGAGGATCTTCATCACTAGAACGATACAAATAAAAACCTTGTATATTATCATCATACAAAGGCTCCCACTCAAAAGCTATATTACTCATATCGCTAAGAGTTTTAACATCATCCATCTTAGGCAAACTTTCATTAATCAATACTTCTTTACTGGACTCAGTGTTTGAAACCTGCGAAACACTACAAGCACTAAATAAAAGAATCAAAACGCTTAAGCAAAGACTCAAGTGAAATTTTTTCATCCATCTCTCCTAAAATAAATTTATTATTTAAAATCTCTTTAAAATCCTCCATCAAAGGAGCTTTAACAAAAATTGTTTCCTTTTTTTTGGGGTGAATAAAATATAAAAAATAAGCATGAAGCATCACCCTACCTTCATATTTTCCTCTATAGCCATATAATTTATCGCCTAAAATATGACGATTTATACTCGCTAAATGTGCCCTGATTTGATGTGTTCTGCCTGTAAAAAGTTTTGCAGCGATTAAATTAACATCCTCATTTGCAATTAGATTAGCAAAAGCACTTTTAGCATACTTACTCCCTTTAGTATTATCCTCCACCACTATTTTTTTGATAGCATTTGTTTGAGATCTGGCTAAAGATTTTTCGATTATAATTTTATCGTCTTTTAGTGACAAATCAATTAATGCTAAATAAATTCTTCCCATAGTTTTATTGCTTAATTGTTCGCTAAGTTTTTGATGAGTGAAATTATTTTTAGCTATAAGTATTGCCCCGCTTGTATCCTTATCAAGTCTATGAACAAGCCCTGCTCGAATTTCTCCGCCTAAATTAGATAGGGTATAATTTTTCGCAAGCAGCCAATCCACCAAAGTCAAATCCTTAACACTACTTGCCCCATGCACCACCAAATTTGAAGGCTTATTTAAAACAAGCAAATCCTCATCTTCATATAAAATTTCTATATCAAAATTCACATCAAAAGACTTTTTTTCTTTACACTCTAAAGAAGGAAGTTCTACGCAAATTTCATCGCCAATTTTTAATTTAAATGAATTTTTATTTTGAATTTGGTTATTAACTTTTACACATTTTTTTTCTATAAGCAATGCTACTTGATTACGACTTTGTTTTAATATTTTTGCTAAAAAAATATCCAATCTTAAATTTTCATCCGCTAAAAAAGTTTGCATTTTTTCCTAAATTATCTCATTAGATTTAAAATCTTATTCTATAATTATAATTTTAATATTATAGTTTAAAAAGGCAAATTTTGTTTATATTGGATAGAAGAATATTAACACATTTTGATTATATGCAACCTATATTATTCACACCTATAATACTTCTTTCCTTTTTTTTAATTTTTGAAGCCCATGCTTTATTAGCAGAAAAACAATTTGTCTACACTTGTGTTGGCACACTCGCTTTTTTTATCTTTTTCTTTATCCCCATTCGGAAATTAATTTGGCTTATTCCTGTAGCCTATTTTATAAATATTTTTCTACTTTCAAGCGTTGATATTTTTGGGGTTGAAAAACTGGGAGCAAAAAGATGGCTAGAAATTCCTTTTACACAATTTACAATACAGCCTTCAGAAATTTTTAAACCAAGTTTTATTCTAATGCTTGCTTATTTGATTTATCAAAACCCACCACCACAAAATGGTTACAAACTCAAAGAATTTGCAAAAATCAGTTTTTTTATTATTTTGCCTTTTTTATTGATAGCAAAAGAACCGGATTTAGGAAGTGCGACCGTATTATTAATTGTTGGCTTTGGAGTGCTTTTTATCATGGGAGTTCATTATAAAATTTGGTTGAGTATTATTCTTGTTATAAGTATTAGTTCACCTATAATCTATACACATTTTTTAAAACCTTACCAAAAACAAAGAATTCATGATTTTATAGCAGAAAAACCAAGCTATCAAGTCGCTCAATCTATGATAGCCATAGGCAATGGCGGCCTTACTGGCAAATCAGAAGATGAGGCTACTCAAACACATTTTAACTTTCTACCTATATCTACAAGTGATTTTATTTTCGCTTATTTGGTAGAAAGATTTGGATTTTTAGGCGGATTGGTTTTAATTTTATTGTATGTTTTACTTATTTTTCACCTTTTAAGTCTTAATAATAAGCTTAAAAATGACTATTTTACCCGAGTGGTGGTTAATTGTGTTGCCTTATTTATTTTTATTTACGTTGCGGTAAATATTTCTATGACTATAGGTTTTGCTCCAGTTGTTGGAATTCCATTGCCTTTCTTTAGCTATGGTGGAAGTTCTTTTACTATTTTTATGATCTTTTTTGGAATACTGCAACATCTTATCACGTTCAGATATTTTTGGATAGATAAATAAAATATTTTTAAGCAAAAATAAGTTATAATTCTCGCTTTTAAAATGGATTTATAGCTCAGTTGGTTAGAGCAACCGGCTCATAACCGGTTGGTCGCAGGTTCGAGTCCTGCTAAATCCACCACTTCTAATAAAATTTTTACCAATTCTTAAAATTCCTCAAAAATTTAAAACAAACTTGATTAACATTAAGAATATAAATTTGTCATATAACACTTTAGAATCTATTAAATAAAAAAGTAGATTAAACTAATCTACTTTTTTATTATAAGCATTTAAAAAAGCTAAAGCTAAAGCTTGATTGAAACGATAAGCAAGAAAAGCATCGCTTCGTACTATCCAATCATATCGCCAAGGATAAGCTTCTTCATTATCCTCACGAAAAATCATCCCCACTCGTTCTTTTAGAAAATTCTTATCTTTCCTCAAATTCATTCTAAAGCTTTCAAATACAAGATTTTTAGTATGAAAATTGTTTTGTATTAAAAAAACACTGCTATCATATTTTTGCTTAGCAATTACTTCTTTTACATTATCCTCACTCCAATGCCATCCATCTCTTGATAAATCATATAGATTGCCAATTCGCGAAAATTTAACTATTTCCTTATAATTAGATTGATGTTTTTTATCCAAAATCACTTTTTTATATTTACCATGAGGTGTTTTATTTATCACTTTAAGCCCATAAAACTCAGGATATTTAATATTTGTTTGATCATTTTGTATGAGTTCTAAAAGTTCATCATAACCTATACCTAGTTTATTGATTTTAGCTTTAGGTATAATAGGATCGATCTTATAATCCTTTGAAGAAAGCAAATTTAAACTCACTTTATACACTTTATAATCTCCATTTACATCCAAAATACTTTCTTTATAAAAAAACTGATCTTGATTTAAAGGCAAATAAGTTTTTAAAAGATTTTCATCTTTTAAAAATACTTTTCTAATAGAATTAGGGATAATATCATAAATGATATCATAAAGAGTGATAGTATCAGCACTTGAAACATCAAGATCAAGTGCTGTTGCGGTATCTATGATATTAAAATTTTCATCATCTTTATGATTGATATTTTCAACCTTTAATTGATGAATAGCATCAAGAAGATTATAACTTTTATGATTAAAAGTAGAAGTGAAATTTTTTAAAAATTCTTCATAATCTAAATTAGGATTATTTGTAAGCTCTTTTTGTTTTTCATAGAGTTTAATAGTAAGCCATTGTGAAAAAACAAGTTGAACGAAAGGATATTGTTTAACCAGATTAGAAAAATCATCCTTATGTTTTTCTCCAAATTCAAAAACTTCTAAAATAATATTTTTAGGAAGTTCCACTCCAAAGGCATTGTATTCATTGTCTTTTAGAGTATTTAAATTTGTGATAAGATTTTTGGTTGGATTGACACCATATTCAAATAGTGCAAGACTAAAATTAATCGGTAGATGATTTGATTCATCAAGACATTCCGCACACAATAATCCAAGAGTTATTTTACCTAAATAATAAAAATCTACATCATCTTTTATAACATAATCTAAATTAAGATCTTTATCATCTGCATTAAGTGTGCAAAAAATCATCACTAAAAGACATATTATTTTTTTCATGGTTCTTCCTCTATATTAACTTTTGTTTTATTATAAGCATTTAAAAAAGCTAAGGTTAAAGCTTGATTGAAACGATAGGCAAGAAAAGCATCGCTTTGCACTATCCAATCATACGCTTTAGGACCGATAGTCTCACCAAATTCAGTAAAAATTGTATTTTCTTTTATTTGTCTTTTAAAATCCTCATCTTCTCTTAATTTCATCCTAAAACTTTCAAATATAAGATTTTGAGAGTGAAAATTGTTTTGTATTAAAAAAACTCTAGCATTATAATATTGCTTTATAATTATAGCATACACTTTATCATCAGCCAAAGTTTCACCGTGTCGTGGAGTATAACCATACTCATTTTGAGTTTGTGAAAGTCTTACCATATCCTCATAATTAGCCTTATGTCTTTTATTTGGATCTAAAACCACTTTATATAGAAATTCCCAACCATATTCTTCACTGTGTTTTGTTTCATCTATCACTTTAAATTCATCAATCTCAGGATATTTAAGACTTGTTTGATCATTTTGTATGAGTTCTAAAAGTTCATCATAACCTATGCCTAGTTTGTCAATATTAGCTTTAGATATAAGAGGATTAATATTGTAATCTTTTAAATATAAAGCATCCATTTGATAATATTTTTTAGGAACTTTTTTTTCATTATAAGTTGTATTTTCTCCATATAAATATTTAAAAGTATTTTTAGGATCTTCATATTCATATTCTTTATAATAAAACTGATCTTGATTTAAAGGTAAATAAGTTTTTAAAAGCTTTTCATCTTTTAAAAATACTTTTCTAATAGAATTAGGGATGATATCATAAATAATATCATAAAGAGTGATATCGTTGATATATAAATGATCAATACGACCCCAAACACCAAGTGCTGTTGCAGTGTCTATGATGTTAAAAAATTCGTCATCTTTGTGATTGATATTTTCAACCTTTAATTGATGAATAGCATCAAGAAGATTATAACTTTTATGATTAAAAGTAGAAGTGAAATTTTTTAAAAACTCTTCATAATCTAAATTAGGATTGTTTGTAAGTTGTTTTTGTTTTTCATAGAGTTTAATAGTAAGCCATTGTGAAAAAACAAGTTGAACGAAAGGATATTGTT
Source organism: Campylobacter taeniopygiae (assembly GCF_005406225.1). Lineage (GTDB taxonomy): Bacteria > Campylobacterota > Campylobacteria > Campylobacterales > Campylobacteraceae > Campylobacter_D > Campylobacter_D taeniopygiae. Next base: position 2,688 of record NZ_NXLY01000016.1, on the reverse strand, counting down.
TAACCAGATTAGAGAATTTATCCTTATGTTTTTTTCCAAATTCAAAAACTTCTAAAATAATATTTTTAGGAAGTTCTACTCCAAAGGCATTGTATTCATTGTCTTTTAGAGTATTTAAATTTGTGATAAGATTTTTGGTGAGATTGTCACTATAATATTTATCTTGTATAAGACTAAAATTGATAGGGAGATAATTAAACTGATCAAGACATCCAAATACTCCAAAAGTCCTCTTACCTAAATAATAAAAAATATCATCTTTCATATCATACTCCTTTATATCATCTGCATTAAGTGTGCAAAAAATCATCACTAAAAGACATATTATTTTTTTCATAGCTATTCCTCTATATTAACTTTTGTTTTATTATAAGCATTTAAAAAAGCTAAGGTTAAAGCTTGATTGAAACGATAGGCAAGAAAAGCATCACTTTGTACTATCCAATCATATTTTTCAGGATAGACTGCATCTCTAAATTGACTAAAAATTCCATCCGATTTTATTTGATCTTTAAAATATTTATCCTCTCTTAATTTCATTCTAAAACTTTCAAATACAAGATTTTTAGAGTGAAAATTGTTTTGCAATAAAAAAGCTCTGGTATTGCAATATTGTATTTTAATTATATGTTCTACTTTATCATCAGCCCAAATTTCACCTTGCGATGGAAAATAAATATCAATTGCGTCTTGAGTTTGTGAAATTCTTACCATATCCTCATAATTAGCCTTATGTCTTTTCTTTGGATCTAAAACCACTTTATACACCCTCTCATTATCTGAAATAAATGCATTTGGTGGGTATTTTGCTATTATCTTAAATTCATCAATTTCAGGATATTTAAGACTTGTTTGATCATTTTGTATGAGTTCTAAAAGTTCATCATAACCTATACCTAGTTTGTCAATCTTAGCTTTAGATATAAGAGGATTAATATTATAATCTTTTAAATATAAAGCATCCATTTGATAATATTTTTTAGGAACTTTTTTTTCATTATAGGTTACATTTTCTCCATATAAATATTTAAAAGTATTTTTAGGATCTTCATATTCATATTCTTTATAATAAAACTGATCTTGATTTAAAGGTAAATAAGTTTTTAAAAGCTTTTCATCTTTTAAAAATACTTTTCTAATAGAATTAGGGATGATATCATAAATAATATCATAAAGAGTGATATCGTTGATACATAGTTGATCAATATAACCCCAAGCACCAAGTGCTGTTGCAGTGTCTATGATGTTAAAATTTTCATCATTTTTATGATTGATATTTTCAATTTCTAATTGACGAATAGCATCAAGAAGATTATAACTTTTATGATTAAAAGTAGAAGTGAAATTTTTTAAAAACTCTTCATAATCTAAATTAGGATTGTTTGTAAGCTCTTTTTGTTTTTCATAGAGTTTAATAGTAAGCCATTGTGAAAAAACAAGTTGAACAAAAGGATATTGTTTTACTAGATTAGAGAATTTATCCTTATGTTTTTTTCCAAATTCAAAAACTTCTAAAATAATATTTTTAGGAAGTTCTACTCCAAAGGCATTGTATTCATTGTCTTTTAGAGTATTTAAATTTGTGATAAGATTTTTGGTTGGATTGCCACTATAATATTTTCTTTGTACAAGACTAAAATTGATAGGGAGATAATTCTTACTATCTAAATAGTCATAAGGCGTTCCAATAGTCCTTTTATCTAAATAATAAAAAAAATCATCTTTCATACCATAATCTAAATTAAGATCTTTATCATATGCATTAAGTGTGCAAAAAATCATCACTAAAAGACATATTATTTTTTTCATGGTTATTCCTCTATATTAACTTTTGTTTTATTATAAGCATTTAAAAAAGCTAAGGTTAAAGCTTGATTGAAACGATAAGCAAGAAAAGTATCAATTTGCATTACCCAATCATACCACCAAGGGTGAGTAAGAGGATATTCTTCATAAAAAATTGTATTCTCTTTTATTCGTTCTTTAAAATCCTCATCTTCTCTTAATTTCATTCTAAAACTTTCAAATACAAGATTTTTAGAGTGAAAATTGTTTTGTAATAAAAAAGTTTCAGCTTCGCAATTTTGTATTTTAGCTACATAATCTGCTTTATCATCAGCCCAAACTTCACCTTGTGTTCTAAAAAACATATTGTCAGCATAACTAGTGTTAAAATTTCTTACCATGTCCTCATAATTAGCCTTATGTCTTTTCTTTGGATCTAAAACCACTTTATATGCTCTCTCATTTTCTAAAATAAATCCATCTTTGGGATATTTTGTTTCATCTATTACTTTAAATTCATCAATCTCAGGATATTTAAGACTTGTTTGATCATTTTGTATGAGTTCTAAAAGTTCATCATAACCTATACCTAGTTTATTGATTTTAGCTTTAGGTATAGTAGTATTAACAGCAGGATCAATACCATAATCCTCTAAAAAAAGGGCATCCATTTGACAATATTTTTTAGGAACTTTTTTTTCATTATAGGTTATATTTTCTCCATATAAATATTTAAAAACCTCTTTAGGGTTACTATATACATATTCTTTATAATAAAACTGACCTTGATTTAAAGGCAAATAGGTTTTTAAAAGCTTTTCATCTTTTAAAAATACTTTTCTAATAGAATTAGGGATGATATCATAAATGATATCATAAAGAGTAATATCATTAACATATGAA
>NZ_NXLY01000015.1 GCF_005406225.1 Campylobacter taeniopygiae | reverse complement strand
CACAAAGTTTTCCTACTATATCCCAAGTAAGCTCTCTAATAGGACTTTGACTTCTACCCATTAATACTTCATAACCTTTATACATAATGACTAAAGTTACTATGATAGAAAATAACACGCTAAGTTCAGCCATTTTATCGCTAGTGCCAACTTCTCTTATAACTTTTGTAATTTGTTGAATAGAACCTGCTAGAGCTTCAAAAATACCATTCATTGTATCCCCTTTTCTTTACATAATTTGTAAAAAGTTTGTTTATCGCAATTTAGCTTATTTTTTAAAGTTCTAAAAATTACATTAAGTGGCATTCCGTTTTCCTTGTATTGTTTAATTTGCTTGATATAGATTTCAAATTCATTTTCATTTTTGGAATTAACAAGTTTCCTTGATTTACAAAAATTATAAAAACTAACATAATTACCTTTTTTACCTAAATACTTCCAAATAGATTTTAAAGCTAATTCCTTGCTAATTAGATCTTTAATAATTTCTATATTCTCATCATACATACTTGAATAACTTCCTACAGGACGCCCTAAAATCTTTCCTTTTTCCCTTGCTGCTTTTAAACCTGTTTTAGTGCGTTCGCTTATCATTTCCCTTTCATATTCTGCTATATAAGCGTAGAAAGATAATAAAAGCTTTGTAGCACTTTTGCTAATAAAACTAAGCTCAGGTTGTCTTATAAAAAGGACTTTTACGCCTTTATTGATTAAATTATTTATAAGCCCGATCGTCTCAAACATATCACGCCCTAAGCGTGAAAGCTCAGCAGTTATTAAAGTATCGCCATCTTTCAAAAGATTATATAAATCATTTATACGTCTTTTTTCAAGACTTTTTCTACTAGACACTTCAACGCTTATATAATCGTCTAATTTTATATTCTGTGCTTCGCAATAGTCTTTTATTAGCTTTTCTTGACTTATATTATCTTGTTTATCAGTGCTAACCCTTGCATAAGCTAAGACCATTTATTAACCTTTCTTTTTTGGCGTTAAACCTTATCTATAAGCAAATTTTTAGCTTATAGATAAGATACATAGAGTAAAAAAATAATAAAAACTATTTCAAATAATGATATTATGATTATTTAATTATATTTTAAAAAGAGTAATAATATTACTATTTAAAATGTAATAATATTACTATTTTTAGCTTATTTTTAATTTAAATTTTGTAAGATTAATAAAATTAAAAGATGGAAATTTAGAAAGGAGTAGAAAAAAGGTTCGTGTTTAATTTATTTCAAATCACACATACAAAACAAAACATAGATATTACTAAATAAATAGTAATAGTCTAAACGAACATTTTTTAATAATTACAAAATCTTATTTTTAGAATTATAGAATTTCAAGGCTTAAAATTAATCAAACAAAGATTTTTCTAAAATAAATTTATTGCTTTTGGTGTTTAATTGGTTCATAGGATCATTACGCTTAATATATCTTTTCACTCTATTGTTGCTTTGGTAAATGAAAAATAAGTCATTTTCATTTTTGTATCTATTATAAAAAAACTCATCATCATAACTTGCAAATTCCACACCTTTTCCATATACATTAATTCCAAATTCTATAAGCTTATCTTTTAATTTAATGATTTCTTTTTTTTGTTTTGAGATAATAGAGCCTTCTTTATAAAATTTGTAAGCTTTAATTTCGCAAAATTCACTATAACTAAGAATTTTTTTATCAGGAAAACTTGTTAAAAATCTTATTAGATCTTGTGCAACCAAAGAATTTAAATTAATAAGAATTTTTGATAAATCATCATCATAAGAAAGAGTGGATTCTGTTTCAAGTTTCTTAATGTATTCTCTGCGAACTGTTAGCACAAATACAGATACAATTGTCCCATTTTCTTTTGTGATACGTTCTACGGAGTCAAACATTAAAATGCCCTTATCTCTTTGTGTAATTGTTTTTTTATCTTTATCCTCTATATTTTGTGTGAAAGCTAAATCGTATGCGAAACGAGAAATTTCCGTAAATTTTTGTTTTAACCAAGAGTAATTATTAGAATTTTTATTGAGATATTGTTTTAAAAATTTATAAGGCTCTAGTCTTACTTCCATATCCCAGAAGTTTTCTTGATACTTTTTTATAACATTTGTATCTACATTTTTTTTGATATATAAAAATAAAGCATCTAAAATATTTCTATGTGTTTGCGTAAGCAAAGAATTCTTTAAACTGATAGCATAAGAGGAGCCATTTGCACCTACCATTTCAAAATCTATTTTATTATCATTTTCTTTAAATACTTTATAAAAATTAGTATCCGTAAGTTTTCGCGAACTTAAATAAAAAACACCTCTATTTTCATTCATTGTTACATATCCTTCTGCTAATTCATTAACGCTTACAGCGGATATATCTTGTTTATTGATAATCTCTAAAGTATTAGAATCAATACTATTAGCTTTAATATTTTTAATTAAAGGCTCATCAATGCTAGAATTTTGTAATACTTTAATTGTTTTTTGAAATTCTCCAGCGTTAATATTGTTATTATCTTTTAAAACTTCAAGCAATCGATAGGTAGTAGAACTTTTATCTTCCCCTTTTTCAAATGAGAGTTTATAAACCAATCTAGGAGCGTTTATAATTACAGAACTACCCATAAGACTTTCACCCTTTTTGTCTAAGTGATGTAGCAATAAGATTGCTTGATTATTTAATTTAGCTACATCAGTTAGAACATTAAAGAAATTTTGCACATCATTTTGATTATTTTGATCTTTAAATCCTAATGTTGAGAAAAATGCACTAAAAGTATCAAGAACAATTAAATCACAATCTGCCAATTCATTAAGCTCTTCTTTTAAACTACTTATAGGTTCTTTATTAATCTTTGGAAGTTCATTTGAAAATTCAAGTTCTACAGTATTAAAAGAATAAAAACTTTCTACATTTTTAATACGTTCTAAAATTGCTTTATTTTTATCTTCTATACTCCAAAAAAAAGGTTTTAAGCCATCATTTATGGCATTTGCACAAACCTTTAGGGCTAAAAAAGATTTTCCTACTTCACTATTACCACTTAATACAGCTACAGAGCCTCTTTCTAGTTTAATGGTATCTTCACAAATTACAGAAACATTCTCATCGCTAAAAATTCCAAGTGTAATAGTATCAATAGTATTTCTTTTAGGCATTTTTAATCCTTTGCTACTTCAATAATTTCAAAGAGTTGTTTTATGATTTTAGGATGCAAGATTTCCCCACTATGATGAGGAATAACCATTCTATAAAGTCCTTTTTTATAAATTCTATGACTACCTTTTTGTCTATCGATAAAAAAATTATTTTGCAATAAAAGCTTTTCTGCTTCTTTTGCAGTCATTCTTGGCAATTCAGGCATTTGCTAAAACCATTGGAATAATTGAAGTTATCTTACTTTCAATAATTCTTTTTTCTTCATTTTTAAGGCTTTCTAAATAAAGCTCTCCAGCTTCTTTTATGTTACTCAAAGCCTCTTCATAAGTATTACCCTGTGAAACACAACCTTCAAGTTCTAGAATACGTGCAAAATATCCATCTTGATCTTTTTCAATAATAATATTTAATAACATTTGATTCCTTGCTGTAATTGACTTAAATGTAACAAATCTTTTAAAATTCAAAATAAATTATACCAAACTATTACATCTATGTCAATATACACTAAATTTTCATTATTTATAAATAAAATTGACTTAAATGTAAGAGTTTATTACATTAAAGTCAATAAAAATCGCTAAATATCTACATTATTTATAAATAAAATTGACTTAAATGTAAGAGTTTTTGACTTAAATGTAAGAGTTTTTGACATTTTTACGAAAATAATATATGGAAAATAGGGACTTTAAAAGATTAATTGACTTAAATGTAAGAGTTCCTAAATTCTTAAATTTACTAAATTTAAATATTAAAATTAAGGTAAATCAAAAATTAAAATTTTTGAACTTTTACTTAAAATCACAAAATAGTGATTTTGAATAACACCAAAAGAGAGTTTGGTATTTAGAAATTTAAATAGATTTTTTATAATAATATAATGTAATTAATATGATGTAAAGATTTTGATTGTAGAAAAAGAAAGACAATGAAATATAAAGTTATTGAATATTTAAATTATTCTAAGCTTGATAAGCTAGAAAAGTTATATTTTGATTTAGCAATTGTAGCAATTTTAAGTTTTATAAGTTTCTTAACTCTTGCTTTTAAATTTTTTGTTTATAATGAAATTCTAGTTTTTTCGAGATTGTTTTTTGTTGTTTATTTTTTATTATAGGGATAATAGGTTTATTTGATACTCTTAAGGAAATAAGAAAGTATAAAGAGATTTTAAAAAAAGTAGTAAGGAATATTGATTAAGTTAAATATTCCTTGTTCAGTTAAAGATAAATTGAAAAGTTCTAAATTTTTATCATCGATTGAAAAATTTTTTTACTTCTTCGTCAGTGATTTTTTCATTTTGAAGTTCTTTTTTGAAAAAAGTTTTGGTTGTTTGTGCTTTATAAGCATTAAAACATTCCTTATCTTTTAACTCAGAATCAGGATCTTTTTTACACTCTTTAACCTTTTCTTCTAATTCTTGGGCATTCTTTGGATCTTTATAATATTCTACACTTTTTGGTTCTGAAGAACAAGCAGAAAAAACACCAGCAGTAACTACACTTAGCAAACCTAGTTTAATTAAATTTTTCATAAAAACTCCTTTTGTATATTTATAGTAACTATTATATACTAATATTTACTAATATTAATTTTAAATACTAAAATTATATAATTTTATACAAATAATTACAAGAGGTAATTATTTATTTTTGGTGAAACTATCTTATTATTTCTTTTTCAGATATTGTTTTTATAGGATTTTTAAAGGTGTTAAGTTTGTTTTGAAAATCAATAGAGTTTAGTTGTTTTTTAACTTCATTAAGCCCTTTATTTAAAAAAATATCATTAAAATCACTTATTCCTTGTTCTGCTTCTTGATCGCTAATTTTTGGAATAATAACCTTAATATCTGAAAACTTTTGTTTAATGTCTTTAACAGTTTCTACACCAACGTTTGATAATCCTTTTAATTCTCTCTTTTTATCATTATCAGCTATTAAAGTAATAGGAATGTTTTGAAATTTGTTTTTTAAAATTTCAACTATTTTCGGCAGATTTCCAGCATCTATACCCATTATTACAGGTTTATTGAGTGCTTTGTGTATGGTTGCTGCAGTGGCAAAACCTTCTGCTATGATAAATTCTTTACAATGTTCTAAACTTTTTGCACCTATTATATGAAAACAACCAGTTTTTTTTGCAGAATATTCGATGCCTTGTTCTTTCTCTTCTTTGGTTTTAATAATGCCAATAATCTTGTCGCCATTTGGGAATATTCTTTGCACAGACCATAACTTGCCATTTTCATCTTTTAAAGGAATGAGTAAAGAACCCCTGCTGTCTTGCTTAAGATAAAAATTTTCTTCAAAGCCTTTTTTCTTTAAATAAGGATGATTTGAATGTGCCCAATTAGCTTGATTGTATTCTTCTTCAATTTTTAATGCTGTTTTTTTCTGAAGTTCTAAAATATCTTGTTTAGTATTATTGCTTATAGAATTATTGAAGTTTTTTGGACTAGGTGCTTGATAACTTACAATGTTTTGTCTTATATTCTCTAAAGGCATTTTCCAATTTTCTTTAATACCTGTTTTAAAATTTTGAATAAAACCAGCAGGATATTCATCCAAAAATCCACTATATGCCCCACTCATTTCCCTACCCTTATCTGTTGTGGTTTTTACTCTATGGATCTTACCATCCATAATAGGCAAGCCATCAATAATTAAACCTTGATTTTCTAAAGCAGATTTAAAAGTAGTTAAAATCTCACCTTCATCAAATGAAAATTCTTTTTTTTGGTGTGGATAAAGCCATTGTAAGAAAATATTCTTATCTAAACTTTTTGGAGCAAACCATTTTTTTTCTTTTTCATCCCACATCGCACCTAATGACTTTACTTTTTCTTTATCTTTAAATGGGACATAAAGATAAATTCTTTTTTGTGGCATTGTATATCCTTTTAGTTTCCTTTAATATTATTATTGCTATAATTGCAAACGAAATTCAAAGGGCTTCCTAGTAGCCCATCTTTTTTATCTTAACAATATTCCAAAATTTCTTCGTTAAATGTTTTAATTAAATCACTTAAGAATAAATCTATTTTTTGCGGATCTACTCCTATATGAGTGTTTTCAATCTTTGTTGTTAATCTTGGATAATGTTTTCCATTTTTTTCTGTTGTTTTTAGAATATTTTCCCAATGATAACTTCTATTTCTCAGATTTTGCAATAAGCTAAGAACAATATCAACCTTATGCGTATTTCTAAAGCGTAATTTTATACCATTTTCAAAAAAGAAATTTCTATTGTGTTGATTGTAATTTCTAAAATTGATATTTTTTAAATCCATTATAGAGTTTTGTAATTTATTTTCTTTAATGAGATAAATAATAGTTCCTAAGCTCATACGAGAAAGATATTGATGATGAGATAAATTTCTATTTTTTTCTCTATATTCAATTTCATCTTTAGCTTTTTTAATTTTTTCATCATTAGAATTTTTTATCCAATCATTATCTTTCTCTGATAGTTTATTATCTAGTTTATTTCTAAGAATAATTTCTAATGTAGCAACTTTTGGAGTAATTTTTCCTACAAGCTTAAGATTGTCATAGTGTTTAACAATATCATTATTATAAGATAATAGTCTTGTTTTAGAAAGTAAATTATCAAAATTCATTTTTTACCTTGATCGAGAGTATGTTTTTTCATTGCTAATTTCTCTATCTGGCAAAATTTTATTTAGTTTTTTTTTGAAAAATTCATTCATTTTTTCTTTAAAAAATGGTTTTTTGCCAATTTTATTAATTTGTTTTTTTTCAAATTTTTCTCTAGTTTCTGAGTAAGAATTTGCAAATTCTAATATCATTAATCCTACATCTTTATTTGCTACTTCTGATAAATTTTTTATTGCTTTAAAAGTTCCATCTAGCATTTCATCATATATTTTTGGTTTATAAATACCAAGCCGATTATTAAGATCTTTTTTTACTTCTGGATTTATATTTTCTTTAACTAATTTAGAACTACCAATATTAATTAAATGTTCAATACCTTTTTGAAAATTTTTATCTCCAAGTCTTATATTTAATGGTATTTTTTCTTTATCAGTAATAATATCAAATTTAATATATTGATTTGAAAAATCTTTTTTCAATAAGCTTTCTGCAACATCAAAAGTTTTTATAGTATCAAAAAACTTATTTACATCTTCTCCCTCGTAAGTTCCTTCTTGTATAGCTTCTTTGTAATGCTCATTAAGTTCGCTTACATCTGTTACTTTTATTTTATAATTTTTTTCCATTTTTATTCCCTTATAATATTTTTTGTTTTATTGTTTTTTTGCAGTTTTTATTTTATTATTTTTATGATTAAAATCATATAAGTTATTTATTATTTCTAAAATTTTTTCAGTATTTTTGCAATTAAATTTTTTTATCAATAAACTAAATTCAATTTTAAAATCTTTATTCTCTTCAAAGTCTTTTAACAATGCCGATGAAAGTTTTTTATATATACGCTCTTTACTTTCTTTTTCTTTTTGGCGTAATTTTTTTAATTTTTCATCATACTCACGCTTTAATTCTATTATTAACTTGCTTTCTTTAAGCATAATAACTCCTTATAATTTTTGTAAATATTATTATTACAAAATAATATTAATATTTTATAAAGTTTAATAGTGTAGAATACCAATCAATTTGAATAATTTAATAATTGCAGGATAGCCTTTTATTTCCTAAAAAGTTACCTTTTTAAAAAATAAAAGGCGAAACTCTGCGAGGCTCACTAAGGAATTGTAAATGAATAAAAACAATAATTGTGTCATAAAAGTTAGCAAAGATGATAAAACAATTTTAGAATATATAAAATCAGAAACAAATGCACCATATAGTAGAATAATATCTATTTTATTAAAAAAATTTAATTCTTGTGATACAGATGAAAAAAATAAAATTAATGATGAAATATCTAAAAATAAATTTTATACAAGCGATGAAAATAAAATAATTAAATTAAAACTTACAGAAAATGAAGTAAATATTTTAAAAGAAATTTCTAAAAAAACAGGATTTTCAAGTATTACTAAACAAGCTAAATTTTTGTTATTAAACTCCATAAAAAATGAAAAACTTTTTACTAATATAGAAATAGATGAGTTTATAAAAACAAGAACAGAAATTAACACAATAGGTAAAAATATATATCAATTATTAAAAATTCTTAGAAGTGGAAATTCTGTAAAAATAAATGATAATAATTTAAAAAAATCAATCGATAATATTAGAGATAAAATTGATATATTGTCTAATAAACTTGGTATTATAATAGAAAAAAATAATGAAAGATTTTAATGTCGCGTAGCGTTAAAATATTTGATGACGAAATAATTGCTAAAAAAGTTTTTACTAAAATAGAAAATGCTTCAAAATTACCACTAAATTATATCAATAAAAATAAAAATAAATATACTAAAGATGTAAAAACAGGTAAGCTTGTTAGTAAAAATATGTTTAGAAAAAATACAGAAGTTGTTGTAAAAATTACTTCAGGTTCTAAAAACTCTCAAGCACTTTCAAAACATCTCGATTATATTTCTCGTGATGGAAATGTAGAATTAATAACCAGTGATTTTGATAAATATATAGGTAAAGATGAGATTTTAGAAGTCAAAAGAATTTTTAAAAATGAAGGAGCTCCTATTCCATTATATAAAGAAGGTGCTAAAGAAAAAAGACATACTATTAATATGGTTTTTTCTATGAAAGAACATTCTACAACACCGAAAGAAAAATTACAACAAGCTGCAATTATTGCTTTAAAAAAATCGTATCCAAATAATTTTTTTGTCCTTGCTTTTCACGCAGATACAGATAATCCACATTGTCATATTTGTTTGAAAGTCGCAGATAAAAATGGTAAAAGAATTAATCCAAAAAAAGCAGATTTAGCAAATTTAAGATCAGAATTTGCAAAAGCATTAAATGAGTTAGGAGTTGAAGCAAAAGCTACAAGCAAAAAGCAAAGAGAAGCGGAAATAAATCAAGAATTTTCAGTCAAATTAAATACAAATAATAAACTTAATCAAACTCCAAAAATAAAAATGCATTACTATCAGATTATGGATTTTGGAGAAGCGAATTATCAATTTAGCACAGATAAAAATGCTAAAAAAAGTTATTATGTAAGTTATAAAACCAAAAAAGGAATAACTACAATTTGGGGGCAAGATTTAGAAAGGGTTATAAAAGAAAATAAAGTTTTAAGGGGTGAATATGCAAGATTTAAAATAGTAGGACAAGAAGATTATGAAATCAGAAAAAAAGTTAAAATAAATAATAAATGGCAAGAAGTTTCTAAAATACTTAAAAAACCTATTTGGGACGTATCAGTAATAGGTAGAGAGAAAGATTTAAAGCAGATCAACAAAGCCAAAACAACAAAAAAATATAAAATTATACAAGATAAAGGAATAAATAATGAGAGAGATTATACAAAACAATATAGACAGAGAGTCTTACAAGAGCTCGGTAATAAATCAATTATCCGAAGAGAAGTTGCCCAAGAAAGAAACTCTATGCGAGTATTGTCCAAACAGCCTATGGTTTTTAACACAAAACGAACTCAAATGCTTTTGCACATCAATGCACTCAATCAGCTACAGCAAGGAGAGCGAAGAAGAGCCGATAATATCTTGCGATGGACAAGTGCTAGGAATAATAAGATTACAAGAGATGAGTAATTTATAAGAGAAAGGAATATAAAAAATGGAAAATTTATATTATGCGATATTGGATTTTAATATTTTGGCATTAGTTGCATTAGTTGCATTAGTTGGAATTTTTATATTTTTGCTTATGGCTTTATTGAATCACTTTTTAATAAAAAATAAAAACATAGAGATACGAAAGAAAATGGCAATAATAATTCCAACCTTTACTGCATTATTAATCTTTATTGTAATAATAGTTTGTTGTTTGAAAGCAGAAGAACCAAATTCAGCTTATTTAGATAATTTAAAAATTCCAAATAATAGCCTTGCTAGAACTTTTATGACTAATTTAGGTTTTGGAATTTGCTATAGAGATAATTATACAGGCGAGACGTGTTTAAATTATCTAAAATACTTTGAAAATAAAAATAAGGAAGAACAAGAAGAAAAAGCAAAAAAAGAAGAAGCAATAAATGAAAATATTAAAGAATTATACCATTCAAGCAAGAAATAAGTTTATATTTTGTTTAGCTGTTTATTTATTAAAGCAAAAGGTAATTACCTTTTGCTAATTAATTTTAATATCATATTCTTTCTGAATATTATTGTTTTTATTTAAATCTTCTAAAATCTTTGCAGATTTTGGTATAAAATCGCTTTTATAATCTTTTTGTATGCTCATTTTTTTTATTTCATCCATAACAATGCGATTATCTTCTCTTAATGCCTCTAAATAATCTTTTCTTTTGTATTTTGGAGTGTTATCTCCTGTAATACTTTTTAATTCTGCGATTTCTTTTTCGAGGCTTTCTATCTTATTTTGATTAAATTGGCTAAATTTTTCTAAATTATTATAAAAATTGTTTAATTTTTTTATAAAACCACCAAAACTGACTAAATTTTCCAATTTAAAAAAAGTTTTCTTGTCTCTTTCATAGATCATATTTTCAGGTTCCATTATTGTTTTACCATCGGGAGTTGAAACATAAAAATTTATGGTATCTAATCCAGTTTTTTCACCACTAATAATTAGTCCTTTATACTCTAAAATTTTATATTCTTGTTGATAGTCATTTGCTATCATTTTAATGGTTTCTTCAAAATTTTTTATAAGTTTTTCTTGTCTATTTTTATTTAAATCGCTAGTGTCGTCTTTAAAAATAATAAAATCTTCTGTGAAAACGTTTTCATTATCATTGACATAATATTTCCCCTGAAAGTGTTCGCTATTATTTTCTTTGATTATTGTATTTAAAGTTTTCATTTTGATTATATCTTTTTTTAGCAGTTCAATCTCTGAAAGATTATCTCTAAGACTTTCTTCATTATTGTGTATTTGTCTTTTATAGCCACTATAAAGCATTTCTTCTTGTCTTAGATCACTATTTAATTGCACCTGTAATAAAATGAGAGGATTACCTGTAGCTTCCGCTTTCATTTCAGCAGCATCTGCTGCACCACTTGTAATATCCTCTAGAGTTCTTACATCAGCACCAGCTTTTCTAAATTGCTCTATAGATCTTGCTTTGCTTTCAATGACTTGCCACATTCTAGCATCATAGGTTCTTTCAGTTGCATATCTAAACTCTTTTACTCTAAAGTTTTGTGGATCTCTCATAAAGAGTTCGTTGCCTTGTCTGATAACTCTACCGCTTCTTTGTTCTAAATCACTAGGACGCCAAGGACAATCTAAATGGTGTAAAGCTACAATTCTTTTTTGCACATTTGTTCCAGCACCCATTTTTTGTGTTGATCCAATTAAAATTCTAGCTTTTCCTGAATTCATATCTGCAAAAAGTTGTCCTTTTTGTAAATCTGTTTTTGCATCGTGAATAAAACGAATTTCATTTTGTGGAATACCTTTAGAAACAAGCTTTTTTAAAATATCAGTATAAACGTCAAATTTAGCTTGTTCTGCTAAAATTTCATCAAGACTTTTGTTATTTTCTTCTTCTGTTTGTTCTATTGTTTCATTAATATTGACAAATTCTTCTTCCTTTTCTAATTTTAATATTGTAGTAGTATCGTTGTTATTTAAAGAAATTTTTTGAGAATGTTGTTTTGGAGTAGACAAATCGCAAAATATTAATTGTGTGCCTTTATCATCATTCCAAGCATTATACTCACTATAGACATTTTCAATAAGTTTATTGATTTTAGAATCTGCGTAATCATCACAATGAGGATCAATTAATCTAAAATCTAGTCCAGCTTTTCTAGCGTCTGTGGTGCAAGCAAGTAAATTATTTCTAGCAATATCTTCTTGTTGATTTTCCATTCTCCATACTATAGAGCCTTTATTCCAATTCCCATTTTCATCTTGAATACCTATAAATTCTGCTATTGCTTCACTTCTTGGAGCAACAATATTAATAGGTTTATCATTATAAAGTTTTGGCACGAAATCTTTTTGATATTTCATAATATCATTGTTTGTTATAATATCAGCTACACTTTTATACATAGTAGAAAGTTCAGGAACATTTTTAAATTTATTAAATCTTGCTACTACTTTATAATTAATTCCAGAACTATCAAGCTCCCAAGCGTTTGTAATTTCTCCAAAAGTGGAAGCCCAAGAGTCAAAGCTTTCTATTCCCTTTTCTTTTAATACATTTGGTTGTATGTATCTTTGTAAGGTAAAAAGTTCTGTAATTGAATTACTAATAGGTGTTCCTGTTAAGAAGTAAAGCTTTTTATCTTGCTCGTGAATATATTGTGTTTTGCAATAAAGATCATAAGCTTTTTGAGAGCCTTTTAAATTTCCAAGACCACTTATATCTCCCATTGAAGTTGTAATAAGTAAATTTTTAAATTCGTGTGCTTCATCAATGATTAAAGCATCAATTCCTAATTCTGAAAAATCAATCGCTTTAGATTTTTTATGCGTTGTTTGTAAATCTCCAAGTTTTACTTTAAAATTTTCGATGCGTTTTTCTAATTCTTTGACAGAGTATCGCATAGTATTTTTATCATCTTGTTTT
This sequence comes from Campylobacter taeniopygiae, assembly GCF_005406225.1. Taxonomy (GTDB): domain Bacteria; phylum Campylobacterota; class Campylobacteria; order Campylobacterales; family Campylobacteraceae; genus Campylobacter_D; species Campylobacter_D taeniopygiae. The sequence continues at coordinate 25,544 of NZ_NXLY01000015.1, read as the reverse complement.
TTTTCTAAAGTTTTTTCTAAAATACGAATATCTGCTTCATATTGCTTTTTAATAATTTCATAAGGTGCAGGGATTAGCTTAAATTGAGAGTGTGTCATAATAATAGCATCATAATTATTTGTAGCAATTTTTGAAAAAAACTTTTCTCTATTATCTTTTTTTAAATCATCATTTGTAGCAACTAAAATATTTGCATTTGCATAAGCGTGATAGAATTCATCATTCCATTGTCTAGCTAGGTGATTTGGCACAACAATTAAAGGTTTATTTAAAAGCCCCATTCTTTTTTGTTCCATTACAGAACAAATTGCTACCAAAGTTTTACCAGCACCTACTTGGTGATCAAAAATGATACTATTTTCTTGAATAGCCCTATATATAGCATTTTTTTGGTGTTTTTTGAGTTTGATATTGGCATTGAAATTTGGAAGTTCTAAATGCTCTCCATTGTATTGTGGTTCTATATTTGTATTAAACCTTTCATTATAGATATTTTCCAAATCTGTGCGTCTATCATAGTCTTTATAAATCCATTCTATAAATTCATTTTTTAAATTTTCTAATTTAGAATTAGCGATTGCAGTTTCTTTAGGATTTAATTCTCTGATTTCTTTTCCTGATGGATCTAGTTTTTTATCATAAATGCGAATAGGCTTTCTTAATAATCCATGCTCCAACAAATCAAAGCAACCTATTCTTTCTGTGGCATATTCTGAACGAATATAAGAACTTAAAGAATAGCCAAAACCTTTAAGACTCCATTCGCCTGTTTTTTCCATTAAAAATAAATCATAATCTTTAGGAGTAATTTGTAAGGTTTCTTCTATAAATTGTTTGTAATATTTTATAGGTATCCATGTTGTCCCTAAGCTTATTGAAATATCAACCGCTTTTAAATCTTTAGGCAAGACTTGTTCTAAGCTTTCTAAATTATTAACAAATTCATTAAAGCCATCTTCTACTAATTTTTTTACTTCTTTATGCTTTGCTTTAACATTGCCAGAAAGATATTTTTCAGCCAAAACATAATTTGCAGGATTTTTGTGATCTTTAAAGATTAATTTATCTTGCTCTAAAGATTTAAGGGTTTCTTCTAAAGGCTGATTTAAATTCGTTTCTAAAAATTTTAAATCAATTCTCCCATATTCATTGATACTAGCAATTAATGCTTCTTTTGGAGTCGAGATTTTAATTTCTTTTTGTGCATTTATAGTTCTTTTGAAAAAAATATCTGCTTTTGTTGCACTTGGTGCAATAGGATCTATACCTTCTTTTAAAGCTACACTTTTTGAAATACCACTGCTATAATTTTTTTCTAGTGCCAAAATTTTGTTTGCTTCCACATCTTCTCTAAAGGCTTTTTTATTTGCATCTCTATTTAAATATCCTTCTTTGGCTACAAATTCATCATAAAGCTTGTTTAGATATTTTCTTTGATTTTCTACTAAAAGATCGCTAGATTCATTTTTTTCATATTCAATAAGAGTGTTAAATTGATCTCTAAGAGCAATGAGTTTTTTAATTCTTCTTGTATCGTGTTCATTTAAAACAGGTTTTGAAAAGACTAACTCATCATCGCTTCCGATTTTCATGTAGATTTCATTATTGTATTCAAAATAATTTCCATCTTTTAACTTACTTAGAGTTTTGCTATATTTTTCGTATTCAGGCGATTCTCTATCAATCCTGTAATAAGATAGCTTGATTTTTGTTTCTTGATATTTATAAATGTTTTTAGGTAAGGTTTTTGTAAAATTTTCTAAAGCGATTTTTAAATCTCTTCCATCATCTAAGCATTCTAAACTATAACCATATTGAGAGCTTTTAATATTCATTTTTCCTAAGATATTTTGTGGATTATTTTTAAAATACTCATTTATTCTAAAGTCATTAAAAACATCAGGGTGCATACCTCTTTTTTCAGCTTCATCAAAACGATCGTCATAGTATTCTACGCTTTCTAGCCAAGATTTATCTATATTTAAATCTTTACCTTTTTTAAAAAAGATAATATCGGTAGTAACTTCTGTATTAGCTCGTTTTTTAAAAGCATTATTTGGCAATCTTACAGCACCTAAAAATGTTGCTTGTTCGGCTATAAAATTTCTTATTGTGCTATTTTTAGAATCTAAAAAATAACTTGATACTACAAAAGCAGCAATTCCATCTTCTTTTAAATTTTTAATTGCATTACCAATAAAATAATTATGCACACTCGTTTTATTAAGTGTCGGATCATTTAAATCCAAGATCTTTTTTTGACCAAAAGGCGGATTACCTATAAAAGCATCGTATGGCTTATCAAATAAATGGTGCTGAAATGCTTTATTATAAATTGTTTGATTTGGGTGCAAATGCTTTAATATATTTGCACTTATAGTATCAAGCTCTACGCAAGTAAAATGATATTTATCGCTATAATTTTTTGCATAAGACAAAAAAGAGCCTATACCTGCACTTGGCTCAAATATTTCTTTGGTGTGATCATCATTATTAAATCCTAGCTGATTAAGCCCTTGATAAATTGTATCGATAATAATTTTTGGAGTGTAAAAAGCATCTAAAGTTGAAGTTTTTGCCTTTTCATATTCTGCATAATCAAGTGTGCTAATAAGTTCTTTAAATTCTTTTTCCCATTCTTTATTCTGATGATCAAAAGCTTGAGGAATACCGCCCCATCCTGAAAATTTATTTAGAATTTCTTGTTCTTGTTTGGTAGCGTAGCGATTTTCTTGTTCAATAGTTTTTGAAAGTTTAATGGCTTGAAGGTTTTTTTGAAATCTATCTTTTAAAGAACCTAGATAGATTTCATCATCGCTTACAAAATCTAATTTTTGCCCAGATTTGAGGCTTCTTCTTTCATATCCATCATTTCTTGCTGCAGTTTCCAATACTGATTGTTGATTGTAGCTTCTTGCAGCATCTGTTCCTTGTCTTTCATCATCATTTCTTGAAATAAAGGAGAATAAATTTGGGGTTCTATCGCTATGTATTGATTGAGATTTATTTGCTCTTCTGCTAGTATCTCCATATCTGTTAGCCCCTGTTCTCTCTTCTTGTCTGCTTCTTTGCTCTCCAAGATTGCTAATTCCATTTGTGTTTGTGGCAATGCTAGTGTCATTAGATCTGACATTCCTAGATTCTTGATTGTGTTCGGATAAAACTCTGCCCATCTCTCTAGTATTATCAAGCTGTATTGTGGAATTTTCTTGTCTATCCACGCTTGGTGTATTTGATGAAATGCTAGTTCGTTCAATATTGTCTGTAACTTCTCTATGTTCGGATAATTCTCTATTTTGTTGCTCATTTTCTTCTCCTTGTGAAAATTCTAATTCGATTAGATCAAATAAACTTCGACCGCCATAATCTTTTTCATCTTCAATTTGTCTTTTTGTTTTTTTACTCATTTGTATCCTTGTAATTTTTGTTTTTTGCAAGGATATTTTAACATTTTTAACTATTAATATTTAAAGCTCGTGCCTCTTTTAAGATTAATTTTCTTATATAAGTACCATATTCACTTACTAAATCTAAATCCATTAATTTTTTCAAAATTTCCATTTCTTGTTCATTAAGTCTGCAAACTACTAAATTGTCTCTTCTTAGTTTTTGATCTATAGTTTTTCTTCCAGCTGACTTTTTATCAGCTTTACTATATGTTTTTTGAGAGCTTGTTTCAGAGTTTAAAGCTTCTGCTATTGTAAAGGGTTTTTTTTCCATTATTATTTATCCTTTCTAATAAAATCTAAAAGTCTTTGATACTCATTGAAAAAATTTGTATAACTTAATCTTGAAAGATTGTTTTCATTATAAAGTTCAGTAAAAGAAGCTCCACTACTCATAGAATTTTCAATTATCTTTGAAAATTTAAAGAAAAAGAGATTTAAATCTGTAAAATTGCTTTCAAGAGTTTCACAAATTTGCCTTTTCTCTTTCTCATCTCTATAATCTGTAACCAAGATACAAACTCTATCATCATTACCTATTTCATTTAAAGTTTCCAATGTTCTAAGTAAAGAATTGTAATTACTCGTGCAAGGAATAATAATCTTATTACTTTCTTTAATAATATCTAATACCCCTTTTTCTACAAAACCACCAAAATCATAAACGCAATTATCTATTTTTTTTGGAGTCGGTAAAATTTTTGCTTTTTCAGGATAAATCTTTTCTATAATAGAATTGTCATTGCTTTGTAAAAAATATTCCAGATCTTTAGCAATTGAAAAAGCAAAAGGAGTTTTTCCAACACCACCTTTTTTATTTACAACAGATATTATCATAAAAAAACCTTTTTTATATTTTTGTATAATATTATATACTAATATTTATTAATAAGAACTAAAAATAAATATTAGTTATTTTCGATTTAATATTTTCATAAACATCTTTTTCAATTTCTCTATCTTCTTTATGGTTAATTGCAACTTTATACCATTCTTTGTAGCATTTTTCACAATAACAGCTATATAAAACACAAATCATATATCCATCATTGCTTAATCTTCTATTACAACTATCGCAAATGCCATAACCTCCAATTTTTAAAATTTCTTGTTTATTTAGTCTTAAGATTTTAAATTCTTTATTATTATCCATCTCTAGCATTTTATTACTCTCCTATCTTTTTCAAGATTAGCTCTTGATTTGTTTTTAAAATATTTCTTCTCTCTTTCTCTTTCTGCATTTCTTCTAATTCTTTTGCTATTTTCTTTTTAAAAAGATTAATGTAATATTTTTTGATTTTATCTATGAGTTCCTCATTAATTCTGCCTTTTTCATAATAAGAATTACATTTTAACAAAGCAAAAGTTTTGTATTCTAAAACATTAATTCCATCATAGTATTCCTGAAGCTTTAAAAGATCATCTTCTAATTCTTTTCTCAAAGAGTTGTTAAGTTTACTGATAAAATTATCATCATAATCCACTTCTTTTGCACACTTTTTTTCACCAATTAAATGAATAGTTAGCAAAAACCCGTTCACTAGAAAAAAACTAGATACAAAATAAGCATAGTAATTTTCTTCTTCTATAAAATAGGATAAAAATAGTGCAATAGCGATAGTTGAAAACAAGGCAAAAATTAACATAAGGATATTAACAACACGATTTATTCTCAAAAACAAAATTTTATCCACAATCTTTTTTGACAAATTTACTACTCTCATTTATCCTCCTTTAATATTTCTTTGCAACCTTCCTCATTACATCTTAACTCAAAAAAGGTATCGTTTTCTTTGTTTTGCAAAACAACTTCAATGTGTTTATCGCCATAAACAGCCATTACAAATCCATATTTGTTTTCATCAAAGCTTTTAATCTCTTTTCCTTTTAAATAAATAGAAATCTTTTTATCATTTTTTAATACAAGTCCTTGATCCGAAAAGAATTTAATATTTATTTCATTTTGAAAAGTAAAAAAGGCAATAAGCATTAAAAGAAAAATAGAACTTATCGATACAAAAATAATATTTGCTGTAGCAAATAGAGTTTCAAGCTCGGTTTTATTCTCGTTAGAATCATTCAAAATTCTTTTTATATTAATAACACCAAAATAAATAAGTGCAATTCCAAGAATAAAAGATAAGATACCAAAATCATCTTTAACACTACTAAATAAAAACCATAAGCCTGATAAAAAACATATTGCGTATGCTACTATTGTAATTTTTTTCATCTTTGATTTACACTCCATGAAAGACCATTAATAATGATTAAAAATATAAAATAAGAGCCATAAAGGTTTTTTAAACTTATATCAATATTAAAAATATAAAAAACCGCGACAAATATAGGCATTATAAATAATGAGAGAGATAAAACATTAGATAATCCCCAAACAGCACAAATAGCTATAGTAAATACTATTAAAAGAGTTGTAATTGGAAAAAATACTATATTATCTTCGCCTACAAAATTTGCAAAATTACCACATATGAAATCTAAATTAGAAAAAATAAATTTTACAAATTCCCAAATTTCATTTTTAAAAATGCAAATTAAAGCGATAATTGCTATAAAAATTGCATAAGAAAATATTTCTTTTTTAGTTATTTTTTTTTCATAAATCATTTTTGCTCCTCATCTTTTGTAAAAATTTTTATATATAATTATATAATATTATTTATTAAAATTAAATTAAATTAATTAATATATATTTACATTTATTAATGTTATACATTTATTAATCTTATAGTAGATATAGAGTGTTTTTCAAATATCAGTTTTTATAAAATCTTTTTCATTTATTCCATAATATTGCAATTCTTTTTCATATTCTGCATTTTGAAAAAAATCAATTATTGGTTTTTCGCAAAAATACACATTAATCAATCTTTTTTCTTTTTCATTGATTATCCTAATATATTGAAAATTTTTCTCTAAAAAAAATTTATCATTTTCTCCTATAATAGCATTTTCGTAAAGATACTTTATTAAACCCTGTGCAAAATCATTATCTCTTTTATTTGAAAAATTTTCATTATAGTTTTTTATCACTTTTTCTAAGCTAGAACGCATAAAAAACCTTTCTATTTTTTCTCGAGCAATTAGGACATTTGAAAATAAATTTTTCATTCGGCTGAAACTCAACATAAATCTTTTCTCCGCATTTTTTGCACTCGATTTCTGTGCATAAAATCATAGAATGATTTTTGATTTTATCATTGAGCAAATATGAATACATAGTATTTTTCAAACTTATTCCTTTTGACTTATTTTAGTTGTAGTTCTTAAAATCTTCCCTATTATTATTGTAGGTATATCCCAAAGAGTATAATGGCTTTATAATGTATATATCGTTTTTCTTACACTCTTCCATCATTTGATTATAAGTCATTTTTTTGGGATATATCTTGATTTCATTTTTTTCTAATATTTCAAAATACCATAAAAATAAATCATCTTTGGCTTCTTTATACCGTCTTTCACATCTGCCCGGCTGAAATGGTTGTCCTCGTCCTCGGTAAGGCTCTCTAAATGGTCCAGGAACGCATAGGCGTCTCTCCGTATCTTCTGCTCGGATATGCCACACTTCAAGCCATAAGAGCACAACGCCATAATAGAAAAGTAACGCCCTCCGGCTTTCACTTCCTCGGTTATTTTCCGTTTCCACCACTCATATAAAGCTTCGTTACATACCCACGTACCGCCCTGCTTCTTACTTTTCTGCTTCGGCTCTCCCTGCACGATCCGCTTCTCATACCATTCCGGGTACAGCTCCTTTGCTTCTTCCAGCGTAACGGTACTTTTTCTTCTCGGCTTCTCGTACAACGGAGCAAGGTCTACCTTACAGCTCGGTATGCTGGCTTTTATGTCCTCCAGCGTGTAACGGTTCTCTGACAGCTTATAGGCTTTTACTGGGAAATCTACACCCAGCTTCGACTGACTCCCCACACACCGGAAACCTTGATAAATTCCGGTTCGTGCAGTCTCGTGGCAAACAATAGACAATCACCTGCTGATCTTTTTCGCAGCTGATAACGAGGAAAATGTTCATGGTGTTATGCATCTTTACTCTGTTAATCCTGTTCAAATTTTATTCCTCCTCTGTGACTTCCATAAAAAGTATATCCTATGCGTTCTTAAGCTAGCTGCTGTTAGTGCTTCTCATTGCACCCTGGTTATAAAAGCCATACTCACAAACCTCTTCACCAAAACTCTTTACATCTCTAATATAGAACTCTATCTAGCGAACTTTTAGAAAAGATATAAAACATCAGAGTATGGACAGTTGCGGATGTACTTCAGAAAAGATTAGATGTCTAAAAAGCTTGTAGTTAAAGCTTTTTAGACATCTAAATCTAGGTACTAAAACAATTCATCCAGTAAAATATAATATTTTATTTTCTCCCAATCAGGCTTGATCCCCAGTAAGTCAAAAAATAGCTCGACATACTGTTCTTCCCCGATATCCTCCCTGATCGACCGGACGCAGAAGGCAATGTCATACCACTTGTCCGCCCTGCCGCTTCTCCCAAGATCAATAAAGCCACTTACTTTGCCATCTTTCACAAAGATGTTGCTGTCTCCCAGGTCGCCGTGGGAAAAGACAAGTTCCTCTTCGGGCTTTTCCGTCTTTAAAAAATCATACAGCTCGCGCGGATCTTTAAATGGAGTGTCTTCTTCCCAGTTTTCGCAATCCACATCGGCCAGATCGTTATTCAGTAAGTAATCCAATTCGGCTAAGCGGCTGTCTAAGCTATTCGTATAGGGACAATCCGATATGTCGATGGAGTGAAAGAGCCTGATGCACTCCGCATACAGCTCGATAATCTTTTCAGGGCTTTGTTCATCTTCATACTCTTCCGAGCAAAGGACGCCATCGGCCTCACTCATGAGCAGATTGCTCCAGCCATCATGCCGTTCAAAGTGCAGGACCTTTGGAACAGGCAGCTTTCCTTCCAGCCATAGCATCATGTCCTTTTCCCGTTCCACATCATAGGTGGTCCCTTTATACCGGCTGTCCGTCATTTTTAAATATAGGTTTTCATTTTCTCCCACCAGCTTATATACCTTAGCAGGAGACATTCCTTCCGTATCTTTTACGCAGCGGTATTTTTCGATCAGTTTTTTCAATTCCGGTGATATTCTCATTTTAGCCATTTATTATTTCCTTCCTCTTTTCTACAGTATTTAAAGATACCCCGTACCCTCTTTCATTCATCAGCCGGATAAAGGTTTCCCGGCTGGTCGCTGTTTCCTTACAATCCAGCACCGCAAGGGCAATATCCTGCACATAGCTTTTGACCTTTCCCTGCTCTGCCTGTTTCAAAAGCTGGTAGGTGTCTTTGCTCCATGCCACCGTTTCTTCCCGGACTTCTCCAGCAAATGTCTTTCCTTTCTCCGGCACATGCAAGCCCTGTTCCCAGCTCTGCTCGTTGCACCGTTCCTTTAAGTCTTTAAGGTCGTGCTTACTCAGAGGGTAATTTAGGGTATAACAAAATAACCCACCCGAATATCGTTTTTTTTATTTGGTGAGTTTGTTCTTTCAAATACGAAACAAAAAGAGCCGATGATTCGTGAATTGTTCCACAATTTCATCGGCTCTGCGTCTTAAGCGTCTGGCTCTTTGATGACAGTTATCTTCAAGTTGTCAACTTTAATCAATCTTTCTTGTCTGCATTTTGGACAATAAAGGGGATAATTCTCCAAAACAGTGTCCTTCCTAATTTTATTACGGGTTTTGCTCCCACAAACAGGACACAATATCCATTCGCATTTCATCATAATTAGTCTCTAATCCTTTCAAATCTCATTTTATATGACTTTTGCAAGCTGTTAAGCTAACTTGTGGAACATATGCCGAACCTTATCTATACGGCTATTCGGGCGGCGGGGTTGGCAAATAAATTTACCAATAGCTGGCTGGTATCCTTTTAACTCTGTCAAGCAGACTCCCTGCCCATTTGTGAAAGAAGTTAAATCGTTCCTGTATTCTTGAATACATCTAGCAGGGATTTCTCCTTTCAGAATGACCTCGTCATTCTTTATCTGAGTACTTACAATATCTGCACAATACCTTGGAGCATCATGATACGCCCGTGAGAGATATTCCTGCGGTGCATAAATTTCAAAGTGGAGATATGGCTCTAATAGTTCTGTCCCTGCTTTTTTTAAAGCCTGCTCCAATACGATAGGGGAAAGCAGCCGAAAGTCTGCGGGGGTACTTACAGGACTATAATACAATCCATATTCAAAACAGATTTTACAGTCTGTCACTTTCCATCCATACAGCCCCTGCTCGCAGCCATAAAGAACCCCCTCCATAACCGCATTTTGGAACGATTGATTTAAATATCCAAGTGAAACTCTGCTTTCATACTGCACTCCGCTTCCAATAGGGAGCGGCTCTATGGACAACCCGACAGAAGCCCAGAAAGGATTTGGCGGGACTTCTATGTGGATGGTATATTCTGCTTTTCTAAGCGGTCTTTCCATATATATAACAGTAGGCTCTTTTATTTCTGCCTCCACATGATATTTTTCCTCAAGGATGGCACAAATGACTTCCATCTGCACATTCCCCAAAAAAGAAAGTATAATCTCATGCGTTGTAGTATCCACATAATATTGTAGAAGCGGGTCACTGTCGGAGATTTCTAAAAGTGCATCAAGTAACATTTCCCTTTGTTGAGGTTTGCTCGGTTCAACAGTTGTTTGGAGCATAGGGAGAGGATTTTCAATTCTCTCTCTGTGGCAATAGCTTTGTATCTCCAAGAACACTATTTAGCTTCAAAAACTCATTTTGCAAAATAACAATTTCCCCGGAATAAGCCTTATCAATTTTACATAATTCACCATTTATTGAAGTATACATTTCTGTAATTTTTATTTTTTCCTTTTCCGATATTCTAACCGAATCCCGCAAATGCAGGATTCCGCCATAAAGGCGTACATATGCAAGACGTTGTCTTTCTTCCGAATATTCAATCTTAAAAACCTGCCCGCATAGTTCAGATTGACCTTCAGGCGTTGATGAATAAAATTTACTGGCAATTACTTCTATAAGCTGCCGAATCCCCAGATTGTTTTTAGCGCTTCCGTGATAAACGGGAAATAACGTTCCGTTTTGGAATCTCCTGTTTTCTTCCTGTTCCAGTTCTGACATTTTAAACGGTTTCCATGACATATATTTCTCTAATAGTTCATCGTTTCCCATAATTACCGCATCCCACTGTTCCATATCGTCATTGTCCGTTACATTTATATGGGGATGCTGCCCAACCTTTTGCTTCACTATAATTTCCGAAGAAAGCTTTGCTTTCATTTCCCGATATACCATTGGCAAATCAATCCCCTCTTGGTCAATTTTATTGATGAAAAAAATTGTCGGAATCTTCATTATCTGTAGTGCATGAAACAGTATACGGGTCTGTGCCTGTATGCCATCCTTTGCAGAAACTAATAATACTGCTCCGTCTAATACGGATAAAGAACGGTATACTTCCGCCAAAAAATCCATATGGCCTGGCGTATCTATAATGTTGACTTTTACATCCTCCCACTGAAAAGATGTCACTGCTGTCTGGATAGTGATTCCCCTTTGACGCTCCAAATTCATTGTATCTGTCCTTGTTGTGCCTTCATCTACGCTCCCTAGTTCTGCAATTGCACCACTGGTATACAATAAACTTTCCGTTAATGTTGTCTTTCCTGCGTCAACGTGAGCCAGAATGCCTAAGTTAATTATTTTCATGTGATTTTCCTCCTATCAACACCCAAAAAAGGGCATAAAAATACCCAGTGATAAATACTCCTATCACTGGGTAAATAACTCCAATAGCCCCAAAACACTTATATGTTTTCGGGCATATAAAATCACATGATAAAAGTATTCTTAAACTGGGTACAAAAAACTAAGCCCCATATTAAAAGTGAAACGGGACTGCTACTTTTTGTTCCCACTATCAAATTGACAGTTTATTTAAGAATACCTTGCCGCATATTTATTAACTCCTTGTATAATACTGAATCTAATTATATTCTTTAACCCTTTATTTGTCAAGCTGACAAACTAAAGCAGAAAAAGCGGCAGGATTTCCCCCTGCCACTAATCATCTGTTTATGCAAAAATAATTTCCAAGTTTTACTTCTGTAAAAATAAAATGTTCTTCATCGTTTTCGCAATAAAAAACAATATTAGAATACTCATTGGCTTTAAGTAGTAAATCTAAAATTTTCAAGTCTTCCTTTGAAATTTGTATGTGTAAATCTGTAATTTTGTTTGTATTCATTTTAACTCCTTGTATTTTTTAAACAGCTTTCAGGCTTTTTTCAACAAAATTTATAACTTCTTTATTTGCAAATTCATTATATTTTGCTTTGATTTCCTTAATTGCAAATTTATTTTTTCTTTTGAAAATTTCCAATGTATAAACTCCTCCTTCGTAATTTAAACTATAAATGGCACTTAAGCCGTCTTCAATTTCTCTTCTTCTTGTATAAACGCAATTTTTTTGCTCCATTCCGTGCAAGTAAAGTTCTTTATGCGTTTCTATTAGTTTAAATTCTTCTGGAAGTTTTAAATTGATAAAATCTTCTTTAATTTTAAGTTTTTTATTTTTTGGAATTTGTTTTTTTTCTAATTCTATCGTTAAAACATTATGTTCGTTTGTTATTCTATTTATAGAATTAATGTTAAGGTTAATTAAATTATTTGTTTCATAGCTTAATTTAATATAATCATTTATTAGTATATAAATTTCAAGAAATTCATTTTGATAGCTTTCTTTCTGTGGTTTTAATTTGTGATACAATAAAAATGAGGCAATATTAATAATTTTGTATTTTTTTCTTTTGTATTTTATTTTAATAAAATGCTCGTTGGCAAAATTATTATTAATAAAATCAATATAATCATATATTAATTTGTTATTCTCCAAAACAAATTTATACAATTTATTCTGTTCGTTTTTTGCAATAAAATTTAAAGAAATTGCAAAAGATAAAGCCAAGTGGATATCAAATTTATTTAGATTGAAATTAATTTTAGTATTTAATGATTTTTCTATAACTTCTTGAACGCTATGACAATTGATTAAAACATTAAAATCTATTCTTAAAAGCTTATATATTTCAAAAGAATGATTTTCTTTGATATTTTTAAAATCTTTGGCAATATAAGGATTTATTTTTTCTAAATAGTTAAAATAATAATTTTTTAAAATATTATTTTCTAATAAAAAAACAAGATTAAAACCCTTGCTTTGAATTTTTCTATATTTAAAGGTAATTAAGCTATTATCTTTTTGTATGATGAAATGTTTTTTATTATAAATGTTACTAATATCAAAACTTTCTCTATCCAATGAATTTATTTTAAAACTAAAAACAAGTTCCGTAAATGAAATTTCTTTATTTTCAAAATTTAATGCGTAAAAAATATTTTGATTAAATTCAAATTCACTATAAGAAAAGTCAAAATTTATATCTTTGACTTTTTCTAGTATTTTTTGAGCGAATTCAAAAGTTTTTTTATGTGTCAAAAATATTCCATTAGCTATGCCATATTTTTTTATAATAAAAATATAATCTTTTGGAATGCTTTTAATAAAAAGCAAAAAATTTTCATCTTTTAACCATTCTTTTAAGGTTGTATTTTTAGTATTTTCAAAATCTAAAAACTCATAGCCATTAAGCAACAAGCATTGATTATATTTATTTTTTTCTTCCATAATTTACCTCCTCTCAAAAAATATTTTTACATAATCATAAAATTCTTTATATTTGAAAAATATTATTTATTAATATTAATTAAAATAAATTAATATTTATTAATATTATACATTTATTATTTTAGGTTTTCCATTATCGTCATAATACATAGCCTTGCAACCTTGTTTAAATTCACTACAACCCCACCACCAACTATTACCATTTTTACTTTTTATTCTTTGTAAAAATCCTTTATTGCATTGCGGACATTTATGAGTAGTATCGTTGCTTGCTTGTTTTGTTTCAAAGTTTGGTGTGCCTTTGTTATCAGGATAAATGGCTTTGCAACCTTGTTTAAATTCACTACAACCCCAAAAGTTTCCATATTTCCCTTTTCGTTTGGTTAAAAATCCTTTATTGCATTGCGGACATTGAATTTTTGGTTTGTTTTCATTATCTAGTATTTTAAACTCTTGATTTTTATCAATTCTTTGAATTTCGCTAATTACTTCTTTTGTGATTTCTTCTAAGAATTGTTCTCTTCTTAATTCTGATATTTCTATCATTTTTTGTTGCTCAAACCACAATGCTGTCATGTCAGGAGTAATAAGTGATTTTGGAGAAAGTTTAATTAAATCTCTACCTTTTTTAGTGGATTTGATAATTTGTTTTTTATCTTTACTTACTTCTATATACTCTCTTTCAATTAATGTTTTTATATGATTAGATCTTGTTGCAGGTGTTCCTATACCACCACTTTCACCTTTTTTGTCTTTGTCTTTTTCAATCAGTAATTTTTTAATTCTTTCATCAGACACATACTTTGCGACACTATTTAAATCTTTAAGTAGCGTTGTCATAGTGTAGTAAGGGCGTGGCTTTGTTTGCTTTTTTTCAATTTGTATCAAAGAGCATTTTGCAATATCACCATTTTTTAAGATAGATAAATCGTTTATATCATTCTCATTATTTTCTTGTTCCTCTTCGCTATCTATATTTTGCCAAAGACTTCTAAAACCACTTTTTGTTGTCTTGTTTTGAGTAGCGGTAAAAATTCTTTGATTTACTTCTAAATTAATTGTATTAGTTTGATATTCTCTCGGATGAAAGAATTGGATAATAAATCTTTTAGCGATTAGATTGTAAACGACTAATTCATCTTGAGTTAATTGCGATGAAATTTTATTTTGGGTAGGGATTATTCCATAGTGTGCTGAAATGTTAGCATCGTTAAAAGCCTTGCTTTTTATTGTTAAATCACTGCTAGCAATGAGAGCTTGAATTTCATCATTAGAATTTAAATTTTCCTTTATAATATTTAAAATATTTGGTGCTTGTTCAAACATTGTTTCAGGTAAATATTGACAATCTGATCTATTATAAGTTATAGCCTTGTGTTTTTCTCTTAAATTTTGAGTGATTTCTAATGTTTTATCAGGGCTAAAACCAAAAAGTTTTGCACATTCAGCTTGTAAAACAAGTAGATTATAAGGTAGCGGTGGATATTCCTTTTTGTTTTCTATTTTTAAATTAATTTTTGCATTTTGGTTTTCACAAGATTCTTTGATCTCTTTAGCTAAATTTTCATCTAAAATTTTATCTTCTGTTTTCAATCTTGCTTTAATAGTATTATTGTTGATATTAAAATCACCTAGCAAAGAATAATAATTTATACTTTTAAAATTTTCAAATTCTTTATCTCTATTAACTATAAGAGCCAAAATAGGCGTTTGAACTCTACCTACGCTTAAAATGCCCTCATATCCATTTTTTCGTGCCATTATGGTATACGCCCTAGTAAGATTTATGCCTACTATCCAATCTGCTTGACTTCTTGCAAAACCTCTTTCGCTCATTCCTTTAAAATCTGCATTTGGCTTAATTTTTGCTATTTCTTCTTTTACTGCTTTTGGTGTTAAATCATTAATTAAAACCCTAAATACAGGTTTAGAAGTTTTGGAGTATTGAATAATTTCATCAACAAGAATTTGACCCTCATCATCCGCATCCCCACAATTTACAATAGAAGTAATCTTGTCGCTATGGATTAAATCGCAAATAATTTTTAATTGTTTTTTACTTTCTTTTTTGGGCAAATATTTAAATTCTTTAATGGGTAGTGGTAAGTCTTCAAGTTTCCATAACTTATATTTTTCATCATATTCTTCAGGTTTAGCAAGCTCTAGAATATGTCCAAAAGCCCAAGTAACAATATTATCACCTTTTTGTATATATCCTTCTCCGCTTTTATAATTGCCATCTAGTCCTTCTGCAATTGCTTTACCAAGTTCGGGTTTTTCAGCTATAAATAATCTCATTTTTGCCTTTCAAAAATCTTATCTTATTGTTTGCTATATTATTAATAAATATTAGAAAATAATAGTTATTAATGTTATATATTATTAATTTAAATATACTATTTTAAAGATATTGATATTTTTTTGCTATCGATTTTTCTATAGTTTGATTTTTTGTAAAACTACTCATCTTGTCAAAAAATAACTTTTAAATTTGTTATTTATAGTTACTATTAATAAATAATAATAACTATAAATATGCACCTTTATGAGGTGCATATTTTTATCTTCCAAACTCTTGGTTTTGAGTTTTTTCAGGCTCTTTAATTTCTTGAGTTTGCTGTATTTGTTGTTCTTGTTTTTGTGCTTTCATTTCAGCTTCATTAACAATTCTAATTCCAGCATTTGAAATTACAGCTATAAACTCATTACCTTTTTCTTTAAGTTCCTGTTTTAATTCTTCATTGTAAAGCCTTACATTAGTTTCTAAATAGTGACTTTTAGTTCCATCTTGGTTTTGGTGTTCTATAATCCCAATTCCTTCAATTAATTCTTTTGCAGCTTCTCGCTTTTGATTAATTGTATAGTAAAAATAACCTTGCTCATTTATGTTAGAGTTGATATATATGAAATCATCTCTATTTTGTGAATTTGTAGGTTTTAAAACTATATTGTGAGTTTTTTCATCTCTATTAACAAAATAGTTTTTCCACTCATCATTTATTTTTGCTGAAAAAAGCACAGCTCCGTGTTCCATTGCAGCAACTTGTCCAGCTTCTTTAATAACATCGATTAAAGCAGTATCTACTTTTCTTTGTTGAATATCACCTTCTTTATTCTTGTAGTTTAAAGCATTATTGGTATCAATAACAATCTTATCATTTACTAATTTTCCAAATGCCATTTTTTCTCCTTTTTAAATTTTTTATGATTTGTTTTTGTTTTTTGCATTTTTTTGTATATAATTGTTCTGTTCATTCACCTCCTTGTAGTGTGATTTGAATACTATTTTTATTCTCATTGAAAATAGTTTTTTTGTTTTTTGCAAAGCTCAAGGTAAAGCTTCCTTTACTATTTTCATCAATAGAGATAGTGGCTAAACCTTGAGTGATTGTGCTTACTCTTTCTTTTAAATTGTTATATTCTGAATATTTTATATAAGTAAGCAAAATTAAAATGCCAAGAGCTATACCTAACCCTATAGAAGTAAAACTAAAAAATATAAGATACCATTTTGTATTTTTTGTCATTTTTGTAAAAATTTCTGAAAATGTATTCAATTTTTGTTTTCCATCTTCAACAAAATGATCAAGAAAAGTATTATAATTTTTTGCATTATGAGAAAGTTTATATTCTACTATTTCGCAAAATTTATTAATTTGCTCGTTATATTGTTTAAGTTTATCATCCAATGATATTTTTTGAATTTCATTAGCAAATTTAGCAAAATCTTCCATTGTTTTTTTAATAGAAATGGTTTTATTAATAATTTCTTTCTCTTCATCATTAGGAGGATTTTTAAAATAAGAAATAAGAGCTAAATAGGTATTATCTAGCTCTATAATATTGCTTTCTAAATCTTTAAAAATACCATCTTCTGTATTATTTTGTGCATTTTGCTTACCAACATTAATTTTAGCAATAATTATTTTTATAAGATTTTCAAATTTTTCCAATAATTCATTATAGTTTTGCATAGCTATATTTTTTGAATTATCTTCATTAACTATTTCAAAAAGATTATTTTCGTTAGAATTAATTTCTTCATTCATTGTTATTTCTCGTTTATCCAGCAATCTTTTTTAATAATTATTTTTTGATAATAAGCAATATCGATTCTATAATACTTGCCAAATCCTTCTTGTTTTCTTTTATTAGCAGGTAGTTTAATAAATTCTCCATAACTTATAGGAGTTAATTTTTCTCCTTGTTCTCTTTGCGATACAGGTAAAGCATTATAAATTTCTTGTGATACTTCTTTTAATTCATAACCTCTTTCCCAATCTTTTTGCTCATAAAATTTCTTATCGCAAGTATATTTTAAATGATAATCTGTGTATTTTGATGAAGCTAAAAGTTTGCAAGAGTTTGTAAGTTCAGGATTTATTCTAAATCCATAAGTTTTTATTTCTACGCATTCTCTTGATCCATTATGCCCACCACCAGTGCATATTTTTTCAACTTTTAAAGGTTGTTTTGATTTTTCAATTCTTTGATTTAATGCAGTTGTAGAGCATTCTCCATCTAAGTTAACTAAAATATCATTTTTATATTTATACATTTCTGGATCATTTGTTGTGTCAATAGGACACAAATTTAAAAATTCTTTCCTTGCTTGGATAGTTTTCCAAGGTTTTTTAAAGTGAATGCTAAAATATTTTGCTAAAGAAGATGCACATTCAGGTGGTTTAACTGGACTTGCTAAACAAAGAATTACTTCGCAAGAAGTTCTAGTATCACCAGATAGTAATTGCAAATCTAAAGCATTAACACTATTTATTACACCAAAAACACAAAATGGGAATAATATTTTTTTCATTTTTCTCTCCTTTAAAAATTTGTTTTGTTAAAAAATAAAATATTAACTTTGTTAAAGTCTTCCTCTATCGGATCTACAGGTTGTAATTCAATAGGTGCTAAAACTTGATTTTTTTTAAAATACTGCTTATATTGTTCGATCAAATCTTCTCTACCTACTAAAATAATTCTTGTAGCATTATGAGCGAGCAAAAAAGTTTTAGTGATAAGATCATTTTTAATGAAATCATCATTAATTGTTTTTTTCTCCACTACAATATGATAAGTCCAATTAAATCCACTCAAATAAGGATCTTTAGGGACAAAATTATATTTTTTTTCTAAAATAGAATTATTGACAGCTAAAGCAGAACTATTATCTAGTTCCATTGGTTTAGGAGCCGAACATCCTACTATTACAAAAGCCATAAAGGCTAAACTACTAAGCGATTTTTTTGTCATTATTTTCTCCTATAATTTGAATTTGAATTTTGCATTCTCCTTTTAAGATAGCGTTTTCTAATTGTTTGCGTGAAGGGATTTTTTTTATTACTGATAAACTTTTTGAAACGGATTTAAATTTATCCATAAAATAAGAATCAGAATAATAAAACGCTTTGTTGCATAAAATAGGTTTGCCACTATCAATAGTAATGAGTTCATTTTCAAAAGGCATTTCTCTAAGTTCTTGTGGTAACATTAAGGCTCTACTTGCTTCACTAATGCTTCTTGATCCGCCACCATTGCCACCTGAATTAATACTTCTTGAACTTGTTTTAAAAGTAGTATTTCCTAAAATTCTAGAAATAGCCTCTGCGTCTTCTTGTTCTCTTGGTGCGTAAAAGATTTGACAAGCGTGATTTGTTAAGAGTGTCTTAGCACCTTCTTTACCATAGCCTAAAGGCGGTTGTGTTTCAAGCTGTGAATTAGATTGATAAATCATCAAAGAGCGTAACCAATATCCAGCCATAAAACTTATTGCAGATTGATAGATAGGAATTCTACCAGGTGCAGTGAATTCATCCATAACCATTAAACAAGTATATTTTAAATCTTTATTGCTTTGTGGCAATTCTTTGGTGTTTAATAAAATAAGTTGCGACCAGAAAATATTTAAAATAAATTGTGCATTTGCTAATTGATCAGGCGTAATTCCTATATAAATTGTCATTTTCTTTTTACGTAAATCTCTCAAATCAAAATCACTTGTTTCTGTGCTTAATCTTAACGTTTCGCTTTCAAATGGAACAAGTGGAGCGTTAAAAGAACTCATTACACCTGATTTAGTGGCGTCTGAATTAATATTAAAATAGCTTTCTAAACGCCTTATAGTTGCTTCATCTAAGATTTCACAATAGACTAAAAAATTATAAGTATCATCAAAACCTTTTAAAGTTTGATTTTCATTTTTGAGTGAAAAACCTTTTGAGAGTTGTAAAATGTTGTAAAAGTTAAATTTTCCTACATCTACATTAAACTCACTTTGAAAATCTTTTCCATTATCGGTTAATTCTAAATCTCTCCACATATAGCAAAGTCCTATAAATAGGTTTTGTGCTAAGCCATTAAAAAATTTCGATGTAGAATCTCCGTCAAGCGGATAAAGTATATTAGCTAAGTCCATTAATTGACTATCACAATGTTCTTTATCGCTCATATCAATATAGGTTAAAGGGTTATAGCGATGTGTTTGTCTTGAAAATGGATTAAACAAATAAACTTCTTGTTCTAAAATCTCTTTTCTATATTTGCTTGTATAGTCAAAACATTCTTGTTTAATGTCTTGCACTACAGCACTTTCTTGCCATTCTAATAAGTTTGGAATAACTATACCTACGCCTTTACCGCTTCTTGTAGGAGCTCCTAAAGCTACAAATTGCTGTCCATCAAATCTTAGTAACTTTTTTTTGTATTTACCGATAATAATGCCTTTATTGCCAAATAAATTCATTTTTTTAATCTCATTAAAATTTGCAAATCTAGCTTCACCAAATTGAGATTTTTTGGCTTTTAAAGATAACACCAAAATAGAAAATATAAGAAAACAAATACCAAAAGTAATACCTAAAGAAAGCCATATTTTTGGGTAATTATTAGTAATTGCTTGTAGAGTAAAATTGATATTATAAATTTCAATCGCTTTTATGATTTTCACTTTATTTAAAAAGAAAAAAACAACAGGTGTTAGTAAGTATATGAAAATGAAACTAGCTACAATAAGAAAAATAACTTGAATATTTTTATTATTTTGCATTTGTGGCTCCAATGTTATATCTTTTTATTTAGATTTTTTAAAGAAATATTCATTTTTATCCTTTATTTGATTGTTAATAATTATAGGTTTATTCATCGTTTTAACTCCTTTTCTTTAGTTTGAGTATAGTTCTTATTTTTGGTGTTAAATTCTTCCAATTTTGCTTTAAAATCATTTGTAGATTTGTCTTTTTGTGGTATAATTTTATTAACAGCTGATGAAATGTTCTTTTGAACCAGTCGCCCGTCAAGACTTTGGGCTTGAGTGTAGGGGGTGTGGGCGTCCCTACCATCAGCTACTACATCTTTTTTAGCCATTAAATCTAAGTTTTTTAATCTTTTTTCATTAGCGTGAAAAATTTTGTTGATATTTTCATCTTTACGGATACCTACTTCACCCATTTTTTCTTCATTAAGTTTTTTCCCTGCTATATAATCTTTTTCACTTTTTGGAGTTGGATTGTTGATTATAATTTCAGGATCGCTAACAACCTTTTTAATTAAATTTGCAACCTGCTCTTTATTCTCAAACATTTCAGGATGACGTTCTTGTAAAGTTTTCAAATCAGCAATTGCTTCTTTATCTCCTAAAAGCTCTGATAATCTTTCACAAAGTTCAAAAATTTCTAATTCTTTATCGCTCATTAAAATCCTTTTTCATATTCTCTATCTCTTTAAAATAAATTCCACTGATACGCCTTTTTCCGTGATGAGCGTGGATATGCACGACAATATCTATTAAATCTTTAAGCGTTTTTTGGATAATTTCAAAAGGTATGCATTGACCTTGTGGATTTTGTAAAGTCATTAAGGCAAGTCGAGTAAATGTTTCTTCAGGGCTTCCTGCGTGGCAACTTGTGATACTTCCACCGTGACCACTAGCTAAAACATTGATAAAATCATAAGTTTCAGCACCTCTAAGCTCCGCTAATAAAATTCTATCAGGTTTCATTCTTAGACAAGATTTTAAAAGCGTTGCAGAATTTAAAAAATCTGTGCTTTTTGCTTCGCTAGGATAAAATAATTGCACAAAATTTTTGTGTTCGTAAAATTTGATTTCTTCGACATCTTCTATTGTGATAATCCTGTCATCAAGGCTTATAAAATCGATAAGAGTTTTCATAAAAGTAGTTTTACCACTGCCAGTTTCACCAGCAATGATAATATTTTTACCATAACTGACAGCTTTAGAAATGAAATTTTGATAATCCCTTGCTTTATACAATTTAATTAATTCTTCATCACTTGGCTTGATTTTATTCTTATCATCAGGATTTAAATCTTCAAAAAGTCCGCTTTTAATATGATCTTCCATTTTAAATCTAGTTTTGCTTGGTTTTCTGATGGTAATTGAAATATGATCACTTTTAGTAGCGGGCGGAATAACAATTTGCATACGTTCTCCACCCACTAAAATACAACTAAGAATAGGGCGTGATACATCTATTTTATCTTTTTTAAAAGATGCTGAAGCGGTTGCAAAATGTCCAGCTTGTTCAAAATCAAGTTCGGTATCTACAGATTCCCATAGTCCTTTGGAGTTTTGCACCCAAATTTTATTATCGCCGTTATAGCAGATTTCATTGATATTATTATCTTTTAAAAATTCTCCAAAAAATTTTTGAGTATATTTATCTAGCGTTATTGACATTCTTTTTCCTTATTAGTTTATAAACTTTTGAAAAATCAATATCGCGATTAACATAAACACCAACTAAATCACCTTGATTTTTATAAAGTGTAGGTTTTATATCAATCATTTTTTCTAGTGCAGTGTTTGCAATTTCTTTTGCAGAATCCCTTGTGTTTTCAGTGTAATCAGCATAGTTAGTTTTTTTATCTTTGCCTGTAATTTGATCTGCTAAAATAGCAAGAGAATCATCTATCATTGATAATAAGACAGCAGAGCCAAATCTTTTTAAATAGTGATGATCTACCCAACCCTGAACGCCACTTGCACCTAGTTCATCAGTAGCTCCTGAATATACAGGTATGATGATATTGTTTGGTGTTCTAATTTCTTGCCAAATGACAAAAAGTCTGTCCATACCATCGTCCATTTGTCCAGTATTAAAAGTTCCAGTAATCGTGCTACCTTTTTCAATTAAAAGAGTATTGCCATTTGCAGAATAAACATCGTTTGATACAATACAAGCAATTCCACCTTTAATAGAGCTTACTAGTTTCGTTTTTAAAGCACAACCTATATAAGTTCCTTTAGGTAAAAGTAAATTTTGATCAAATTCACTAACTTTAGCAATTGATGGACTGAAAACCTCGCCTACAAAATCTCCACCACTTTGTGAGTTATTAGAGTTTTGTAAAGCACCTGCACCATTTTGCCCAAATTCAAACACTGTGTTAGGTTTTTCTCCAAATTCTACTCCGTTTCCTGAATTGCCATTATTTCCAAATCCACCATTACTACCAGATGAAGCAATAACAGTAACTCCAGCACCTTTTACAATTCTAGGTTTTGGAGACTTAGGTTCAAATATTATATTTTGCGTCGGTTTTGCAGGTTCTTGTGCAATTAATTCATCAAATGTTTTTTGTGGTGGCGGTGCAATAAATTCCTTTGTTTTAACGCTTTGTGCTAAATCTTTATTATCTTCTTTTTTTGTTTCTTCAGTGGTTGCATTGCTACTTAAAAATGATTTTAAAAAATAGACTAATATTACAATTAATAATAATCCGCCCACAGAAAAAATTGCATAAGCCTGTATTTTTCTAAGATGATTTTTTTGATTGCTTAAATCGCTTGTGTGATTTTCAAAATCATTGTCTAAATTATCTTGTTCTTTATCTTGCATACTTGCTTCCTATTTTTTCTTTATTTCTCTTTTTATATTTTCGTTAGAGGTTTCCCTTGTTTTATCTAAAGGATTTTTTGCATAACCACGATTAAAAATACCAACCACTTTATCACCACTTCTTAAAAGTATTTGCTTAGTAATTTTATGTATAACTAAAACATCATAATTTCCATCTTTTTTAATATGTGTATTTAAGATACTTTCTTTGCCATTTTGATACATAAAAACAGCAGGAAAGGTTTTAGTATTATCAAATCCTAAATATGTAAAAACACCATCATCATAAGCAAAATTTGGGCTTATATCTTCACTACCTTTATTAATTTTCATATAAAAATCCCAATTTCTAGGAATAGTATTTTTATTTAAAGTATCTTTAATATTTTGTTCTTCTTGTAAATTTAATATTTGCTGAGCACGTTTTAAATCTTTTTCCGGATAAGAAAAACTAAGCTTATAAGTAGTTTTTTTATTTGAATTTGCAAGAACTAAATCAAAAACATAAAAATTAAGATTTGTTGTAACAATTAAGTTTGTTTTCCAATCACGTGGATTAGGATCAACTACAAATTCTTGAGAGGTTTGGCTATCTTCCATAGTGCTATTTTCATCTTGTTGAATTAATTGTGTTTTATAAGCTTTTGGTTTTATAAATAAAAGATTATCTTTTTCTATTAAGTCCCAACCTTCTGCAAAACCTGTTGCCGTGTTTATAATACGCTCATCTTTTCCAAATTCTAAAACGCTAACATAGCCATTTTTTGCATTAATTTGAAATACATCATTTGCATTAAAAATGGCATAAGTGATTCTTGGATCATATTTTGAAGGCTTTGGGATATTTAAGCCCCAAAGAATTGAATTTAAAAATAAAATTATTAATAATTTTCTCATTTTTTCTGCACCTCGTCATCTATTCTATAAGTTAATACTTTAAATCCTAAAGGATTTAAAATTCTGTTTCCTTCACTAGCTTTTGCCAAAATATAGTCATAGCTTAATGTTATTACTTTTGTAGTTTGAGTTATTGCCTTAGAATTCAAATTTTTTGTTGTAATAATTGCTCTGACTGTAGCAGTTTTAACTCCGTTACTTTCACTTAAAACAATACTTAAAATTTGCACACTGACTTCATTAAAATTTTTTAAGATTTGATCTCTCGCATTATCACCTTCATACAAAGCCCTATATTCATTTGCCACCTTTTCAGAACTCATCAATTGAGTAAGCAAATAGTCTTGATTTAAAAGATCATAATAATAGCCTTCTCGAGCCTTAACATAAGTGCTAATAAAATATTTATCTAATGCCTCATTTGATTTAATTTCTTTTTCATCAAGTATAGTTAGAATATCTACCATCCCTGTAGTATTATCCACTCTTATTACATAAGGTTCTACGGTTTTTAATGGAGTAAGTAAAACAACTGCAATAACAGAAATAATGGCTATAAAAATAGAAATAAAAGCAATTAACCAAGCTCTTTTATTGCTTTGTTCGATTAAATATCTAAAACTTGCTTCATAGCCTATTGCAGTATTAAAGTCATTTTTCATTCGCAATTCCTTTTAAATCTTTGTTTTGAGTATTAATGGGAGTCCATCCTGATTGATCATTAAAAATATAATCATATTTACCCTGATTTTTAGTGCTACAAGCACTAAAAAATAAAACACCAAATAACAAAATGAAAATTAATTTAGTTCGCATTTCTAGCCCTTTCATACATTTTTTTCGCAAAACTATAACCGCCTTTAGCACCTTTAATACTAGCCCCTACACCTTTACCTAATAATTTTCCACCGACTTTTCCTGCATTTACAGCTTTTCCTGCAGTTTTACCTCCAGTCCAACCTGCTAACCTTCCAACAGGGTTTAAGACAGAGTTTATTGCTCCACCCATTGCACCTTCCATTGATACATTTGCTATTTTTTCAGCATAGAGTTTTGCAGAAAAGATCATAATTACTAGTATTAAAGAAGCGATGACAAAGAAAATACTTGTGCCTAATACTTCAGTTCCAGATTGAATTTTATTTGATAATAGAGAAATCCACCCATTTATTTCTTTTATAAAAACCCCTAAAAATAAACCTACAAGTAAAATAACTAAAGTATTTGAAAGTAAAAGCCCTATGTATTGAGTGAAAACATTTTTAGTAGCTTTAAAAATTAAAAGCCAAAATACTATAGGGGCGGTGATTACAAGCAAAGTTTGTGTAAAAGTAGTAACAACATAGATAGCAAGTGTCGGAACTGCTGCAATAGCAAAACCTATATAACAAAGTATCATTGCCACAATTGCTAAAATAGAATCTCCAATACCACTTGTCTTATTCCAAATTGCATTCGCTAATTGTGCAGTGCTTGAAAACATTTCATCTAAATTTTTATACACTTGCGAACCACCTCCAGCCCATTCATACAATCCGTCCATTGCTGAAATCGTTAAATCTAACCAACCGCCTAAATTTAAAGCAAAAGTAATGGCACAAAGTTTTCCT
>NZ_NXLY01000014.1 GCF_005406225.1 Campylobacter taeniopygiae | reverse complement strand
AAGTGGTTTGGTATGTACTCCTGTAGATTTAAATGATAGTGCTTTAGTAAGACCTAAAAGACCTAAAGAAAAAAGATTTATTGATGCTTATAAAGAAGGGGTAAAAGATTATGAAGAAGCTAGTAGATTAGATTATAAAGGATATGATCTTTTTCAAAAAGCTATTAAGAATTTAAGTTATGCTTATGAACAAGGTAAAGATTATAAGGCAGGACTTGTTTTAGCAGAACTTGGATATTCAAAAGATTATTTTAGAGCTATTATAGGTAAATTAGATCAAGATGAAAAAAATGAAGCTTTATTGGATAAATTGATTGATGAATTTTTAAAGGCTAATTATAGAAGTATAAGAATCTATAATGAGCTTATAGACAAGTATGACTTAGGAGATGCTTATTGGGGTTTATATGTTTATTCACGTAAAATAGAAGATACAGTATTTGATGATAGATTTTATTTTGCTCAGCTTAAAGACAGTAGTAAAAAACTTTATGAAGATGCTTTTAAGCATGGAGCTTATGGAGCTTTTAGTGCTAAGGCAAATGCTATATATTCTAATCTAATTGCAGGAGAGTATCAACTTTGTTTAGGTATATTAGGTAATAAACAAGCTTTTTATGATGCAGCCATACAGCTTAGTGATTCTGGATTAAAATCAAGAGGCTTTCAAGCTCTTTGGCTTGGAGCACAATTAGGAGATGAAAAGTGTTTAGAAAGATTGTATCGTCCTTTATATGGAATACACGAAAACCCTTTAAAACAACAAATTATCAAAAACTTTGCCAAACATCCTCCCTATGATAAATATGGTATGCTTCCTTTTTTAGATGAGTTAATCTCTACAGAATGGATTATAGATCCAAACGAGTATAATTTTATTTATGATATTGATAATGATGTAGTAACAGCAATGTTAAGAGGAATCGATAAGGGTAAATACAAGGATCCAAGAGATGTGGATTCTACTCCTGAAAGCAGATGGGAATTTGATCAAGAAATAGATGCTTATAAAGAAGGTTCTGCAATAAGTTATAGTTATGATATACCTAATCACTGGAGTGAAACAGATGTAGAAACTTATCTAGAAGAGCTTTATTTGCAAGCCAAACTCGCAGCCTTAACCCCTCCTCAAGGTTATCCTAATGCACCTCGTTATTATTCTCCTGAAAGATTGGAATTTATTTACAAAAAACATAAATTAGATGCTAAGCTTGATCCTAGAATCCCTGCTATATATAGGGCTAACTTCCCCGAAGAACTTAGAGCTAAGATAAGAGCTTATGCTAAAGAACATGGGATTAAAGAGTAAAAAATTACTCAAAATCTTTAATATATTTTTCTAATGCTTTTATGGTAAGATTTTCAAAAAGAATCTTATCTTCTTTAATATTGTTTTGTATGGCAGCTTCAAGATATTTAATAAACATATTTTCCTCCATTTCTTCAAAGATTGGAGTATATAATTCTTTCGCAATCATGCTTAGTGCTAAAATATTGATTAATCTTGTAGATTTAAGTAAAGGTATATTATCAATAATACTTTCAAAATCCTTAATATTGATAGAGGGATAATCTTTTTCCAATTTAGAATTTTGTTGTTTTGTTTTAATATCTTTGAAATTTTTTATTAGGCTTTTCAAGATATTTTCATACTCTAATAAATTTGGATTCTTTTGAGTGATTTCTTTTAAAAAGCTTTTATCTGTTTTTTCTTGTTCGATAAATTTATAATCATTATTTTTTAAAATTTCTTTTAATTCTTCATTTTTATCAAAATTTATACTTGTTTTTCCTCTAGGTTTAATTTCAATTTCATCAAAGTGATTACGTTTTTCAATATTTTCTAAATATTTTTTATTTTCCTTAATATTTTCTTCAATGCTATTTGCATCTACAAATTTAAATTCTAAATTACCGATTCTAAAAATATCACCTATGGTAATTATTATTTCATAGCCATTCGGTATTTTAGAAAAAGATCTATTGTAATAAATATCAGCGTCTTCAAAAGGTGCAATTGTAAAAGACCCCTCTTCATAAGATATTATCGCATGTGTATTTTTGACTTGTTCTAGTTTGTCTTGAACGCGAAAAGCACAATCATCACCGCTTCCTATGGTTCCACCTTTTGATTGAAATATAAATGTTTTAGTACCATTGATGCATTCGTCGTAATTTTCAATAGTAATTCCTAATTCTTCTTTATCTATCATTTTTTATTTACTCCTGTAATATTTTCTACTATTTTAAGATTATTTAAAATATAAACTATGTTATTTACATCATTAGCACCATTAGTCATTGCAAAGTCAAAATATAAGTTTTTATTATTGTTAAATGTAATACTATAGGTGGAATTATTTTTGTTGTCTTTTATAAATTTATACCAAGCCCACTCCCCTTTATATGATTTTGTATAATTTAAATTAGGATTAGAATAGCTATAAGCTGTAAAATCTAAGCTTGTTCCGTTATTAAATTCTTCGGCTATAATTTGCAAAGATTGATTAAGAGTGTGATCATATCGGATATTTTTATCATTATAGCCAAGTTTTATAAAAGAAAAATCCGCACTTAGATCAAGACTTTGAATGGTAAAATTAACTTTTATATTGTCATTGGCATTCAATATAAGGCTTGAGAGATTACCAGCATTGGTAATAAAATCTAAAAATTCTTTAGAAAAATTTATTTTTGAAGCAAATTGAGAATTAATAAAGTAATTATTTTTTCTTTTCACTAAAACATTGTTTAGATATTTTTTGTAGAAACTATTTAATGTTCCATTTTTACCAAAAAATGTTTTAAAATTATCCATGCTAAGATCAGTTGTACTTTCTTCATTAAAGGGATAAAATGGTGCAATATTATTTATAAATGGGTTATAAACCTCATTGATCCAAGCACTATTAAATAATGAAATGCCGTAGTTTTCAATTAATTTCCAAGAATTATCGCAAAGTTGGCTATAATAGCTTTCTAACTCATTAGGTAATTTTTTTGTATTCATTTGAAGTATAATAAAAGGATCATTAGAATCTTTATTATTTCCAAGGGCATATGAAATTTTTTCTTCAGCACTTTGATTATTATTAGAGTTAAAATCTGTAATTTTATTTGCTACATTTGCTACATTTGCATTAATAATATCTAGTATTTTTTCATTATCAGAGCTTTTGCCAACTTCTATATTGCCAACACTTAAAAGTGAATTATTATCTACAAGCTTATGATATTGCATAAAAGAATTACTTATACTGATAAAATTGGATTTAATTTCCCCGGCATTTAAGCCTAAATTATAAGCTTGTGTTAATAAAGCTGCATCATTTAGATTTGTATTAGAACTAACGATTTTTAGTAAAGAATATAAAGGATTTTCTTTTTTTGATAAAATGTCAAGCTCATTAAGCATTGATTCTTTGGTATTGTATTTTACAGGTTTTAATGAAGCAAGCAAATTTTGCCAAGCGTTTTTATATTCGTTTAAATATAATTTTAAAATGCCTATGGTTAAAGTATTTTTATTTTCTTTGAAACTATTATCTAGCATCCAAGATTCTATGTTAATGGCAGTGTCAACTTGTCGATTTAAGTTCTTTAAAAAATCCATCATACCTGATTTTGTATATACTTTATCTATAGAAGTGATTTGGGAATCACTTGAAAATATACTATTTGCAGTAAAACCCAAATCTTCTTTTATAAGATATTTTTCTTTAGGTTTATCACTATTTAAAAAATTAAGAAGAATATAAATTCTTTGAATTCTACTTATGGTTTCAAGTTTTCTCTTTGCTGTATCTATGCTGTTTTCATCTTCTTTAAAAGATTTAAGGTCAAATTGTTTAAGCTCATCTACTCCATCTAGAAAATCATCTTTAGAGATAGAATATTTACTTAAAGTATTCCAATTTTCATTAATCCAAATTTTTAACATTTCTTTATTAAAATATTTTTGCTCAAATAAAGATTTGTACATATATAAAGTTTTGATTAAATTTTCCTTATTTGTATCGGTGAGTAAAATATATTCCATTTCTTTTAATAAAGTATTTTTTAGCACATCCTCATTAAGTTTATAATAAAGTTGTCTAGCTGCAGTGAATCCTTTATATGAAAGATTGAGGTTTAAATATTGCAATATGCTGCCATCTTTCCAAAGTTCAGGATAAGTGTTTAAAATATTTCTTAATTCAATTAAAAAATCAGCTTTTTGTTTAATATCTAAATTTTGGTAATCTTGATTTTTAAAAAGTGATTCTAAAGATTTTAAGGTATTTTGACTTTTTCTAAATTCATCATTATTTTTGTTTATAAAATAGGAAGATATGGTGAAAGTTCCAAAACTTACAATTAAAATTATGACTAAAAAAGATAATTTTTTAGAATAAGATTTTATAGAACTTAAAGAATAATCTGTGAAAATCAAATCTTCAAGCAAAGATTTAACAAAATAGCTTTGTTTATTGTATATAATACTAGATCTTGATAATACTTTTTTACAATTGTATTTATCGCATATTGCATCAAGTAAGAAATTTCTAGGAATATTTTCTTGATAAGCACTGACAAAATAAACCCCTCTAAGATAAGAATTATTTTTAAGTTTATTTTCTTCTTGCATATTTAAAATAAATGTCTTTACTAATGCAAATAGATTATCAAGTTGTTTTAAAAATAAGTAACTTTTATTTTTATTTTCTATATTATGAATGTAGGAATTTTTGCTCATTAAAGAACACAATAATGAATCACTTAATTCCTTAAATTCATCATTTAAATATTCTTCATTTAAAATTTGCCCAAAAGATAATCCTAAAATTTTATTTGAAATTTTTTTATCAAAAATATCAAAATATTCTTTCATGCCTTCAATTAAATCGAGTTTTGAAAAGACTATATAAATAGGTAATTTTAAATTTAAAGTTTTTTCACACTCATTGACTCTTCTTGTTAAATATCTAATGAGATTTTTGGAATATTCTTTAGAATTATTTAAAAAAAGAACAGTGTCAATGACTAAAATAATACCGTTTAGTTTGCTATGAAAAAAGTTTTTATTAAGAAAAACAAGAAATTTTTTCCATATATTTTTTTTAATTAAAAAATCTCTATTTTTATCTATGTCATCTTCAGGAATTTCATCGCTACTTGTAGGCTTAAAAAATTCTTCTTGAGAAAAATAGTTTCCTTCTGTATCTAGCAAAGCACCTTTTTTTGATATATAGAGTGCAAAATTTCTAGTAGATTTGTGAAATTTTTTATAAGATTCTAAACTATCACTAAGTGGATATTCGATATCAGAATAATTAATAAAAGTGCTTTTTCCAGCCCCTTCATTTCCTATAATGATAATTAAGGGTAAATTTTTTGTTTTTAGATCATTTTTCCAAGTTTCTTTGGCGTCTTTAAGTGATAAAAAAAAATTTCTTTTAGCTTTGTAAATAAATTCATCCGCTTCTTTTTTTAGATTTTTAATTTTTAATCTTTTTTCACTTTTTAAAGAGGAGAAAAAGTCCATTATGGGTTTTAATAGAAAAAAAAGAAAGATGATAAACCAAATTATAGAGATGATACCAAATCTTAAAAATGGACTACTAAAAACGTATATATCATTAAAAGCTACCAAAGATCCCCAAAACCAAAATAAAATACTAAATAGAAAAATACAACAAAGCAGAAATACAGTTATAAACAATTTTGATTTTAAAAAATTACATATTTTTTTAAACATCATTTCTTCCTTAAAAAATAAAAACAGATAATTAATATCAATGCTATAAAATATTTTACAATAAAATTTAAATAGATTAACATTAAAATGATACAATTTTAAGTGTTAAAAAAAATTAAAGGAGGTTTTTATGGCTGAACCGGCGTTTATAAAAATTGAAGGCTCTACACAAGGTTTAATTTCAAGTGGTGCATCTACTGAGGCTAGTATTGGAAATAGATATAAATCAGGTCATGAAGATGAAATTATGGCTCAAGAAGTATCTCATATTGTAACCGTACCCGTTGATCAACAAAGCGGACAGCCTTCAGGACAAAGAGTTCATAAACCTTTTTCTTTTACTTGTTCTTTAAATAAGTCTGTACCTTTGTTGTATAATGCGCTTACCAAAGGAGAAAGACTTCCAACAGTGGAAGTTCATTGGTTTAGAACTGCAACAAGTGGTGGATCTGAGCACTTCTTTACTACAAAATTAGAAGATGCAATTATTACAAATATTGAATTGATAATGCCAAATGCACAAGATGCGAGCAATCATGATAAAACAGAACTCTTAAAAGTTTCAATGAGTTATAGAAAAGTAGTTTGGGAACATACTGCTGCTGGAACTAGTGGAAGTGATGACTGGAGAGAAAGCAAAGCTTGATCATAGATATCCTA
The DNA here is from genome assembly GCF_005406225.1 of Campylobacter taeniopygiae. Classification (GTDB taxonomy): domain Bacteria; phylum Campylobacterota; class Campylobacteria; order Campylobacterales; family Campylobacteraceae; genus Campylobacter_D; species Campylobacter_D taeniopygiae. The sequence goes on along the minus strand of NZ_NXLY01000014.1, from coordinate 36,020 downwards.
ATCTTAGCTTTATGTAATTTTCTAGATTAGAATAGATTTAAATTTTTACACTCATTTAATTCTAAATGAGTGTAAAATATTAAAAACTCACTTGAATTTACTTTAGAATTATTTAAAAAACAACAAAAATAATCAAACTTTTAAAATATAATCTTGAATATAAATAATATATAGATTTTTAAATGAGATAATGAGGATTCTTAGCAAAAAATAAGTAAATTCTAATGATTTTTTAAAACTTAAATACAAAGAAATTACCATTTTTATGGCATAAATTTTTGTAAAATACATGGTTATTCAGAAGAATAAAAATCAATTTTCAAATTATAAAAAGTCTTTAATTTTAATAGAAATTTATATAAAAAGTCTCAATAAATAAAATTAAGATCTATCTTATTAATGTTAAATTTTCTAATTTTTAAAATTGATTTTCTGTAAAATGTGGGTGTTTATTGAAAAATAAATATTGATATTTCATTATAAAACAGTCAATTTTTTATTTTTATGTATTAAAATATTGATTGTGATGTTTTAATTTGTATTTTTTCTGTTTTAAATTATCACAAGATTATACAATTTCATACTTAAAAAGTATAACATAATATATACTTGTATCATTTTTTTATTCTTCAAAATAGTTAAATTGGTAAAAATATTCAAAAGTATATACCACATCCAAAGCTTTATATATAGCAAGGTAAAAAAATCAAAAGAAATAAAAAACAGAATAAATGGTGCGGTTAGCGAGATTTGAACTCGCACACGCTGAGCGCACCACCCCCTCAAGATGGCGTGTCTACCAGTTCCACCATAACCGCATAGAAGCCCAAATAGGGCTTAATCTTTTAAGATGCAGCAGGAATAAATTTTATAAAAGGGTTTGCATAAAGTGCTATAAGAGCGATAACAAGTGCATAAATTACTTGCGCTTCAATCATAGCTAAAGCAATAAACATTGTAGTCATTAGTTTTCCTGCAAGTCCAGGGTTTCTAGCTGTTCCTGCTATAGTTGCCGCAGCTGTACTTCCCATACCAATAGCACCACCAAGAGCCGCAACACCCAATCCTAAACCGGCAGCTAAAACAGAAAAAGCTTTAATCCATGTATTCATAGCTTCTTGTTCTACCAAATTATTTGTTTCAGCTGCAAAAGCTACCGCTGCAAAAGCTAAAAGTAGAAAAAATATTTTTTTCATAATAAAATACCTTTATCCTAAATAAAAATTTATTTCAAATCTTTAAGATTAAATACTTTCGGCTTGCGTATCCCTACTTGATACCTATGTTAAAGATTTAAAATTAATTCCGAAATGCTATCATGTTTTATCTTTATTTTTATTGAAATAATTATTAATTTTTATATTCTTTCATAAAAGATTAAAACTTTTTTTGCTTTAATAAGCGTTTTAAAATATATTTTAAGGTTGTATTTTGAGTTCTAAATTTTCAAAAATAGGTTTTATTTTAGCCGTTGCAGGTTCGGCTGTAGGTTTGGGAAATGCATGGAAATTTCCAACTCTTGTAGGACAAAGCGGAGGATCTGCATTTATTTTGCTTTATATTATTTTAACTTTAGGGGTTGGTTTTGTTATTTTTTTAGCTGAATTGAGTATTGGTAAAATCAGCGAAAAAGATCCTGTTAATGCTTATAAGAAATTAGCACCTAAATATAAAAAAGCTTGGTCTTTTGTAGGTTTTACTATGATAGGATCGATTTTAATTGTCTCTTTTTATGCTTTAGTGATCGGATGGGTGGTAAAATATGCATATTTAAGTGTGATTGGACAATTACCAAATAGTTTAGAGCTAAGCAAAATTGAATTCGAAAATCTTACAGCGCATGATTTTTTAAGTCAATTTGTTTGTTTTACTTTAGTATTTTTTGTTATTTTTTATATTGTTTCCAAAGGGATTAAAAACGGCATTGAAAGATTAAATGTATGGATGATGCCTTCTTTGTTTATTTTATTAATTTTAATGCTTATTTATGCGATGAGTAAAGATGGGTTTGTATTGGCTTTAAAATTCCTTTTTATTCCTGATTTTCATAAAATCAATATTTCAAATACTCTTGAAGCTTTAGGACTTGCCTTTTTTAGCTTATCTTTAGGAGTTGGAACTATCATCACTTATTCTGCAAGTTTGCCAGATCGGACTAATTTTATTACAAGCACTTTAAATATTATTTTTATCAATCTTTTAGCAGGTCTTTTAATGGGTCTTGTTGTTTTTACCTTTATTTTTGAATTTGGATATGATCCAAATCAACAAGGTCCAGGTTTTGTTTTCGTTTCCTTAGCTACCTTGTTTGAAAAACTTGGTTTGGTTGGCCATATTTTTGGAGCAGCCTTTTTTATTTCTTTGGTGTTTGCAGGTATTACTTCAGCAGTTTCTATGATAGAACCTTCAGCTTTTTATCTGATCAATACCTTTAAAATGAGTCGCAAAAAAGCTTTGGTTTTAATAGGTATTTTTGTATATATTTTAGGTATTTTATGTATTTTATCTTCTTTGGATACTACGCAGTTTAAAATTTTAGGAATGAGCTTTTTTGAGTTATTAGATAGCTTTTCTAGTAAGATTATTATGCCATTGGGTGGAATTTTAATTGCAATTTTCGTTGGCTTTGTGATCAAAAGAGAAACTTTAGAAATTTTATTTAAACCTTATATGCGGGGTATATTTTTTAAAATTTGGTATATTTTTGTAAGATTTATATCTCCTTTAGCAGTTTTTGTAGTTTTAATAACAAAACTTATAGGATTTTATATAAAATTTTAATCCAAATTGGGCAAATTTTGCCCAATTAAAAATTTTTTCTCCAGTTTCTTTTGCTTGATTTTTATATTAAATAATTTTTTATTTGATTATTGTTTATTATGCATGAAATGTTATTATTTTCTTTGTATAATACTTTGATATTAATGCTAAGGAAAGAGCATGGCCAAAAAATTTATAGATGTGATGGATACGAGTTTTAGAGACGGCTTTCAATCGGTTTATGGGGCCAGAATTTCAACAAAGGATTTTTTACCTGCCTTAGAGGCCGCAAAAGAGGCAGGAATTAATCATTTTGAATTTGGCGGAGGAGCTAGATTTCAAAGTTTATATTTTTATCTTAATGAAAATGCCTTTGATATGATGGATAAATTTCGTTCAGTTGTTGGCGAAAGTGCTAATTTGCAAACCTTAGCAAGAGGAGTTAATACTGTTGCTTTAGATACTGGAAGTAGGGAACTTGTGGAATTGCATGCAAAGCTTTTTGCAAAACACGGAACAACAACTATTCGAAATTTTGATGCTTTAAATGATGTTAACAATCTTAAATTTAGCGCAGAATGCATTGTTAAATATGGATTAAAACATGAAATTTGCATTACTTTAATGGATTTACCTCCGCAATGTCACGGAGCTCATGATGTGCTTTTTTATGAGAAGATTTTAAAAGAAATTTTACTTTCAGAAATACCTTTTCATAGCATTTGCTTTAAAGACGCAAGCGGAACTTCAAATCCTAATAAAATCTATGAAACCATTAAGATGGCAAAAAGAATTTTACCTTCAAATACCCATGTAAGACTTCATACTCATGAAACAGCCGGAGTGAGTGTGGCTTGTTATTTGGCAGCTTTAGAAGCAGGTGCTGATGGTATTGATTTAGCTGCAGCTCCTGTTAGCGGAGGCACTTCACAACCTGATATCTTAACTATGATACATGCACTTAAAGGAAAAGATTATGATTTGGGTGGTTTAGATGAGGAGAAAATTTTAAAATATGAAGAAATTTTAAAAGATTGTCTTAAAGATTATTTTTTACCTCCTGAGGCAGGTAAAGTTAGTCCTTTAATTCCTTTTTCGCCTATGCCGGGTGGGGCGTTAACTGCTAATACGCAAATGATGAGAGATAATAATATCTTAGATCGTTTTCCAGAGGTGATTAAAGCAATGCGTGAAGTTGTTGAAAAAGGTGGATTTGGAACATCGGTTACTCCGGTCTCGCAATTTTATTTTCAACAAGCTTTTAATAATGTCATGTTTGGTCCTTGGAAAAAAATTGCCAAAGGATACGGTAAAATGGTTCTTGGTTATTTTGGAAAAACACCGGTTAAACCTGATGATGAAATTGTAAAACTTGCAGCAGAACAACTTAAACTAGAGCCAACAAAAGAATTAGCAATTGATTTAGCAGACAAAGATGAAACAAAAAGAATATTTTATATTAAAAACTTACTAGAAAAAGAAAATATTGAAGTAAATGATGAAAATATTTTTATCGTAGCAACATGCAAAGAAAAAGGGATAAGCTTTTTAAAAGGAGAGGCTAAAATCAATATACGCAAAAATGATTCAGCAACGCTTAAACAAAATGTAGATGAAAATCATTTTACAGTAAAGGTTAATGGAAATAAATACTTTGTTGAAGTGAGCTCTGGGTTTGATGACAAAGTTAAAATTAAAAGCATGGAAAAGGTACAAAATAATATTGAAAACATTAATCCCTCTGAAGGAATTCAAGCTCCAATTTCAGGTGCGCTTTTTAAGATTTATATTGATGAGAATTCAGAGGTTAAGAGTGGTCAGGTTGTGGCTATTTTAGAAGCTATGAAAATGGAAATAGAAGTTAGTGCGCCAAAAGACGGAGTGATTGAAAAGGTAAATATCAAAGTAGGCGATAGTGTTAGCGAAAGTCAAATCATCGCGACTTATAAAAACAATTAAAGGATAAAAAATGAACAAAATAGAAAATTTGGGTTTGAAAAATACGGGAAAAATTTATCATAATTTAAGTTATGAAGAATTGTTTGAACATGAAAATATCAATCAAGAGGGGCAATGTACTCAAAGTGGTGCTTTTAGTGTTGATACGGGTATTTTTACTGGCAGAAGTCCAAAAGATAAATATTTTGTTAAACAAGAGCCTTCAAGTAAATATATAGCTTGGGGTAAGGTAAATCAAGCAATAACTAAAGATTTGTTTGACAAACTTTTAAATAAGGCTAAAAATCAACTCAATGGAAAAGATATTTATGTGCAGGATGTTTTTTGCGGAGCTTCTTTAAAAAGCCGTAAAGCTGTAAGATTTGTAACCGAAGTGGCTTGGCAAGCCCATTTTGTAAAAAATATGTTTATTGAGCCTAATCAAGAGGAATTAGAAAATTTTAATCCCGAATTTATTGTTTATAATGCTTGTAAATGTAGTAATGATGAGTTTAAAAAAGATGGGTTAAATTCTGAAGTTTTTGTTTTATTTAATATAGAGGAAAATATCGCTGTTATTGGCGGAACTTGGTATGGTGGAGAAATGAAAAAAGGTATTTTTTCCATGATGAATTATTGGCTACCTCTTGAAAATAAACTTTCAATGCATTGTAGTGCTAATGTTGGAGAAAAAGGAGATGTAGCTTTATTTTTTGGATTAAGTGGAACTGGAAAAACAACTTTATCAACCGATCCTCATAGAAAATTAATCGGAGATGATGAGCATGGATGGGATGATGAGGGTGTGTTTAATTTTGAAGGAGGTTGTTATGCTAAAACTATTAATCTTGACCCTAAAAATGAACCAGAAATCTATGCAGCTATTAAAAGAAATGCACTTTTAGAAAATGTGGTTTTAAAGGAAGATAAGAGTGTTGATTATAGTGATGCAACTAAGACTGAAAATACAAGAGTGTCTTACCCAATAAATCATATTAAAAATCATGAACCAACTTTAAAAGCAGGACATCCTAAAAATATCATTTTTCTAAGTGCGGATGCTTTTGGAGTTTTACCTCCTATTAGTAAATTAAGCAAAGAGCAAGCAATGTATTATTTCTTAAGCGGATATACTGCAAAGGTGGCTGGAACAGAGCGTGGAGTTACGGAACCTCAGGCTACATTTTCAGCTTGTTTTGGTGAGCCTTTTATGCCGCTTCATCCTACTGTCTATGCGAGATTATTAGGAGAAAAAATTGATCAACATGGAGCGAATGTTTTTCTAGTCAATACTGGTTGGACTGGCGGAAGTTATGGGGTAGGGCAAAGAATGAGTATTAAAGCTACTCGATCTTGTATTAATGCGATTTTAGATGGAAGTATTAATGATTGTGAATTTGAAAATTTTGAAGTATTTAATTTGGCTATCCCTAAAAAAATCACAGGAGTTGAAAGTTTGCTTTTAAATCCTATTAATACTTGGAAAGATAAAGAAGAATACTGTTTAAAAAGAAACGAACTTGCAAAAATGTTTATAGAAAATTTTAAACGTTATGAAGATGCAAAAGAAGGTTTGGAATTTAGCAAATTTGGTCCAAAAATTTAATGTTTAGATGAAAATCTAAACATTAAACCTAAAATGCATCACATCTCCATCATTTACAATATAATCTTTTCCTTCAAGTCTTAATTTACCAGCTTCTTTTGCTTTTGTTTCTCCGCCGTATTCTATATAATCTTGATAAGAAATTACTTCAGCTTTTATAAAGCCTTTTTCAAAATCATTATGGATAACACTTGCCGCTTTTGGAGCCTTCCATCCTTTTTTTATAGTCCAAGAACGTACTTCTACAACTCCGGCTGTAAAATAGCTAATGAGTCCAAGTTTAGAAAAAGCTGTGCGTATAATTTGATCAAGTCCGCTTTCACTAACACCTAAAGAATTTAAGAATTCATGACTTTCTTCATCGTTTAAGCTAACTAATTCTTCTTCGATTTTTGCACAAAGCTTTATAACTTCATGATTATTTTTTTTTGCGTATTCTTTTAAAGCCTTTACATATTGATTATCTTCACTAATTCCTTCTTCATCAACATTGGCTCCATAAATGACTTCTTTTGCAGAAAGCAATCTTAATTCTTTGATTAAATTTTTATAGGATTCATTTTCTCTATCTGGATAGGAACTAGCTGGTAAGCCTTTATCAAGATGTTCCAGTAATAAAGTGGCAAATTCTAAATTTTCTTTAGCACCTTTTTGATTTGATTTAGCTTCTTTGGTAAGTTTTTCTATTTTTTTATTGAGTTGTTCAATATCTGCTAAAATAAGCTCGGTATTGATAATTTCTATGTCCCTTATAGGATCTACTTTGCCTTCAACATGGGTTATATTTTCTTCATCAAAACAACGCACTATATGTAAAATCATTTCGGTTTCGCGTATATTAGAAAGAAATTTATTTCCTAAGCCCTCTCCTTTACTAGCTCCTTTTACAAGTCCTGCTATATCTACAAATTCAATTAAAGAATGCATAATTCTTTCAGGATTTACAATTTTTGCAAGTTCATTAAGCCTAGCATCTGGAACTTCTACCATTGCTTTATTAGGTTCTATTGTACAAAAAGGATAATTAGCACTTTGGGCATTTTGTGCTTTGGTTAAAGCATTGAAAGTTGTTGATTTTCCAACATTTGGAAGTCCTACTATCCCAACTGAAAGACTCATTTATTTTTCCTTAAAAGATGAATTAAAAAATTAACACACATTCTAACACCAGCACCGCTAGCACCAAAATTTGAATATCCCCAATTTTTTTCCACATAAGCAGGTCCTGCTATATCAAGATGGAGCCATTTATCTTTGTATTCTTGTCGTATAAATTTATCCAAGAAAAGTCCTGCCGTTATCGCACCGCCATAACGGCTTGATGCAACATTGCAAACATCAGCGATGTTGGATTTAATCAGATCTTTAAGATAGGGATTAAAATGTAAAATTGTTGCGTATTCTCCGCTTTTTTTAGAGCTTTGATAAAATTCATTTTGTAAATCTTCATTATTACCCATGATACCGCTAGTAAATTCTCCAAGACCCACCACACATGCACCTGTTAGGGTAGCCATGTCAATTAAAAGATCGGGTTTTAGATCTTGTGCATATGAAAGACAATCAGCTAACACCAAACGACCTTCTGCATCAGTGTTTCTTACTTCTATGCTGACTCCTTCTCGAGAAATTAACACATCATCTGGTTTATAAGCATTTCCACCTATCATGTTTTCTGTCGCACCTAGAATACAATGAATTTCCAAATCCAAATTGAGTTCTGATACAGCTTTAATAATTCCCATTGCAGCAGCAGCACCGCTTTTATCAGCTTTCATTGTTACCATATAATCAGAAGGCTTTAAGCTTAAACCACCACTATCATAAGTAAGACCTTTTCCTACAAAGACAACTCTTTTTTTAGAATTTTTAGCTTTATAGCTTAAGTGAATTAAGCGAGGAGGAAGACTTGAAGCTTTATTTACAGCTAAAAAAGCATTCATCTTTTCTTTCATAAGAAATTTTTCATCGTAAATTTTACAAGAGATATTTTTATGATCTTTGGCTAATTTTTGTGCATCTTCAGCCATTTTTAAAGGTGTATAAATTTCAGGAATTTCATTGACTATATCTTTTGCAAAATTAGTAGCGTGAGCTAAAATTTGCCCCCGTTCTAAACCTATCTTAGCTTCATTTAAATCAAATTTTTTTCCATTTAATTCTTGGCTTGAGATAATAATTTTTTCAAGCGTACTTGTTTGTTTTTCCTTTTTATATTTATTAAAATTATAAGCTCCAAACAACATGCCTTCCGCTAAAGAGCAAAAACTTCTTACGGTGCAGTCTCCAATAATACTAGGTAATTTAATACTTTTAATATTTAATTTTTCTAAATTTTTATAAATATTAAAAAAGCACAGTCTGATATCTTCATAAGATAAACCTTTTAATTCTATAAAAAGCTTATAATTTCTTGTATCCAATAGGGCACCTTCGCCTTTGAAATTATTTAATTTGAAAAATTTTTTTTCTTCGTTATATGGTTTTAAATTTTTATCTTGAATAAAAATAACTTCAAAATCTGCTTTAATAGAGTTGAGTTTTTTATCTTCAAAAATAAATTGCATTATTTTTTTCTCCTTTCTCTTAATATCGCTTTTTCTATGCGTTTGAAAATAAAAATCATTCCTGATAAAAAGGCAATGACAATAATGACAGCAAGATACCAATATTCTTTAATCCATTCTTTTGACCAGTGAAGAAAGGTTTGAATTAGGCTGCCAAAATACCATGCTAAAAGTATAGTGATACTAGCCCAAACCCACGCACTTAAGAGATTTATAAGAGCAAATTTTTTACTATTGTATCTAGTTATACCAATACTCATAGGAATAATTGTTCTAAATCCATACATATAGCGTTGTATGAAAATAATAGGCCAACCAAAACGTTGCAAAAGAAGGTGTGCTACGGCAAATTTTCTTCTTTGAGATCGAAGTTTCTTTTGAATATATTTTTTATTATATCTTCCAATATAAAAATAAATTTGATCGCCAACAAATCCTCCAAGTCCTGCTACAAAAATAGCCAAAGCCACATTCATTTTTCCATCGTGTGCTGCAATTCCAGCTAAAATAAGTCCAATTTCTCCTTCTAAAATACTCCAGCAAAAAAGTATTAGATAGCCCCAAGTTTCAACATGTTTATCCCATATTTTTATAATAAAATTTTCTAAAGAAAAATCGTTTTTAGTAAAGTTATAAATAACATAAATCGCAATAGCGATTAAAATTGCAAAAGCAAATATTTTAAGCCATTTTTTCATTTTTTTCCTTAAAAATCTAATACACTATAGGCTGCGCAATATTTTTCTAATTTTTTCATTCCGCCTAAGTCTTTTAAGTTGATTAAAAAGCAAGATTCTATACACTTGCCGCCCGCTTGTTTTATTAGCTCCAAAGAGGCAATAGCCGTACCTCCAGTAGCAATTAAATCATCCATAAGTAAAACTTTTGCATTTTTTATATCCCTAAAAGCATCTTGATGAATTTGTATTTTATCTGTACCATATTCTAATTCATACTCGCAAGTAAAAACAGATGACGGGAGTTTGTTGGGTTTTCTAATTGGCACAAAAGGTAGATTGAGTTTTGCACAAAGCATTGCTGCAAAGATAAAACCACGACTTTCAGTTCCAGCTATGAAATCTAATTCCATACTTTTATAACGTTCGCTTAAATGATCGAGTAAAAAAGATAAGACTTTTTTATTATTTAATAAAGTAGTGATATCTCTAAAAATAATTCCCTCTTTTGGAAAATTTGGAACAACTCGTATGCTTTCGGATAAAAATTTTTTTTCTTCTTTTGTAAGTTTTTTCATAATAACGCCTCAATTTTTGCTTCTAGTTCTTTGATTCTTTGTCTTAATTTATCATTTTCTAAACGATATTGAGAGTTTCTCGTCCTTAAAGAGCTTAAGTCAGTTTTGATTTTGTTTAATTCTTCTGTTAAAATATCTATATTTCCCAAGCTACGTTGAAGTTGAACCTGAAGTTTTCTAATGATAATCTCTGTATCATCGAGATTAGTTTTTATAAAATCTTTAGAATTTTTTTCTTTGCTTAATAAGGTTTTATAATAAAGTAGCATTACAACAAGATAAAGTGTTGCACATATGAGAATAGTTAAAACAAACCAATTTGCAAACATTGTTAATTTACCTCGATTTTTTGAATTCTTCTTAAATGTCTGTCTCCATCAAATGGAGTTTGAATAAAATTTTCTACTATATTAATAGCCATTTCTAATCCGATTAATCTCCCACCTAAAGCCAATACATTTGCATCATTATGTTGTCTAGATAATTTTGCACTTAAACCTTCGTGACACAAAGCACAACGAATATTTTTATGTCTATTAGCGGCTATGGAAATACCAATACCTGTTCCACAAATTAAGATTCCAAAGCAGTTTGAGTCTATTTTAGAAGCTAATAAATGTGCAAAGTCTGGATAATCACAACTTTGAGCATTATTTGTTCCTAGATCTTCAAAGCTTATATTTTTTTCTTTAAGATAGGTGCAGATTTTTTGTTTAAGATCAAAACCGGCATGATCACTAGCGATATAAATTTTTTCTTTAAGCATAACACAAACCCGAAACTTTAGTAATATTTTATAATATGTGCTAATAATATTAGCATAATAAAATATAAAAATAGCTTTTTAAAATAAATTCTTAGACTAAGTTTTTATTTTCTTTGAATATGCTAAAATTATAAAATAAATTTTTTAATCAATTTATAACATATTAAAATTTTTAAGGAAATAGATGAAGCTTATACTTATAGGATCTTCTACAGGTGGTCCTAATCAATTAAAGTTTCTTTTAAATGATGTAGATATAAAAAATACGGCTGTGGTTATAGCACAGCACATGAGTGCTAGTTTTATCCCATCGTTTGTGAATCAATTTGATAAAGAAGCTTTAAGCAAGGTGGCTCCTTTAAATGATAAGGAAGTTTTGGCAAATAAAATTTATATTTGTCAAAAAAATACTACCCTATCGGGAAATTTAAATCTTATAGCAAATTGGAAAGATGTTACTACAAGTTTTAAACCAAGTGTTGATTTATTATTTCACTCTGCAATTCCTTTGGTTAAGACAAATAAAATTCTTGCGATTATTTTAACCGGAATGGGCGATGATGGAGCTAAGGGTTTATTTGAGTTATATAAGGTTGGGGTAAAATGTTTGTGTGAAAATCAAACAGATAGCGTTGTTTATGGTATGCCTAAAAAAGCAAAAGATATGAATCCAAATTTAAGACCTATGAGCTTAAAAGAAATTAAACAAGAAATTATAAATTTTATAGAATAGGGGTGGTTTTTGACTATGGAAGAAAAAATTAATCCTACGGAATTAGAATTAAACGAGTTTATTCAAATCATCAATGAAATTAGCGGTATAGATTTGAATGAAAAAAGAAATATCTTAGCTTTAAAACTATCTAAATTTGTTTCAGGAACTCAGGCAAAAAGTTTTGCTGAATTTTTAAGCAAGCTTAAAATCAATAGGCAACTCAAGCAAGATACCTTAGATTTTGTTACCATAGGTGAAACTTATTTTTTAAGAGAGTTAGCACAACTTAGAGAAATTATTTTTTATGTAAAAAGCCTTGAAAAGCATGTTAATATTTTAAGTGCGCCTTGCTCTAGCGGAGAAGAAGTTTATTCTATGGCGATATTAGCAGCTCAAAATTTTATAAAAGATTTATCCATTACAGGAATTGATATCAATTCAAATGTTATTGAAAAAGCAAAAATGGGTCAATATCAAGGAAGAACATTACATCGTTTAAGCGAGAGTGAAAAGAGACGGTTTTTCACTAACGATAATCAAGAAATTTTTACCATCAATAAACATGAATTATGCAGATGTAATTTTGAGCTTTGTAATGTTTTTGAGGATAAATTTTTAAGATTGAATAAATTTGATATTATAGTTTCAAGAAATATGATAATTTATTTTGATTATGATTCAAAAATTAAGCTTATGGAGCGTTTTCATAGAATTTTGTCAGATAGAGGGAGATTGTATATTGGAAATGCAGATTTAGTTCCAGAAAATGTTTTTTTTAAGAAAGTTTTTTCATCGCATGGAACTTATTATGAAAAAATCTAAAATTAATTTTTAGAATTTTAAAAATAAAAATATAGTTTTTCTAGTTTATATTAGGATTTTTTAACGTTTGTTTTATTAAAATCAATTTCTTGATTATTATTAAAAATATTAAGGTTATTTTATGAGAGGTTATAAAATTTTTTCAGGTTCAGCGAATGTAGAATTTGCAAGGCAAATTTCAAAATATCTTTCCTTACCTTTAAGTGATGCGGGTATTAAGCGTTTTAGTGATGGCGAAATTAGTGTGCAAATTGATGAAAGCGTTCGAGGAAAAGATGTTTTTATAATACAAAGCACTTGCGTTCCAACAAATGACAATCTTATGGAGCTTTTGATTTTAACTGATGCGCTAAAACGCTCAAGTGCAAATTCTATTACAGCTATTGTTCCATATTTTGGTTATGCAAGACAGGATAGAAAAGCTAATCCTAGAGTTCCTATTACTGCTAAATTGGTTGCAAATTTAATTCAAACTGCAGGAATTAACCGTGTGGCAACTATAGACTTGCATGCGGGGCAAATTCAAGGTTTTTTTGACATTCCAGTGGATAATCTTTATGGAAGTATAGTCTTTAATGATTATATTAAAAGCAAAAATTTTAAAAATGCTATCATTGCAAGTCCTGATATTGGTGGTATTGCTAGAGCAAGAAGCGTGGCTAAACACTTAGGTCTTGATATTGTTATAGTGGATAAAAGAAGAGAAAGAGCCAATGAAAGCGAAGTGATGAATATCATCGGTGATGTAAAAGACAAAGAAGTTGTTTTAGTAGATGATATTATAGATACTGCTGGAACTATTGTAAAGGCAGCAGAAGTTTTAAAAGATAAAGGGGCAAAATCAGTAATGGCTTGCTGCACTCACGCGGTTTTAAGTGGCCCTGCTTATGATAGAATCGAAAATGGTGTTTTAGATGAACTTGTGGTAACCGATACTATTCCTTTAAGAAAAGAACTTCCAAATATTAAAGTTTTAAGTGTAGCTCCAATTTTTGCTGAAGTGATACGTCGAGTTTATCATAATGAGAGTGTGAATTCTTTATTTCTTTAAAAATTTTCCTATAGATTTAAATCTATAGGTTTTTCTACAAAACTACTCTCTAAATTTTATAAAAATATTTTTCATCTCCTTGATAATTTAAAAGAAATTAATATCTTATTTATTATAATTTATTTTTCATTTTAAAAAGGAGTTAGAGTGTTGAAAAAAATTTTATGGTTTTTCGTTGCCTTATTGGGTGGCGCTTGTTTTTGCTATTTGGCTTTGCAAAATGGCGAAAAAGTTTCAGCTATCTATTTGGTTGTTTCAGCCGTCTGTATTTATATGATAGGATATAGACTTTATGGACGTTTTATTGCTTTTAAGGTTGTTGGGCTTGATAAAAATCGAGCTACTCCAGCTAAAATAGAAAACGATGGACAAAATTTTGTTCCAACAAATAAAATTGTTTTATTTAGCCATCAATTTGCCGCCATTGCTGGAGCCGGACCTTTAGTAGGGCCTGTTTTAGCGGCTCAAATGGGTTATTTGCCTTCTATGATTTGGATTTTAGTTGGTGGGGTTTTAGCTGGAGCTGTGCATGATTTCTTAGTTCTTTTTATTTCTATGCGTAGAAAAGGACGCAGCCTTGGAGAAATGATCAAGGATGAAATGGGAGGATTTACTGGCGGCGTTGCTATGCTTGCTATTTTTGGAATTATGATTATTATCATTGCTATTTTGGCTATGGTGGTTGTAAAATCTTTGGCTAATTCTCCTTGGGGATTATTTACTATAGCAATGACTATTCCTATAGCAATATTTATGGGAATTTATATGCGTTTTATTCGCCCAGGAAGAGTAGGAGAAGCTTCGATTATTGGATTTATTTTATTACTTCTTTCTATCCATTACGGACATGATGTATCTCTTAATCCAACTTTAGCACATTTTTTTACTTTCGATCAACCTACATTAGCATTTATGATTATGGGTTATGGTTTTATTTCTTCATTATTGCCAGTTTGGTTTTTCTTAGCGCCAAGAGATTATCTTGCGACTTTTTTAAAAATGGGTGTTATTGTTGTAATGGCTTTGGCAATTTTATTTGTTGCACCTGATTTTTTAATGCCAAAAATTAATTATCAATACCTTGATGGAACTGGTCCTGTTTTTGCGGGTTCTATTTTTCCATTTTTATTTATAACTATAGCGTGTGGAGCTATAAGTGGTTTTCACGCTTTAATTTCAAGTGGTACAAGTCCAAAAATGCTAGAAAATGAAGAACATGCTTTATTTGTAGGATATGGTGCTATGCTTGCTGAAAGTGGCGTGGCTATCATGGCTTTAATTTGTGCTTGTATTTTGCATCCTGGAATTTATTTTGCTGTTAATTCTTCTTCTGCTTTAATTGGTACTGATTTAGCCCATGCGGCTAAGGTAATTAGTGAATGGGGATTTTTAGTGACTCCAGAAGAAATTACACAGCTAACTAAGGATATAGGTGAGCAAACTATATTATCAAGAACAGGTGGAGCTCCAACATTTGCATTAGGAGTAACTTTAATCTTACATAAAATTTTTGGTGGCGTTGAATTTATGGGATTTTGGTACCATTTTGCGATTTTATTTGAAGCTTTATTTATTTTAACAGCTGTTGATGCGGGAACTAGAACTTCTAAATTTATGATTCAAGATATATTGGGCAATGTTTATAAACCTTTAGGAAATATACATAATGTTTGGGCTGGTTTATTAGCTACTATTATCAGTGTTTCTTGCTGGGGATATTTCTTGTATCAAGGGGCTATTGATCCTAATGGAGGAATTTATACCTTATGGCCACTTTTTGGAGTAAGCAATCAAATGTTAGCTGGTATGTCCTTGCTTTTAGTGAGTGCCATTCTTGCGAAAATGGGTAAAAAGAAATTCCTTTGGGTTACTTTAGCTCCAGCAATTTTTGTATTAATTGCTACTCTTTATGGAGGTATCCAAAAGATATTGCCTTATGAAGAAGGAGCAAAAATTCAAAATACCGTTAGTCATATCGCTACAGCTCAAATGAATAAAAAAGCTATTGAAAAATTGGAAAATGAAATCGCATCAATTAAGTCTCAAAAGCAACAATCAAGTCAAGAAGATCAAATAAAATTTGAAAAACAAATACAAGAAAAAGAACAGCAAATTTCTAATTTATCTCATTCTTGGTTTGGAAATGTTTTAGATGCAGTTTTATGTATATTCTTTATGCTTACAACTTTGCTTGTTATCATTTCTTGTATAGGAATTTGTATAGGAAAAATCAAAATTCCATTAAAAGAAAGTCCTTATGTTGATCTTAACTCTCTAAATGTTAAGCAAGTTTAAAAAAATTTATGAAAAAACTGAAAGGTTTTTTCATCCTTTGGTAGGACTTTCAAGTTATGATAAATATTTGGAGCATATGGAAAAATCGCATCCAGAAAAAACTCCCAAAACAAGAGGGGAGTTTTTTAAGGATTGCTTAGAAAAAAAGTATAATAGCGGTGGTTTAAATAAATGCTGATAATCTCTAAGGATAAAGTCTTTATCTTACAAATTAGGCATTTAAAAAGCCATGAATTCTTTTTAGTTCTTCACTTATAGGTTTTTTATTTCCTCGTCTATCAACGCTTACATAAGTAACAGTAGCAGAAGTGACATTTACACATATAGTTGAGCCAAATTCATCCACTCTTTGTGCGATAACTTCAACTTCAACGCGTATTGAAGTTGTTCCAACTTTTACTACTTTTGCATAACAAGAGATTATATCTCCAACAAATACAGGTTGCTTAAAAACAACTTGCTCCATAGAAATGGTTACAACTCTTTCAGGAGAAAGTTCTCTTGCTGCTATTACACCTGCTGTATCAATTTGTGATAAGATCCAACCGCCAAAAATATTACCTGCTGAGTTTGTGTCTTTAGGCATGGCAACGATTTTAAGTTTTGGTTCGCCCATATCTTTCATTTTTTACTCCTTATTTTAAATAATAAATTATAATTCAAGAAAGTAAAGAAAGGAAACTAAAAAAAATGAATAATTTTAAAGAAGTAGCAAAACTCGTAAAAAAACGTAAGGAAAACATCAATATTTTTTATGAACTTTTGGATTCGGATTCATGGGATGGATATTTTGAACATTTGCTTAATCTTAGTGAATTAAAAAAGGAAAAAAGTACTTTTGTGGCTATTCTTAGACGATTAGTTGATTTAAAAGAAGAAAATTTAGTTCAAGAATGGAAGAAAAATTTTTTTAAAGAGGAAAAAATTACAGAATTAAAACATAAATTTTATGAAGAAATTAGAAAATTTTATGAAAAAGAACATCAAGAACTTATTGATGAAATTGTGAGTAGAAAATTATTAAGTGAATTCTATGAAATTTTAATTCAAGGAATTCATGAAATAGGAGTGATTATAAATTCTTATGAAATTTCTTGGACTAAAGAAATTATAGAAAAAAATAATAAAATTTTGGCATCGCAATTTCAAAATCTTGATGATGCTATTAATTTTTTACATAAAAATAAATTATATCAAATCACTCCTCAAGGAGAAATTTGCGAAAGAAGTTATGGGGTGCTTGTAAGAATAGGAAATTTATGGAAATTTGTTCCTTATGCAAGATTTTTTGAAAATGAAACATTAAAGCTTGAATTTGCTTTTGAAAAAATGATAGAAAGGTTAAAAAATGTTGCCAAAAAAGAGGATGAGTTAGCTTATGTGGAGTATTTTGAAAAATTAAAAAATGCTTTTTGTCAAAAAGATGAAGATAAAATTATTGGATCATGGCAAGAAGCAGAACTTGCTTGGATGAAGGTTAAGTCACCTTTGCAGGTTGGGCATCCTTTGGAGTATTATGAAGATCACTACACACATGCCGTTGCTTTGGAATGGGATATAAGATTAGAAGATGAAAGTAATTTTGATGCTTTAAAATTCAGTAATGAAATCAAGCAAAGTTTTATAAAAGTATATGAAAATATAAATATTGAAGATGAAAAATTAAAAAAAGAAGTGCTTAATAATATAGACAAAACACAGCTTTATGTTTGTATACCTATGATTTTTTATGGAGCTGAGCTTAAAGGTTTATTTTCAGCACAGGTTGTTCCTAATGATGAATTTGTAAGTAATATAGCAGGAAAGAAAATTTTTGCATTTTTAAATTTTGTCTATGAAAATACTTTGAGTAAACCTTTTATGAAAATTTCAAGTGAGGTTTTTGAGAAGGATTTTTTAGACTATGGTAGGGAAATTCTTTTTTTTAAAGAAGATATTTGGAAGCGTGTTTATGAAATTTCAACCATAGGTCATGAATTCGGTCATATCTTTTTTATTGCTAGTGATAGCGAGAAAAAGATGAATCAAAGCGGTTTTTTTAAAAATATAGAAGAATATAAAGCAACAACAGGAGGGTTGATAAATTTCTTCCTTCATGAAGATAAAGAGCTTAGATTGCCGGTTTTTCATGAGCTTATCAAAAGAGCAATTTCTCTTATCGCTTGGCAAAAAGTTGATGAGGTACAACCTTATTATACTGAAGGTTTGATACATCTTTCTTTGCTTTTTAAAAGTGGAGTTTTAAAATTTGAAGATAGATTAAAAATTAATTTTAATTTGGAATTTTATGAAAAATTTAAATTGCTTGTTTTGCAAACCTATCATGATTTGGCTAAACATTATACTTTGAAACTGGATGCAAAAGAATTTTTAAATCGTTTTTGTTTAATTGAGGATAAAGTTTTTATGCCTATAGAAGAAGAGTGTAAAGAATTTGTAAAATATTATTATAAACTTTATGAAAAAATCGGCAATGAAATTGATAATAGTGGCGAATTTGAGCTTTATAAAGCCAAAAAAAGCAAAAAAAATGAAAAAAAGTATTTTAATGCTTGATATTGTTTGTTTAATATGCTAGAATTAAGTGTTTTAATAAATAAAAAAAGGAGCTTTTATGACTAAAGCAGATTTTATTTCTCAAGTTGCTCAAACTGCTGGGCTAACAAAAAAAGATGCTACAGCTGCTACTGATGCAGTTATTGCTACAATTACTGATATATTGGCAAAAGGTGATAGCATTAGTTTTATAGGTTTTGGTACTTTTTCAACAGCTGAAAGAGCTGCTAGAGAAGCTAGAGTTCCAAGCACTGGAAAAACTATTAAAGTTCCTGCAACTAAAGTTGCTAAATTTAAAGTAGGTAAAAACCTTAAAGAAGCTGTTGCCAAAGCTAGCGGCAAAAAAAAGAAGTAAAATAAAGGCTAGATTTTCTAGCCTTTCTTAAATTTTTATTCTTTTCTATCTTTTTAAATCAAAATCAAAATGAAATATACTTTTGTTATTATCTAGCAATTCTGCTCTAAATCGCATAGTATGCATCGAGCAAGAAGAAAGTATGAATTGACTTTCATAGTCTGTTTTATTGATTTTATAAATTTTTGGCTTGATTTCCCCCATAAACATATTTAATCCATAAATTTTCAATTCTAAATTTTCATATGTTCCAAGATTTTTAATGAGTAATTTTGTATTTTGCAAAGATTTAATAGGTTTAGGATTTAAAGAAATAATTATTTGTTTATCTTTAAGCTTATAAGCACAATCATTAACATTTAAATCACAATTTAAAGATTTTAAACTATTAATATGAGGTTCTTTTTTTGAAATATTTTGATTAAGAATAAAGTAAAATACTAAAAGTATTAAGGCAAAAAATATAATAGAAAATAATTTTTTCATGAGAATGCATCCTAAAAATTAAAATAAAATATTTTTTTGAATTATAATTTAAAAAATTAAATATATTTATTATTTTTAAAAAAATATCTGGTTTGTATTTTTGACAATTATTATTTTTTAAGAAAAAAATAATATAATCTCAGTTTAAAAATTCTAAAAATAAAGATAAAATCAATTAATTTAAAATTATAAATTTTTAAGGAAGATATATTGTTTAAAAGATTTCTTGTTTTATTTTTTATTGGGGTATCTATAATTAGGGCATCTGATTTAGTTAAGATTTATTTAGATCAGGGTTTAGATGCTGTTGGGGTAGAGATTGAAAAAGAGCTAATGGATAAAAATTTTTGGTTGTCTGAAATAGCGGATAAAAATGTCTCTCTTGGATATTATAGCAGTAAAGTTGATATTGTTCTTACAAATAAAACCGATAAAATTCTCCGCGTGTATTCCTATGATGATGGAAAAATTAAAAAGGATTTTGAACAAAAATCAATTATTACGGGTCTAATGGGAGATAAAAAAGTTGAAGGGGATTTAAAAACCCCTATAGGTTTTTATGAGTTAGGACAAAGATTTAATCCAGGAGATCCTTACTACGGTCCTTTTGCTTTTGCAACAACTTATCCAAATTTATTAGATAAAGTACAGGGAAAAACTGGTGGTGGAATTTGGATACATGGCTATCCTTTAGATGGCACTAGAATTGATGAGTTTAAAACAAAGGGTTGTATAGCTTTATTTAATGAAAATCTTGAGAAATTTGCCAAAGTAGTTCAAGATAAAAAAGTATTTGTAATGACTGAAGAAAAGGATAAAGTTAGAGCAAAAAAAGAAGAGATTGCTTCTTTGTTTGCAGATCTTTTTGCTTGGAAATTCGCTTGGACAAATAATAATATTGATTCTTATTTGGGATTTTACGATCAAAATGAATTTAAACGTTTTGATAAAATGAAATTTGAGCAATTTGCTTCTATGAAAAAAATTATTTTTTCTCGCAAAGAGAATAAAAAGATAAAATTTTCAGATATTAATATTAGCCCTTATCCAAATTTAAATAATGAAGTTATATATAGAATTTCTTTTTATGAAGATTATTATACTAAAAATTATCAATTTAAAGGAAATAAAACCTTATATGTTAAATTAAACGATAAAGGAAAAATGAAAATTTTAGCAGAGCAATGATTTTATGTCTGTTATTAAACTAAATCAAAAATCATACGAGAATAATTTAAAACAAATTATTGAAAAAACTAAAGATCCTTCAAAAATAATTTGTGTTTTTAAGGATAACGCTTATGGACATGGAGCTAAAATACTAGCTCCTATACCTAAAAAATTCGGTATTAATTTTGTTGCGGTTAAAAATGAAAAAGAAGCTTACGAAATTCAAGACTTCTTTAAAAATATTTTAATACTTTCACATAGACCCAATGGAAATGAAAATTCTCAATTTATATATGCTTTAAATGAAATTTCTAAGGTTAGAGAATATAAAATCGGTACAAGAATTCATCTTAAAATAGATACAGGAATGCACAGGAATGGTATTTTTGTAGAAAATATAGAGGATGCTTTTTTTAAAATTGATGAGGCGAGATTAAATTTAGAAGGAATATTTACGCATTTTTCAAGTGCTGATGAGTTGGATGCAAGTTTTTTTATTCAAAAACAAAAGTTCTATGAAGCCAAAATGTTGGCACAAAAAAAATATGATCATTTAATTTTTCATTCTTTTAATTCAGCGGCCTTGTTTAGAGCTAAAGATATTCCTAAAGATGAGTTTTTTAGAATAGGCATTGCTCAATTTGGTTACGGAGATGAAAAATTAGAAAAAATTTTAAGTCTTTATGCTCATAAATTAAGCGAAAGAATTTTAAATTCCGGTCAAAGCGTAGGATATGGTAGATCTTTTAGTGCTGATAAAAAAATAAAAATTGCTACTTACGATTTAGGTTATGCTGATGGGTTATTTCGTTACAATGGAAAAGGCAATTTGACTTTAGCAAATCATAAAAATATTTTAGGCAAAATTTCGATGGATAGTTTTTCTTGTGAAGATTGTGGCGAGGAAATTTGCGTTTTTAATGATGCTAATATTTGGGCTGATTTTTTCAATACAATTTCATATGAAATTTTAGTTAAACTTCATCCAGATATTTCAAGGATTTTGGTGTAATGTTTAATATAGTTTTAGTTAATCCTAGAATTCCTCAGAATACAGGAAGTATAGGAAGGATGTGTTATAATGCAGGTTTTAAACTTCATATTATTAAGCCAATTGTCTTTGATATTTCGCAAAAGGCTGTTCGTAGAGCAGGACTTGATTATTGGGAAAAATTAGAGCCGATAATTTGGGAAAATTTGGAACTTTTTTTAGACCAAAACTTAAAATTTAAAGATCGTTTCTTTTTTGCTACAACAAAGAGTAAAAAACCATATTTTGATGCCAAATTTAAAGAAAATGATTTTTTATTTTTTGGAAGTGAGAGTTATGGTTTGCCTATGGAACTTATGCAAATTAATTGGCAAAATGCTATTACTATTCCGATGAAATCTTGTGGAAGAAGTTTAAATTTAGCTACTAGTGTTGGTATTGTTTCTTATGAGGCCTTAAGGCAAAATTTTAAATATTTTATTTCCTAAGGTAACAAATTTATATTTTTTTATTATATTTTTTCATAAGTAAATGTGTTTTTCATCAAAAATATGTTAAAGTAAATTGAAATTAAGATGAAAGGATACACATGGGAGAACAAAATTTAAATATTTCATTCAGTGAAAAAATTATCAATTATTTAGGATACATTACTCCTTATACAGATACAATAATGGTTATTTTGCTTATTGTTTGCGGAATTTATTACAGTTTTTTGACAGGTTTTGTGCAATTTCGTATGCTTAAATCCGTATTTTCAATTTTAACAGAAAGAAATGGTGAGGGTTCTAAAGAACATATTTCACCTTTTCAAGCTTTGATGATATCAACAGCTTCTAGAGTTGGAATAGGTAATATTGCAGGGATTTCGTATGCACTTACAACAGGGGGTGCGGGAGCTTTATTTTGGATGTGGATTATGGCGTTTTTTGGCGGAGCTTCAGCGTTTGCAGAAAGTACTTTAGCGCAAATTTACAAATCCAAAGATGAAACAGGTGGCTTTAAAGGAGGCCCTGCTTATTACATAAGAAAAGCTTTGGGTTCACATTTTTTTGGATCTTTCTTCGCTTTTATATTGATTATTACTTATGCTTATGGCTTTAATGGCTTACAAAGTCAAACGATGACATCTGCATTTAAAGTGTATTATGATATGTTTAATCCAAATTCTACAACAGGATTTGCTTCAAGCTATTGGCCTATTGTTATTGGTATTGTTTTAACAATTTTTGGTTCTTGGATGTTTTTTTCTCACCATACAAAAATTGGCAAAATAAGCTCTTTAATTGTTCCTTTTATGGCTATGGCTTATATTTTACTTGCAATTATTGCTGTTTTAATGAATTTTGATAAAATTCCTTCTGTAATTCATATGGTTTTATTGAGTGCTTTTGATTTTAAAGCAATTTTTGGCGGTTTTGCTGGTTCTGTTTTAGTTATAGGAATAAAAAGAGGACTCTTCTCAAATGAAGCAGGGATGGGATCTGCACCAAATGCAGCCGCAGCAGCTCTTACTAGTCATCCTGTTAAACAAGGTATTATTCAATCTTTTTCAGTATTAATCGATGTTGTCGTTTGTACTAGTTCTGGATTTTTAGTGCTTTTTTCTATGGCTTATTTAAATTTTCACGGAAGTAATGTTGGAGATGGTATGCCTTTAGTGCAAGAGGCTATGAGAGAATATTATGGGGGCTTTGGAATCCATTTTGTTACTATTGCTATCGTTCTTTTTGCTATTACATCATTGATTGGAAATTATTATTATGCGCAAACTAATGTAAAATATTTGACAAATTCTAAGTTTGTGATGAATTTATTTAGAGTAAGCGCAGTAGCTATGATATTTGTAGGATCGCAGATGAATTTAAAACTTGCTTGGAGTTTAGCAGATCTTACTATGGCTTTTATGGCGACAACAAATATTATTTCTTTACTGCTTTTAGGTGCTATTGTAAATAAAACATTAAAAGATTTTAACACTCAGCAAAAAGCAAAAAAGGATCCTCATTTTAGTGCGTCTAAATTAAATATAAAAAATGCAGAATGCTGGAGCTAATCAGTCTTGATTTTCAAGACTGATTAAATTTAGTGATTTAAAACTTTATTTAAAAATTCTTTTAATCTTTCATTTTTTGGATGTTCAAAGACTTCTTTAGGGGTGTCATCAACTGCTATATTTCCTTTGTCCATAAAGAAAATTCGATTGGCAACGTTTTTAGCAAAACCCATTTCATGAGTAACTACAAGCATAGTCAAGCCTTCCTTTGCAAGATCTTTCATGATGCTTAAAACTTCTCCTATCATTTCAGGATCGAGTGCTGAAGTAGGTTCATCAAATAAAATAACATCCGGATTCATCATCAAGCTTCTTGCAATAGCTATACGTTGTTTTTGCCCACCTGAAAGTTGGTGAGGCATAGCATCTTCTTTATCACAAAGTCCAACTTTTTTAAGTAAATTTCTAGCTTTTTTGATGGCTGCTTCTTGATTTAAAATTTTAGTTTTTACAGGGGCTAGGCATAAATTTTGCATAATGGTTTTATTGGCAAAAAGATTAAAATGCTGAAAAACCATACTGACTTTTTGGCGTATTTTATTTATGTCTGTTTTAGGATCTAATATATTTTCACCTTTGATAAAAATTTCCCCACTGTCGGCTAATTCTAGTCTATTAATACAACGTAAAAAAGTACTTTTTCCACCTCCACTTGGCCCTATAATAGCTATAATATCGCCTTGTGAAATTTCAGTATTGATATTTTTTAAAACTTCTAAATTGCCATATTTTTTATGTAAATTTTTTATTTTAATCATTTTTATTAATCCTAGTTTCAAGTTTTTTAGCAAAATAACTGAAAATTTTAACGCTGATATAATAAATTAACCCTGTAAATATAATAGGCTTAGGATTATAAAAAATTGCTTGTAAGCTTTGACTTTGCATGGTAATATCAATGACGCTGATAAAACCAACCACGGAGGTTTCTTTAAATAAAGAAATAAATTCATTTGCTAAGGCAGGTAAAATATTTTTTATAGCTTGCGGAAGGATAATTTCTTTCATAGAGGTTTGATAATCAAGTCCCATAGCACGAGCAGCCTCCATTTGCCCTTTGTCTATACTATTAATCCCACTTCTAACTATTTCTGCAATATAAGCAGAGCTATTTAGCCCTAAAGCGAAAATAGCTGCGTATAGATTATCAATAAAAGTTAAAATCACAAAAGAAAAAATCATAAGTTGTAAAATAACAGGGGTTCCACGAATAATATCAATATATTCATCGATAATAAAATTTAAGGCTTTAATATTAAAAAATCTTAAAATAGCTAAACCAAAGCCAACAATTATCCCAATAAAAACGGCACAAACGGTAAGTAAAAGAGTGATGCCATAGCTTTTTAAATATGCATTTGCATTAGCTGTGTAACCATAGCTTATTTCTCCATTGGAATTTTTAATTTGTAAAATTTCAATAGGAAAAGAAAAATAAGCCCATAAAATTATAATGACAAGAAATACAAAAATTCTGATATTTTTCTGATTCAAAATCAATCACCCCTTAAAATAATCTCAAAAACTTAAATTCTATAAAATTATCTTTGATTTTTCTTTAAATATTTATAAAATTATGTTAGGATTTTTAAAGGAGGCTTATATATGTCAATTTTAGATTTTATTTTTGTAGCTTTTTTTGTCTTTTTTATGATTTTTTTAATTATGGGTTTTAATCGTCAAATGAGTGAAAAAGCTAAAGAAAAAGAAAAAAGATTTCAAAAATATAAAACAAGGAGAGATGATGAGTAAAAAAATTTTAGTTCCAATGGCACAAGGTTTTGAAGAGACTGAATTGATAAGCGTAGTTGATGTTTTAAGACGTGCTAAAGAAGTGGGTGGGGATTTGGAAGTGATCACGGCTTCTTTAAATTCTGATCTTTTTGTAAAAGGATCTCACGGAGTTATCATTAAGGCTGATTATTTGCTAAAAGACATTACGCATATGGATTTTGACGCTATTGCTTTAGCGGGTGGATATGAAGGTATGAATAATCTTAAACAATCAGATGAAATTTTAAATATCATTAAAAAACTTCATGATAATAATAAAATTGTCGCTGCTATTTGTGCATCCCCTATAGTTTTAGATGCTGCAGGAGTTTTAAAGGATGAATTCACCTGCTATCCAGGTTGTGAGATTGGACTTAACGGTACTCGTCTTAATCAAGCTATAGTTGTAAATAAAAATATCATCACTTCAGCAGGCCCTGCAACAGCTATTCTTTTTGGTTTAGAATTAGCAAAACATCTATGCTCTAATGAAATTTATGATAAATTATACGAGATGATGTTGATGCCTTTGGTAAAATAATTTATTGCTTTTGTGGGGTTGTAAAACCTCCAAGCATATGAAAATGCAAATGAAACACTTCTTGTCCGCTATCTTTTCCACAATTTGTTATCAATTTATACCCGCTTTCATGGATATTTAGCAATATGGCTAATTCTTGGATAAAGCTTGTCATTTTTGCCATAAGTTCTGGATCAAATTCTTGAAAATTTTTAAAATGTTTTTTTGGAATAATAAGCACATGAATAGGAGCTTTTGGAGCGATATCGTGAAAAGCTAGAAAATCATTGTTTTCAAGTACTTTATTGCATGGAATTTTACCTTCAACTATAAGTTCAAAAACTGTTTTTTCTTGCATGTATTCTCCTTGTCATTGAATATTAATAATTTAGAATTATATCTCTAAAAGTTTAATTTTTATGCTGAATTTAAAATACTTTTTAATAAAATTAAAATCAGATTTCACTTTGATTGGGGTAAAAATTGCAAAATTTTATTAAACAAGTTGAAGAGTGTAATAATTTAAATGATTTAGAGGCACTTAGAATTTCAGTTCTTGGTAAAAAAGGCGTTTTAACAGAAAGTTTTTCAAAACTTAAAAATTTAGAAGGCGATGCTAAAAAAGAATTAGCTGCTACTTTAAATTTAGAAAAAGAAGCTTTCAATAAAGCCTATTTGGCCAAATTTAAAATTTTGGAAAATCTTGCACTTGAAGAAAAAATGAAACAAGATGTGCTTGATTTTAATTATTTTGATGAAAATGTAACAAAAGGTGCTTTACACCCTGTAATGAGCACTATGGATAAAATCATAGAATATTTTTTAAGTTTGAATTTTAGTATAGAAAAAGGTCCTTTAATCGAGGATGAATTTCATAATTTTGAAGCTTTAAATTTGCCAAAATCTCATCCAGCTAGAGATATGCAAGATACTTTTTATTTTGATGATAAAAGACTTTTGAGAACTCAAACTTCACCAGTGCAAATTAGAACGATGCTAACCCAAAAACCTCCTATTAGAATGATAGCACCTGGTGCGGTTTTTAGAAGAGATTTTGATATAACTCATACTCCAATGTTTCATCAAATAG
This sequence comes from Campylobacter taeniopygiae, assembly GCF_005406225.1. Classification (GTDB taxonomy): domain Bacteria; phylum Campylobacterota; class Campylobacteria; order Campylobacterales; family Campylobacteraceae; genus Campylobacter_D; species Campylobacter_D taeniopygiae. Next base: position 9,248 of record NZ_NXLY01000014.1, on the reverse strand, counting down.
AAGGACTAGTTGTAGAAGAAGGGCAAAAAGTAAGCTTTGCACACTTAAAAAGTATTTTAGAAGATTTTTTACATTTTATGTTTGATGACGTAAAAATTCGCTTTCGTCCTAGTTTTTTTCCTTTCACTGAACCTTCGGCTGAAGTGGATATTTCTTGCGTATTTTGCAAAGGAAGTGGTTGTAGGGTATGCAAACAAACAGGATGGTTAGAGGTTTTAGGATGTGGAATTGTTGATCCTAATGTATTTAATTTTATAGGTTATAAAAATGTAAGTGGTTATGCCTTTGGTCTTGGGGTGGAACGTTTTGCTATGCTTTTGCACCAAATTCCTGATTTGAGATCTTTATTTGAAGGCGATTTAAGATTATTGGAGCAATTTAGATGATAATTACTAAAAGTTGGTTAAGTGATTGGTTAGATCTTGAGAGTATAAGCGCTGAAGAAATTGTTTTTAAATTAAATTCTATAGGTATTGAAGTTGATAAAGTTTGCAATTTAAAAGCTCCTAGCAAAGTTGTAGTGGGTTTTGTAAAAGAGAAAATAAAACATGAAAATTCTGATAAACTCAGCATTTGTCAAGTGGATGTTGGAAATGAGATCTTGCAAATTGTATGTGGTGCTAAAAATGTAGAACAAGGACAATATGTTGCTGTGGCACTTAAAGGTGCTTGTATGCCAAATGGGATGGAAATTAAAGATGCTAAGCTAAGAGGGGTAGATTCTCATGGTATGCTTTGTTCAAGCTTAGAATTAGGTTTTGGTAAAACTAATGAAGGTATTATGGTTTTAGATGAAAGTATAGGTACTTTAGAGCTTGGAAAAGAGTTAAATTCCTATGAAATTTTTAATGATGTATTGATTGAGGTTGAATTAACTCCAAATAGGGGGGATTGCCTTAGTATATACGGCATAGCACGAGATTTAGCCGTAGCTTTTAATTTAAATTTAAAAGAGCTTAAGTCTTTCAAAGAGAATGAAAATGTGTTAGGTATAGGAAGAGTTTTGCGTCTTAATGCGCAAAAAGATTTACATAGTTTTTATAATTACAGAGCTATAGAGATTAAAGATGATTTGCAACTAGATTTGATCATTTCTTTACGTTTAGCTCAAATTGAAAATTTAGAAAATAATCCTATACAAAATTTATTAAATTATGTTATACATTCAACAGGTGTTTTGTTTAATGCTTATGATTTAAGCGATTTTACTAAAGAAAATGAGGAAATCACTTTAAATTTGAGTAAAGAAAAATTAGGAGAAACAAAAATTTCTTGCCAAAATAAAACTTTAAGTATTAGCGGCTTTTATCAAGAGCAAGAATATAAATGTAAAGAGACTTCTAAGCTAGTAATTATTGAAGCTAATTATACAGATCCTAATGTGATAGCTAATGCAAAGTCAAATTATAAAAAACAAGATGAAAAAATTTTTTATAGAAGTTTTAGGGGGAGCGAGCCTAAATTATATTTAGGAATGGATTTTTTACTTAATATTCTTAAACAAAATCCTAATTTAAGTATATATAGTTCCTCTCAGCAAGTTTTACTTGATAAAAAACTTTTAACCATACCTATAAATATTGATCATATTAATAATATCATAGGTCAAGATATCGATAAGGATGATATCTTAAATATTTTGAAAAAATTAGGTTTTAAAATAATACTTTTAGATGATAAATTAATGAATGCTGAAGTTCCAATACATAGACCAGACGTAAGTAATTTGGCAGATATTTGCGAAGAAATCGTTAGGATGATAGGGATTAATAATATAGTTTCTAAAAATTTAGAATTTTTAGGAAAAAATCGTCTTAATTTAACTTATTTTTCTTATAAAAAACTTTTAGAATTAAGAAAAAATGCTGTAAATAATGGCTATTTTGAAAGTTTGCATTATGTTTTAGATAATAGCGAAGAGCTTGAAAATTTAGGATTTGATACTGTAAAAATAAAACTTTTAAATCCGATAACTAATGAGTTAAATACCTTAAGAACGACTTTATTAAATCATCTTTTAAATGCTGTTAGCTTAAATACAAAAAATTCAAAAAAAATCATTAAACTTTTTGAATCAGGATCTATTTTTTCTAAAGACACAGAGGAAATCAATAAAATCGCTTTTGTGCATTCAGGTTATAAAGAAGAGCCTAAAATCGCAAATAAAGCCAAGCCAAGATTTGTGAATTTTTATGATTTTCTTTTAGATATTAAAAACATTATAGGTGATTTTAAACTCAAGTTTTCTCATTATAGTTTTTTAAGTCCTTATGAGCAAGCAGAAATATTTATAGGTGATAAAAATATAGGTTTTATTGGTCGTTTGCATTTGAAATTAGAAAATGAAAAAGACTTAATGAAAACATATGTTTGTGAATTAAATTTAGATCTCATCAAAGAAGAGAAAAAGGTTGCTAAAAATTATTCTAAATTTCCTGCTGTAAATAGGGATCTTAGCGTATTAGTTCCTAAAGGATATGCGTATGAGGGCATTAAAAAAGCTATAGAAGAATTAAATTTAGAAATACTTGAAAATTTTAGATTGGTGGATTTATATAGCGATGAAAACCTTAAAGATTTTTATAGTTTAACCATAGCCTTCGTTTTTAGAGATATGAATAAAACTTTAGAAGATAAACAAATTGTAGAAAGTATGGATAAGATTATACAAAAATTAAAAGAAATGGGTCTTGATTTAAGATGATTATTCATGCTTTATCTGATAGCTTTGAAATAGAAATTTCAGATATTGCAGCAGATAAAAGCATTTCTCATCGTTTTGCGATCTTTTCTCTTTTAACAAAAAAAGAAAATAAAGCTAAGAATTATCTCTTAGCTCAAGATACTTTAAACACACTCGAAATCTTAAAAAAGTTAGGTGCTGAAATTAAGATTTATGGATCAAATGTAAGTATAATTCCACCTAGAAAAATTTTATCCCCTAAGGATATATTATATTGTGGGAATTCCGGAACTCTTATGCGTTTAATGATAGGATTTTTATCAGGAATTTCTGGTTTTTTTGTCTTAAGCGGAGATACATCTTTAAATAACCGCCCTATGAAAAGAATTTGCAATCCTCTTAAAAATATCGGAGCAAAAATTTATGGCAGAGAGGACGCAAATTTAGCGCCAATTTGCATAGAGGGACAAAAATTACATTCTTTTAATCACGAGAGTCAAATTTCATCAGCTCAAGTTAAAACGGCTATGATTTTATCGGCTTTAAATGCAAATGGAAATTCTGTATTTAAAGAACCAAAATTGAGTAGAAATCATAGTGAGAATATGTTAAAAGCAATGGGTGCTCCTTTAAAAATAAGTGAAGATGGTTTAAAAATTGAAATATCAAATTTAAAAGAGTCCCTAAAAGAACAAGATATCGAAATTCCTAACGATCCATCTTCAGCCTTTTATTTTGTACTTGCAGCAATAATTATCCCCAATTCAAAAATAAAAATAAGCAATGTTTTGTTAAATCCTACTCGCATAGAAGCTTATAAAATTTTACAAAAAATGGGAGCTAAAATAGAAATAAAAATCACTCAAAATCATTTTGAGAGTATAGGAGAGATTGAAGCGAGTTTTAGCAAACTGAAAGGAATTGAGCTTAAAGAAAATATAGCGTGGCTTATAGATGAAATTCCTGCTTTAGCTATCGCTTTTGCTTTAGCCAATGGGGTTTCTATACTTAAAAATGCACAAGAGCTTAGAGTTAAAGAAAGCGATAGAATTCATGCTATAGTTTCAAATTTGAGGCTTTGCGGAGTTAAGGTTGAGGAATTTGAAGATGGTTTTAAGATAGAAGGTGGAAAAGTAAATAAAGCTAAAATAAAAAGTTATAAGGATCATCGTATTGCTATGAGTTTTGCTATTTTGGGTATGATTTGCGGAATGGAAATTGATGATTTTGAATGCATTGAAACTTCTTTTCCAAATTTTATAGAAATTTTAAAAAGATTAGGGGTAAAAATTGATTATTGAATTAGCCAAGAACTATGGTTTTTGTTTTGGGGTAAAAAGAGCAATTAAAAAAGCTGAACAAATTAAGGATGCTGCAACTATAGGCCCACTTATACATAACAATGAAGAAATTTTACGTTTGCAAAAAGATTTCAATGTGAAAACCTTAGAGGATATTAATGCATTAAGCAATGAAAAAAAAGCCATTATAAGAACTCATGGTATCACAAAGCAAGATTTGGCTGATCTAAAAAAAAGAAACATTGAAATTTTTGATGCAACGTGTCCTTTTGTAACAAAGCCTCAGCAAATTTGCGAACGCATGAGTGATGAAGGTTATGAAGTCGTTATTTTTGGTGATGAAAATCATCCAGAGGTGAAAGGCGTGAAAAGCTATGTAAGTACAAAAGCTTACGTTGTTTTAGATAAAAAAGAACTTGAAAATATTAAGTTGCCAAATAAGATTGCTGTGGTAAGCCAAACAACTAAAAAACCTGAACATTTTATGGAAATAGTTAATTTTTTAATGCTAAGGGTTAAAGAAGTTAGGGTTTTTAATACCATTTGCGATGCAACATTTAAAAATCAAGATGCCATTAAAGAACTTTCTGCAAAAAGCGATGTGGTAGTGGTTGTAGGTGGTAAGAATTCGGCCAATACTAAGCAACTTTTTTTAATAGCAAAAATGCATTGTGAAGATAGCTATCTTATTGAGACAGAAGAAGAATTAAAAAAAGAATGGTTTTTGAATAAAAAACATTGTGGAATTAGTGCAGGTGCTAGCACTCCAGATTGGATTATAGATAAGGTAATTGCTAAAATTAAAACTTTTGTTGATTAAAGCACAATATTTTATTTTTTTAAAAGCTAAATAAAACTACAATTTAAAAAATTAACAAAAGCTAAATTTTTAATATTTAGAATGAGGAAATTTAAAATTATTTTAAAGGACAGTGATGATTGAGGCGAACAATAAAGTTCAAAGTGGTTTGGATGATTTTTTCGAGGAAGAAGATTTTGGACAACTTTTAGATGCTTTTGACAAATCAAAAGAAGAGGCAATGGCAGAAGGAGTGATCGTAGAGATCAAGAATGATGAAGTTTATGTTGATATAGGTAAAAAATCCGAGGGAATTTTGCCACTTGCTGAAATTCAAAAAGACGATGGACAATTATTGTTTAAAACTGGAGATAGGATCAAAGTTGCTGTAGTAGGTTATTATGGCGGAAGATCTTTATTATCCCATAAAAAGGCTTTGAGAAAAGAAAAAGCGATTGAATTTATTAAAAATTACAAAGAAGAAGATTCTGAAAATATATTTAATGTTAAAGTAGTTGGAAAAAATAAAGGCGGGCTTATTGTTGTTGATGACAATGATATCGAATTCTTTTTACCTAGATCTCAATATGGTTTTAAGGAAAGTAATAATGTTTTAGGTAAAACCTTTAAAGTGAAGATTATTAAAATCGATCATGAGGAACAAAGCATCATTGTTTCTCGAAAGAAAACTTTAGATGATGAAAGAAAAAAACGTAAAGAACTGATCAATAATATCGCTCAAGAACAAGGAGTGATTGAAGGCATAGTTAAAAAAATTACTACTTATGGTATGTTTGTTGATGTAGGTGGGATTGATGGATTGGTTCATTATAGTGAAATTTCTTACAAGGGTCCAGTAAATCCAAGTCTTTTTTACAAAGAGGGCGATAAAGTTCCAGTTAAAGTTATAAGTTACAATAAAGAACGTAAGCACCTTTCATTATCTATTAAAGCAGCTTTGCCTGATCCTTGGAGTGAAATAAAAGATAGTCTTGAAGTAGGCGATACAATTAAAGTTATCGTTTCAAATATAGAGCCTTATGGAGCTTTTGTGGATTTAGGCAATGATATTGAAGGATTTTTACACATCAGTGAAATTTCTTGGGATAAAAATATTAAAAACCCAAAAGATTATATAAGCAAGGGACAAGAAATTGATGTAGAAGTTATTGAAATAAATTCCGATGAAAGACGTTTAAGAGTTTCTTTGAGAAATTTACTTTCAAAGCCTTTTGATGAATTTTTGAAAAAATATAAATTATCAGATGTTTTAGAAGGCGAAGTTACTTTAACAACTGCTTTTGGAGCATTTATAAATCTTGGTATGATTGAGGGATTATTGCATAATGAAGATGCCTCTTGGTCAAGAAGCGATAAGTGTAAAGATAAATTTAAAGTTGGTGACAAGGTTAAGGTAAAAATTATAAAAATAGATACAGAAAATCAAAAGATTTCTCTTAGTACAAAAGAACTTTGTGAGTCACCAGTTCAAGAATATGCTAAAAATCATAAAGTTGGAGATATCGTTAAAGGTAGAATTCGCGATATTAAAGATTTTGGTATTTTTGTAGAGCTTAGTCAAAATGTTGATGCGCTTATTCATAAAGAAGATATTAGCAATTCAACTTTAGAAAATTTGAAAATAGATGATGAAATTGAAGCAGCTATTGTTTTCATCGATGAAAAGAAAAATAGAATTCGCTTAAGTGTTAAAAATTTAGTTAAAATGAAAGAACGCGAAGTTTTAAATGAAATAAATGATAATGATAAAATCACTTTAGGTGATATCATAAAAGATCAATTAGCTTAATGATAAAAAAATATCTAACCATAGGCATTTTAAGCATATTATTGCTTAGTTTATTTGTAGTGGTTTTGGTATTAATCTCTAAATTTAAAGCAAATTCAGATTTTATTCCTGAATTTGCTCATAATGTAAGCATAGAAAAAGAAGGCCAGCAAAAAAATAATGAAGATTTTACTTGGCAAGAAGAGCTTGCTAAGTGGCCAAGCAAAAATTTCACTCCTGCAGCAGAGCAATTTAATCTTTATGTTGATGTTGATACTAGCGATTTAAAAGAAAAAAGCAAATATTATCAACTCATTGTAGATAAAAATGATATTTATTCAGTATTTTGTCTAAAGCAAACTTTAAAATCTTTTGATGTGAAATACTTTTTATTAAAATCTAGCGGTAGTCCAGAAATTTTTTTAGATACTGACAATAAAGAACTTATTGATGAAATTATTAAAGAACTCAAAAAATATAAAATTAGCACTCAAGCTAAAGAAATTTGGCTCTAATTTATTTCTTATTCATTGATTTATTTTTCTAGGAAGTATTATAATGGCACTTATTGATCTAATTGATGCGAATAAAAGATTTGATGAAAAAATAGTTTTAAATGAAGCAAATTTTAGTGCCAATGATGGCGAAAAAATAGCTATTATTGGTAAAAATGGAGAAGGAAAATCCACTTTTTTAAAGATACTCTTTGGTGTCTTAAATTTAGATAGCGGTCGCGTTATAAGACAAAATGGAAAAAGCATTGCAATGCTTTCTCAAAATGTAGATTTTCATGCAAATTTAAGTGTTAGGGATGCTATCAAACAAGAGCTTTCAGAAATTTATACCGCTTTAGAAGAATATGAAGAACTCCATTTAAAATTAGAACAAAATCCAGAAAACAAAGAATATTTAAAACAAATGGATTTGATTATGGCTTTGATAGAAAGCAAAGATGCTTGGAATATAGAAGCTAAGATAAATCGCGTTTTAAAAGAATTTGATCTATTAAAATACATTGATCGTTTAGTATGTACATTAAGTGGCGGTGAGATACGCAGGGTAGGGCTTTGCATACTCATATTAAAAAATCCTGATATTTTATTGCTTGATGAGCCAACAAATCATTTAGATGTTTATATGACGAGTTTTTTAGAGGACTTGTTAAAAGAATCTAAAATGTGTGTTATTTTTATTTCGCATGATCGTTATTTTATTGATGCTATTGCTGATAAGTGTGTGGAAATTGAAAATGGAAAATTAAGTGTTTTTAAAGGAGGATATGCAAACTATCTTGAAAAAAAGGCACAAATTTTAGAAAGTCTTACTAAGAGTCATGAGACTTTATTAAAGCAGTTAAAAAGTGAAGAAGAATGGTTAAGACGCGGTGTTAAAGCAAGGCTAAAAAGAAATGAGGGAAGAAAAGAGCGCATTTTAAGAATGCGAGAAGAGGCTAAAAAAAATCCAGGGGCTATAAAACGTTTGAGACTTGAAATTTCAAGATCTACGCTTAATTTTAATGCTGATAAGGTAATGAACCGAAAAAAAATGTTATTTGAGATTAAGAATGTGAGTAAAAGTATAGAAGATAAAATGCTTTTTAGAGATTTTTCAGCCCGTATTTTACAAGGAGAGCGTATAGCTATAGTGGGAAAAAATGGTTGTGGAAAATCTACTTTTTTAAAAATGCTTTTAGGGCAAATTAAGCAAGATAGCGGAGAGATTAAAAGAGGGGAAATTAAGATAGGGTATTTTGATCAAGCTAGAAATTTGGTAAATTCAGATAAAACCTTGCTTGAAATTTTTTGTCCTAATGGTGGAGATAGAGTTCAAGTAAGAGATAAAAATATGCATGTTTATGGATATTTGAAAAATTTTTTATTTCCTAAAGAATTTTTAGATAAAAGTGTTTCTGTATTAAGTGGAGGAGAAAAAAATCGAGTAGCTTTGGCTTTACTTTTTACTCAAACTTATGATATTTTAGTGCTTGATGAGCCAACCAATGATTTAGATATCTCAACGATTAATATTTTAGAAGAGTATTTGTTAAATTTTGAGGGAGCGATTTTATTTGTATCTCATGATAGGTATTTTGTTGATAAAATAGCGAATAAAATTTATGCTTTTGAGGGAAATTCTTCGATCAATATTTTACATACTCTTTATACGGAATATCTTGAAAATGAAAAAGAATTGCACGAATTTGATAATTTTACCTTAAGTCTTGAAAATTCAATTTCAAACAGCAATCAAAAAGAGAAAAAAAGCCAAAAATTAAGCTATAAAGAAAATGAAATTTTAAACCATCATCCAGAAAAAATAGAAATCATTGAAAAACAAATTGAGCAATTAAATAAAGATTTGTCAAATCCTAGTGTTTATCAAAATATCGGTATTAATAAACTTTATGAAGAGTTGCAAAAGGCACAAGAAGAGTTGGAAACACTTGAAATGGAGTATTTTGCAGTTTTAGAAAAAAGCGAAAATTTGCAAAAAGAAATATAAAATACACTATTTATAAAAATACATATATCCATAAAAATTTTATATAACTTATTATACAATAGACTATATTCTTAAAAACCAAGGATTATAAATGAAAATCATTTTGGCAATTTTAGCTTTAGTATTTTTAAACTCTTGTGCTTTAATAAAAAGCAAGGAAGAAAAAGAATTAGA
>NZ_NXLY01000013.1 GCF_005406225.1 Campylobacter taeniopygiae | reverse complement strand
ACAAAATATACTCAAATTTTGCATTAGAAATCAAAGTCGTATTTTTTGACTTTGATTTTAAGTGTCAAATGACTTTGATTTGAAAAGCGGTTTTATACATCTATATCTATATTTTCAAGATTACTTGTGCTATAATGACAAATCTTATCCCTTAGCCACTTAAGCACTATTCCGCCATTATTTATAGCTCCTCCAACTACCCAAGTATCATCTAAGAGATTGTAACACCAAGTTCTAGCACTTGAATCCTTTTTAACTCCGTTGCTAATAAGCCTCAAAGCTCCACTAGTACCTATAGTAGCACTCATTTGTCCCTCTTTAAAACAACTTATACCCAAATTTACTAAAACTCCATCACTTGATCCTATTACTACTGGCAAACCTGGTGCTAGATTTAACTCTTTTGCAATTTCTTCTTTTAAACCTAAGTTAAAAATAGTATCTTTTACTTCTGGTAAATTTTCTTTTTTTAAACCCAAGCTATAAAGTAAATCATCATCCCAATTTAAATCATTCGCATTATAAAACCCACTCGCGCAGGCACAAGATTTATCTATACACCAAAAACCAGTTAATTGTTCAAAGATATAATCTTTTAAGGAATAAACTCTATCAAAATCTAAATTTTCATAATTTTGTTTAAAGTAAAGCATCTTAAAATATGGATAACAAGAATGAGGAGGACAGCAAGTTTTATCATAAAAATATTTTATATTGTCACTCTTTGCTTTGTAATCTTTTACAAGCTTACTAGCTCTGCTATCAGCCCAAATTAACATATTGCTTAAAAATTTATCTTTTTTAGCTAAAGCAAAACTATGCATGGCTACACTTAAAGATATTCCGAGAGGTTTTTTTCTAAGATATAAGAGTTTATTCGCCACCTCTTTTATAACTTTTTTAGTTTTATTAAAAATCAATTCATGATTTTGTTCTGCATAATTTGGCCTAGGCATTTCAATAGAATAATATTCATCTGCATAATAAAAAAGAGTTCCATTTTTTTCATAAGCAGCGGCTCTAACGCCTGTCGTACCTATATCAACTCCTATAAAAATATATTCTTCTTTCATTCAATTTCCTTTTTTATTTTATAATAAGTAAAATTTTGTAAAACAATATTTATTTTCATAAGTTCAAATAAACATTTTGACTAAATTTTTAATTTATGTTACCTTCTGTATCAATAAATTTTATAAATTGCGTTTTTTAAATCAAAATCTAGATTTTTTCATAATTAACTTCTAAATACAAATTTAATATAATTAAATATTGAAAATTGACAAATTGTATAACATCTCATCTCTCCACATTATGCATTTTATTCTTACACTACATAAATTTGCAGCTAAACATGCTGAATAAAGTTCTACATTTAATCTAAAACTCACTATAATTTCTTAATTTCATGGCTATATTTAATATTTTCTTATTTTTTTGATTTAGAATAAACGCTTATCAATTATATAATAGTAAAAAATTATTTTTATAAGATTTTATTAATTCTTGGATATTTGTATTTTTGATATTTAAATACGCAGATACTTATTATAGAATCTCTTAAATATAATTGAAAAAATGAATAATTGTTTGAAAGGAATCTATCAAATTAAATAGCCTTTTTGGCTATTTAATTATTTTCTTTTAATTTAAATTTTTCTTCGCTATAAAGACCAGTTCCTACAGGAATCATTCTACCTAAAATAACATTTTCTTTTAAGTCTTCTAGATAATCAAATTTACCTGCTATACTAGCTTCGGTTAAGACTTTAGTTGTTTCTTGGAAAGATGCTGCAGAAATCACACTATCACTTCCAATCGCAGCTCTTGTAACACCTAAGAGAACAGGTTCTGCAATAGCTGGTTCTCCACCCATTCTCATAATTCTTTCATTTTCTTCCCTAAATTTACGTCTAGATATTAAATCACCTTCTATAAATTTAGTATGCCCACTATCAACAACTTTTACTTGCCTTAACATTTGTGAAACAATAACTTCAATATGTTTATCTGAAATCACAACACCTTGTCCTCTATAAACTTGCTGAATTTCAGAAATTAAATAATAATGCAAGGCCTTTTCACCCAAAATTTTAAGTATATCATGACTTGAAACCACACCATCGGTTAGTTTTTCTCCAGCGTGTATAAATTCACCATCTCTAACTTGTATATGTTTTGATTTATCAATTAAATATTCAACACTTGTGCCATCTTCCGCCTGAATTACTATTCTTTCTTTTGAACGCAATGGTTTATCAAAACGAACTACACCATCAATTTCAGCAATCACAGCGGCATTTTTTGGCTTTCTTGCCTCAAATAGCTCGGAAACTCTTGGAAGACCTCCTGTAATATCTTTAGATTTTGCAGCGGCTTTTGGAATTTTTGCCAAAATATCAGCTTGTGAAACCTTATCACCATCATGTACAAAAATAACCGTTTTTGGCTCTAATTGATAACGCACCGCCTTATTACCTTTTCCAGCAATCACTAAAGTTGGTCTAACGCCACTTGGAAGATATTCATTGATCACTAAAGATCGCTTACCTGTTGCTTCATCAACTTGTTCATCGGCACTATAACCTGCCTCAATATCTTCAAAACTTATAGTTCCATCAATTTCAGCAATAACGGTATTGTTATAAGCATCCCATTCTGCAATAACAATACTTTCTTTTTTTGGAGCACTCGCTATGATAACACTAGAATCTTCAATAAGGGCACTATCATTGAATTCAATTTTTGATTCTCTTGGAATATAATGCCTTTTTGCTTCTCTTCCATTTTCATCGGCAATAACAACAAAGAAACCTTTCTCTTTAACTATATCACCTTTTTTAACGTTTTTAACTCTATCAAGACCATCGCCCTTAAGAACATAAAATTTCAAGGTGCCTTTTTCACCTGCTTTGATATTTTGTACAACTGGATCACCATCTTTAACTAAAATTTCACTTGCAAATGGAATACGATTAGGAATATTCCATCCTTCCTTGATAACCTCTACAATGCTTTCATTTTCATCAACTTCGGTACCATTTTGATAAGGAAGATATAATTTGCCATCTATATTTCCACTAACTCCTGCCAACTCATTTGCTTTTGCCAGATCATATTTTCTAAGCGTATATTTAATTTCTTGCTTTTTATCCTTAATGGAAACAATCACATCTTCATGGATATTTTCTATACTGATTACCCCTTTAAATGGAGCTTTTATTTTTGGTTCTACTAATAAAATAGCTGCATTTCTACGATTTGCAACTATTATTTTTCCTTCTTTGTTTTTATAAGTTTTTAAATTATAAAATCTTATAAAACCTTCTTTTTGAGCACTAACTTGTCTATCTTGCAAATCTGTACTTGCAGTCCCGCCGCTATGGAAAGTTCTTAACGTAAGCTGAGTACCAGGCTCTCCAATAGACTGTGCAGAAATAATACCAACAGCTTCACCTGGCTTAACGAGTTTTCCTTCACCAAGATTTACACCATAACATTTAGCACAAATTCCTTTTTTAGCTTTACAAGTAATTGGAGTTCGGATATTCACACTCTTAATGCCATTCTCACTAAACATTCTTGCTTTTTCTTCATCAATCAAAGTACCTTCTGTAAAGAGAACAGAATTTGTAATAGGATCGATCACATCCTCTGCTAAAACTCTTCCTAAAACTCTTTCTTCCAATGTTTCTATTATAGAACTATCGGCAGTAATTTCATTGATTTCTACTCCCTCGTGTGTACCACAATCTTCCATGGTAATTTTCACATTTTGTGCAACATCAATTAATTTTCTTGTCAAATAACCTGCATTTGCAGTTTTAAGTGCTGTATCTGCAAGACCTTTTCTAGCACCGTGAGTAGATATAAAATACTCAAGCACATTCAAACCTTCGCGGAAATTTGAAATAATAGGAGTTTCAATAATAGAACCATCTGGCTTAGTCATAAGTCCCCTCATTGCAGCAAGCTGAGAAATTTGCGCTGCACTACCCCTAGCTCCAGAATCCGCCATCATATAAATGGAGTTAAAGCCATCTTTATCTTTTTCAACCAACTTCATCATTTCTTTTGAAAGAAGATTATTTGTACTTTTCCAAATATCAATAATCTTATTATATCTCTCTCCAGAGGTTATTAAACCAAGATTATAAGAATTTTGAATTTCCCTAACTTGCTTTTTAGCTGCATCAATAGCCTTTTGCTTATCATCAGGAACAATAATATCTGCTATAGAGATAGAAACACCCGCTTTTGTGGCATATTCAAAACCTAAATTCTTGAGTCTATCTAAGAAATTAGCTGTGATTTCCAATCCACCTTGCTTATAAACATAATCAACAAGTGCTGCTATATCTTTTTTCTTTAAAACTTTATTCCAGTTAGCTTCAGGAACAAAATCAGGTAAAATAGATTTTATAATAAGTCTTCCAGCTGTCGTTGTAATCTTTCTACCATCAACAACAGTTTGTATGCTTGCATGAATATCTAAACATTTGCTTTCAAGTGCCATCATTACTTCATCAATGCCTGTGCAAATTTTATGAGATCCTTTTGCTTCTGCTTTTTCCAAGGAAAGATAATAAATCCCCAAAACCATATCTTGCGAAGGAACAGTTACTGATTTACCACTCGCTGGTAAAAGAATATTCATCGAAGAAAGCATAAGCACCTTACATTCTGCAATGGCTTCTTGAGAAAGCGGCACATGTACTGCCATTTGATCCCCATCAAAGTCTGCATTAAAAGCAGCACATACTAAAGGATGTAATTGTATCGCTTTACCTTCAACTAAAACCGGATGAAAAGCTTGAATAGAAAGCTTATGTAAAGTTGGAGCACGGTTTAACATAACAGGATGACCTTTTACAACCTCTTCTAAACATTCCCAAACTTCATTGGTTTTATTCTCTATCATTTTTTTTGCTTGTTTAACGGTTGTTGCGTAACCTTTTTCTTCAAGCTTAGCTAATAAATGTGGTTTAAAAAGCTCTAAAGCCATTTTTTTAGGCAGACCGCATTGATCCATTCTTAATTTTGGACCTACAACAATAACACTACGTCCCGAAAAGTCAACCCTTTTTCCAAGCAAGTTTTGTCTAAAACGTCCTTGCTTACCTTTGATAATTTCACTTAAAGATTTTAAAGGACGCTTATTGGCTCCTTTAACTGCATTAGCACGACGACCATTATCAAATAAAGCATCTACTGCTTCTTGAAGCATTCTTTTTTCATTTCTTATAATGATTTCTGGTGCATCAAGTTCCATAAGCTTTTTAAGACGAGTATTTCTATTGATAACACGACGATATAAATCATTTACATCAGAAACCGCAAATTTTCCACCATCTAAGGCAACCAAAGGACGCAAATCTGGTGGCAATACTGGTAAATTAGTTATCATCATCCATTCTGGGCGATTAGGAACTGCATTTTCACTATCAACATCAGTGTTAGAATTTGAATTTAAAAAATTCTCAACCACTTTTAAACGTTTAATGATAGTCTTTTTCTTTGCTTCTGAATTAGTTGCGGCCATTTCTTCTTTTAATTGATTTAAAAGAGCTACAAGATCCAAATTAGCCAATAAATCTCGAACAACCTCTCCACCCATTCTTGCTTTAAAACCGCTACTTTCATAACGCTGCATTAAATTTTGATATTGTTCTTCATTTAAAACATCACAATATTCAACTTTTTTAGTATTTTCATTATCATAATATGCATCACCAGCATTTTCAACAATATAAGCTTCATAATAAAGCACACGCTCAAGGTCTTTCATCTTTACGCCTAAAAGTGTGCCTATACGACTTGGTAAAGAATTCACATACCAAATATGCGCTACTGGAGTTACAAGTTCAATATGCCCCATTCTTGAGCGACGAACTTTAGAATTAGCAACTTCAACGCCACATTTTTCACATTTAACACCTTTAAAACGCATTTTTTTATATTTACCGCAAAGACATTCATAATCACGGATAGGACCAAAAATTTTAGCACAAAAAAGACCGTCTCTTTCAGGTTTTAAAGTTCTATAATTGATCGTTTCTGGTTTTTTTACTTCTCCATAAGACCAAGATTTTATTTTTTCAGGACTAGCAAGCCTTAGTTGAAAAGCTTCAAAATCTCTAGGTCTAGCATCTTCTTTTACTTCTATGACTTTAAATTTACTCATTGTCCTCATCCTTATCAAAAATCTCAACATCTAATGCAAGTGATTTAAGTTCATTAGTTAAAACAAAAAATGTTTCAGGAATTCCTGTCGCTGGAACATTCTCTCCTTTGGTAATTGCTTTATAAGCATTAAATCTACCCTCTACGTCATCTGATTTAATAGTTAGCATTTCTCTTAAAGTATGTGCCGCTCCATAAGCTTCAAGCGCCCACACTTCCATTTCTCCAAATCTTTGACCTCCAAAAAGTGCTTTACCACCAACTGGTTGTTGGGTTACAAGACTGTAAGGTCCTGTACTTCTTGCATGAACTTTTTCATCGACTAAGTGGTGAAGTTTTAACATATACATACATCCCACATGAACACGCTCTGCTATCTTTTCACCGGTTCTTCCATCGTAAAGCTCTGTTTTTCCATCCATGTCAATTTTTGCTAATTCAAACAATTTTTTAAATTCCTCTATATTGACACCTTCGAAAACAGGAGTTGCAAATTTAACCCCCTTGCTCCAATCTCTAGCATAATCTAAAAGTTCTTCATCGCTTAATTTTTTAATAAATTCTTTTTCATTTGCAAGTCTTGGAATAGAACAAATTTCAAGCATTTTTGCTCTTAATTCTTTAATGAAATCTTTTTGTTTTCTATCAAAGATTTCTTGAATTTGCTCCCCAAGTCTTAATCCAACAAGTCCTAAATGACTTTCCAAAATTTGACCTATATTCATACGACTTGGAACCCCTAAAGGATTGAGTGCAATATCTACACTTTTTCCATTTGCAAGATAAGGCATATCAACTTCTGGGATTATGGTAGAAACAATACCTTTATTTCCATGGCGTCCTGCCATTTTATCGCCCACTTTTAGCTTTCGTTTTGTAGCAATATAAACTTTTACAAGTTTTACTACTCCACTTGGTAAGATATCATCTTTTTCTAAAATTTCAAGTTTTTCATCATGTTCAGCTTTTAGTTTTTTCTTTTCATTTTGGAAATGATTTTTCAAATCTTCATATTGTTTTTGAACTTCTTTAGAATAAGCTTTAATAATAGTAGTAAGTGTAAAACGATTGATTTTTTCTAAATCGCTTAAATCAGCTTTCTCACCTTTTTTATAAGTTTTATCACCGATTTTTTGACTGCTGGTTAAAGTTGATTTAGACAATAAAGCGCAAACTCTAAGCATTTCCTCTCTATCCATCATCAAAAGTCTATCGTGATGTTCTTTTTCTAAAGACATTTTTTCTTTATCATACGCTTTTAAAGCTCTTTCGTCTTTTTCATAACCTTTTTTAGTAAATATTTTTACATCTACAACTACACCTTCTAATGAAGCAGTAGCATACAAAGACTTATTTACGACATGGCCTGCTTTTTCACCAAAAATAGCTCTTAAAAGTCTTTCCTCTGGTGTTGGCTTAACCTCGCCTTTTGGTGAAACTTTTCCAACCAAAATCATACCTGGTTTAATATGAGTTCCTATTTTTGCAATTCCACTTTCATCTAAATGAGCAACATCTTCTTCTTTAACATTTGGTATATCTTTGGTGATTTCTTCTATACCATCTTTTAATTCTCTAGCTTCAATTTCTTTTTCATAGATATGAACGCTTGTGAATGTATCTTCACGAATAATTCTTTCACTTACTACGATAGCATCCTCATAGTTATAACCATTCCAAGGCATAAAAGCAATTAAAGCATTTTTTCCGATAGCCAATTCCCCTTGATCCATAGAAGGACCATCAGCAATAATTTGCCCTGCTTTAACCACTTCTCCCTTTTTGACAATAGGATGTTGAATATAATTTGTATTTTGGTTAGTGCGTAAATTTTTCTCCATAATATAGTGATCGATAAAAGGACCTTTTTCATCTTCACCCAAGATAAAAATACTTTTATTATCTACTTTTTCTACTACACCGCCACGCTTAGCTTTAACAGCTTCCCAAGCATCACGCGCAATAGTACTCTCCATTCCAGTACCTACAATAGGAGCACTTGAAGTTAAAAGAGGAACAGCTTGACGTTGCATATTAGAACCCATCAAAGCCCTGTTTGCATCATCATGCTCCAAGAAAGGAATCAAAGAAGCTGCAACCCCAACAACCATACCTGAACAAAGATCGATAAGTTGAACTTCTTCTCTTTTAGCTAGAATTGTTTCTCCATCTTGTCTTGCTTCAACGAATTCTTCAACGATATTACCCTTAGCATCTACCTTAGTGGAAGCAGGTGCAATAAATAAACCTTCTTCTTGTGTAGCAGTTAAATAAACAATTTCATCAGTAACTTTTCCATTTTCAACTTTTTTATAAGGTGCTTCAACAAAACCGAGTTCATTCACTTTAGCATAAGTTGAAAGAGTATTAATCAAACCAATATTTTGCCCTTCTGGGGTTTCTACTGGACAAATTCTACCATAATGAGTCGCATGAACATCTCTAACTTCAAAACCTGCTCTTTCTTTAACAAGTCCTCCTTCACCAAGCGCAGATAAACGACGCTTATGAGTGATCTCGCTTAGCGGGTTTGTTTGATCCATAAATTGAGAAAGTTGTCCACCTGTGAAAAATTCAATAATTGTTGTAGTGATCATCTTAGGATTAATCAAATCATAAGGCATAACTTTATCAATATCCGAATTTAAAGAGGTGAATTTATCTCGGATAGCTTTTTGCATTTTTGCCAATCCTAAATGAAGCTCATTAGCCAAAAGTTCACCTATAGATCTAATACGACGATTTCCTAAATGATCTCTATCATCAATATGACCCTTGCCATTTTTAACCTTGATCAAATACTTTGCAGTTTTAATAATATCTTCATTGGTTAAAACGGTTACATATTCAGGAACATCAAGACCTAATTTATGATTCATTTTCATACGGCCAACTTTGGTTAAATCGTATCTTTCTGGATTGAAAAATAAATCATTAACGAAAGTTTTTGCCGCATCTTTAACTACTGGTTCACCAGGTCTCATAACTTTATAAATTCTTATTGCAGCTAGATCATTTTCATCTTCAATATTTTCAGTTTGTTTTAATAGTTTTAAAGTTTCATTATCTTGTATAAATGAGTTGATAATAGCAGTATCTACACCATTAGCTAAATCATTTGCAATTTCAAAACTTTTTTGCTCTTTAATTTTTGCAAGTTTGCTTTCATCGATAAGCGTTAGAGAATCAAAAAGCATTTCGCCACTATTTTTATCAAAAATAGGATTTGCCAAATAACGATTCAATAAAACCTCTACTGGATACTCTATCCATTTCAATCCATCTTTAATCAATTGCTCGGCTTTTTTCTTTGTCAATCTTTTTCCCGCTTGATGGACAACTTTACCTTTTTCATCTTTAATATCGTATTCTATTCTATCCATAAAATCACTAGGATTAAATTCGGTCAAGAATTTATCTTTTTTAACATGGATTGTTTGAATAGGGTAAAATAGCTTTATAATATCTTGTTTTTTATACCCTAATGCTCTAAAAAGCATAGTTATAGGCACTTTTCTTCTTTTGTTAATTCTCACATAAAGCACATCTTTAGCGTCATATTCGAAATACAACCAAGAACCACGATCAGGAATAATTTGCGCCGTATAAACAAGCTTATTAGCTACTGTTGAACTTTCTTCTTCTTTAAAAATTACACCGGGACTTCTATGAAGCTGATTAACAACAACTCTTTCTACTCCATTAATAATAAAAGACACACGATCTGTCATTAATGGAATTTCTCTGATATAAATTTCTTGCTCTTTAATATCTTTTATACCAACTTTCTCACCTGTCTTTTCATCTCTTTCATGTAAAGTAAGACGGATTTTCATTTTTAAATTTACAGAGTAAGTTAAACCTCTTTCCATACATTCGCGAATAGTGTATTTTGGTTTGCCTATTTCACTATTTACATATTCTAGACTCAATCTATTTTGCGGATCATGTATTGGAAAAATTGATTTAAAAACTTTTTCTATACCACTTTCACCATTATTAAAATTTAAAAAATAATCAAAACTAGCTTTTTGTAATTGTAAAAGATTTGGAATTTCTATTTGTTTTGAAATATTGGAGAAATCTACTCTTAAACGATTTCTTAATTTATTATCTAACATTTGCATATACCTCATGGTAAATTTTGTAAATTTAAAAAAGAAGACCTAAAAACTAGGTAAAAACAAAAAAAAGAAGACTTGTTAAAAACAAATCTTCTTAAACTAAATCCAATTTAAAAAATTAAATTATTTAAGTTCTACTTTAGCACCAGCTTCTTCAAGTTGTTTTTTAGCTTCTTCTGCCTCAGCTTTAGCTACACCTTCTTTTAAAGTTGAAGGAGTTTGCTCTACAGCATCTTTAGCTTCTTTAAGTCCAAGACCTGTTAAAGCTCTAACGATTTTAATTACTTCGATTTTTTTAGCACCGCCGTCAGTTAAAACAATATCAAATTCTGTTTTTTCCTCAGCAGCTGCTGCACCGCCACCTGCTGCTGCACCGCCAGCTACCATTACCGGAGCAGCTGATACACCAAATTTCTCTTCAAATTCTTTTACAAGCTCAGAAAGCTCAAGAACACTTAAATTTGAAATATATTCTAATACATCTTCTTTTGAAATTGCCATTTTAAATCCTTTTTATTCAGTTTCTTTTTTATTTTTTAGCGCATTTAAACCAATAGTAAAGTTGGCAATTGGCGCTTTCCAAACTTGCAAAAGCATAGCAAGCAACTCATTGCGTGAAGGCATTTTAGCCAAGGCTTTAACCTTAGCAACGTCTGCAACTTCACCATCAACAAAAGCAGTTTTAATTTGAAATTTTTCATTGTTTTCTTCAAATTTAGCAGCTACTTTTGAAACACTAAGTTGATCTTCTCCCCAAAGATAAATATTGGTATCTTTAAGAACTAGACCTGTTTTTCCGGAATTATTAAGAGCAATGTTAGCCAAAGTATTTTTAATAATTTGAACTTTTACATTATTTTCTCTTGCATTATTTCTAAGTTCTTCCAATTTCTTAGTAGATAAACCCTTATAGTCGCAAACTATAATAGCTTCACTAGCTTTGAAATTTTCTTCAAGCTTAGCAATAACTTCAACTTTTTCGCTTCTAGTCACATTTTCTCCTTTCCGATTGAGATTTCAAGTAGAGAGGAAATTTTCCAATTAAGCTTACGCCTCGACTATCTTCAATCTAAAATAAACATTTCAAAAAATTAACATTTTCTCAAATGTTTATTTCAAAAAAAATAAAGAGTTTTTGACAACTCTTTATTTCATATCAAGTAACTCTTGAATTTCAAGTTTTACCGATGGACTCATAGTTAAAGACAAAGCAGCGCTTTTAATATATCTACCTTTTGCTGCAGCTGGTTTATGTTTGTTAATAGCTTTTATAAAAGTTGAGATATTATCCCATAATTGCTCTTTAGAAAAACTTACTTTTCCAAGTCCAGCATGGATATTTCCTTGTTTATCAACTCTAAAATTTACTTGCCCACTCTTAGCGTTATTTACAGCTTGTGCAACATCCATAGTTACTGTTCCAGTTTTTGGATTTGGCATTAAACCTTTAGGACCTAAAATTCTACCTACTTTACCTACTAAACCCATTAAATTTGGAGTCGCAATCAATACGTCAAAATTCATATTTCCTTTTTGAATTTCTTCAACTAAATCATCGCTTCCAACAATATCTGCTCCAGCATTTTTAGCTTCGTCTGCTTTAGCATCTTTTGCAATAACAGCTACACGAACTTTTTTGCCTGTTCCAGCAGGAAGTACAACAGATCCTCTTACCATTTGATCAGCATGTCTTGGATCAACGTTTAATTTTAAAGCAATTTCGACAGTTTCATCAAATTTTGCTGATTTTAACTCTTTAACTGTTTCTATTGCCTCATTAAGACTGTAAATTTTATTTGAATCAATTTTCTCTAATAAATTTTTTAATCTTTTTACCATTTTAGCCATTTTTATACTCTCCGCATTTTTAAAGTGCTACCGCTTTTTACTTTAGCGGTCAAAAGGATTAATCAACGATTTCAACACCCATAGAACGAGCTGAACCAGCAATAATTTTTGCTGCTTGTTCTCTATCTTTAGTGTTTAAATCCGCAATTTTTTTATCAACAATTTCTAAAACTTGAGCACGAGTTAATTTACCCACTTTATTTTTTAAAGGATTATCTGTGCCTTTAGAAATACCAGCTGCTTTTTTGATTAAATCTGTAGCTGGTGGTTGTTTTGTAATAAAAGTAAAACTCTTATCTGCATAAACTGTGATAACAACAGGGATATTAAAACCTGCCATATCCTTTGTTCTTTCATTAAAAGCTTTACAAAATTCCATAATATTAACACCTTGCTGTCCTAAAGCAGGGCCAACTGGTGGCGATGGATTTGCTTTAGTGGCAGCAATTTGTAATTTAATTTCGCCTACAACTTTCTTAGCCATAACAATTCTCCTTAATAAATTTAAATTATTTTCTCAACTTGAGAATACAAAATCTCCACTGGAGTTGAACGTCCAAAAATAGAAACATTTAATTTTAATAAACCTCTAACCATATCATATTCTTCTACAATAGCAGTAAAATTCGCAAATGGGCCTTCAGTGATTCTTACATTTTCTCCTTCTTCAAAAGAAATTTTTGGTTTAGGAGCTGCACGATTATGAACTTTTTCCAAAATTAAATTGATATCTTTTTCTGTTAAAGGGGTTGGTTTTTTTGATTCCCCAATAAAACGTCCTACTTTTGGAAGAGATTGAATTCGGTGCCAAAGTTCCGTATTTAAATCAAGATTTGCAAACACGTATCCTGAATACAAACTTCTTTCACTAATTTTTTCTTTTCCATTTTTAAATTCGATAACATCTTCTGTTGGAACAACTATTTCTTTTAGTCTATCCTCAATACCATTATCTTTAACTAAATTTTCAATAGCTCTTTTTACAGCCATTTCACTACCAGCATAAGTTTGAATTGCATACCATTTATAAGTATTCACCATTATCTCCTTATACAACCAAAGAAACAATAGATGACATAATCCAATCTACTAATGCCAAAAATACTGAAATAACCGCAACTACTATAAAAACAGTAATATAAGCATTTCGCACCTGTTCTTTTAAAGGAAAAATTACTTTCCTTAGTTCAGCCTTTGATAATTTAAAATAAGTTATTAATTTTTCCATTTATATAAACCTTAATATGGCAGGGCAAGAGGGATTCGAACCCCCAACCTGCGGATTTGGAATCCGACGCTCTACCGTTAGAGCTATTGCCCTAAGAGCTTAACTTTTTAATTTTACTTCTTTATGAAGTGTATGTTTTTTTAATCTTGGACAATATTTTTTTAATTCTAACTTTTCAGTTGTATTTTTACTATTTTTATAAGTGCTGTAATTGATATCACCACACTCTTCACATTTTAAACCAACTTTAATTCTCATTTTTTTCCCTTAAAACAAAAGTCAAGTATAAAAAACTTGACTTTCTTATAATATTTATTTAATTATTTTAGAAACAACACCAGAACCAACTGTTTTACCACCTTCACGAATAGCAAAACGTGTTCCTTCTTCAAGAGCTACTGGAGCTATCAAGCTTACTGTAATTCTTACGTTTTCACCTGGCATAACCATTTCAACGCCATCTGCTAATTTAATAGAACCTGTAACGTCTGTTGTTCTCACATAGAATTGAGGTCTATAATTGTTAAAGAATGGAGTATGTCTACCACCTTCATCTTTATTTAAAATATAAACTTCAGCTTCAAAATCAGTATGAGGAGTAATTGATTTTGGTTTTGCAAGAACCATTCCACGAATAACTTCTTCTTTTTTAGTACCACGAAGAAGAACACCTACGTTATCTCCAGCTTCACCTTGATCCATTTCTTTTCTAAACATTTCAACGCCGGTAACAGTAGTAGTTTGTGTATCTTTAATACCAACAATTTCAATAGTATCACCTACTTTAACTACACCTTTTTCAATTCTTCCGGTAACAACCGTACCACGTCCAGAAATTGAGAAAACATCTTCAATTGGCATTAAGAAATCTTTTTCAGTATCACGAGTTGGAGTTGGAATATAGCTATCAACTGCTGCCATTAGATCCAATACTTTTTTAGACCACTCGCCATCTTGACCAGCTTTAGCTTCTTCAAGAGCTTTTAATGCAGAACCAGAAATAATTGGAGTATCATCTCCTGGGAAATCATAAGAGCTTAATAATTCTCTAATTTCCATTTCAACTAACTCTAAAAGTTCAGCATCATCAACCATATCTGCTTTATTCATGAAAACAACTATATATGGAACACCAACTTGACGAGAAAGTAGAATATGCTCTCTAGTTTGTGGCATTGGGCCATCTGCTGCAGAAACAACAAGAATCGCACCGTCCATTTGTGCAGCACCTGTAATCATATTTTTAACATAGTCAGCGTGACCTGGACAATCAACGTGTGCATAGTGACGATTTTCTGTTTCATATTCAATATGAGAAGTAGCAATGGTAATACCACGTTCTTTTTCTTCAGGAGCATTATCAATATTATCATAATCTTTAAGCTCTGCCAAACCTCTTCTTGAAAGAACAGCAGAAATAGCAGCTGTCAAAGTAGTCTTACCATGGTCAACGTGACCGATAGTACCTATATTTACGTGTGGCTTATTACGTGAAAATTTTTCTTTAGCCATTTTTTTCCTCCAATATAAAAATAAATGTAAGCAAAACCAAGTCTATATTTATAATCTTTTCAATAAAACAATGGAGCTCATAGCGGGAATTGAACCCGCGACCTCTCCCTTACCAAGGGAGTGCTCTACCTCTGAGCCATACGAGCGCTCAGAAAACCAATATAATACAGACAACTGAAAAAAAATTATGGGAATATACTGTAGTTATAATGAAAACACAGCTCCCAGTTAAACATTGGAGCGGGAAACGGGACTCGAACCCGCGACCCTCAGCTTGGAAGGCTGATGCTCTAGCCAACTGAGCTACTCCCGCAAAGCATGGTGGTGAGTCGTGGATTCGAACCACGGAAGGCGAAAGCCAGCAGATTTACAGTCTGCCCTCGTTGGCCACTTGAGTAACTCACCATTGTCACCATATAAAATATCTGGTCAAACACTGTTAAAAAAATAAATATGGAGCTGGTTAAGGGACTTGAACCCCCGACCTGCTGCTTACAAGGCAGCTGCTCTACCAACTGAGCTAAACCAGCAAATCTTACGTCCTAAAATTTAGAATCAAAATTTTTAAAAGACGAATTATATATTAAAAAAAACATTTTGTCAAGAAAATATTTATTAATTTAACCAGATATTCTCTAAAAAAGAATATTATCATAAAATTATTTATGATAATCAAACAAATTTAAAAATTTTTTCGCCCTTTCGCTTTTAGGATTTTCAAAAAAATCATGCGGGTTATTCTCCTCAATCACTTCGCCATTATCCATAAAAACTATTTTATCAGCAACTGCTTTGGCAAAGCCCATCTCGTGTGTAACAATTAACATAGTCATACCATCTTTAGCTAAATTTAACATAACTTCTAAAACTTCACGAACAATTTCAGGATCAAGTGCTGCCGTTACCTCATCAAAAAGCATGAGTTCTGGATTCATACAAAGGCTTCTTACTATAGCAATTCTTTGTTTTTGCCCCCCACTTAATTCTCTAGGAAAAGCGTCTAGTTTATGGATTAGCCCTACCTTTTCAAGCCATATTTTAGCCTCTTCTAAAACTTCTTCTTTGGATCTTTTTTGCACCTTTAAAGGGCCTAAAAGTATATTATCTTTAACACTTAAATGTTCAAATAATTCATAAGATTGAAACACCATGCCTACTTTTTGACGCACCCTTGTCCAATCTTTAAAATTTTTATCGATTTTATCCTGACCAATTTGTATCGTTCCGTCTGCAATTTCTTCTAATCCATTAATACATCTTAAAAAAGTTGATTTTCCACAGCCACTCGGACCTAGGATCACAACAACTTCTTTTTGTTTTACCTCTAAATTAATATTTTTTAAAACATGATGAGTTCCATAATATTTTTGCAAATTTGTTACTTTTAAAATACTCATTTTAACTCCATTTTTTTTCTAATTTTCTAGAATATAAAGTAATAGGATAACAAATTATAAAAAAAATAAAAAAAATAAAACCATAAATTATAAAAGGAGCTAAATCGTTTTTATTGTTAAATTCAATAATTTGCTGCCCTACCTTTACAAGCTCCACACTACCAATTAAATAAGCAAAGGTTGTGCTTTTAATCATACGAGTAAGCAAATTCATACTTACAGGAGTAAGACGACGGAAGGCTTGTGGAATAATGATATAAAAATACGCTTGAAATTTATTTAAACCTAAGCTTTTAGCGCTTTCGTATTGATGTTTAGGAATACTTTGCAATGAAGATCTAACTAAATCCATCATCTCAAAACTTCCCCAAATACTAAATACAATAATAGCCGAAGCTGTGCTACTTAAATTAACCCCAAGCCACCTTGAAAAACCAAAATATACTATAAAAAGCCAAACTAAAAGAGGCATAATTCTCACAAATTCTAAAATAAAACGGCATAAAATATAAATATAGCGATTTTTAAAACTCATTAAAATACCTAAAAAAAGCCCAAAGAAAGATGTAATTATAATACTAATTATGGAAATTTCAAGCGTAACAAATAAACCTTGCCAAAGACGATTTAAAGTATCTAAATTTAATAAATTAAGCATTTGAAAGCCTTTTTTCCACAAAAAATAATATCAAAGAAATCGGTAAAATAATGCATAAATACCCCATAAACAAAAGAAATAAAAGCTCATCTGTTTTATAGGTTAGAGAATTTAAATCTTTCATAGCCGTGACCAAATCAGGCAAGGCTATGATACTTACCACCGAAGTTTCTTTAATAAGAAAAATAATATTTGCACTAATGCTTGATATCGAAACAGCAAGTATTTGAGGTAAAATAACATAGCGAAAATTTCCCAATTTTGTAAAACCTAAAGAAAGCCCTGCTTCAAATTGCTGTTTTCTAATAGCCTCAAATCCTGATCTAAAACTCTCAGCCATATAAGATCCACCCAAAAAACTAAGACCAACAATCGCACAAGCAAAAGCGGGGCGTAAAGTTTCATCAACGCTTAAACAAATCAAATTTAAAGGAGGAATTTTTTCTAAATGGATGCCAAATTTGGGCAAAGCATAGTAAAGAAAAAAAAGCTGTATCAATAAAGGAGTATTTCGAGATAATTCTATATAAATTTTACACATTTGTTCTATAAATTTAATTCTAAAATAACTCATTAAAATACAAAATAATCCTATAATTATAGAAAAAGCTATACCAAAAAAACTTAATTTCAAAGTAAGCCAACCAGCTATTGCAAATACACTTAAATGATTGATTATAAAATTTAAATCCATATTCTTTTTATCCTTAATTTTACCAAACTTCATCCAAGAGTGCTTTTTTATTTATAATTTCAATTTTACCTTTTTTTGTGTCAATTAGTTTGACTAATTTTAACTCTTTTAACATCCTAGATAAAGACTGCACTCTTACGTTTAAATCTATCGCAATTTGTTTTTGGGGAATTGTATCTAATTTTTTTTCATTTTCCAAAATATATTTTAGTAATTTTGTTTTCAAATCTAAAGAATTCTGCAATATCTTTTTCTCCAAAATTTTTATCTTATTTAATAAAGAACTAATCAGTATCAAGTTAAATTCATTATTGTTATTACATAAATTTTCAAACTCAATAAAATTAATTTCTAATATTTGACTCTCCTCCTCACAGATAGCACTCGCTGGATAATTTAATCTTTTAAAAGCTGGCATTTCTGCAATAAAATCAAAAGGTTTGAAATAATGCAGAGTAATTTCTTTTTCACCTTTAGCATGTTTATAAACTCGTATTCTTCCCTGCAATAAAATAAAAAAATTTTTTGCCAATTCTCCTTCATAAAATAAAATATTATTTTTTTGCATTTTTCTTGTTTTTCCTATTTTATATAAATATTTTAATAAATTTTCATCCTTCATTTTTAACCTATGTTAAATAAAATTCTCCTATTTTTTGTTATATTAGCTTTATAAAATTAATATTGGAGAAAATCGACTATGAAATCAAATACCATTACCCAAGAAAATATAAAAATACTTATGGAAATATTTTATGAAAAAATAAGAAAAGATGAAAATTTGGGATCTATTTTTAACAATGCCATAGGAACAAGTGACAAACAATGGGAGGAACATAAAATAAAAATAGGAAATTTTTGGTCAGGTATTCTTTTAGGCAAAGGTGATTACAATGGACAACCTTTAAAAAAGCATCTCGAATTACCTTCTTTTCCTGAAGAATTTTTTGAAATTTGGTTAAAACTTTTTGAAGAAAGCTTGGATAAAATCTATAATGAAGAAATGAAAAATGTAATTTTACAACGAGCACAGATGATAGCCTCTCATTTTAAAAATATGCTTTATCAATAAGGCGTCTTACTAATCGACGCCATTATAAAAATTAAATTTTTATTTTTCTCAAGTCCTCTTTTGCTTGTTTTAAAATCTCTTCATCTTTAGAAAAATCAAAAAATTTAAATTCACTTCCATGTTGAAAAAAGCCATCAAGCAAATCTCCACTCAAACGATTTTTAAGATCAAGTTCTGCGATTTTAAAACCATCTAAAGTGTTTGCAAATTCTTTTAAACGTATAGGAATTTCTTTAAGTTTTGTATAGAGATAACAACTACTTTTAAGCCCCACTCTTCCGACTCTTCCTCTAAGTTGATGTAAAGTGGCAAGTCCTAAACGCTCTGCCCCAACTATGACAATAGTACTTAATCTTGGCAAAGAAATTCCAACTTCTACGACGGTAGTACTTAATAAAATATTTCCTTCATCGCGAAAACGCTTTAAAATTTCATCCTTTTGTTTATCTTTTCCGTGAGTTATAAAAACCTTTTCATAATGACTTTGCCAGTATTCACTAGCTTGTTCCAAAGAAAGATAAGGAATTTTATCGCTTGGATTAACCAAAGGATAAATAATAATAATTTGATGATTTTGTGCAATCTCTTCTTTTATCTTTTCATTTAATTTTGAAAAATCTTCATTTTGTATGCAAAAAGTAGAAATATCTTTTTTAAAAGGCATTTGTTTGACAAAACTAAATTGTAAAAATTCTGATTGTATCATACTTAAAGTTCTTGGAATAGGTGTTGCTGAAAATTGTATAAAATGCGGTGCAAAATCTTTTTTGTTTAAAGTATAAATTTTTTGTCTTTGAGCAGAACCGAAACGATGTTGCTCATCAATCATCACTAAAACAGCCTCATGATTTTCTAAATGTATTAAAGCGTGAGTACCTATAATCAAATTAGCACTTTGTAATTTTTGCGCTAAATCTTTTTCTTTTTTACCTCCTTTAATAAATAAAATATTTACAAAATCGGGCAAAAGTTTTTTTGCTTCCTCATAAATCTGATTGGCAAGTATGCTAGTTGGTACCATTAAAATGGCTTGTTTTGGATAAACCATTAAAGCGGCTCCTAATAAAATCAAGGTTTTTCCGCATCCAACATCACCCATAATAACCCGTCTTTTAGCTTCACTTGAATTGAGATCTTGCTTTATATCCTTTAAAGCCTTAATTTGATCTTGAGTGGGTGCAAAAGGGAGGTTGTTAAGCCAATTGTCGATATTGAAAACATCAATTTTATAAGATTTGTAATTAGTTTTTTTTACCCCTAACCGTCTTAGAAAATTAAAAATTTCAATATATTTTAAATCATTTAGAAAAAATTCCAAATTTTGAAACATCGCAAAACTTTTTTCATCATAAGCGTGCAGATTTAAAAGAAAATTGATGTATTTATCATCTATTCCACTTTCTTTTAAATTTTCAAAAGTAAGATATTTTGCCATGAATTCTTGAATTTTTAAATCCCTTATGCCTGCAATTTGGTATTTTGGAATAAAACCTTCAAAAGAATTTAAAATTTTAGGATTATTAAATTGCCAAAAATTATTAAAAAGAGTGAGTTTAGCGTTAAAAATAACTTCTTTTCCTGTTTTTAAAATTTTATGATGCCAAGGTCTTGGATGAAAAAAAACAAAAGAAATATTTTTATTCCACTCTTTGCAAAATCCTGTACCAAAAAGTTGATTTTTATTATAATTTACATTTTTTAAAATAATTTTTTGAGTGCAAATTTCATTTTCTTTAGGAAATTTACTTGAATTTAAATTTTCAATCTTTTTAGGTAAAATAAGCGCCAAATCAATAGCGCTCTTTATTTTTAACTTTTTAAAAAGTTCAAAATCATTTTCTTTAATTTTCATTTTGAATACTAGCAAAACTCATATTTAATATCTCTTTATGCTGTTTGATATAAGCATTGATTTCTTCAAGTTTTACCTTTTGTATCAAATTTAATTCTTTTTTATAATACCCTTGCTCTAACCCTTGATAATACTCATTAAAAGCTATAGCTAAACGCTTAGAAAGACTTTCATAACGCAAAGGAGAAGAACCTATGATGAAATTTTTAGCTTGAAGAAGTTCATTTTCATTGATACCATGTTGTAAAAAATCTTTAAAGAGTTCTTTGATAATTTTTTTTGCTTGTGCGGCGCTTTCATTCTTAGTTTGCAAATATCCAAAAATTCTAGAAAAAGATAATTTAACATCTAACATAGCATAAGCTGAATAAGCTAAACCTCTTTTTACGCGAATTTCTTCCATAATTCTTGAGCCAAATCCACCTTGACCCAAAATAAATAAAGCAATTTTGGCTAGATGAATATCTTTATCATCGAGGTTTAAATACAATGGAGTGGCAAAATAAATATAAGCCTGTTCGCTTTCTTTTCGGATTAAAATTTTATCTTTATTTTCTTTGCAAAGATCATATTTTTTGTTTTTATTTGTTTCTCCTTTATGAAGCTTTTCAAACAAGCCATTTAAAAAATCTTTCGCCTCTTTTTCTTCAATATCTCCACCTATAACACATACTAAATTATTTAAATGAATATTTTTTTTGTGGTAGCGATGTAGTGATTCTAAAGTGATTTTTTCTATACTTTTTTCATCTCCATCATTAGGACTTTGAAATTCTGAATATTCAAAAACTTCAGCATTGAGTAAATTTTTTGCCAAATAATCAAAATCACTTTTTTTACTTGCTAATTCTCCTAAAACATTAATTTTTATTTTTTTTAAAATTTTTTCTTCTATTCTAGGATTTAACAATAATCGTTCAATTTGATGCATTGCAAATTTAAAATGTTCTTTTAAACAAGAAAGATTGATTTCTAAACTCTCAAAACCACTACTTGCTTCTAAACTAATAGCCCTAAATTCCAATTCTTTAAAAAATTGATCATCAACGCCTTCGTTTAAAATACGAGAAAACATTTTTGCAAGTCCGGCAATTTCATCATAACTTCGCCCACAATTTTGAAAAACAAGCTTTAAAACAACGATAGGCAAATCTTGATTTTTTTCAAAGATAAAAGGAATTTTTACCCCTTTGCTTTCTAAATATTGCATTAAAATTTCTCCAAAATTTCATAAGCTGTGTTACGTTTTGCAGGATTTTCGCCTAAACTTCTAATTAATCTTATCATTTCATCTTGATTCATTCTATAACTTGCACCCGCAGCACTCACTACATTTTCCTCCATCATAGTTGAACCTAAATCATTAGCACCAAATTTTAAAGCAAGCTGTCCTATTAAAGAACCTTGAGTCACCCAAGAACTTTGTAAATTTTTAAAATTATCCAAATAAAGCCTTGAAAGTGCTAAAAGTCTAAGATATTTATTAGAGCTTTGTTTCATTATTTCAGGATGTTTTTGAATTAAAAGGGTATTTTCGCTTTGAAAACTCCACAAAATAAAAGCCCTAAACCCGCCCGTTTCATCTTGTAGTGCTCTTAAATGTTCTAAATGATCTATAATTTCCTCATCATTTTCAACCGTTCCAAACATCATAGTGGCGGTGCTTTTCATGCCGATTTTATGAGCTTGACGATGCACTTCTAACCAAGTTTTAGTATCACATTTATTTGGTGCTATGACATCACGCACTCTATCACTTAAAACCTCAGCCCCTGCACCGGGTATAGAAAATAAACCTTTTTGCTGCAATCTTTGTAGCACTTCTGCTATGGAAATTTTAGATGCTTTGGCAATATAAGCAATTTCAACGGCGGAAAAACCATGGATAGTAATATTTGGATAATGCTCTTTAATCCAAGAAACAAGTTCTTCATACCATTCAATTTTAAGTTTTGGATGCACTCCACCTTGAAAAAGAATTTGAGTTCCACCTATAGCCTCTAATTCTTCTATTTTTTTACCAATTTCTTCAAAACTTAAAATATAAGCATCATTTTCCTTGTGATGACGATAAAACGCACAAAAAGAACAATCAATACAACAAACATTAGTATAATTTATATTTCTATCCACCACAAAGGTAGTAATTTTTTCAGGATGAAGTTCTATTTTTTTTTGATAAGCCATTTCTCCAAGCTCAACCAAACTCGCATTTTTCAATAAATCCAAAGCTTCCGTTTTATTTAATCTTTTCAAATATTTATCCTTAATGCATTAAATTTTTAAAATATTATAGCATTTAAAATATAAATTGTGCTATAGTTTCATTTATGAATTACTTTGATTTACTAAAAAATAATAAGACGATTAGAATTCTAGCTTCGGTTCAATTTATAGTTTATTTTGGTGCTTGGTTTTCACAAACAGGTGTTTTTACCTTATTGGTTAATCTTAACGCTCCTACTTGGGCAACCTCGACAAGTGCCATGCTCGCCTTTTTACCTGGAGTTTTACTCGCCCCTATTAATGGAGTTATAGTTGAAAGAAATAAACCTAAAAAGCTTTTATTAAGCATGATAAGTATTGAATTTATTTCTATCTTTTGTCTTACTTTTGTGACAAATCTTAGCATGCTTTGGCTTTTATTTATTCTAATCTTCATTAGATTGTGTGTTGCCTCTATTTATTTTCAAACTGAAATGAGTCTTCTTGCTAAAATTCTAAACACACAGGAATTAAAACTTGCTAATGAAATGCATAGTGTTATTTGGGCAGTTTCTTATACAGCTGGAATGGCAAGTGCTGGGATTTTCATTTATTTCTTTGGAATAAAAACCGCCTTTTTATTTGACTGTTTTCTTATCATGAGTGGCTTTTTAATTTTAACAAGACTTGATATTCCCAAAATTAAGCAAAAAAATCAAGATAATTTCTCTTTGATGATTAAAGAGGGATTTAATTACATTTTAAAAAATAAAATCATACTTCATCTTATATTGCTTCATGCTTTTATAGGATTAACAGCTTATGAAACTTTAGTAGCTTTGCTCGCTCAACATCAATATCAAGAATCTTTATCTGCTATTAAAGAATTTTTTTTCACCAACAAAGAAGTTTTATCCGCTGCTTTGGTGATTGGTTTTTTAAATGCTGTGCGTGCTTGTTCTTTGGCATTGGGACCTGTAATTTTAAGCAAATTTATCAACAATAAAACCTTATTTTATCTATATTTAGGACAGGCATTTGGGATTATATTATGGGCTTTGACTCAATTTAATTTTTATATCTCTTTTTTAGGGCTAATTGCTGCAGGTTTTTTCACTTCTTCGCTTTGGGCTTATACCTATACCATGATACAAAAAAACTGCGATAAGGTTTATTATGGAAGGGTGATTGCTTATACTGATATGGTTTATCTTAGTTTTAGTGCTATTATTTCTCAACTGATGGGATTTTTATTTGAATTAAATTTAAGTTTAAGAATGATCACTTTTCTTCTTGGAACTTTATTTATTTTTGCAGCTTTTTATTGGAAATGGTTTGAAAAAAAATATCTGTAAATTTTAAAAATTTACAGATTAGCTTTAAATTTTAAATAAATCTTGTAAATTCTTTAAGGCTTCTTCATTGCTTAAAGAATGGCCAGATTGTCCATTTTTTAATTCACAAAGCTCAATTTCATAACCGCTTAACATACTTGCAAGGCGTATATTAATACCGCTTTTTCCTATAGCTTTGCTTTTTTGTTCACTGTTTAAACTTACAATGGCCTTTTTATCTTCAATTCTAACAGAATTTACTATAGCAGGTGCTAAAGTTCTTGCAATTAAAATTTCAGGTTCATTGCTAAATTCAATACAGTCAATATTTTCATTGTGCAATTCTTTGCTCACAGCATTGATTCTAACCCCTTTAACTCCAACTGTAGCTCCAACTGCATCTATATTGATTCCATTGGATTTGAGTATAATTTTTGCTCTTTCTCCTGGAATTCTTGCACATCCAATAATATTAACATACCCATCTTTAATTTCTGGAACTTCAGCTTCTAATAAACATTCCAAAAACTTAGGGCTTGTTCGGCTTAATTCCATCTTAATACCTTTGTCGGCATAAACACGCTTTATAACCGCTTTTACAACATCCCCTATCTTAAATTTTTCACCCTTAATACGATTTTTCCTTGGTAAAAAAGCTCTTAATTCATCAATTTCTATAAAGGTATTTTCATCATTATCAATACGAACAACATTACCAAATACTATTTTACCAACCTTATTTTTATATTTTTCAAAAATAGTTTGCTCTAATAATTTTTGGATATGATATTCTAATTCCTTATGCAATATATTAACCGCCGTTCTTCCTAAATTTTCCAAAGAACACTCATAAGTAAGTTCATCTCCAATTTCAACATCAGGAGCTTCAGCTTTTGCCTTTCTAAGGGCTATAAAGCTTTCTTTATTTTCTTCCAATCTTGGATCATTATCTGCCACAACAGTAATTTTTTGATAAAGATTTAATTTTTTTCTATCCACAAAAAAATCATATTCTTGACCATAAATTCTTTTAGCGGTATTTGTTAAGGCTAAAATAACCTTTTCTTTAACGCTTTCTAGTTCCAAATTTTTTTCATTCGCAATGCTTTCTATGATATCTGCGATTTTTTCCATTATTATTAATACCTTAACTTTGGGATTTAAATTTAAAAAGTAGATTAAAAGTATACCTTTAATAAGTTTAATTAAAAGTAAAATTTGATAAAATTATAAATTTAAAAGATGCTTTAAGGATATAACATGGATTTAAAATTAGCAAGAAATTTAATTGATGAAAAACCGAAAAATATAAGCCTTGGCAAAATTGAAGAAGCTGTAGTAAAGGATGGACAAAAGTTTTTCTATTTTGACAAGGAAAATTCACACAAAGATCTTATTGCCCTAGTAGAATATTTTGAAAAAAAAGGTTTAAGTGTTTATCATAGAACTATTAAATATGGTTTAGATGATAATGATTTTATGTATGAGGTGCATATTCTTTGAGTGCTAAAAAACTTTTTATTCAAACTTTAGGTTGTGCGATGAATGTCAGAGATTCTGAACACATGATCGCAGAACTTACTCAAAAAGAAAATTATTCTCTAACTCAAGATATTAAAGAAGCAGACTTGATACTTATTAATACCTGCTCTGTTAGAGAAAAACCAGTGCATAAGCTTTTTTCTGAAGTTGGGGGATTTGAAAAAGTCAAAAAGAAAGATGCTAAAATAGGAGTATGTGGTTGCACTGCTTCACATTTAGGTAATGAAATTTTTCGTCGTGCTCCTTATGTTGATTTTGTTTTAGGCGCGAGAAATATTTCTAAAATTACTCAAGCTATCAATACTCCAAAATTTATTAGCGTTGATATTGATTATGATGAAAGCGAATTTGCTTTTGCCGATTTTAGAAACAGTATTTATAAATCTTATATTAATATTTCTATAGGATGCGATAAACATTGTACTTATTGCATAGTTCCTCATACCCGAGGTGATGAAATTTCTATACCTTTTGACATCATATACAATGAAGCAACTAAAGCTGTACAAAAGGGAGCAAAAGAAATTTTTTTACTTGGACAAAATGTTAATAATTATGGCAAAAGATTTAGAAATGATCATAAAAAAATGGATTTTTCAGATCTACTTGAAGAACTTAGTACCATAGAAAGCTTAGAGCGTATTCGTTTTACTAGCCCTCATCCTTTGCACATGGATGATAAATTTTTAGAAGTTTT
Organism: Campylobacter taeniopygiae; assembly: GCF_005406225.1. Classification (GTDB taxonomy): domain Bacteria; phylum Campylobacterota; class Campylobacteria; order Campylobacterales; family Campylobacteraceae; genus Campylobacter_D; species Campylobacter_D taeniopygiae. The sequence goes on along the minus strand of NZ_NXLY01000013.1, from coordinate 20,881 downwards.
TGCAAAAAATCCTAAAGTTTGTAAATCTATGCACATGCCTTTACAAAGCGGCTCAACTGAGATCCTAAAAGCAATGAAACGCGGCTATACAAAAGAATGGTATCTTAATAGAGCTTTAAAACTTAGAGAATTATGCCCAAATGTTAGCATTTCTACAGATATTATCGTTGCATTTCCTGGAGAAAGTGAAAAAGATTTTGAAGATACCATGGATGTTTTGGAAAAAATTCGATTTGAACAAATGTTTTCTTTCAAATACTCAAAACGTCCTTTAACCAAAGCAGCTACTATGCCAAATCAAATTGATCCTGAGGTAGCATCTCAAAGACTTTCTATTTTGCAAAATCGCCATAATGAAATTTTAGATGAAATTGTTGAAAAACAAAACAATAAAGAATTTGAAGTTTTATTTGAAGAATTAAGACCTAATCATTCAGTAGCAGGAAGAACAGATAACAATTTCTTAGTCCAAATTGAACATAGCGAAGAACTTTTGGGGCAAATTAAAAAAGTAAAAATCACAAATGCAAAGCGTATGGTTTTATATGGGGAACTCGTTTAAAACCGTATTAATAACGTATCTAGTATTTATTTTACAATGGCTGATTTTCTTAAGTTGTAAAAAAATCTATAAAGGAGATAAAGTCGATAAAGCGCCTTATGTTATACTTTTTTGGCATGGACGCTTGGCTTTAATGCCTTTTGCTTTTAGATATTTTAGACAAAAAAATAAAAAAGCCTATGTTATGATTTCTCATCATAGAGATGGGGAAATGATTGCTAGAATTATTAAATTATTTCATCTAGATACTATTAGAGGGAGTACCTCAAGAGGTGCCAGTGCGGCATTAAGATCTGCTTTTAAAGTTTTAGATGAAAAAGACGATATTGTTATTACTCCGGATGGACCACGCGGTCCTTATCGTAGTATTGCAGATGGAGCTGTATTGCTTGCTCAGAAAAAAAATGTTAAAATAAGATTATTAAATTATGAAGCAAAGCATTTTTGGGAATTTAAAAGTTGGGATAAAATGATCCTTCCTAAGCCATTTACAACATTGATTTATCGATTAAGCGAGCCTTTAGATATTTCAAATTTAGATAAAGAGGAAGCTAAAAAAAAATTATTAGCTTTTTTTAAAGATATTGAAGAATTAGACAGTTTTAAGGAATAGAATGTTATTTTTGCTTAAAAAAATCCTACCTCAAATTTTTATTGGTATTATTTTAGAAGATGAAAAAAATATCCTTAAAGCAGCAATATATAGAAATAAAAAATTAATAAGTAGCAGCGAAAAAAGCTTTGAAAAAAGTGAAGATTTGCTAGAATATGTTAAAACCTTAAGTAAAAAATTCTTATTTTTCCATACTGCACTTTTTTTAAATGCCAAAGAACAAGGTCTTATCCCGAGCACAAAAAATGAAGACTTGGAAAAATTTAATGTTGGTAAGATAAGTTTAAAATTTATAACCCTTAATAATGCTTTAACCTATACAGCAACCGAACATGTGGAATATTTCCATGAACTTTTTGAAGATTATAATGGATTAGATTTTTTATACTCTCCTTTTGCTTTGCTTTATTTTAATATTTCAAAGCAGAACAAAAATGATGATAAAATAACTCTATATGCTTATCAATGTAGGCAAATGCTAACAATTATGGTTTGCAAAAATCATCAAATTTTATACGGAGAATTAAATTTTTTAGATCAAGAGTCTGAAAACAATGAAACATCAAATGAAGAATTAGATGAAGATATTTTCAATAATGAATTAAATTTTGAAAATTTGGATGAAAATTTTGAAGATTTATCACAGGAAAAAAATGATTCAGAAGAGGAAGGATTTTTAAATTTTGATAATCTAAGTCAATTTAATAACGATATGGAAATTGCACATTGTATTATTTCTAGCATTGAAAAATTTTACAACGATGAAAAATATTCTGGAAATTTTATCAACAATATACATGTACTAAGCGAACAAGAACTAAGTATAGAGGCTACTGAATTTTTGGAAAATGAAACTTTTTTAGAAATTACTACTCAACAAATAAATACTTTTGATCTCATGTTTGAGCTTATGCACAAGGAAATTCAATGACTTACAGTTTTATAAAGCCTAGAAAAAAACCTATTTTAACCTTATTTATTAAAATTTGGGCTGCTCTTTTTATTTTTGGAATTGTCTTTATCATTTTTATGTATTTTTTATATCTAACAAAAATTGCATTTGTTTCTCATTCTATTAAAAAACAAAAAGAAGAAGTTGTTAAAATGCAAAAAGAAATCAAAGATAATGAAAATTTATACCAAATTCTTTTAAATAAGAGTAAAATTGCTAACAATATCAAAGATCAAAATGAAATCGCAAAAAAAAGCTTAAAAAATCTTTTTGACATCGTTGTGCAAACAGGATCCATAACACTTGAAAGCGTAGATCAAGAAAAAGACTCTTTGCAACTTATTGGAGTAACTCCGACCATGGAAATGTTTAGCCTTCTTTTGGAAACTCCTTTGAAAAGTATTTTTGATCAAAGCAACACCACATATTATCGCTTAAGCAATGGATGGTATCGTTTTGTAAGCATAAGTAAAAAAAATACTGGAGGTTGCTGCGATGAAAGATAAAAGCCTCGAAGAACTCAATATAGTAAGAATTCTCATTCTTGCTTTAAGTTTTATTAGTATATGCACGGCTTTAATTTTGTTTTTATTATTGCCGGTATTGAAAGATTACGAACAAATTAATTTAAGAGAAAATTCTCAAATTGGAACGGTTAATTCTTTTAAAATCGATTTAAAAACTAGTGAAGATAAAATTACACAATTAAAACATAACAATGAAAAAAATTTAGATCAATTTCAACAAAAATTCGATGAAAAAAAATTCAATGATTTTCTAAAATATTATTTTAAAAACATCAAAATAACAAACATAAAGATACAAACTCCACAAGAATATTTACGTAAAGAATTAAAAATCGAAGCTTTAATGGATAATCCTAAAAATTTTTACAATTTTATCAATGCTTTAAAAAATTATGATAATTTAATTAAAGTCAGTTATCCTATTACATTAAAAGCAACACCAAAAGGCATTGCTATAAATTTTTCTGTGGAAATTTACTCAGATTAAATTGACATCTTCTCCTTTTGAGATTTGATTTATTGTATTCATCGCACACATTTTTCCACACATAGAGCAGGAATTTAAATCATCTGGGCGGCGTTCATTAAACATCTTTTTAGCCTTTTCTCCATCAATGGCAAGTTTAAACATTTTTTCCCAATCTATATCTTGCCTTGCTTTACTCATATCATCATCTCTCATTCTTTCTTTTGGTAACTTAGCAATATCGCCAGCATGTGCTGCAATTTTTGTTGCCACTATTCCATCCCTAACATCATCCAAATTTGGAAGTCTTAAATGTTCAGCTGGTGTTACATAGCAAAGTATATCAGCACCACTCGCAGCCGCTACAGCGCCGCCAATTGCCCCACTGATGTGATCATATCCTGCGCCAATATCAGTCACCAAAGGCCCTAAAACATAAAAAGGTGCTCCTTTGCAAAGACGTTTTTCAAGTTGCATATTGGCTTCGATTTCATTTATTGCCATGTGCCCAGGACCTTCTATCATCACTTGAACTCCAGCCTCCCAAGCCCTTTGCGTCAGCAAAGATAATTCTATAAGTTCTGTAATTTGTGATGCATCGGTTGAATCATGCGTAGAACCTGGACGCAAGGCATCACCTAAAGACAAGGTTACATCATATTTTAAACAAATTTCTAACAAATCATCATAATATTCAAAAAAAGGATTTTCAGCTTGCTTCATCATCATCCAAGCGTAAAGCACAGATCCTCCCCTTGAAACTATATTTGTAAGCCTTTTTCCCTCTTTAAAAACTTTAACAGCACGTGAATTTATTCCAGCATGTATAGTCATAAAATCTACACCGCTTTTTGCATGATGATAAACCACGTCTAAAAAATCTTTAGCTTCAATTTGCTTTAAATCTTTTTCTAAGAATCCCACTGCATCATAAACAGGAACTGTACCTATCATTGCCTTTGAAAAAGTGATGAGTTCGTCTCTAAAATGACTCGTTTTTCCATAGTTACTTAAATCCATAATAGCCTCAATTCCGAATTTATGTGCAAGTTTTACTTTTTTCATCTCCTCGCTATAGTCGATACAATCATTTGAAACACCTAAATTAACATTTACTTTCGTGCGAAGTCCAAATCCTATACCATTGGGATCAAGGCTTTTATGATTAATATTAGCAGGTATGATGATTTTGCCACAAGCAATATTTTCAAGTAAAAAATCTTGACTTACTTGCTCCTTTTGGGCGACAATTTGCATTTCTTTGGTAAAAATACCTTCTTTAGCATAAAGCATTTGAGTTTTCATATTTTATCCTTGAAAAATTTTTGGATAAATGAAGGGTGAATGTAAATTTTAAAGCGTTTAATAATAAAATCTTCCCGACGCTGGCATTATCCAGATCCGGTTCGGTCTAAGCTTTTAGCTTACTCTCAGCCTGTTTCACAAGCTCCCGTCATTTATTGTATTATTATATCGCAATTTTACGTTGAGTGCGAGAGGTTTTAATAAATTTTATTAACTCTTCTGTAGTTTGAACATGATAGGGAAGTTTTGCTAGACAATATTTAAAAATTTCAGCCGCCGCTAAAGCATCACTTAAAGCTCTATGGTGGACACTTTCTATCCCCAATAATTCTTTTAAGGCATCAAGTTTATATTTAGGACTTTGTATGCAGCATTGTGCAAATTCTATAGTGCAAATATAGCGATTAAGCAAAATTCCTAAGCCACATTCATGTAAAGCTTTGGAAATAAAACCATAATCAAAGCGAACATTGTGTGCTACAAAAATACTATCCTTTAAAAAAAGTTTAAAATCTCTTAAAACTTGTTTTAAATTTGGGGCATTTTCAACCATATCAAAACTAATCCCTGTTAATTCAGTAATATTTTCCGGTATTTGATCAACTTTTATTAGAGTATTAAAGCGATCTAATTCTTTGGAATTTTTAATTTTAACAGCTCCAATTTCTAAAATTTGCCCATGCTTGATACCGCCAGTGCTTTCTATATCTACTATGCAAAAAGTCTCTTCTTTAATTTTTGTAGTACGCGTTTTTAAACTTAAAAAATTATCATGATTTAAATAAAAACCTAAGCCCAAAAGTTCAAAAGTTTCTAAATCAAGCTGATAATCTTGAAGCTCATCAACTTTGCAAAATTGTTTAATCACCCATTCATAAGGTTTGCTTTGTTTGCTCAAAACAGAAATAATCTGCTCAACTTGTTGAGAACTCAAAATTCTAACTTTAATGATGAAATAGAAGTTTTATAATCATTAGAAGAAAAGATATAGCTTCCAGCAACTAAAATATCTGCTCCTGCTTGTTCTAATTCACTTGCATTTAAACCATTAACACCACCATCAACCTCAATAAAAACTTTGGCATTTTTACAATCAATCAGTTCTCTTAATGTTTTAATTTTTTCATAGGTAAAATTTAAAAAACTTTGCCCACCAAATCCAGGATTTACACTCATTAAAAGAATCATATCTACAAAATCAATCATGTGTTTAATAGAATCTATAGGCGTATGAGGGTTTAAAACTATAGCTGGATGAATTCCACAAGATCTTATATACTCACACATTCTTATAGGGTGTTTTTCTATTTCCACATGAAAGGAAATAAATTTAGGTTTCAATGGAATAAATAAATCTACAAATTTCTTAACATCTTCTACCATCAAATGCACATCTAAAGGAAGGTTACTAATGCTAGAAATTTTTTCTATCACGCAAGGTCCAAAAGTAAAATTAGGTACAAAATAACCGTCCATTACATCAATATGCAAAAGATCGGCTCCTGCTTCTTCTACAGCTTTAATTTCTTTTTCTAAATTTAAAAAATTAGCAGATAATAAACTTGGAGCAACATACATGATTAAAAAACCTTCTTGTAAGAATAATTTTTAGAAAAATATTCTATCCATTTATAAATAAAAATAGTATAAATATTTGAATATTTTAAGTTTAAATTTGTTAAAATCCCTATTTAAAAATTATCCCAAACAATAAGGAACTAAAATGGCAAGAGTATGTCAAATCACAGGCAAAGGGCCAATGGTAGGCAATAATGTTAGCCATGCTAATAATAAAACAAAAAGACGTTTTTTACCTAATCTTAGAACAGTTCGTGTAACCTTAGAAGATGGTACTACTAGAAAAATGAAAATCGCTGCGTCTACTTTAAGAACCCTAAAAAAACAAAATTCTAAGTAATATTTTTGAGGATTTATCCTCAAAAAATCACACTAAAACTTTCCAAATTATATATGCATTTAATTTATCATTAAATTTTTAATATTTTTTAAGTAAAAATATTAACTTACTTAGATATAATTAATTATACAATATTAATTTCACAGCATGAGGAGAAATTTATGTTACACGAATATCGCGATCTTATTTCGGAGCTTAAAGGTAAAGATGCTCATTTTGATAAATTATTTGAACGTCACAATGAACTTGATGAGCAAATTAAAAATGCAGAAGAAAATAAAATTTCAACTCTTAGTGATATTGAAATTTCAAATCTTAAAAAAGAAAAACTTCATATTAAAGATGAATTGAAAAAATATTTAGAAAATTATAAAAAATAAAGGTGGAGCTATGTTTAGTAAAAAAACTAATTATGAGAGTTTTCAAAAATTAGAAGAAGAAAATAAAAATCTTTCAAATCAAATTCAAAAAATTAAAGCCGAAAATTTAGAGTTAAAAAATAAAATTTCAGACTTAGAGCAAGAAGCTTTAGAATCTAAATTAAAAACCGATCTTTTAAACGTATTATTAAATGGTATTTTAAAAAATATCACTATAGTTCAAAATGATATGCTTGAAAATGTTGATAAAGCCGAAGTTATATCTAATTACTCCAAAACTTCACTCATAGAAATGGATGAATTGAGTCATATTGCAGATTCTATTAATGCTTCTTTAAGTAATATCACAGAATCCGCCAATAAAACACGCGATACAGCTGGAACTTTACATCGTAGCGTTGATGAAATTACTAATGTTATTAATCTAATCAAAGATGTATCAGATCAAACTAATCTTTTAGCACTTAATGCTGCTATAGAAGCTGCACGTGCAGGAGAACATGGGCGAGGATTTGCTGTCGTGGCCGATGAAGTTAGAAAACTAGCAGAAAAAACACAAAAAGCAACTACAGAAGTAGAAATGAATATCAATCTTTTAAAACAAAATGCTAATGAAATGTATAGTCAAAGCGAACAAGTTGAAAAAATTTCTCTTGATTCTAGTGCTCATATTGTCAATTTTTCAGAGAAATTCTCCCATCTTGTATCTGAAGCACATTCTACAAATTCAAACGCAGTTAATATTGCCTCTGAAGCGTTTATATCTCTTGCTAAATTAGACCATATTGCTTTTAAACTGAATGGATATAGAGAAATCTTTACAAAAACTGGAAAAAGATTAGCAGATCACACAAGCTGTCGTCTTGGAAAATGGTTAGCTGGTACTGGAAAAGAAAGATTTGGAACTAGTAAAAGCTTCTTGAAAATTGCAGAACCTCATGAAAAAGTACATGAAAATATGAATAGTGCTATTGATATAGCTGCTGCAGAAGACGTAAGTTCAAATTTAACTCAACATAAAATCATAGAAAGATGTCAAACAGCTGAAAATGCTTCCTTAAATTTATTCGACGTCTTTAAAGAAATGCTTCACGAAAGCACAAAAAAATAATCTTTTTACCTTTTTTAAAGGTAAAAATCTTTTTTTTCTTTTAAAAACCACAAATAAGAAAAATCTAACAAAGGGTTACAAATAATATCTTGTGAGAATTTTTCATATTCTTCAATTTTTACAAAAATAACTTCAATTTGCTCTCCATCTATTCCTCCGCCATCAGAAATTTTATCATTTTCATTTATAGTTGCAAAATAAAGACTTTGCTTACTTACCCCCGAACCAAAACCGGTATAAAAATCTTTAATTTTTTCAAGTTTTTTAGGACAATATCCAACCTCTTCCACACATTCTTCTTTGGCTATTTGCTCTAAAGATAAATTCTTATCTACTAAACCGGAACAAAGTTCTACTGTATATCCTATTTCTTTACCTTGATAACTTTCATGATGGATCTGATGATACCAAAGAGGTATTCTAAATTGACGAACAAAAACAAAGCTTTTAAATTCTTGATGATATAAAAGTATAGAAACACTATCTTTTGCTTCTATAAAATCCCAAGTGCAATATCTATCATTACTTTCATAAGAAAAACGTTTAGGTTTAATATATTCGGAATGATCAAACAATATTTCTTTTAAATTTTTAAATGCCATTAAAAAACCTTTGATATAAAAAAATAATTTTTTATTAATGATATCGCGGGTATTTTAAATTAAGATAAAATAATAAATTAAACTTCTAAAAAAGCTCCGAGTTTAAGTATTTTTTGCATACGATTAGCCACAAGCTCATTTGGATTTATTGTATTTAATTCATCTAATGCTTTTTTTACATAATTAGCAATAGCAATAGCAGCTCCTTCTTTATCTCTATGTGCACCATTGATGGGTTCTTCTATAACATCATCAATCAAATCCTGCTCTTTTAGATCATCTGCAGTTACCTTCATTGCTTTAGTTGCTACTTCGATTTTACTAGGATCATTCCAAAGAATTGCCGCACAACCTTCAGGAGAAATAACAGAGAAAACAGAATTTTTCATCATAGCAAGTTTATCAGCAACTCCTATAGCTAAAGCTCCACCACTACCACCTTCTCCAATCACTACAGCTATAGTAGGAGTTTTTAAATCGCTAAATTCATAAAGATTTTTAGCAATAGCTTCACTTTGACCACGCTCTTCAGCACCAATACCAGGATAAGCACCTGGAGTATCAATTAAAAACAAAATTGGAATTTGGAATTTTTCTGCAAGCTTCGCAACTCTTAAAGCTTTTCGGTAACCCTCAGGATGCGGCATTCCAAAATTTCTTGCTATTTTATCTTTAGTTCCTCTACCCTTTTGCTCACCGATAACAATAAGTTTTTTATCGCCCAAATATCCCATAAAACAAACAATAGCAGGATCATCTCTAAAAGCACGATCTCCATGTATTTCATGTGCATTTTGCAATATAAGATCTATATAATCAAGAGCATAAGGACGATCAGGGTGACGAGCAAGCTGCAAACGACCATAATCGTTTAAATTTTTATAAGTTTTGATAATTTCTTTTTCAAGATTTTTTTTTAAAATAACAATGGCATCAACATCTCCCTTGATTTGTGCATTAGCAATATCTTCATCAAGTTGTTGAATATTTTTTTCAAATTCTAAATATGAAGCCATCTTAATCTACTTTTTTAAAAACGACACAACCATTAGTGCCACCAAAGCCAAAAGAATTACTCATTACTACTTTTAGATCCATTTTTTTGGCAGAATTTGGAACATAATCTAAATCGCATTCTTCATCTTTTACAAGCTGATTTATAGTTGGTGGAACAATACCATCTCTTAAAGCCATGATGCTTATAACCGCTTCAATTGCTCCAGCAGCTCCTAAACAATGTCCTGTTTGTCCTTTTGTAGAACTAACCAATGGAACATTAGCACCAAAAAGCTCTTTAATGGCAGCAGTTTCATTTTTATCATTAACCGGAGTTGAAGTTCCATGTGCATTAATATAATCAACTTTAGGATTTCCGGCCATATTTAAAGCTTTTTTCATAGCTCTTAAAGGACCATCTAAAGTTGGAGAAGTGATATGATGGGCATCAGCGCTTTCACCAAAACCTACCAATTCTGCATAAATAGTAGCCCCTCGTTTTTTAGCTTCTTCATAATCTTCAAAAACCAAAGCACCTGCACCCTCTCCCATAACAAAACCATCTCTTTCTTTATCGAAAGGTCTTGAGGCACGTTCTGGATCATCATTTCTAGTTGATAGAGCTTTCATAGAAGCAAAACCACCTATTCCTACTGGACATATAGCAGCTTCAGCACCTATAACAAGCATTTTACTTGCAGTACCTAAAGCAATGCTTTTATAGGCTTCAGCGATAGCATGAGTTCCAGCGGCACAAGCAGTCACACAAGAAATATTTGGCCCTTTAAGTCCATGTTCGATCGAAATCAAGCCACCGAGCATATTAACCAAAGCCGAAGGAATAAAAAATGGAGAAATTTTTCGCGGTCCTCGTTCAGAACAGATGATCGAATTTTTTTCTATATTAGGCAAACCTCCTATACCAGCAGCAGATACTACGCCAAATTCTTCTTGATTAAAATTATCTTTTAAATTAGCATCTTGCATTGCTTCTCTAGCAGCTTTTATACCTAACTGAATAAAACGATCTACTTTTTTTACCTCTTTAGGATCTATAACATCCAAAGGATTAAAGTCAGTGATTTCTGCCGCTATTTGAACTGGAAAATCTGTTGTATCAAAAAGGGTAATTTTTTTTACCCCACTTTTACCTTCGCAAATAGCTTTAAAAGAACTCTCTTTATCTAAACCAAGGGCATTGATCATCCCAATGCCTGTAACCACGACTCTTTTCAAGAATAAACTCCTTGTAAAGTTAATAAAAATTACTTTTTAAGATTGTCAATATAATTTACAACATCTTCAATTTTAATAAGTTTTTCAGCATCGCTATCTGGAATTTCAACTTCAAATTTTTCTTCCAAAGCCATAATCAATTCTACAACATCTAAAGAGTCTGCACCCAAATCTTCAATAATTTTAGATTCCATTTTAACTGTATCTGCATCAATACTTAATTGTTCTACTACTACTGCTTTTACATCATCAAATGTTGCCATTTATATCTCCTTAAAAATAAAAAATTAAAAAATAAAGCGTATTTTACTATAAAAAACTTAAAATATTTATAGTTTTTGATTATACTTTAAAAAAATTAAATCAACCAAGGGGATAAAAAATGCTCTTTCAAAAACTTATCAAAGAAAATTTAAAAATTTGGAATGAGTATATACATCATAATTTTGTAAAACGGCTTGAAGATGAAACTTTAAGCAAAGAACAATTTCTTTTCTATTTAAAGCAAGATTATATGTATCTTATTAATTACTCAAAATGTTATGCAAGACTTGCTTTAAATGCTAATACGGTAGAGGAATTGCGTTTTGCCATTAAGTTTCAAAATTACACCCTAGAAGGAGAATTGGAACTTCATAAAAGTATCTTGGAATTAGGCATTGATACAAGTCATTTTAACGAAAAAGATGAAAGTCTTATTAATATTGCTTATTCGCGTTATATATTAAGCGTGGGTGAAAATGGAGATTTTTTAGACATGCTAATTGCTCTTAGTGCTTGCGCAATAGGCTATGGATACATAGGGAATGAAATTTGCAAAAATATCTCAAAAGAAAAGTTGCAAAACCATCTTTATAAAGAATGGATTTTAACTTATTCAAGTCAAGAATTTCAAGCAACAGTAAAAGAATTTGAAGATTTTGTTAATTCTTATAGTGATCAAATTTCTGAAGAAAAATTTAAAAAACTTAATTCAATTTTTCATAATGTCGTGCGTTTGGAAATTGCTTTTTGGGAGCATTCTTTAAAAATGCAAACAAATATTTAAACCTAAAGTAAGATTTTCTTACTTTAAGGTTTTAAATTCTCCATTGCTAAATTGCATTCTAGCACTTAAATTATCGAGATAAAAAACTTCAAATCTTAAATCTTCTGGAGTATTGTATAATTTTTTTAAATAAGGATATTTTTCAAACATCATTTTTTTAACTTCCAAATTAGATTCAAAAATCGCATTAGCTCTAAGCCTTAAAAAAGTTCCCTCTTTAGAGCAAGAACAAAACTCAATTCCATTATAATTTTTGATATGTTTATAAAGTCCTTTAGTATTTGAAGTGCAAAAATAAATTCTATCCTTAAATAAAAGCGGACTCTGTATAGGCCGAACTCTAGGATTTCCACAAGTACCTAGAGTTGCTAAAAAAGCAGGTGGATTATTATCTAAAAATTGCATGATTTCTTCTAAATTCATCACAACTCCTTACATATACAAACCGCCATTAACCTTAAGCACATCTCCTGTAATATAAGAAGAATAATCACTTAATAAAAATGCGACGCAATAAGCCACCTCTTCAGGTTCAGCAAAACGTTTAAATGGAATGCCATCTTGGTACATTTTTTTAATTTCTTCGCTTAAAACTTCAGTCATATCGCTTTTTATAAAACCTGGAGTTACGCAATTAAAACGTAAATTTCTACTTGCTCCCTCTTTAGCAAAAGATTTTGTCATGGCTATCATTCCGCCTTTACTTGCTGAGTAATTTACTTGTCCTGCATTTCCCATTTCCCCAACAATAGAAGCGATATTAACCACAGCACCAAAACGCTTTTTACTCATTGTTTTTAAAGCTTCTCTACATCCTAAAAATGCTGAATTTAAATTCACATCCACAACAGAACTAAATTCATCTAACTTCATTCTTAAAGCCAATTTATCATTGGTAACACCCGCGTTATTTACAAGATAACTAAGCTCTCCATCGCTTTCAACGATAGTTTTCACACCATTTTCAAATTCATCTTCTTTGCTTGCATCAAATTTAATCACCGCTGCATTGCCACCTTTTGCAATGATTTCATCCTTTAAAGCATCCGCTAATTCTGGTTTTGAACGATAATTAATCCAAACTTTAAGTCCAAAATCAGCTAAAGTTTTTGCAATAGAAGCACCTATACCTTTACTTGCACCTGTTATTAAAACGTTTTTTCCGCTAAATTTCATCATTTTATCCTTATTAAAAATTAATCTTTTAAATTTGTCAGAATTTTAACAAATTTAAAAAGAAAAAAGCAAATCAATTAAAACAAAGCTTTATTCATTTCTTTTGGAATTTCTAAATCTAAAATTTTTAAAACACTTGCAGCTATATTGCTAAGCCCCATATTGTTTTTAATTTTTTGCACTCCATTTGCCTCTATAAATACAAAAACATCAAAGGTTGTATGGTTGGTGAGTAAATTACCTTTTTCATCCTGCATAGCTTCGCAATTTCCATGATCGCTTGTAATAATAAAAGCATAATTATTTTTTCTAGCACATTCAATCACTTCACCCAAGCAAGTATCCACCGTCTCTACAGCTTTAATAGCCGCATCAAAATTTCCAGTATGTCCTACCATATCACCGTTTGCAAAATTAACAACGATGAAATCTTCGCCCTTATTGATCCCCTTTTTTACGATATCACATACTTCAAAAGCACTCATTTGAGGTTTTTCATCATAAGTTTTAACCTTAGGACTTGGAATTAAAATTCTTGTTTCATTTTCTAATAACTCTTCTTTGCCTCCATTAAAGAAAAAGGTCACATGGGCGTATTTTTCAGTTTCAGCCGTATGAAGTTGAGTTAATCCTGCTTTAGAAATTATTTCTGGCAAAGTATTTTGAATTTTTTCTTTTTGAAATATTACAGGGATATCAAAACGATCATCATAAACACTCATGGTTAATAAATTTTGAAAAATTTTATCTCGTTTAAATTCTTTAAAATCTTGAAAATTTAATGCCTCAACAAGTTGTTTCATTCTATCGTTTCTAAAATTAATGAAAATCAACCCATCATTCTCATCCATCCCTTTATAGTCCTTATGTTTGACCGCTTTTATGAATTCATCTGTGATTTGATCTTGATAAGATTGTTGTATATATTTTGTAAAATCATTGCTACTTTGACTTTCACCCATTAAACATTGATAATATTCTTGAATTCTATCCCAACGCTTATCTCTATCCATCGCATAAAAACGCCCGCATAAAGTTGCAAAACAGATTCCTAATTGATCGCAATGTTCTTGCAAATTTTTAATGAAATTTAAAGCACTTTTTGGATCTACATCTCGTCCATCGGTGATAGCATGCGCAAAAACTTCATTGCCATTTTTAGCACAAATTTCAAGTAAAGCGTTAAAATGCGTATCCATAGAATGCACTCCACCATCACTATAAAGCCCTATAATGTGAATTTTTTTGCATTTTGCCAATAAACTTTTTAAATTAGAATTGTTTTTAAGCTGATCATTTTGAATAGCTTGATTGATCCGCACCAAATTCTGATAAATAATCCGTCCGCTGCCTATACACATATGACCTACTTCACTATTGCCCATTTGACCTTCAGGCAAACCCACTGCCAAACCACTGGTTTTTAATAAAGAATAAGGCACTTCTTTAAAAAGCTTTTCATAGGTAGGTTTTTTTGCTGCTTCAAAAGCATTGAATTTTTTATCTTGATTAAAACCTATTCCATCTGTAATCACTAAAATACATTTTTGTTTCATTATTCTAAACTTTATAAGAATTTTTTTGGTTACATTTTAATAAAATTAAGCTTTTAAAAACCAAAAAGAAGGTTCAATTTGTATTATCTTTCTGATTTAAGCAATTATGCTTTTTTTACTTATATTAGTGTGCGTGCTGGTTTTGCGTTTTTTATCGCTTTATGTTTATCTTTGTTTTTAATGCCTAAATTTATAGCTTGGGCAAAAACTAAAAATGCTAATCAACCTATTTATGAATATGCTCCTGAAAACCACAAGGTAAAATCACATACTCCAACTATGGGTGGTCTTGTATTTATATTTTGCGCTCTTTTGGCAAGTTTATTGTGCATAAGATATGAAAATGTTTTTGCTATAAGCTCCTTACTTTGTCTTACTCTTTTTTGCCTTATTGGCCTTGTTGATGATCTTGGCAAAGTTTTAAAAAAAGATAATCACTCAGGACTCAGTCCAAAAATGAAACTTTTAGCCCAAATTGGTGCGGGTTTAATTTGCGTCCTACCTTTATATTTTAGTTCTCAATTTAACACTGAATTTTATATTCCATTTTACAAATATCCTCTTTTTAACATGGAAATTTTTGCACTTTTCTTTTGGGTTTTAGTTCTAATTTCAAGTTCAAATGCTGTAAATTTAACCGATGGACTTGATGGATTAGCAACCGTACCTAGTATTTTTTCCTTATCAACTTTAGGTATTCTTTTATATTTGAGTGGAAATTTTAACTATAGCGAATACTTACTTTTACCAAAAATTCAAGGTTTGGGCGAAGTTAGCATTATCTGTGCTGCGCTGATTGGAGCTTTAATGGGATTTTTATGGTATAACTGCTATCCAGCTCAAGTTTTTATGGGAGATAGTGGAAGTTTGGCTATCGGAGGATTTATAGGCTTTTTAGCTATCATCAGCAAAAATGAAGTTTTACTCTTGCTTATAGGTTTTGTTTTTGTTCTTGAAACCATTTCAGTTATTTTGCAAGTGGGAA
This sequence comes from Campylobacter taeniopygiae, assembly GCF_005406225.1. Classification (GTDB taxonomy): domain Bacteria; phylum Campylobacterota; class Campylobacteria; order Campylobacterales; family Campylobacteraceae; genus Campylobacter_D; species Campylobacter_D taeniopygiae. Next base: position 5,448 of record NZ_NXLY01000013.1, on the reverse strand, counting down.
GCTTTAAAATTTTTAACAAAAGAGTTTTTAAAATGGCACCTATTCATCATCATTTTGAAAAAGTAGGATGGGTAGAGAATAAAATCATAGTGCGCTTTTGGATGATCGCTTTTCTTACAAATTTACTCGCACTTGCATCCATAAAGTTACGCTGATGAAAATTTCTCTTTTTGGATATGGAAAAACAACACAGGCTATAGCAAAAAATCTTGCTGATAAATTTGGCGTTTTTAATATTTATGATGATAATTTTAAAAATACAACTCAAGATGAATTAGGTAATTATCTTTTAAACCCTAAAGAATTTGATCAAAATTCAAGCGATCTTGAAATTCCAAGCCCAGGTTTTCCACCAAACCATGCATTAATAAAAAAAGCAAAAAATCTACAAAGCGAATATGACTTTTTTTATGATGCTATGCCAAGATCTGTTTGGATTAGTGGCACAAATGGAAAAACGACAACCACGCAAATGACAACGCATTTATTATCACACGTAGGCGCAATAATGGGAGGAAATATTGGAACTCCTTTAGCCAAACTTGATACTCATGCTAAACTTTGGGTGCTTGAAACTTCGTCTTTTACTCTTCATTATACCCATATTGCCAAACCTGAAATTTACGTTCTTTTGCCTATAAGCGCAGATCATCTTTCGTGGCATGGAAATTTTGAAAACTATGTCAAAGATAAACTCAGCGTTTTAGAGAGAATGAATGAATGCGATATAGCAATTTTGCCAAAAATTTATGAGAACACCCCTACTAAAGCCTATATTGTTTCTTATGAAGATGAAAAAGATTTAGCAAGTAAATTTGGTATTGATATAGGTAAAATTTCTTTTAAAAGTCCTTTTTTGCTTGATGCTGTTATGTCTTTAGCTATAGAAAAAATTTTACTAGATACCTTAAGTTATGATCTTTTAAATCAATTTATCCTTGAAGAAAATAAACTTGAAGAATTATTTGATACCCAAGGAAGACTTTGGGTAAATGATACGAAAGCAACCAATGAAAGTGCTGTTATGGCGGCGCTAAATCGGTACAAAGATAAAAAAATCCATTTAATCATCGGCGGAGATGATAAAGGGGTTGATTTAAGTACTTTATTTGAATTTATGAAAAAATTTGACATTACGCTTTATGCTATAGGCATAAGCACGCAAAAAATGCTTGATTATGCTAAAAATGCTAATATAAAAATAATCAAATGCGAAATATTAAGCAAAGCTGTAGAAGAAATTTCAAAAGTTCTTCAAAAAAATGAAGTCGCTCTTTTAAGCCCAGCTTGTGCTAGTTTAGATCAATTTAGTTCTTATATAGAACGCGGAAAAACCTTTAAAGAATGTATTAGTAAAATTTAATTTTTATATTTTATTGATATTAATAAAAATTTGTATTTTGTCGATATTAAATGCTAAATAATAATTATGGCGATCAAGAAAATGGCAAATAAATATAAAAGTGCTCTTGGCGGTTGGTATCCTAGGAGGTAAAATATGAATAGTTTGGGTATTTTTGGAATAAGTATAACGAATGACTGGAGTTTGAGTGATAAAAATACCGCTCAAACTCCAAATGATAAAAAAAAGTCAAATGTTGCAAATTTAGATGAATTACTAAAATCTTACAAAGATTATTATGATGAACTTACAAAAGAAATTCCTATTGCTAAAGGCTCTATACAAGATCAGATTTTAAAGGGTGAATTAAGCCGAGAAGATTTTAAAGAAATTGAAGATTTTAAAGCAAAAAATAAAGCTTCGGTGCATTGGATGGATGAAGACTTACAAAAAGAATATGTAAAAATTTATCACACAAGTATGAGTGTAGAAGAATTTAAACAAAAATGGTTAGATCTTCAAACCAAACACGAAGCTAGATTTGGTGAAATTGCCGAGCAAAGCAGAAAAGATATTCAGCAAGAAATGCAAACTACACAAGAACAAGAAATAAAACCCTTCAAACCCATCCAAGCAGAAAGTAAAAACAAAGAAACTTATAAAGATGAAATAAAAAATAGTTTTTGGGAACAATTTTTAAAAGTTCAAAAAGAAAATGGAATAGATATTTTAGAACTTATGGAAAAACTTAATGAAAAAGGTATAGATAAAAGAGTTTAAAAAATAATTTTAAAACTTAAAACGATTAAAAACAAATTTATAAACGTACATCATTATTTCTATAAAAATATTATTATCATAAACTTCTCATCATTTCTACCGATATATAAGGTAGAAATGATCAATATACTAAAAGGCAGTAAAATGATAAATAATATAAATTCTTACTCAAATTATAATTACTATACAAATACTTTAAATTCTAATAAAAAGAATTCTAAAACAAATAATTCAGTAGATAATAATAACAATAAAGAAATAAACAACAACACAAATTTAAATAATAATAATATTTCAAACAATACCTCATTAAAACAAATAAATTCAAATTTAGTAAGTGATAAATCTAAGGCTGTTAATAAAATACTAGGTTATGGTGTAGATGAAGATGGTTTTTTTACTAGTGATTTCAATGAAGCTGCAGGAATACCAAAAGATTATAAGATTTATGCTAAAGATATGGAAAGTTTTGTGAATTTTCAAGAAAGTGATAATTTTATTTTTTCTACACATTATAAGGTTGATATAGCTAAAACTATAGGAAATGCTTATAAAGCTTTTTCACAACTCATACCTCAAACTTCAAATTCAAGTTTTTCTCAAGAAGAGTTAAAAAACCTTCCTTATGGTTTTAGTATGGATAAAAATTACAATATAACTAAAATTTACACTAAAGACGAATATGAAAAAATAGATTTCTCTCAAGACACAATATATGCTAGTTTCAATACTTGGAATGGTTCATATTTTGAAGATATTAATACTGATAATATTTTTAGTAATAATGGAGATACAAGATTAAACAAAAATGCTTATATTAATGAAGATGGAAGTATAGATAAGGGCGGAGTTTTAATGGGCTTTTTAAATTCCCAACTTTATGGTGCAACAACTAATTTTTTAGAGGGCGATACCAAATTGCTTGGAAAAATTTTAGTTGATAAAAATGTTAGCGAAGCAGAACGTAATGATTTTCAAAATTTTATGAATAAAAATAAAATTCAAAGTGCTTTTTATAAAGATTCAAGCAATCCTGATGAATGGATTCCTCTTGAAGAACGTCTTTCAATGCAACTTTACATTAAAAGAAGTCAAAACATAGGCAATACTGAATTAGCACAACAAGCTAGAGATTTTGCTAAAGAATACAATGAAATGATTAATTCTAATATGAGCTTGAATGAATTTAAAACTAAATATTTAGATTTTAAAGAAAGATATGATGACTTTATAGAAAATTTGGAAGCAGAAGAAAAAGCCAAAGGAATTGATTATAGCATAGATATTGCTAGTGGACAAAGCATTTCAAATAATAAAAATAAAAAAACACAAGATGACAATACTCAAAAACCCTTCAAACCCATCCAAGCAGAAAGCAAAAACAAAGAAACTTATAAAGATGATAATATAAGAAATGAACTCATAAAAAAACTTCTTGAAAATAAATTTGATTTAGCAAAAGAATTAGAAATTCTTTTTAATGTAAAAATAGATAATGACAATACAAATAACAATTCTAATAGCAATGATAATTCTAATGATAACAATTCCAACTCTAATCATCTTAGTAAATTAAGTTCTAAAGCTAAAACTAAACATAGAAGTGTGAATATTAAAGTGTGATAACATAACCCTAAAACCTTCTAAAAAACCATTTCAAAACCCTACTCAAACAAAAAATCATAAATCCAAAGTGGAACAAATTTTGCTTATATTTAATTAAGATATTTAGATTTGAAGGCAGAACAATTCTAAAATCAAAGGAATAAATATGAGTATCTTCAGTATTAATGATAACTCAAACTATGGTTCTATACTTTCACAAGCAAAAGCTAATAAAGAAAGTAAAGAAAATTCAAAAATAAATTTTGCCAATGCTTTCTTAAAACAAAATGCTACTAAATTAAATGATATAGAAAATAAAAATTCACAAACTTTAATAAGAAGTGAAGTATTAGACAATCAATCAAATTCTATTAATAATATCAATAAGAATTATTATACTAAAACAAACTCTCCTAATTATGATATATCTAGTGAATTTAAAAACTCTATTTATACTTTAAAATTCAAACAAGCAGATATAAGTAATAATACAGCCTATGGTTATAGTGTAGATAAAGATGGTTATATGGGAGAAGATTTTAATGAGGCTGCAGGATTACCAAAAGATTTTAAGATACATAAATCTACTTTGGATGAGATAGAGAGAGTGGCTGAATATAATGTCTCTGATATAAAAGAATATCTAGGTGTGGATAAATACTATGACAATATAGATATGGCTGAAACCATCAAACAATACTATAATCTTTTTTCTAATGCTTTAAGTCAAAGCTTTCCAAGTGATAAAACAAGTTTTAGTGAAGCAGATATTAATACTATGCCCAAAGGATACTCTATAAATGGATTTTATAATGGTTATGGTATTTTTCAAAATCCTGATCCTATAAGAAATAATGACATTGCTATTAAAAGTATAGCGGATTATTCTGATGTTAGAATTTCTAATGTTTATAAAACCTCAGAACAATTTGACGAAGCAGATAGCATTTATTCTGATTCTGGAGGTTTAATATCAGGTATTAAACCTGAAACCTTAGGTTTATCCTTAGAAGAAATAAAAAATGTTTCTCAAGCTAAGTATGAATGTGATTTTAAACCTGATATGTCATTTTATCCAAAAAATGAAGATGGAACTTATACTAGAGAAGACTTATTTATGAGTTTAATAAAATCTCAAGAAGGACGTGTTTTATATAGTCCAAATACTACTCTTAATCCAAAAGTAGAAGCTTACAATACAGCTATGGCTAAAGAGAGTTTTAACGGTCCTGCAATTAATATTGATGCAATTATGACAGATAAAACTGCTTTTAAAGACTTTTTTAGATATTGGGCAGAACGTGGTATAGCAGATGGAGAGCTTTATATGTATGAAAAGGGTATATCTCCCAAGCAAGCTTTAGGCAATTGGGCTTTGGACGCTGAGATTAAACAAGCCATTGCTAATGGCTGGAAAGCAAGTAGTGAAAGTATTAATTCTTATGTTGGATCTATAATGGATAGATTAAATAATCTCATAGGACAAACTAGGGTTTAAACTGATTTATAAATTTAAAAAATATTATCTTAATAGATAATTCTTTTAAAATTATCTTTAAAAACTATTTTTTACAAACACCCTAACCCTAAACCCTATATAGACAACCAAACTAACAATAAAGATTAACTAAACTATTTTATATTTAAAAGATTAAATACTCTAAGAAGATTAAAATAAGAAGTAGAATAATTAACAAGTCCGCAATGAGCTACTTTCCCCC
>NZ_NXLY01000012.1 GCF_005406225.1 Campylobacter taeniopygiae | reverse complement strand
GCTTTAGCACAATCAAAACTAGGTTTAGCTTCACTTGGAGATTGGGCATTAGCACCAATACCTAACATTAAACACAATCCTAAAATTATTAAAAACTTTCGCATAAAACTCCTTTTAAATAGAAATTAGTTTTATTTGTAGGTTTTAAACCCCTCATAGCTTAAATTTGTTGTCTTAATTGGCATTTAGCTTCCTATTAATTTATCGAGTTTTTTATCTTTTGTAAAGGCTTGATAGAGTTTCTCATAGTATATTTTATATTTTTCTACCGCTTCATCAAATAAATCTGCATTTGCTTCATTAATCCGAACATCTACAAGAAAGTAATTCCATTGCATAATATCATAAGTCATAAAATCTATAATAATGCTTTTAGTAGTATTTTCAAAAAATTTATTAAATAGATTATAATCGGGTAAAAACTCTATATCCATATCGTAGGCTCCATTAGGGTTTTCAATGGGGACAATAAAATCTTCCATTCTTTTATTAAAGCCCCATTTTTCCCTATTAGCTTCACTATCTATCATTTTAAATGCTAAAGTAGCAATCGCTTCTAAATAAATTTGCTTTATACAATAATTAGAATATAGCTGAAAGTCTTCTTGTTTTCTTGTCTCAAATGGTGCAACAAAATAGCATTGAAATGCATTTCTATAGCCCATAACAGAGTAATTAAATTCTTTTAGGCTTTCTCTTACATTTTGCCCTTCTTTTGTATCTTTTGGGATATTCTTTAATATTGAAAAATAGAGTTTAGAATATAGTCTATCAAGTTTTTGCAACTCCCCGCTTTTATCATTGCATATCATCTTTTCAACATTGCTTTTTGCTTTAGCACAATCAAAACTAGGTTTAGCTTCACTTAGAGATTGGGCATTAGCACTAATGCCTAAAACCAAACACAATCCTAAAACTATTAAAAACTTTTGCATGGATACTCCTTTAAATGTTATTAAAGATATTTAAATACTGCAATTAATTTGCATATTATATAAAACAATAAGAAAAATAATAAATTTAAACCAAGTAAATAATACTTCTCTTTTTTCACTAAAGGAATTTTATGCTTTTTTAAAATAAAAATTTTAAATATTAAAAGATAAATAAGAGAGCAGATATTAAAAATTAAGGTTGCAAAAAATATAAAATCAAGTTCAGCTTTTAAATGAATATTATCATAAGATATTGCAATTGAAAAAATGATTCCGGTGCTAACACAGCAAATAATTCCATAAAAAAACCAATAGATAATACTTTTTTCTTTGGATAAAATTTGCCTGATCTTAGGAAAAAATAAAGCAATGATAAAAGGTGCTAAGCCTTTTAAAATTTCTTGAGGAAATGAGACACAAACGATGAATGCAGTCCATAGGCAACTAAAAATATAATCTCCTAGAGTTGTCATAATTGAACCTTAATTTTAAATTTATATATTTTATAAAAAATACATAAACTAAAATGATTTTAAAAGATGAAAAGCTTAATTTTTTATGATAAATCTAAATGAATGTTTTTGAAGTTTAATGGTGCGCTCAAGAGGATTCGAACCTCTGGCCTTTTGAACCGCAATCAAATGCTCTATCCAGCTGAGCTATGAGCGCATTTTTAAAGACGCTATTATATAATATTTTTCTTAAAAATAGGTTATTTGTTTGATTTTTTAGTAATTTTATCATCAAATTCCAATTCTTTTTTTCTTTTTTTATAATAAACAATAAGTCCAAGAACTAAAATCAAGCATATAAGTGTAAAAATATACCAAGTAGCATTTTTATTGCCGTTTAAAAATAACCCATTCGTATTCATTCCAAAAAAACCTACGATTAAATTTAGAGGTAAAAATATCGCAGAAAGGACGCTTAAAAAATATAAACTTTGATTAATCCTTTCATTTTTGATCGCATTTATAAATAAATGTAATTCGTTAAGTCTTGTTAGAATTTCTTTGCTATTTTTCAAAGCTATATTAGCGCCAAAAATCAATGGTCTTAAGGCTTTTTTGTGCGGACTTGATTCAGCAAGTAAATTTAAAGCTTCATTAAATAGAGAAAGGTTTTTTAAATTTTTATTTATTTTTTGCTTTAAAATGAAACTTTTTTTAAAAAAATTTTTAATCAAATTGCCCTTTAAAAGGATATTTTCTTTATGCTCTATAATATTTTCAAAATGCGTATTCATCGCTTTATATTCATCCAAGTTAGCACGGATAATGTTTAGAAAATCATTAAGGTTGAAAATTTTAAATTCTGTATTTTCTAACTTGAAAATATATTCTTCCTCAAATCCAAAAACATGAATCTTTTCTTTATCTGTTTTGGAGTTTAATGAGGATAAAATTAAAATTTTTTGCCCTAGAAAATCCATATATAAAGTGTTGGAATTTTTACTTAAAAATTTAGCTAAATTATCATCATACTGCATTGTTTAACCTTTTAGAATAAAAATCTTTTCTAAATTTATTAAATTCGTTTTTTTGAATCGCCTCTCTCATTTGTTTTACCAAATCAAGATAATAATGCAAATTATGCAAACTCGCTAAGCGAAAAAAAGTTAGCTCCTTAGCTTTAAAAAGATGATTTAAATAAGCACGTGAGAAGGTGCGGCAAGTGTAGCATTGACAAGTTTTATCTATAGGATCGTGATCGTTGATAAATTCTGCTTTTTTGATATTAAATTTGCCAAAGCTAGTGAAAAAAGTTCCATTTCTAGCATTTCTTGTTGGCATAACACAATCAAACATATCCACCCCACGTGCAACATTTTCTACTAGATCTTCAGGGGTGCCAACGCCCATTAAATATCTAGGACGATTTTCATCTAAAAAAGGATTTAAATTCTCTACAGTTTCATACATGAGAGCATTTTCCTCTCCGACGCTAAGCCCTCCTATAGCTAGTCCATCAAATTCCATTTCATTTAAAGCTAAGGCGCAACGTTTTCTTTCTTCATAATCAGTTCCGCCTTGGATGATTCCAAAAATATTTTGATCTAAACCTATGTTTTGTTTTTGCATTTTTTTATGATATTCTATGGCTTCTTTTGCCCATAAAATAGTCCTATCAACAGAAATTTTAACCCTTTCTTTGGTTGCAGGTAGGGCAACTAGATCATCTAAGATCATCATAATATCTGATTTAAAAGTATATTGGATATCCAAAACACTTTTAGGGGTAAAAAGATGCTTGCTTCCATCAATATGACTTTTAAATTCTATACCTTCATTAAAATGTTTTGAATTTTTACTTAAAGAAAAAGCTTGAAAACCACCACTATCGGTTAAAAAACTTCTATCAAATTGGGTAAAACCATGCAAGCCTTTAAAATTTCTAATCACCTCCAAACCAGGACGCAAATACATATGATAAGTATTAGCAAGAATGATTTTTGCATCGAGTTCTTTTTTAAGATCGTTAGCATCAAGGCTTTTAACCGCACCCACTGTTCCAACAGGCATAAAAATAGGAGTTTCAAAGGTGCTATGTGCTGTAGTGATTTCACATACTCTAGCCGCGCCATCTTTATACTTTAATTTAAATTCCATTTGATATAATTCCTTTTTTTGGAGATAAACACAATGAATCATATTTTAATTATAATTGATGGAATTTTAGCAAAGCATTTCTTAGAAAGGCTTTGTTTTGAAAAAGGTTTAGGGTATTTTTTCACTATCGTTTGCCAAGAAGAACTTAATATAAAGAGTGATTCTTTAGAATTATATCGTTTTGATCCTACCAGTACAGCACGTCTTGAAACGATCATGGGTAAAAACTTTAAACAAGCTTTTATTTACATGCAAGATGAATTTGAGGCGAAAAAAACTTATGAGGCTTTGCGTTTATTAGATATAAATTTAGAAATTGAAATTATGGATTTTTGGGGATTAAGCATCAGCGATTCTCATGTAAATTTAATCGATGCGAGAATGACTTTGAGTCGTAGATTAATGAATTTTTTTCCAGATATCGCTCTTACTGCCCAATACGTAGGACTCGGAGAAGGGGAGATTATGGAGGTGAAAATTCCTTCAGGATCTATTTTTGCCTACAGACATATTAGATCTATTCAACAAAAAAGATGGCGTATAGTATTGATTTATAGAAATTCAAAAATTTATTTTGTGAAACCTAGCTTTGTTTTAGAACCTAATGATAGCATTTTAATCGTAGGAGATCCTGTTGTTCTTCAAACTATTTTTCACAATATCAGAGATAAAGCAGGGCAGTTTCCTATTCCTTTTGGAAGTAATATTTTTACCCTTATTGATATGAAAAATATGAGTGAAAAAACTCAAGAGAATTTGATCAATACAACCTTATATCTTGAAGAAAAAAGCAATGCAAAGAAAAGTTTTATAAGAGTGATAAATCCTAAAATGAGTCCTATATTTCATAAATTAAAAGAATTATTTTATGAAAAAGAAGGGGTGTTTTTTGATTATTTTAATACAGATTTTACCCATTTAGATGCTTTTTTGCAAAATAACGATATAGGGATGCTCATTACAGATTATAAACATTTTCAAAAAGAGAAAAAGAAATTTTTTGATTTAAAAATTCCTATACTAAAAATAGGAGAGTGTGAATTTAAAAACTTAAAAGAATCGGTGATTTTAAGTGCTAATGAAAGCGAACTTGAAAATAATGCCAATGTGATCACTGATTTTAGCAAACAGCTTGATTTTAATCTAACGCTTTATTATTACAATCCTAATTCTCAAAATATCAGCGATATGAAAGAGTATTTTAGCAGTTTATCTAAACTTTATGATAAAAATATTCAAATCATTCACAAAAGAGACGATAATCCGCTTTTAAATTTACAATACCGCAATGATTTATTGCAATTTGTAAGTTTTGAAAAAGAGCTTTTGGGCGGAAATTTTAGTAAAAGTTTAAGTACAAATTTAAACAGACATTATGCTAAAATGAAGCAAAATTATCAGCTTTTTATACCGGTTGAATAAAGCAATTTTAAGCAATAATTAGTCCTAATTTGATAAAATAGATTTAAGATTAAAACAAAAGTGAAAAAATGCAAATAAAAGTCAATTTAAAAGAAAATGCGTATCAAGTTTATATCGATGAATTAGAGAATTTAGAATTTGACACTAAGGTTTTTATACTTTCAAATCCTAAAATTTCAGGACTTCATCTAAAAAAATTACTCGATAAAATTAAAGCTAAAGAGATTTTTATCGCTACGATAAAGGATGGAGAAGAATATAAAAACTTAAACACCATAGAAGAAATTTTAAATCAAATGTTTAATTCCAAGCTTGATAGAAAAAGTATCCTAATAAGCTTTGGCGGCGGAGTGATCAGCGATATGGGAGGATTTGCAGCAAGTATTTATAAAAGAGGCATTGATTTTATCAATATCCCTACGACGCTTTTAGCCTGTGTTGATGCTGCTGTTGGCGGAAAAACTGGAATCAATAACTCTTTTGGAAAAAATCTTATAGGAACTTTTTATCAGCCAAAAGCTGTGTATTGTGAGAGTGAATTTTTAAGAACTTTAGGCGAAAGAGAACTTGCTGCTGGCATGGCAGAATTTATAAAAATGGCAGTGATATTTGATGAAAATTTACTAGCTTTCATAGAAAGTATAGATGAAAAAGCTTTTTTAAGCGCAAAATGTGAAAATGAAATTTTTTCCAAAATTATCGCTAAAAGTATAGAGCTTAAGGCTAAAGTTGTAGAACAAGATGAAAAAGAAAGCCATCTTAGAATGCTTTTAAATTATGGTCATACCTTTGCTCATGTTATAGAAAATTTAACCAATTATAGCGTATATTTGCACGGTGAAGCTGTGGCTATAGGTATGAATATGGCAAATCGTTTAGCCTTAAATTTAAAGCTTTTAAGCGAAAAAGAATGTGATAGAATCGAAAGAATTTTAAGAAAATTTAAACTACCAACGCATTATAAAATCGATAATGTCGATGCTTTTTATGAAGCTTTCTTCATGGATAAGAAAAATTTTAATCAAAAATTAAATTTCATTCTTGCCAATTCTTTAGGCAAAGGCTTGATTAAAAGCGATATTGATCTAAAAGATATCATTAAAACCTTAAAAGAATTCTCATGAAAAAAATCATTTTTCTAGCTTTATTTTTTACCATAGCCTTTGCAGAAACCAATAGCACGATCGCTAAAGGCATCCAAGAAAAAATCAACACTTTAAATACTATCATTAATGCAAGTATTTGGAATGTAAGATATGAAAATTTTATGAAATATCAAAATATCAATGATGAAATTCTCATTCTAAATTTAGATCTTAAAAAAACCACAGACATACTCGCACAAGAAGAATTAAAACGTAAAATCAGCAATTTAAAAGAACAGCTTAATTTGTTAAAAGAATACAAAGATTTAAATTTTGCTCAAATTCTCAGCGCTCCAAATCATGTTGAAATTTTGCCAAAACTTACCAATCCTTTAGCCATAATCGGGGCTTTTTCTCATATTAAAAAAATAAAAGGAGAAAAAGAGGAATATTTGTCTAAATTTAACGAGTTTAAAAATTTAGTCGATAAGATCAAGGAGAAAAATTCAGAGCTTAAAGAATTGGTTGATTTTGATCCAAGTCCTAAAAATATACAAGCTTTAAAAGAATCCGATCAAAAATTAGAAGAATTTGATCAAATTTTAAATTTCATCAGTGCTTCTTATTCGGTGTATGAAAAAAAGATTGATGAGGAAATTTCAAGGGTTAGTTCTGAAATTAAAATCCAAACCTTAAGAGCGATTAACATTATCATTTCTATCGTTTTTGTTATTGCTATTTCATTTTTGCTTAAATATATCGCTAAAAAATACATCAAAGATAGCGAAAGATACTATACAGCAACTAAAATCATCAATTTTATTAATATCAATATCATCTTACTTATCTTGCTTTTTGCCTACATAGAAAATATAAGCTATCTTGTAACCATACTAGGATTTGCTTCTGCGGGTTTGGCAATTGCCATGAAAGATATGTTTATGTCTATGCTTGGATGGTGTGTGATCGTTTTTGGGGGTAGTTTTAGAGTAGGTGATCGTATTAAAGTTTTTCAAAATGACACAACTTATGTAGGTGATATCATAGATATTTCTTTTTTAAGAATCACTCTTTATGAAGAGCTTACCCTAGAAACTTATATGAAAAATCGCCGCAGTGGCCGTATTATCTTTATACCAAATAATTATGTTTTTACAAATTTATTGGCTAATTATACCCATCATGGTATGAAAACCATCCTTGATGGAATCGATATTAATATAAGTTTTGATAGCAACATCGAAAAAGCACAAGAAATAGTAGAAAAAATCGTGACTCATCATTCAAAAAAATACACAGAGCTTGCAAGAAAAAACATGCATCGCTTAAAAGATGAATACAGCATTAAAAATTCTAAAGTAGAACCTAGATTTTTTGTATTTTTTGAGCATTGGGGGATGAGAATTTCTGCTTGGTATATGACAAGCTCTTATGCAGCTTTAGTGCTTAGAAGCACAATCAGTAAAGAAATTATTAAAGAGTTTAAAAAACACAGCGATATTAAAATCGCTTATCCAGCACAAAATTTGTATGTGGATAAAATGGATTTAAACCACAAATTTAAAGATTTTCCCATAAAGGAATAAAGATTGAAAGAAAAAGTTTTTTTTAAAACCTTTGGATGTAGAACAAATATTTATGATACAGAGCTTTTAAAACGTTATGTAAAAGATTTTGAAATTACGAATGATGAAAAAGAAGCACAAATTGTAGTTGTCAATTCTTGCACGGTTACAAATGGAGCCGATAGCGGGATAAAATCGTATATCAATACCATGAAAAAACAAGGGATTAAAGTCATACTTACAGGTTGTGGGGCTGTGAGCAAAGGAAAAGAGCTTTTAGAACAAAAGCAAATTTTTGGAGTGCTAGGAGCGTCCAATAAAGATAAAATCAATGAATTTTTAAACGCAAAAACAAGTTTTTATGAGCTTGGAAATTTAAATTTTATTGATAAAGATATCGTTTGCGAGTATGAAAACCACACTAAAGCCTTTGTTAAAATTCAAGAAGGATGCGATTTTGCCTGTTCGTATTGTATCATTCCTAGTGTAAGGGGTAAATCAAGAAGTGTAGAAGAAAAAGATCTTTTAAGACAAGTGGAAATTCTTGCACAAAATGGTTATTCTGAAATCGTTTTAACAGGAACTAACATAGGATCTTATGGTATAAAAAATGGCACAACACTAGGAAAACTTTTGCAAAAAATGGGAAAAATTTCAGGGATAAAGCGTATAAGGCTTGGCAGTTTAGAACCAGCACAAATTGATGAAAGCTTTTTAGAAATTTTAGATGAAGCTTGGATTGAGAAGCATTTGCATATCGCTTTGCAACACACAAGTGAAAAAATGTTACGCATCATGAGAAGACGTTCACATACTGATAATGATCTAAAACTTTTTAATCATATAGCAAGTAAAGGTTTTGCGCTAGGGACTGATTTTATAGTGGGTCATCCTGGAGAAAATGAATCTATATGGAAAGAAGCTTTAGATCATTTTAAGAATTTTCCACTCACTCACATACATGCTTTTATTTTTAGTCCTAGAAACAATACTCACTCAGCTACCATGAAAGAAGATCTTGTTAGTGGTGATGTGGCTAAAGAAAGATTAAATCTTTTAAAAGACATCGTAGAAAAAAATAACTATGAATTTAGAAAGAAAAATAAAGTTCCACTTGAAATTTTAGTTGAAACTCAAAAAGATGGTGTTTTTGAAGGTTATGATCAATTTTTTAATAAAATAAAAATAAAAAGCGATCAAGATATAGCTAAAGAATGGTTGCTAATAAACCGATATGAAGTGCAAGAAAAATATAATTTTTCAAATTTGCAAGGCTGAAAAATGAAAAATAAAAAAATCATACTCATATCTTTTGTGATTTTGTGTGTTCTTTTTGGAATTTTATACATCAAAAACGAACCAAAATACATCGATGAAAGTCTTTATCAAAGTCTTTTGGAACAAAATTTAATCCAAAAAGCCATTATAGATAGTGAAGAAGTTTTGTTAAAAACTAAAGAAGGAAATTATGCCGTTATTAAAGATGGAATCGATTTAAAAACCCTTTTAGCTAAAGTTCCAGTAGAGATAAAAAAAGACAATACTTTATGGCTTATAAGTGTTTTTGTTCTTTTAATCATTTTATTTTTTTTAATTCTTTCTTTTTTAAGAAAAAAAGAAATGGCAAAATACCCAATTTCTACTAATAAAGAATCTAGTGCAAATCAAAATCCCCAACTAGAAAGTTCCAATATCAAGCCTGTGATTTCAAACATAACCTTTAAAGATGTTGCAGGTGTTGATGAGGTTAAAATGGAATTAAGCGAATTAGTAGATTTTTTGCAAAATTCTAAGAAATACAAAGAATTTGGCGTAAAAATGCCTAAAGGCGTTTTGATGGTTGGGCCTCCAGGGGTAGGAAAAACTCTCATAGCTAAAGCCGTTGCCGGAGAGGCGGGAGTTCCCTTTTTTTATCAAAGTGGCTCTAGTTTTGTAGAAATTTATGTTGGAATGGGTGCCAAAAGAGTTAGAGAGCTTTTTTCTAAGGCTAAGATGATGGCACCAAGCATTATTTTTATCGATGAAATTGATGCAGTAGGCAAAGCAAGAGGTGAGATGTCCAACGTTGAAAGAGATAGCACCTTAAATCAGCTTTTAACTCAAATGGATGGCTTTGAGGACAATAACGGCGTTATTGTTATAGCCGCTACCAATAAAATAGAACTCATGGATCCAGCTTTATTGCGTTCAGGGCGTTTTGATAGAAGAATTTTTTTATCTTTGCCCGATTTTAGGGATAGACTTAGAATTTTAAAAATTTACATGAAAGATAAAAATAACAATGTTGATTTAAGCAAAATCGCTAAAGCAAGCGTTGGTTTTAGTGGGGCAGGGCTTGAAACTTTAGTCAATGAAGCAGCGATCAATGCTTTAAGAAGAAATAGCACTTTAGTTGAAGAAAATGACTTTTATGAAGTGTTAAATAAAGTGCTTGTAGGCAAAAAGAAAATTTTAACTTTCAATGATGAAGAAAAGAAAATTCAAGCCACTTATCAAGCGGCTAAGGCATTAAGTGCGTATTATTTTGATATAGGGTTTGAAAAATTCACGCTTATTGAAGATCGCTTTAAAGAATATGAAAAAAATATCAGATCCAAATCCGAACTTATCAATCGCATTAAAGTTTATTTAGCCGGTTCTAGAGCTATGAATTTAATCTACAATGAAAGCTACACAAACTCACAAAATGACTTTTTAAAGATCAAAGAATTGCTAGAATATATGGTTAATTTTGATATGATAGAAGAGCCTAATTTGGAAGAATATAAAAAAGAAGTGGATGAATTCTTAAGCTCTATGAAAGAAAAAATTTTAAAACTATCAGAACTCCTACTCGATCAAGAAAAAATCGAATACAAAGATATCAAACTTTTTATGCAAATTTAATCTTCAAAATTAACAACACATTGAAATTTCTATATTTTCAATGTGTCTTTACATTAGTTAATAAAATATATTGTATAATACTAACTCATAAAACTTTAGTTATATAGACTAAATTAAATTAAGTAAATTTTTTTATATATATACTTGACAAAATAACACTCAAAGTTGTATAATACCTTTAGCAATTAAAAAAAGAGAGTGCTAATTTAAAGAAAGGAAGTCATGAGAAATCACGATAAAAAAGGTTTGATTTTAGATTCTATTATCGAAACCTATTTATTAGATAATGTTCCTATAGGTTCTAGTGAGCTTAATTTAAATTTATGCATTCCAGCATCGACTATACGTGTTTATTTGAAAAGATTGAGCGATGAAGGATTGATCACTCAACTTCATATAAGCAGCGGTAGAATTCCAACCGTTTTAACGATGCAAAATTATTGGCAAAATTTTTGGAAAGAAAAACAAAGTGAAATTAATATTACTAACGAGGTTTTTTTAAAAGAATTAAGCAAAGAATTTGAAATTTACTGCTTGGTTTATGGAGGTAGAAATTTAATCTTAAAAGAAATTTTTAATCTCAATACCAAATTTATAGTTTTGGATTTTGGAGAAGAAGAGCTTGTGATAAAATACACCAAAGAAGCTTGGGAATTTTTAAAAACCTTGATAGGTTTTGATCTTTTCAGTATAGAAAATATAGCTTTAAAAGTTTCTTTCATGGAGCTTGTAGAAAAGATCACTTGTTTAAGACAGAATTTGATTTATTATAGAAGTAACGAAGAAAGGGCTTACCAAATTTATCAAAACGATGAATTTGTTAAGCTCTTAGATTGCGGTGTGCATCATTATTTTAAAGACAGCTTAGAATTTGAACCTTTATTTAAAGAAGGTTTTATGGGGCTTAAAGTAGATGGGCAATTTTTGGGCGAAGATGTAAATATTATCTTAGCGGGTAGTGTTTATACGGACTATAAAAAAATACTAAAACAAATAAAGGAGGCAGCGTGAGCGAACAAAAGCAAGAAATCGAAAACGAAAATTCACAAGAATGCGAAAATTTGCAAGAAGAAAATACATGCAATGAAGAAAATGAACAAGATAAATTGCAAAAAGAATTCGATGAATTAAAAGATAAATATATGCGTGCAAACGCTGAATTTGAAAATATTAAAAAAAGAATGGAAAAAGAAAAAATCACCGCAATGCTTTATGCTAATGAAGGCTTTGCGAAAGATTTGCTTGATGTTTTAGACGCTTTAGAGGCGGCTTTAAACGTTGAAGCAAAAGATGAAATCAGTTTAAAAATCAAAGAAGGAGTGCAAAATACTTTAGATTTGTTTGTTAAAAAACTTGAAAAAAATGGTATTAAAACCATAGAGGAAGTAAAAGACTTTGATCCAAATTTACACGAAGCGATGTTTCATGTAGATAGCGCGGATCATGAAAGCGGAGGTATTGTGCAGGTTTTACAAAAAGGATATAAAATTAACGATCGCGTGATACGTCCAACAAAAGTAAGTGTAGCAAAATAAATTATAATTGAAAGGATAAAAAATGAGTAAAGTTATAGGTATAGATTTAGGAACAACCAATTCTTGTGTTTCTGTTTATGAACGCGGAGAAAATAAAGTAATCCCAAACAAAGAAGGTAAAAACACAACTCCTTCGGTGGTTGCTTTTACAGATAAGGGGGAAATTTTAGTTGGAGATAGTGCAAAGCGTCAAGCTGTGACCAATCCTGAAAAAACTATATATTCTATAAAAAGAATTATGGGTTTGATGATCAATGAAGAAGCGGCCAAAGAAGCTAAAAGCAGACTTCCTTACCACATCACTGAAAGAAATGGAGCTTGTGCGATCGAGATCGCAGGAAAAATTTATACTCCACAAGAAATTTCAGCGAAAGTTTTGATGAAATTAAAAGAAGATGCGGAAGCTTTCTTAGGCGAAACTGTAGTGGATGCAGTTATCACTGTTCCTGCTTATTTTAATGACGCGCAAAGAAAGGCAACTAAAGAAGCTGGAACTATCGCAGGGCTTAACGTTTTAAGGATTATCAATGAGCCAACAGCTGCAGCTTTAGCGTATGGACTTGATAAAAAAGATAGTGAAAAAATCGTTGTTTATGATCTAGGTGGTGGTACATTTGACGTTACTGTGCTTGAAACAGGCGATAATGTAGTGGAAGTTTTATCAACCGGTGGTAATGCTTTCTTGGGTGGAGATGATTTTGATAACAAATTAATCGATTTTCTTGCAAGTGAATTTAAAAATGAAACAGGAATCGATCTTAAAAATGATGTAATGGCTTTACAACGTTTAAAAGAAGCGGCTGAAAACGCTAAAAAAGAACTCAGCTCAGCTAATGAAACCAATATCAACTTGCCATTTATCACAGCGGATGCAAGTGGCCCAAAACACTTAACAAAAACCATCACTAGAGCTAAATTTGAAAGCATGATTGAAAGTTTAGTAGCTGAAACCATCACTAAAATCAATGAAGTGGTTGATGATGCGGGGCTTAAAAAAGATGAAATTAAAGAAATCGTTATGGTAGGGGGATCTACTCGTGTTCCTTTAGTGCAAGAAGAAGTTAAAAAAGCTTTTGGAAAAGATCTTAACAAATCTGTAAATCCTGATGAAGTTGTAGCTATCGGTGCAGCGATCCAAGGTGCGGTTATAAAAGGTGATGTTAAAGACGTACTTTTGCTTGATGTAACTCCACTTTCTTTAGGTATTGAAACTTTAGGCGGTGTGATGACTAAGATCATAGAAAAAGGCACAACCATCCCAACCAAAAAAGAACAAGTTTTCTCAACTGCAGAAGACAATCAAAGTGCCGTAACCATCAATGTTTTACAAGGTGAAAGAGAATTCAGCCGTGATAATAAATCTTTAGGAAATTTCAACCTTGAAGGAATTCCACCAGCACCACGCGGTATGCCACAAATTGAGGTGACTTTTGATATTGATGCAAATGGTATTTTAACCGTTTCTGCTAAAGATAAAGCAACAGGCAAAGCACAAGAAATCAAAATCACAGGTTCAAGCGGCTTGAGTGAAGAAGAAATCGATAAAATGGTAAAAGACGCAGAACTTCACAAAGAAGAAGACAAAAAACGCAAAGAAGCTGTAGATGCAAGAAATGCAGCTGATAGCTTAGCACATCAAGTTGAAAAATCTTTAAGCGAACTTGGAGAAAAAGTTCCAGAAGATGAAAAAGCAAATATTCAAAAAGCTTTAGATGAGTTAAGAGAGACTTTGAAAAATGAAAATTCAAGTAAAGAAGAAATTGAAAGTAAAATGAAAGCTTTAAGCGAAGTTTCTCACAAATTAGCTGAAAATATGTATAAAAAAGACGACGCACAAGCTAACGATAAAAAGAAAAAAGACGACGATGTTATCGACGCTGAAGTAGAATAATTCCTCCTTTTATCTTCATGCCAAGCTATTTTTAGCTTGGCCTTTAAAATTCAAATATTTTTTAAATGACTTTTAGCAAAATTTTTCTATAATTCTTTTTATTTTTAAGGAAAAATTTTATGGATACGGCTCGTTTTCAACCAATCATAAATTTTATATGGGGAGTAGCAGACGATCTGCTTCGTGATGTTTATGTTAAATAAATTTGATCTTTGCGATGGCAAAGAAAGACTCAAAGCTAAAAGAGCACAAGGCAAGAAATACGAAATATTTCTCAATGAAAATGAAGAAAGCTATAAGAATTTCAAAGTTCCTTTTAAAGAGGTTTTAAAGTATTACTACCTTTACCCTAAAAATGCCATTGCCCCTTTTAAACTTCCTTTTTATAAACCTAACTTAAGCGATTTTGATGCCCCGCATATTGCTTGGCTGGGGCATTCTTCGCTTTTTGTGAGTTTTAAAAAATATAAAATCTTAATCGATCCGATTTTCAACACTCACGCTTCGCCTTTTTCTTTTATCAACCGTGCTTTTAAAAATGCTCCTGTTTATAGTGCGGATGATTTTGGCGAAATTTTTGCAGTGATCATCACGCATTCTCATTTTGATCATTTGGACGCAAAAAGCGTAAAAGCTTTAAAGCATAGAGCGAAATTTTTCATCACGCCTTTAAAAGTGGGAAATTATCTTAAAAGTTATGGAGTGAGTGAAAAAAAGATCATAGAGCTTGATTGGTGGGATGGGATAGAATTTGATGATTTAAATATCATTGCAACACCTTCACAGCATAGCTCTAGCCGTGGAGATGGTAAAAATAAAACCCTTTGGGCGTCTTTTGTGATGGAATTTAAAAGCGTGGGTAAAAAAATGTTTTTTAGCGGCGATGGTGGATATTTTACGCATTTTAAAAAAATCGGAGAATATTTTAAAGAATTTGATCTTGTTTGCCTTGAAAGCGGTCAATTTAACAAAGCTTGGCCTTTTTCGCATTCTTTTCCGGATCAAATTTTGCAAGAAGCAAAAGATCTCAATGCAAAGGCTTTGATGCCTATACATTGGGGAAGATTTTTAGCGGGAACTCACGCTTGGAATGAGGTTGTAGAATTTTTGTATAAAAATCTCGATATCGCCTTCATAACGCCTAAAATGGGCGAGGGCTATAAAATAGGCGATGAATTTAAGCAGGATTTTTGGTGGAGATAAAGGAGAAATGATGAAAATAACTCAATGGAATACGACAAATTTTCTTTCAAAGGAAGTTAAAATCAATGTTTTAATCGATGATGAAAGAAGTAAAGAAATACAAATTTTACTCGCTAAAGATAGCATTATGAAAGAACATAAAGCTCCATTTGCAATACACGTTCAAGTTTTAAGCGGCAAAATTTGGTTTGAAGTTCAGGGGCAAAAGTTGGAATTAAATACCTTAGATATGATCAGTTTAGAGGCTAATATCCCTCATTCTTTAGGCGGATTGGAAGATTCTATAATAAGACTTAGTTTGAGTAAATCAGATAATATCCAAAGGATAAATGCTATTCTTAAAAAACCTAAAGTGCAAATTTAACAAAATAAATTTTTATTAAATTTGCAATGAATTTAATCAATTGTAATTTTTTATAAATTTAGCGATTCTTTCTAGGCCTTTTTTGATCAAATCTTCACTCGTAGCATAAGAAATTCTAAAATATCCATCCATACCAAAACCAACCCCTGGAACGACGGCTACTTTTTCTTCTTCGAGTAATTTTTTGCAAAATTTCATAGAATCTTTTTCGATTTTTTGGATATTGATAAAAAGATAAAAAGCACCTTCAGGCTTATAAAAACTGATATTTGGAATTTTTTCTAAGATCTCTAAGGCTACGTTGCGACGTTTTTCAAAGGCTTGACGCATGGTTTCTATATCTTGATCGCATTCTCCAGTAAGTGCAGGAATGGCGGCGTATTGTATAACCGAGCAAATATTTGAAGTACTTTGCCCTTGCAATCTTTTAACAGCAGAAATTAATTCTTTATTTTTGCTAGCCATGTAACCAAATCTCCAGCCAGGCATAGCACCGCATTTACTAAGCCCATTAATCGTTACAGTGCGTTTTAAGGTGTCTTCATTTAAACTTGCAAATGCTGTAATTTCGGTATTATCATAAGAAAGTTTTTCATAAATTTCATCGCTTAAAACCACGATATTTGTATTTTTTAGAATTTCAGCGATCTCTAAAAGTTCTTTTTTTCTATAAATTGAACCTATGGGATTTGATGGAGAATTTAGCATTAAAACTTTTGTTTTTGGAGTGATGGCTTTTTGAAGTTGTTCAGCGGTGATTTTAAAGCCATTTTTTTCCAAACCCTCGATAAATACGGGTTTTCCTTCTGCAAATTTAACCATCTCCGGATAACTAACCCAATAAGGCGTAGGAATAATAACTTCATCATCTTTTTCAACTAAACATTCTATGCATTGAAAAAGGGAATGTTTAGCACCGACATTAACAACAACTTCACTTGTTTCATAGTCTAAAGCATTGTCTTTTTTTAATTTAGTTTGAACAGCTTTTAAAACTTCTTTAATGCCAGGAACTGCCGTATATTTTCCACAACCTTTTTCAATAGCAGCAATAGCAGCATTCTTTATAGCTTTTGGGGTATCAAAATCAGGCTCTCCGGCTGAAAAACTGATGATATCTTCGCCTTTAGCTTTTAGTTCGTTTGCAAGAGAAGCTATGGCTAGAGTGATTGACTCTTCTAAAACTTGTGATCTTTTAGTTAGCATATATTTTTCCTTTTTTGTTTTTTATTTTATTCTATCTAAAAAATGTATGGTTTAAGACAAGAAGATAAAAAAAATAAACAAAAAAAATAAAAAGCGTGAAAAATGGTAATACTTAGAAAAGAAAATTAAAATTTAATCTTCTTTTCCATCGATGCTTTTTAAATAGCCATTATCATTTAAAAATAAGTAAAGTTCTCCTAGGATATGCTTTTTTTGCTTTTCATTGACTAATTTTGAATTACTAATTCTTTCGTTGAGTATATCCATAATTTCATGGATGTCATAATCAAGATCTTCAAGTGTATCGAGTATGGATTGAGCTTCTATAATCCCTTCGATTTCATAGCCTTTTTCATTAATGCTAATAATTGCTTCAGTAGGATGGGTAAAAAGATTGTGTTTCATTCCAAGCACTTCTTGATAAGCTCCTACAAGAAAAAAGCCCAAGAAATAATTTTCCTTTTCTACATCAATATCATGTAAAAATAAAGGTTTGTCTTTAGAGTATGAAATTTCACCATCGCTATCGCAAGTGATATCCCATATACTCGCACTTCTTGTTGGCTCTTTATCCAAATGATCAAGAGGCATGATAGGAAAATTTTGTTCTAATCCCCAAAAATCAGGCAAACTTTGAAAAAGTGAAAAATTCACCAAATATCTTTCTTGTACTTCATCTTGTATGGCAAGCAAATCAGCAGGATTTTGCTTATCTCCTAAAAGCAAAATAGCTTTTTTAATGATTAGATGTGTTAAAATTTCAGCATTGGATCTATCTTGCAAATCCACATATCCTAAGTCAAAAAGCGTTAAAATACTTTCTAAATGATCAATACTATCGTGCAAATATTCCAAAGCATTTGAAGGCTTAATGCTTTTGAAAAGATCATATAATTCATCAATAAGCTTTGGATTTTTTTCTTTGAGTAAAAGTTTATCTTCAGAATACTCTTGAGAGAAAAGTTCTAAAACAGGAGCGATTAAAACAGCGTGATTTGCTGCGATAAAACGACCACTTTCTATAAAGATATCAGGTTCTAAATCGCTTTTTTGTTCTGCGATATTTTTAAGGATAAATACAACATCATTTGCATATTCTCTAAGTGTATAGTTTCTGCTATTTTCATTTTTAAATTGAGAATACTCAACAGCCAAACCACCGCCAAGATTGATTGACTTTAAGTTTTTTGCCCCCATTTTTCTAAGCTCAGTATAGATATTTCCAACTTCATTTAAGGCTTTTTTTAAAGGATGAATTTCAGTAATTTGAGAACCTAAGTGAAAATGTATCATGGTAAATTGATCTAGCAATTTATTTTTCTTAAGTAAATTAACAGCTTCTATAAGTTCAGTTGAAGTGAGTCCAAATTTAGAATTTATACCTCCGCTTTTCGCCCAAATTCCAACACCAGCAGAATGCAAACGCACTCTTAAGCCTATATTTGGCTTAGGCTTAAAGCGTTCTTTAGCTATATCAATGATCGCTTCAAGTTCGTTAAGTCCTTCTATGGTTAAAGTGATATTATGCCCCATTTCTGCTGCGATAAAACCTATATTGATAAGTTCTCTATCTTTAAAGCCATTTACGGTTATTGGAGCATCTTCATTGTTAAAGGCCATAGCTAAAAGAAGTTCAGCTTTGCTACCAGCTTCGAGTCCGTAATTGTACTTTTTTCCAAGTCTGACAAGATTTTTAACAAAACCAGGGTATTGATTGACTTTTAAAGGATAAACCGCGTTAAATTTACCCTTGTAATTAAATTCCTTACGAGCTTTATTGAAACTTCCATAAATACTTTCGATTTGTTTTTGGATTAAATGTGGAAATCTTAAAAGCAAAGGTCCTTTATAACCATCATTTCTTAAATCTTTTACGATATCAATAATAGCGGGCTTTTTTTCATGATTGATACAAACTTTACCATTTTTGATAATAAAATTTTCATTCCCCCAAATATTAATCCCATAATCCATCATAAAAACTGCTCCAAATCTGAAATTTTAATGGTTTTTTCATCTTTATTTTCTAAATTTTTATAAAATAAGCTTTCATTTTTAAATTCATTTTCACCCATGCAAAGAAAAATTTTAACTCCAGCTTTATCGGCATTTTCTAAGTGTTTTGCGAGTTTTTTTGCATCATAGCTTAAAAGAACTTTGTAGTTTTTTCTAAGTTTAGTTGCGATTTTAAAAATTTTTGAAATATAAATTTCATCCAAAGAACAAAGATAAATTCCTTCTCTTTGTAATTTTTCTTCCTTTTGTTCTAAAATAGCCATAATTCTTTCTATACCCATGGCAAAACCTATGCCAAAACCGCTTTTTCCCCCTAAATATTCTATAAGTCTATCGTATCTTCCTCCGCCAGCAATGGCTGATTGTGCGCCGATTTCATCGCTTATAAATTCAAAAGCTGTTTTAGAATAATAATCCAAGCCTCTAACAAGCTTAGAATCTAAAGTGAAATCAATTTCATTTTCTTTTAAAATGCTTTGCAAATGATTAAAATCATCTAAACAGCATTGACATAAATTCTTTTCTAAAAGTGGAGCTTGATGAAGCAAATTTTGACATTGTTCATTTTTGCAATCTAAAACGCGTATAGGATTTAAGTTTTTGCGTCTTTTGCAATCTTCACAAAATCCTTCTTGATTATCAAGATAATCAATGAGTTTTTCTCGGTAAGGTGGAAGGCATTTTGAGCAGCCCAAAGAATTAATAATGAGCTTAAATTTAATATCAAGGCGTGAAAAAATTTCAGCTAACATTAAAATAATGCTCGCATCTTCATAAACACTGCTTATGCCAAAACTTTCTACACCAAATTGATGAAATTCTCTTAAGCGTCCTTTTTGAGGCCTTTCATATCGAAACATAGAACCATGATAAAACCAACGTTTAATGCTTATGTTTTTATCAAATTTCTTCTCGATATACGCACGAACTGCTCCAGCAGTTCCTTCAGGACGCATGCAAACTTCATTACCTCCCTTGTCTATAAATTCATACATTTCTTTGCCCACTATATCAGAGCTTTCACCCACACTTCTTTTAAAAAGGATGCTTTGCTCTAAATGTGGCGTATTGATAAATTCAAAACCGTAATTATTGGCAACATCTTCGCAAACTTCAATAATTTTTTTATAGTATTTAGCACTTTGATCGGTTAGATCTTTCATTCCTTTAAGAGCATTAATCATTGCAAAAATTCCTTTATTTTGGTGTGTAATTCTTCTATACTTTTGTTTGCATCAAGCTTTAAAATTTCTATTTGAATTTTATTTTTTAAGAAGAATAAAATATTTTCTAGCTTATTTTGGACATTTAAAAAGTATTCTATCCCACGTTGTTCTATAGCATCTTGTTTTTTTTCTCCTAAGCGTTGCTTGATTAGTTTTTCATCCGCTTTTAAAAATATGATTTTTTGTGGAAAAAAATGATCAAGCGCAAAAGAATTAAGAGAAAAAAGCAATTCATTATCAAAATCAACCGCATAAGCCATACCCGATATAAAACTTCTATCACTGATGATAAGTTTATCTTTATTTGGATGGATAACTTCTTCGTAATGCTCTGCGCGATCAGCTAAAAAAAGTAAAACTTCAGCTCTTTTTTTAAGATTTAAATTTTGATAAAGCAAGATATCTCTTAAAGATTTTCCCAAATCAGTTCCACCTGGTTCTAAGGTAAAAATAGCTTCTTTATAAATTTCTTTTAAGAGTGAAATTTGCGTACTTTTGCCAACGCAATCAATCCCTTCAAATGCTACATACAAGTTTTATCCTTTAAAAATGGCAAAATTTCCTTTGGAACTAAAGAGCTTACATCGCCTCCATGCGTGACTATAGAACGCACTATAGAGCTTGAAATAAAAGCATGTTTTAAGCTTGGCATTAAATAAATCGTTTCTATCTCATCCCAAAGAGCATGATTTGCGTATCCAATTTGTAACTCATATTCAAAATCACTCACAGCCCTAAGTCCGCGTATGATGGTATTGATCTTAAATTCTTTAGCTAAATCTACAAGCAAATTATCAAAGGTGATGATCTCTACATTTGAAATATCTTTTATTGCAAGTTCTGCTAATTTTTTACGCTTTTCTAAACTATAATAAGGTTTTTTATGATCGCTCTTTGCAATAGCTATAATGATTTTATCAAAGATTTTAAGAGCGCGTCTTACTACATCTAAATGTCCATTTGTAATAGGATCAAAAGTTCCAGGATATAAACAGGTCATTACAACTCCAAAAATTCAAAATATAATGAATTTAGCCTTAAAAAATAGTAAAAATTCTTAGCTTATTTCCATCTTTGATATAGCTTGTGAGAAATTTCTAATAAATCAAGCCATTTGCCGATGATAAAATTTTCCATCTCTTTTAAGTTTTTAGCCTTTGAATAGCTTGCAATAACAGGCGGAGCTATAATAACACCCATTTGACTTAATTTTGCCATGTGTTCTAGATTGATGGTAGAAAAAGGCATCTCTCTAACGCCTAAAATGAGTTTTTTTCTTTCTTTAAGTGCTACAGCAGCACAGCGAGTTAAGAGAGTGTCTGCTAAACCTGCATGAATTTTTGCCAAAGTGGAAATAGAGCAGGGCGCAATGATCGTTTTTTCTATCCCAAAAGAACCACTAGCGACACCAGCACTTAGATCGCTATCTGATAAAAAATAGGTATTTTTAAATTTTTCATCGCATATTTTTTTTAAATCTTTTTTACTTTCAGCATGAAAGCTTAATTTTGCTCCTTCGCTAATAATACAATAAAGTTCGCATTTTTTTTCTAAATTTTCTAGCAAACTCAAGCCCAATGAAACACTGCTTGATCCTGAAATTCCTAATAAAATTTTCATTGGATAATCATCCTATTTTTTCCTATGACTATACCTTGCATCACTTTACCTTCTTTATTTTTTGCACGAATTCTTTCTCCCATGTTGGCACTTTGTAAGGCTGTAAGTTCTATGGAAACATCTATATTTCCATCTCTTAGTATTCCTATTATAGGATCATTTCTACGGATTAATGCGAGGGTTTTAAACATATTTTCTTTTAAAATAGTATTTTTATTGATATTGTTTTTAGCGATGAGATTATTTGTATCTTCAACATCTAAAGCATTAGGCGGTACTTTATCAAAATCAAGCAAAACACTTCTATAATCAAGCGGACTTAATTTTTGTCCCCTTTTTATAGCTCTTTCGCTTTTTAAAACTTGTAAATTTCCTTGGACAAAATAGCGAAAAAATAAATTTTTTTGCAAATTTTGCGGAGTATTAAATTCTGCTCTTAAAAAGCCTTGAGATTGTTCAAAACGTCCATTAGCTATTCTTAAAAATTGATATTGATTAAAATCTTTAGGCAAAGAAGTGCTTCTTAAGTCAATTTGAGTGATGATGATTTTTGGAAAATTATTGGTGATTTCTTTAGCAAGGGCGAGTTTGATTTCTTCCAAATTCGCTCCTTTGCTTAGACTAATAAAAACTATAAGTATAAAAAATAGATTTTTCATCATATATTTTTATTAAAAAGCAGGTAAAACAGATCCATTATATTTGTTTAAAATAAACTGTTTTACTTTATCGCTTTGCAAAGCTTTAATCAAAGCTTTTATTTTGGGATCGTTTTCATGTCCAGCTTTAACAACTAAAATATTTGCATAAGGGCTGTTTTTATCTTCCATAAATATACTATCCTTAATAGGATTTAAATTAGCTGATAAAGCGTAATTAGAATTAATAACAGCAAAATCTACATCCCCTAAAGATCTTGGCAATTGTGCTGCTTTAAGTTCAATAAATTTTATTTTTTTTGGATTTTCTATAATGTCAAGTGGAGTTTTTAAGCCATTGTTTTTAAATTTTAAAGAGCATTTTTGCGCAATGATATCTAAGGCTCTGCTTTCATTTGTAGGATCATTAGGTATAGCGATACTTGATCCTTCTTTGATATTGTCTAAACTTTTATATTTTTTAGAATAAACAGCCATAGGTTCAATATGGATGCTAGCTACCTTGACAAGATTAGTGCCTTTATTTTTGTTAAATTCTTCTAAATAAGGCGTGTGTTGAAAAAAATTCGCATCAACTTCACCACTATCTACAGCTAAATTAGGCAAAATATAGTCTGTGAATTCTTTAATGACGAGTTTATAACCTTCTTTTTCAAGATCGGGCTTGATTTGTTCTAATATTTCAGCTTGAGGTACTGGTGTAGCAGCAACGCTGATAGTTTCTAGGGCATTGAGATTTAAAAACAAACCTAGCAAACTTGATATCAATAAAATTCTAATTTTCATTATTTTTTTCCTTTTTAGATAAATTAGATAAATAATTCATTTTTATATCTAATTTTTATTCATACTTTGCTTAAAAGTTATGAAATAATTTTTTCTTTTTTATAAATGTAAAAATAAACAATACAATTAAGAAAAAGCAGATTATAAATTGAAAAATGCAGTTTTCTTCATTGTTTAGACTTGATACTATGCTTATGGTAAATAAAACAATCAAAGAAAAAATAATATTTAAGCTTTTGTCATTTTTTGACCAAGAATAAAAAAGATTGCCTAAAATTTGTATGATTTGAACTAAGATTAGCAAAATAATAACAGTTTGTATCATGATTTCTTTATTAAATCGTTCATATCCATAGCGAATAGCAATATCACCAAGTCCGCCACCTCCAACCGTTCCGGCTAAAGCTGAAAAGCCTATGGTAAAGATTAGAATTAGGGTTAAGCCATTGATGATATTAGGCAAAGATTCTACAAAAATAACTTTAAAGATGATTTGTATATTGCTTGCCCCATAACTTTTAGCAGCTTCAATGATCCCTTTATCAACTTCTTTAAAAGCACTTTCTAAAGTTTTAGCCAAATAAGGAGCCACGCCAATAGCCAAAGGCACAATTGCCGCATCAGTTCCTATGCTCGTTCCAACAATGATTCTAGAAAGAGGCAATAAAATAACAATAAGGATCAAGAAAGGAAAGGCTCTTAAAATATTAATAATAAAATCTAAAATAGCATAAGCAAATTTATTTTGTTTGATGCCATTTTTATCCCAAATCGCAAGCAATATCGCAGGGATAATAGCCAAAATAAAGCCAAAAAATACAGACATTAAACTCATATAGATGGTTTCATTTAGTGCGGGTTTTAAGATAAGATCATAATTTTGAGGAAAAGTAAGAATAGAATCTGTCGCAACTTCTTTTATATCTTTCCAAGAAATTTCAGAAATAAATTGCGATATTCTGCCAAAAAAAGCATTCAAGAAATTTTCTTCATTCATGATGCAAACTCCCACAATACACCGTTTTTTTCTATATAGTTAAGCACTTTATCTTTATCTTTATGATCAATATTGATCACTAAATTTCCTAAGGCTTTGCCGTTTAATTTTTCTATTTTTCCCCAAACTATATTAAAATCTATATTCAAAGTTCTAGCCATATGAGTAATGATTGTATTTTCAACCACTTCTTTAGGAAAGTATAATTTTATATTTAACCCATGTGAAGGTAAAAAGTCGCTTTCGCCTAAAAATTCTTTCATTTTTTGATTGGGTTTTAAGAAAAGCTCATCAATAGCGCCACTTCCTATAATCTTACCTTGTTCTAGTAAAAGCGCCTTTTGTGCTATATCTTTTACCACATCCATTTCATGAGTTACTAAAACTACGGTAATTCCAAATTCAGCATTGATTTTATTGATAAGCTCTAAGATATTTTTAGTGGTATTAGGATCTAAAGCCGAAGTTGCTTCATCGCTGAGTAGAATTTTTGGATTTAAGGTTAAAGCTCTAGCAATGGCTACTCTTTGTTTTTGTCCTCCGCTTAATTCTTTTGGATAAGCGTTAAATTTATGCTTAAGGCCTACAATTTCAAGCAAAGAATGCACTTTTTCATTGATTTCTTTTTCGCTCATGTATTCTTTGTTGAAAATTTTAGAATGAATTTTACATTGAGAAAAATGTGTTCTAAGTGGCATAGCGATATTTTCAAATATATTTTTTCTTTCCATGAGAGCAAAATTTTGAAATATCATTCCTATATCTTTTCTTAGCATTCTAAGTTTTTTAGGATCTTTTTGCTTTAAATCTTTAATCTCTTCACCTAAGACTTTTAAATTTCCTTTTTGATAATCTTCAAGTCCGTTGATGCATCTTAAAAGAGTTGATTTTCCAGCTCCACTATGTCCAACGATGGCATAAATTTCACCTTTGTTGATTTCTAGGGAAACATCATTGATGACAAGTTCTTTTCCGTAATATTTTTTTAAATTTTTTATCTTTATCAAATTTTAACCTCTTAAATTAGCAAGTTCGGCGGATATTTTTTCAAGTTGTATTTGCAAATTTGATAAAGAATTTTTATTTTGCTCTACGACTTCTTTAGGGGCGTTGGCTACAAATTTTTCATTACTAAGCATTGAATTTATCTTAGCGCTTTCTTTTTCAAGTTTGGCTTTTTGGTTTTCAAGTCTTGATATAATCCCGCTAAGATCGACATTATCAAGTGTGATAAAAATTTCTAAATTATCGCTGACATCGCAAATTGCTTTTTCTAATTTCTGATTTGTAAATTCTATATTTTCACATTTTGCTAAAGTTTTTATAAATACAATAGATGAGTTTAATTCTTTTTCAAAAATAGGATTGTTAAGCTTGATATAAGCTTTTTCTATTTTGGAATTTCCTAAATCAATAAGGCTTTTAGCTCTTCGTATGCTTACAATGCTTTCGATCAATAAAGAAAAGGTGTTTTCTATATCATTTTCATTTTGTAAAACGATTTTAGGATATTGCGCGATCATGATGGAGGGGCTAGTTTCTAAGCTTGTATTGCTAAGCTCGTGATATAAGAATTCGCTAATAAAAGGCATAAAAGGATTTAAGAGTTTTAACGCTTCTTTAAAAATACTTCCAAGCTCTTTTACGCTTGATTTTTCAGCTTTGCTAAGTTCTATTCCCCAATCGCAAAAATCATCCCAGAAAAATTTATAAATTGTATTTGCAGCATCATTGAAGCGATAATTGTCCAAATTTTCTCTAACATTTTTAACGCAATTTTGAAATTTTGAAAAAATGTATTTTGCAAGTTTTGATTCTAAACTAATGTGTTCTAAATCCTCAAATTTGCTTTCATTTAAAAGTAAATAATTTGCCGCATTTACGATTTTGTTAGTAAAGTTTCTAACTTGCAAAAGTTTATCGTTACTAAGTTTGATATCCCTTCCTTGTATGGCAAGTAAAGCTAAGGTAAAACGCAAAATATCCGCGCTATATTCTTTAATGCTTTCATTAGGATCGATCACATTTCCAAGGCTTTTACTCATTTTTCTACCTTGTTCATCTTTAACAAGAGCATGCAAATAAATATCTTTAAAAGGTAAAGCGTTTAAAGCATTTGTGCTTTGAAACATCATTCTTGCTACCCAGAAAAACAAAATATCAAAGCCAGTTATCAATAAAGAATTAGGATAAAATTCTTTCAAATCTTCTTCAAACCAAATTTGATCTTTGCCCCAGTTTCCATTACCCCATCCTAAAGTACTCATAGCCCAAAGTCCAGAAGAAAACCAAGTGTCTAAAACATCTTCATCT
The DNA here is from genome assembly GCF_005406225.1 of Campylobacter taeniopygiae. Classification (GTDB taxonomy): domain Bacteria; phylum Campylobacterota; class Campylobacteria; order Campylobacterales; family Campylobacteraceae; genus Campylobacter_D; species Campylobacter_D taeniopygiae. The sequence goes on along the minus strand of NZ_NXLY01000012.1, from coordinate 25,203 downwards.
TGTTTGAAATTTTTACTTTGGCATTTTGGGCAAATTTCAGGAGTATCTTCACTCGCCCATTCATGCGTGCATTCACAATAATACACGGGAATTTGATGTCCCCACCAAAGTTGTCTTGAAATGCACCAATCTTTTAAATCTTTCATCCAAGCGTTAAAGCTATTGATCCAATGATTTGGATAAAATTTACTTTCACCTAAAGCAACTTTTTCTATACTTTCTTTGGCGATTTCTTTTTTAACAAACCATTGTTTTGAAATATAAGGTTCAACGACATTGTTACAGCGATAACAATATCCTACTTGATTATTGTATTCTTCTATTTTTTCTATAAAGCCTAGTTCTTCAAGTTTAGCAACGATTTTCTCTCTTGCGTCTAAACGCTCTAAACCTTGAAATTCTAAACAATGTTCATTTAAAATACCTTTTTCATCAAAAACAGTTATAAAATCTAATTGATGTCTTAAACCAACTTCATAGTCGTTTATATCGTGTGCGGGAGTAACCTTAACCACTCCTGTTCCAAATTCTTTCTCAACTTGGGTATCTGCTATAATCTTGATAGCTTTTTGAGTGAGTGGTAAAACCACTTCTTTTCCTATAAGTTTATTGTAGCGTTCATCTTCTGGATGGATCATAACCGCTGTATCGCCAAAAAAGGTTTCTGGACGAGTGGTAGCTACGACTAAGTATTGATCGCTATCTTTTAAAAAATATTTAATATGATAGAGTTTTCCTTTGTTTTCTTTGTATTCGACTTCAATATCGCTTAAAGCTCCATCGTGAGTACACCAATTGATCATATAATTTCCACGAACGATAAGCTTTTTATTGTAAAGCTCAACAAAGGCTTTTTTAACGGCATTAACTAAACCTTCATCCATGGTAAAGCGTAAGCGACTCCAAGCTGGAGTTATGCCTAAAGTTCTCATTTGATCTAAAATTTTACCACCACTTTGTTCTTTCCACTGCCAAACTTCTTCTATAAATTTTTCTCTACCTAATTCTTCTTTTTTAAGTCCTTGTGCAAGAAGTTGCTTTTCAACTACGTTTTGAGTTGCAATACCCGCATGATCAAGTCCTGGCTGATAAAGAACTTTATAACCATCCATTCTTTTATAACGAGTCATTATATCTTGCAAAGTGAAAGTTAAAGCATGTCCGATATGAAGTACCCCAGTTACATTTGGAGGAGGCATCATGATGCAAAAATTTTTATTTTTTTCTTGTATGGATTTATTTCCGTCTATTTCAAAATATCCACGTTCTTCGCAAATTTTATAGTATTTTTCTTCGACTTCTTTATTATATACCATTATAAATATAACCTTTATTTTATAAAAAATTATTTAGATGAAATTTCTACCATTTCACAGAATGGGAAGAAATATTGTGCGAAATTAGCACCCGTTTTTAAACTTTTGATGTGCTTAGAAAATTCGCTACCTTTTCCTTCTTTTTTGATTTGGATACTGATTTTTTTGATTTTTTCCTCACGTGCGATGTGACTATCAATTTCTTGAGGATTATCCATATAAGGTTTGATTCTATCTACACTTATGTATTTATAAGCTTTTCTCATATCCGAAAATATAATATCTTTATTATAAACAGTTAGTTTCATTTCGCCTTTTGGAAGCATTTTTACAAAAATAGCTAGATTGTAATCTTTAGCATTAGTTTGTATAGGCTCTAATATCTCTTTTAACAAGTTAATTCTATAATCACTTAAAAATTTTCCATCTAAAATATATACTTGCATACCTTCGGTGCTTAATTGAGGTTCTAAGCGACTATCTTTTCCGATGGTTAAATATTCTTCAGCGACGCTAAGCTTGTGTTTTTTAGCATTTTTACCTGTTTTATTTTTTAAAGCTTTTTCTTGTTCTAGAAGTTTTCTTTGTCTTTCTATTTCTTTATTTAAAGCTTCTATTTTTGCTTTTTTCTCTTCTTCTGTGATCTCTTTTTTACTTTCAACTTTTTTTTCTGTTTTTTCTGCTAGTTTGCTTGATTCTGTTTTATTTGCCACACTTGTATTTTGTTCTTTGATTTCGCTTGATTTTTTTTCAACTTCTTTGCTTATGTTTTGCTCTTGTTGATTGTTTAAAGCAGTACTATTGTCTATTTTGCTTTCTACTTTACTTTCTTGTTTTTGATTATAGCTTGGATAAGATGGGGTGTTATAAGCATTGTTTGAATAATTATTATTTATTTGATTAGAATATGAATTTTGCTCATATGTATTTGATTGTGTATTAGTTTCATAATTGTTTGTTGGGGTGTAAGAATAATTTGGTTTTGAGTATTCAAAAAGGTAATAATACGTTCCTCCAAGTATTAAAATTACGGCGATTAGTATTCCAGCAATGACAGAAAAAACTTTAAAATTCATTTTTAATTTCCTTTTTTTATTTTAAAAATATTGTTTTATTTTACTACAATCAAATATAAAGAATATTTAAATTTTGTATTTTTAAGTAATTTTTTTTATAATTTTAACTTTTTTCAAGGAGTATAATGCCACTTTCTAGATTAAATGAGGAACAGTATCAAGCTGCAACCGCTGATTTTGGACACAATTTAATAATCGCAAGTGCGGGTACAGGAAAGACTTCTACTATCGTTGCAAGAATATCCTATCTTTTAAGCAAGGGCGTTGATCCGCAAAAAATAATGCTTTTAACTTTTACCAATAAAGCTAGTAAGGAAATGATCAGTCGTTTAAATATTTTTTTTGATAAAAGCATTACAAATAAAATTCTTGCAGGAACTTTTCATAGCACGGCTTATACTTTATTAAAAAATGCAAATAAAGATATTATTTTAAAACAAGCTAGTGAATTAAAAACTTTGCTTAGAAGCGTTTATGAAAAAAGAACTTTTAGACATTTAAGCGATATAAAACCTTATCAAGCAAGTTATTTATATGATGTGTATTCTTTGTTTCAAAATAAAGCACATGATCAAGATTTTTTTACTTGGTTTTGTAAAAATTATGAAGAACAAAGTATATATGCTGAAATTTATGAAGATATTTTTAAAGAATATGAAAATGAAAAAAAACGTTTTAATTATGTTGATTTTAACGACTTACTTTTAAATTTAAAAGAACTTTTAAAAGAAAAACAATATGAATTTGATGAAATTTTAGTGGATGAATATCAAGACACAAATACTTTGCAAAGCTCCTTAATTGAATCTTTTAAAAGTAAAAGTTTATTTTGTGTGGGTGATTATGATCAAAGTATTTATGCTTTTAATGGAGCAGATATTAATATTATCGGGAGTTTTAAAGAGCGTTTTAAGGATGCAAAAATATTTTCTTTAAATAAAAACTATCGTTCTTCAAGAAGCATTTTAGCTTTGGCAAACAAAGTGATTTTAAACAACGAAAGACTTTATCCTAAAGAATTGGTTGTTACAAGAAAAGATGAATTTAAAGCACCAACTTTATTGACTTTTGAAGAATTGTTTGATCAATATAAAAATATCGCTAAAATGATATTTACAAGTGGAGTAAATTTAGAAGAAATTGCAGTTATTTTTAGAAATAATTCAAGCGCTGATGGGATTGAGGTGGCTTTAAGAGAGCAAGGGATTGCTAGTACTAGAAAAGGTAGTGGAAGTTTTTTTGAAAGTTTAGAGGTTAAAGCTTTTAATGCTATTTTAGCCTTGGCGATTAATCCAAAAGATATCATGGCTTTTATCCATCTTATCCAATACACAAAAGGAGTTGGCGGGGTATTAGCAAAAGAAATTTTTGATGCACTTTTGAAATTAGGACATGGAAATTTAATCAAAGGTTTTTTAGAACCTGATAAAAACGTGAATTTGCAAAATCATCAAAAAAGAAATTATCAACTCGGTCTTTTTGGAGATTTGGATGAATTATTAGATGAAAAACGTTTTAATTTACAGAGTGAATTTAATACTCATCCTATTTTAAAAATTTCAAAAATCAATGATCTGTGTGCTAAAAATTTAGAAAAAATTTATTTTTTTTTAAAAGAAGCTATGGAGATTAAACACTCTTTAGCTTTGGTAAAATTAATTTGTCAAAATTCTTTTTATAGAGAAATTTGCGAAGAACTCGCTATTAAAAGAGCAACAAATAAAGCAGGGCAGGTTGATTTAACAAGAAAAGCTGAAAATTTAGAAAAAATAGAAGGCAAATTAAACGTCTTAAGAGAGCTTGCTAAAAACTATAGTGATATTTATAAATATTACAATTTTTTAACCTTAGGTGCTAGTGAAATGGGCAGCGAAAAAGGGGTTAGCTTATTGAGTGTTCATGCAAGCAAAGGTTTAGAATTTGATCTTGTTTTTGTGGTGGATCTTGCACAAGGTCGTTTTCCTAATCAAAAACTTATGGGGACGGGTGGAAGCTTAGAAGAAGAAAGAAGACTTTTTTATGTTGCAGTCACTAGAGCAAGAAATATACTTTATCTTAGTTATGCAAAATATGATAAAAATAAAAAAACCTCTTTTGCTCCTTCATGTTTCTTAATAGAAGCTGGACTTTGCAAAGCGGAGAAACTTTGATTTTAAAAAAATATTAGTATTCATAAGATATAATTACTCTTAAAACATAATTTCAATGTTTTAAACTATAAATAAAGGAGAATATTATGAGTTCAGTTAATTTTAAAGGAAGTCCAGTAAAGCTTAAAGGAAATGCTTTAGAAGTTGGAGATCAAGCACCAAAATTAAGCTTAAAAGCAAAAGATTTAAGTTTAGTTGAAATCGGTGCAGCTGGAAAAACTCAAATTATTTTAAGTGTACCAAGCCTTGATACTCCAGTATGTGCTACAGAGGCTAGAGATTTTAATAAAAAAGTAGCAAGTTATAACGGAGCAGAAGTTATTATAGTGAGCATGGATTTACCTTTTGCTATGGGAAGATTTTGCAGTACAGAAGGTATAGAAAATTTAACCGTAGCTAGTGATTTTGTTTCTAAAGAATTTGGTGAAAAATATGGAGTTTTAATCGAAGATACCGCATTAGAAGGTCTTTTAGCTCGTGCTGTATTTGTGATTAAAGATGGAAAAATCGCTTATAAAGAATTAGTCAATGAAATCACAGAAATGCCTGATATATCTAAACTTGATTCTTTTTTCAATAGCTGCGGTTGCGGTGGTTGTGGTTGTCATTAATCTAAATATTTTGGTCACAAGCTTTTGTGACCATTTATAAACAACTAATCTTTTAAAATATATTTTTTTCTTTTTTGGTACAGATGTAACCTTTAGGGTATTTTTTTATTGTTTTATATTATTTCTTTTTTGTAAAAATTTCTTTTAAAAATGCTATAAAATAGATATTTAAAATTATTATCTTTACTTGAAAAAATAAAACAAAATTTACATTTAACTGCTATAATTAGCCGACTTTTTATTTTTTTAAAAGGAGAATAGTATATGAATAGAAGGGATTTTATTAAAAATACCGCTATTGCAAGTGCTGCTAGTGTAGCAGGATTGAGCGTGCCAACTTCTATGCTTGCTAAGCAAGAAGAGAATTGGAAATGGGATAAAGCCGTTTGTAGATTTTGCGGAACAGGCTGTGGAATTATGATAGCTAGAAAAGATGGCAAAATAGTCGCTACAAAGGGAGATCCAGAAGCCCCAGTTAATCGTGGTCTTAACTGTATCAAAGGATATTTTAATGCTAAAATTATGTACGGAGAAGATCGCCTTGTTATGCCTTTAATGCGTGTCAATGATAAAGGTGAATTTGATAAAAAAGGTAAATTTCAACAAGTTTCTTGGAAAAGAGCCTTTGATGAAATGGAAAAACAATTTAAAAAAGCTTATAATGAATTAGGCGTAAGTGGCGTAGGTATTTTTGGTAGTGGTCAATATACTATTCAGGAAGGTTATGCAGCTTTAAAACTTGCAAAAGCTGGTTTTAGAACAAATAATATCGATCCAAATGCAAGACATTGTATGGCTTCAGCGGTTGTAGGTTTTATGCAAACTTTTGGCGTGGATGAGCCATCAGGTTGTTATGATGATATAGAGCTTACAGATACTATCGTTACTTGGGGTGCTAATATGGCAGAAATGCATCCTATTTTGTGGTCTAGGGTAAGTGATAGAAAATTAAGCAATCTTGATAAAGTTAAGGTTGTTAATTTAAGTACCTATTCAAATAGAACTTCAAATATTGCTGATATAGAAATTATTTTTAAACCAAATACCGATTTAGCAATATGGAACTATATCGCAAGAGAAATCGTTTATAATCATCCAGAAGCAATGGATAAAGAATTTATTAACAAGCATTGTGTTTTTGCAACAGGCTATGCTGATATCGGCTATGGTATGAGAAATAATCCAAATCACCCTAAATTTAAAGCCAGTGAAAAAGATACAGTTGAAAAAGAAAATGTAATCACTTTAGATGATGATGAGGCGACTTCCTTAGCATATCTTGGAGTAAAAAAGGGTGATAAATTCCATATGAAACATCAAGGTGTAGCGGATAAAAACTGGGAAATCTCTTTTGAAGAATTTAAAAAAGGTTTAGCTCCTTATACACTTGAATATACAGCAAAAGTTGCTAAAGGCGATGATGATGAATCTTTAGAAGACTTTAAGAAGAAACTTGAGCAATTAGCAAAATTATACATAGAAAAAAATCGCAAGATAGTAAGTTTTTGGACTATGGGCTTTAACCAACACACTCGTGGTTCTTGGGTTAATGAACAAGCTTATATGGTACATTTATTACTTGGAAAACAAGCAAAACCAGGTTCTGGAGCCTTTTCTTTAACTGGACAACCAAGTGCTTGTGGAACAGCAAGAGAAGTGGGAACTTTTTCACATCGTTTGCCTGCTGATATGGTTGTGGCAAATCCAAAACATAGAGAAATTTCAGAAAAAATATGGAAAGTTCCAGCTAAAACAATCAATCCAAAACCAGGCTCTCCTTTTGTTGGAATCATGAGAGATTTAGAGGATGGTAAAATTAAATTTATTTGGGTTCAAGTAAATAACCCGTGGCAAAATACTGCTAATGCAAATCACTGGATTAAAGCCGCTAGAGATATGGATAATTTCATCGTTGTGAGTGATTGTTATCCAGGAATTTCAGCAAAAGTAGCTGATCTTATTTTGCCAAGCGCTATGATTTATGAAAAATGGGGTGCTTATGGAAATGCTGAAAGAAGAACTCAGCATTGGAGACAACAAGTTTTACCAGTAGGTGCTGCTATGAGTGATACTTGGCAAATTTTTGAATTTGCAAAAAGATTTAAACTTAAAGAAGTTTGGAAAGAGCAAAAAGTTGATGATAAACTCACTTTACCAAGCGTCTTAGAAGAAGCAAAAGCTATGGGATATAACGAAGATAATACTTTATTTGATGTATTATTTGCCAATAAAGAAGCAAGAAGCTTTAAAACAAATGATCCAATCGCTAAAGGTTTTGATAATACCGATGCTAACGGAGATGAAAGAAAAATCGAAGGCAGCGATGGAAAAGAATTTAAAGGTTATGGCTTCTTTGTTCAAAAATATCTTTGGGAAGAGTATAGAAAATTTGGTTTAGGTCACGGACATGATTTGGCTGAATTTGATACTTACCATAAAGTAAGGGGTTTAAGATGGCCAGTTGTTAATGGCAAAGAAACTCAATGGAGATTTAATACTAAATTTGATTATTATGCTAAAAAAGCTTCTCCAAATTCTGATTTTGCTTTCTATGGTGGATTTGATAAAATGTTAGCAAATGGTGATCTAAAAGCTCCGATTGATGAAAAACCACATAGTATTAAAAATAAAGCAAAAATTTTCTTTAGACCATTTATGAAAGCTCCAGAAAGACCTGATAAAGAGTATCCATTCTGGTTAGCAACGGGTAGGGTTTTAGAGCATTGGCATAGTGGAACGATGACTATGCGTGTTCCAGAGCTTTATAGAGCTGTTCCTGAAGCACTTTGTTATATGAGTGAAAAAGATGGAGAAAAATTAGGTTTAAAACAAGATGATTTGGTTTGGATAGAGTCACGTCGTGGTAAAGTAAAAGCAAGAGTTGATATGAGAGGAAGAAATAAACCACCGGTAGGTCTTGTATATGTTCCTTGGTTTGATGAAAATGTGTACATCAATAAAGTTACTTTAGATGCTACTTGCCCACTTTCAAAACAAACTGATTATAAAAAATGTGCGGTAAAAATTTACAAGGCTTAATCTAAGGGTTGATAAAAATGAAGGGACGAAGAGAGTTTTTTAGCTTTATTTTTAAGGGTGCTTGTCTTTGCACAGCGGGAGGATTTTTAGCTAATATAAAATTAAAGGCTAGAGATGATTTTTATTTACTTCCACCTGGAGCTGAAAATAAAGAAAGATTTTTAAGTAAATGTATCCGTTGTGGGCTTTGTGTTAAAGCCTGTCCTTGGGATACTTTAAAACTTGCTGATTTATTAGATGAACCAAAGACTGGCACACCTTTTTTTAAAGCTAGAGAAATTCCTTGTCATCTTTGCGAGGACATTCCTTGTATAAAGGAATGCCCAACAGATGCCTTAGATAAAAAACATTTAGAGCAAGGGATAGAGTCTTTAAAAATGGGTGTTGCGGTTGTGGATTCTTCAGCTTGTATTGCTTTTTGGGGTTTGCAATGTGACGCTTGTCAAAGGGCTTGTCCTTTGATCGATAAGGCTTTAAAATTAGAGTATAAAAGAAACGAAAGGACAGCAAAACATGCCTTTTTAATCCCTGTTGTTGATAATGATGTTTGCGTGGGTTGTGGAATTTGTGAAAAGGTTTGTGTTACTCAAACGCCTTCTATCCGTGTATTACCGCGTGAATTTATCTTAGGAAAAGATTCAAGTCATTATGTAAAAGGCTGGGATAAAGATGATGAAAAACGTTTAAAAAATGCTAATTCTTCTAAACATTTTGACGCTAAAAAAGCACAAGATTATCTTAATGAAGGAGATAATTTATGAAATATTTGATTGCTAGACGCATAGTTCAAATAGGAATTTTATCTCTTTTTAGTTTTAAGGCAATGGAATTTATTTTAAAAGGGGATTTGAGCTCTTCTAAACTTTTTAGCACTATACCTTTAAGTGATCCTTTTGCCATTTTGCAAATTTTTTTAGCGAGTTTGAGTGTTGATTTGACTGCATTATTTGGCGCTATAATCATTGCAATTCTTTATGGAATTTTTTTAGGCAGGGCTTTTTGTTCTTGGGTGTGTCCTATAAATTTAATCACAGATTTTGCTGCTTTTATTCGTTCTAAATTTGGATTTAAGAATAGTAAATTTTTAATTTTAAATAAAAAATTTCGCTATTATGTTTTATTTTTGGTTTTAATTCTTTCTTTTGTATTGTCTTTGCCCATTTTTGAAAGTTTTTCTTATATAGGGATTGTACATAGAGGAATTATTTTTGGTACTACTTCTTGGATATTTATCGCTTTTGTAATTTTTTGCATAGATACTTTTTTAAGTCCTAGGGCGATTTGTTCTCATATTTGCCCTTTGGGTGCTTTTTATGCTTTAATCTCTCGTTTTGCTTTGCTAAAAATTCAGCATAAAAGTCAAAATTGTACGAAATGTTATCATTGTGTTGGAATTTGTCCAGAAAAACAAGTTTTATGGATGATTGGAAGAGAAGATGCGAAAGTAACTTCGGGAGAATGTATAAGATGCGGTAGGTGTATAGAAGTTTGTAATGATAATGCTTTAAATTTTAATATTTTTGATTTAAGGAAAAATTGATGAAAAAGAAAATTATTTTACTTTCAGCTGCGGCAACTCTTTTTTTGGTTGCATGCGGGGTTAATAATGGATTGAGTTCTGAACAAATTGGACTTAGAAAAGTAAGTTTGGAAAATGAAGATAAAGTTTCCTTAGTGGAAGCAAATTATACCAATTTGCAACCTGGAGAATCGACTCGTTTTGAAAGATCTTATGAAAATGCTCCACCTCTTATCCCACATGCGATTGCAGATATGCTTCCTATTACAAAGGATAATAATACCTGCTTAAGCTGTCATGATAAATCTATCGCTAAAGATGTGGGTGCAACTCCACTTCCAGCAAGCCATTATTATGATTTTAGACACAATAAAAGCACTAAAGATAACATCAGTGATGCGCGTTTTAATTGTACTCAATGTCATGTACCACAAAGCGATGCTAAACCTTTAGTGGGCAATAGTTTTAAACCTGAATTTAAAAATGAAAAATTGAAAAGTCATTCAAATTTGATTGATGTGATTAATGAGGGTGTAAAATAAAACAATAAAATGAAAAAATTTCTTTTTATTTTGTGTCTTTTTTGTGTTTCGTCTTATGCTTATGAGTTGAAAATAAATTCAAATATAACAGCTTTAAAACTTGATAAGCAAAACTTATATATAGGCACTGATAAAGGTGAAATTTTACTATATAATATCAAAGATAAAAGTTTGAAAGAGCTTTTATCTTTTCCAAAAATTAAAAATTATTATGGCGATGAATTTGCCAAAATTTATAATATTGATATTTTAAAAAACAGACTTTTAATACTCAGCGAGGGTGATTTTGGCTCTAAAAATTTAAGTTTTTATAAAGAGAGTTTGCAAACAAAGAAACTTGAAGAAAGTAGTATAATAAAAGCATTTTTTATCGATGAAGATACTTACCTTTTAATCTCTATTGGTTCTGAAATAGAATTGATTGATAAAAATTTAAATCATATAAAAAATTTTAATTTTTCTTATTCTAGTCTTAATGATGTGATGTTAAGCGAAGACAAAAATAAACTAGTTGCAGGTTTTGAGAGTGGAGAAGTCAAGCTTTTTGATTTGAAAAATTGGAAAATACTGAAAAACTATGATAAAATACATAAGGATAATATTTATCAAGTAGATTTTAAAAATAATGTTATTTTAAGTTGTGGAACGGATAGGCGTGTAGGGATTATAAAAAACGAAGAGCAAAGATTTTTACAAAAAGATTTTTTAATTTATGCTTGTGCTTTAAGTCCTAATGGAGAATTAGCAGTTTATAGCGATAATGAAGCTGGAATTAGCGAAGTTTTTAACACGGATGATTTTAAAACTATTAAAACTTTTAATAATAAAAATTTGATGAGTGAATTTATTATTTTTTTAAATAATAAAGATTTTATCATTTCAGGTTTTGGGGATACCATAATATTTAGGAGTATTGATGAATAATCTTTCTAGTGTTTTAATTACGGCAAAAGAAGAATTTGTAGATGATTTAAAAAAAGCTATTTCTGAAATTCCTTTTTGTTCAGTAGAGCTTTGTGAAAATGAAAAAATTATAGTTGTGATTGAAAGTGAAAAATTAGAAGATGAATTAAATTCTTATAAAATGCTAGAACAATTGCCAAATATAATCAGCATTAATATGGTTTTTTCTTATCAGGATTTGGATGAGGATATGCAAAAAGCTATAGATAGTGGCGCGATAGAAACAATAGAAAAAAATGAAAAAGCTGAAAATATAAAATATTACGGTAGCATTTTTAATAAAATTTAAAAAAGGTGAAAAATGATATTTTTAATCCCTTTGTTGATCATCGTAGGTGTTATTTTTGGAATAGATTATTTATATTTTAGTGATGAAAATAGTAAAATCGAAACACAAAAGGAAATCAAACAAGAAATGAATTCTAGTTTGAAAGATGAAAGAAGTAAGTATATAGAAGAGCTTTTTGATTCTAAAACAAAACAATAAAATGGATTATTTGTTATTTATCTTTACTTTTGCGAGTGTTTCTTTACTCCCAGGTTTATGCATGAACCTTGCTTTTTCTCTAGGCCTTTCTTTGGGTTATAAAAATGTTTTATGGATGATGATTGGGGAATTATTCGGCTTGGCTATTATTGTTATTTGCTGTGCTTTTGGTGCAAATTTTATTTCTCAACATGCCAATTTATTTAAAATTTTTAAAATATTTGGAGCCTTGTATCTTTTTTATGTGGCTTTTAATTTGATTAAATCTCATGCTAAAATTCATGAAACTAAAATCACCAAAAAGGCTAAATTTTCTCTAGTTTTTCAAGGTTTTATTACTTCGATTACAAATCCAAAAACTTGGATTTTTATTTTATCGATATTGCCTTCATTTTTAAGATTTCATACTAGTGTGCTGTTTTTAACTAGCATGATTTTATTGATTGAATTTTGTTCATTAAATTTATATGCTTTAGGTGGAAGTTTTTTTAAAATTTTTATGAATAAACATTTAAATAAATTAAATAAAATAAGTGCTTTTTGCATTATTATTTTAGCAATTGGCATTATGTTTGATTAAAGGCTAGGTTAAATTGCTTTTTGCTAAAATAAATAAAAAACTACTAGGAAAAATTGATGAAAAATACAATTACTGAAGCGTCTATTTATGAAGCACAAGGACTTAAGGAAGAAGCTTTAGAAATTTATAAAAATATTTTAAAAAAGGATCCTAGTAATCAAAATGCTATTGATGCTGTTCGCAGGCTTAGTGGATTTAGATCCAAACATAAAGATTTAAATGCTCAAATGCTTGATTTTTTTATTAATATGAAAAGCGATACTGAAATCAATGAATTTAAAAGATGGTTGGTAAAAATATGAATTTAGAAGATTTAGCAAAAAAAACAATCAGTGAAGTTAGTTCCATCATGGAAGAGCAAAGAAGACAAAGTGAAATTTTAAAGCAGCAAGAAGAAGACATCGTAAAAACTAATGAAAAAAATGAAGAACCTGTTGTAGAAGAGATTCCTCAAGATTTGCAAGATGAAATTATTACGATAAAAGAGCAAGAAATTGAAATTCCAATGCAAAGCAAGGAGAGTGAAAATTTATCGTATGCTTTAGAGGAAAACTATCATTTTGTTTCTCAAGAACCTCAAAGCTTTAATGAAGAGATATTTTTTAGCAATCTCAGAGAGCGAATTTTAGTTCTTTTTGAGGGCTTAAATAGTGTTAAAAAAGAGGATCTAGAATCAAGACTTAATCTCACAACTAATTTTTTAGAGTTTTTACTTGCAAATATCGAAGATCGACTTAAAAAATAACTCCGATTTAGCTTTTATTGCAAATTTCTTAAAACCTTACACCCAAAGAGCTTATTTAGTAGGTGGTAGCGTCAGAGATATGCTTTTGGGTTTAGAACTTTTTGATTATGATATTGAAATTTACGACATCGATGCAAAACAATTTGATGCTATTATGCAAAAATTAGGTGCAAAGGGCTTTGGCAAAAGTTTTTTTGTGTATAAATTTCGCAATTTTGATTTAGCACTCGCTAGAACAGAAAATAAAATATCCTATGGACATACAGGCTTTGAAGTAAAAATTTGCAATGATGAAAAACTAGGTGCAAAAAGACGAGATTTTACTATAAATGCTTTGATGATCAATATTTTTAGCGGAGATTTTTTAGATTTTTATAATGGCTTGCAAGATTTAAAAGATGGCATTTTAAGACACATTGATGAGCAAAGTTTTCAAGAAGATAGTTTGAGAATTTTAAGAGCCATTGTTTTTGCTTCAAGATTTGATTTTGCAATAGCCAATGAAACTTTAAATTTAATGCGAAATATGGATATTAAAGATCTTAGTAAAGATAGAATCAACACTGAGCTTTATAAGTTCTTTAAAAGTTTAAAACTTGAAGTTGGATATAAATACTTACAAGAACTTCATTTGGAAAAAGAAATTTTTAACTTTGAAAGTGATTTTAAAAGCTTAGAATTTCAAAATTTGCTTAAAGAAGCTAGAAAGATCATTAAAGATGAGGCTTTATTTTTATATCTGTATCTTAATTTTTTTAAGTTAGATAAAGAAGTGTTTTTTAAAAAAACTAAACTAAAAAAAGAATATTTTAAAAAAGCAAATCAAGCTTTTTATTTGAATGATGTAAATGATTTTGAATTAGCAAAGATCGCTTTTGATATGCCTTTAAAAGAATGGCTAGGTCTTTGGGATGAAAAAAGGGTAGAGCAGGCCAAAAAACTTAAACTTCATAAAAATAAATTTGAGAGTAAAATTGTCACGCAAGATCTTATAAATATTGGATTTTTTGGAAAAGCATTGGGTGAAAAACTTCAAGAATTAAAAGAAAATGAACTTAAAGAATATATCAAACTAAATAAAAATACTTAAAATAAAATGTTTTTTTAGAAATTTTCAAAATAATGATAAAAATTCATAGTAAAAACTTTATTATTTTATAGTTATTTTAATTATTTTTTTTGTGGCTTAAGTTTTTGAAATTTAAGAAAATATGTTTAAAATAAAACAAAAATTGAAAATATAGTTTTGGCTAATTTAACCAAAACTATTATATTTAATCCTCAATTCGAAATTTAAATGCGATAAGATTCCATAATCCAAGATCTTTTTTCAAGCTTTCGCAACCCTCAAACATATTTTCCATCTTTTTGACCTTGCATACATCCCAATTACTGATATCTGCATTAAATTCTTCGCAACCTTTAAACATTGTACGCATATCCGTTACATTACTCACATCCCATTTACTGATATCTGCATTAAATTCTTCACAACCAGCAAACATCCCATTCATATCCGTTACATTACTCACATCCCATTTACTGATATCTGCATTAAATTCTTCACAACCAGCAAACATCCAATTCATTTTTGCAACATTACTCACATCCCATTTACTGATATCTGCATTAAATTCTTTACAACCATCAAACATCCAATTCATATCTGTAACCTTACTCACATCCCATTTACTGATATCTGCATTAAATTCTTTACAACCATCAAACATCCCACTCATATCTGTAACCTTACTCACATCCCATTTACTGATATCTGCATTAAATTCTTTACAATTTTTAAACATATCTTCCATATTTCTTACATTACTCACATCCCAAGTTTCTATACCTTTAAAATTTTTACAACTTTGAAACATCCCACTCATATCCGTTACCTTACTCACATCCCAACTACTAAGATCCACATTAAGTTCTAGTTCCTCATAGATAAAATTACCAGCAAACATCCCACTCATATCCGTTACCTTGCTCACATCCCAAGTTTCTATACCGCTAAAATCATAAATAGGTTTATTATCGAAAAGATTATATATTCCTCGAAAAATACGACTCATGTCAGTTATCAAGCTAGTGTCAATTTCTCCAAGATTGATGTTAAGATCTAGGATTAAATGTTCCAAGGAAACTTTATTTTTTGGTTGATATTTCCCATCTTTATTTATTTCAATAAACCATTTTGGGTATTGTTTGTCTTTAAGTATTTTTGTTCCTAGAAATATACAATAGAGATCTACTTTTTTAAAATCTATTTTATCACCCCAAGAATCTAAAGGTTGATTAAAACTTTTTGCGCGTTCAAACATTTCATACATATTTGTAACCTTGCTCACATCCCAAGAATCCAAAGATTGATTAAAATTGTGTGCTTCTTTAAACATCCAACTCATATTTGTAACCTTACTCACATCCCAAGAATCTAAAGGTTGATTAAAACTTTTTGCGCGTTCAAACATAAACTTCATATTTGTAACCTTACTCACATCCCAATTACTGATATCATGGTTAAAATATATAGCTCCTGAAAAACAACCTTCCATATCTGTAACCTTACTCACATCCCAAGTTTCTATACCACTAAAATCTTTACGTTTATTCCCTCTAAACAAATCTTTAAAACTTTTAATTTTACTCGTATCAAGATCGCCTAAATAAACATTTATATCTTTGATGAGTTTTTTTAATTCGGGTTTTGATTTTGGTGTGTATTTGCAATTTTCATTTAAAAATTTCGATTTATCTTCTGCTTTACTAAGATTAAGAAGTATATGGTAGCGGTTATACTCATCGTTATTTTTTGCATTTTTTTTATTACCGAATTTTTTTCCTAGATCATCAATAACTTGTTGTGGTATTATTGCGCCTTGATCAAAAAGATTTAAAACCTTCTCTCTTTTAGCCCTTAATTCTGTTATTGATGCCTTTCTTAATTCTTCTATTGCATCTAAAAGTTGCATATCTAGATCTTGTATCATTTTTTTCCTTTGTTTGTAAATTTTAAATATTTTATCAAAAAAATAAAAAAATTAGATTGATTTTAAGATGAAAGAGTATTTATTATGAAAGTAAGAAATAAAGAGAATAATAAATTTCTCTTTATTAATAAGTTTTTTTAAATCAAACTTTTCGCTAATTCTTTAGCTCCTTTTAGATCTACTTTTCCAGAACCAAGCAGAGGAATTTTTTCTACTTTAAAATAGCGACTTGGTTTAAAGATGGCAGGCATGTTAGAATTTTTAATCGCTTCACAAATTCCTTCAAAAAATTCATCATCACATTCAATAAGTAAAGCGATTTGCTCTCCTTTTTTTTCATCTTCTAAAGCTACGGCACAGAATTTAACCACATCAGTATTTATAAATTTAGCTATTTCTTCTTCTAAAGTTCCAAGAGAAATCATTTCACCACCGATTTTTGCAAAACGAGAATAGCGATCAACAATATACAAGAAGCCCTCTTCGTCAAGATGCCCTTTATCGCCTGTATTGTACCACCTAATGCCATCAATTTCCTTAATCACTTCATCGGTTTTTTCTTTATTGTTAAGATAACCCACCATAACTTGATGACCACCTATGAGTATGAGTCCGTCTTCATTTGTTTTAAGGTTTTCATAAGTATTTGGATCAACGATTCTAATCGCTGTTCCTGGTAAAGGCATGCCCACACTTCCTTCTTTGTTTGCACGATGTATGATCCAATAATTCGTATCAAAACGATTTGGAAGATTTACACTTGCTACAGGCGTGGTTTCAGTAGCTCCATATCCTTCGAAAATAGTTTTTTTAAATTTCATTTCAAAAGCACTTCTAACTTCATTTTTGAGTTTTTCAGCTCCTGATACTACAATTCTTAAACTTTCAAACATTAAAGCATCTAATTTTTTATTTCTTGCATAAATTCCTAAAAATGTAGATGTTCCACACATGATGGTTACATTGTTTTTAGCTATGGCTTTAGCTACACCTAGAGCATCGGTTGGATCTGCAAAAGTGACACTTTTAATCCCTTCAAGTAAAGGTAAAAATGTCGTAACGGTTAAGCCAAAAGCGTGAAAAGGTGGTAGGGATGAAAGTATAACATCGCTATTTCTTGTGCATAAAACATCAGAAATTTGAGCAATATTGCTTAAAATATTTCTATTATTAAGCATGATGCCTTTTGGTGCGCCTTCGCTACCACTACTAAAAAGTATAGCCGCTATGGCGAGATTGTTTTTAGAAGGAGTGAATATAGCTTTTAAAATACAAGATGGTAAAATACTTACCATTAGCATTGTTCTTAAGATTTTAGCTTTTTGTTTTTTGAAATTATCCACAATATCTTCCATAAAAATCAGATGAATATTTTCATCAAAATTTAATTTTAAGCCTTTATTTTCTAATTTTTCCAAGAATTTTCTTGAGGTATAAATTTGTGAAATTTGTGCGTTTTCTACGGCAGCTTTTAAAGCCTTTTCTCCAGCTGTAAAATTAAGATTGACAACAACTTTTTGAGCAATTAACACTGAAAGATTGACTAAAGAACTTGCAAAGGATGCGGGAAGTAAAACACCCACGCATTCTTCTTTAGGTGCGTAGCTTCCTCTTTGAGTTTGGATATTTAATTTTTGAGTATTTTCTTTTATGAAAGCACTTAAAATCAAACTAAGACTAAGCATTTTTCTATAAGTGATCGCACCGGCTATAGTATCTATAATAGCTATATCGTTAAGATTTCTTTTTGCATTATCAATCCATAATCTAGCGATAGTATGCATAGCTTCACATTGAGATTTCCAAGCCATAAAAGAAAGCTCAAAAACCTTAGCCTTGACTTCATCTTTTTTTGAATGCAAAGACATTGCTTTACCAAAGGCTATAGCTACATTTCTTTTGCTTAAAGTTTTATTTCTAGCAGAAAATTCTTCATCACTCCTAGAAAAAGAGCTTCCCCAAAGTCCTCTTATATAAAAAGGTAAGATAATTCCATCATTTTCCTCTAAATTAGAACAAACGTGTTCAAATCCGGCTCTAAATTCGTTTAATTGCCCATGTCTTGATAATACACCTTCAGGAAATAAGCAAACAAGATTGCCATTTTTAATATATTCTGCGATCAGTTCTAAACTAGCTTTACTTCCTCCGCTTGAAACAGGGATTACACCAAATTTATCCAAAAAGAATTTAATATACCATTTAGAATAAATGCTTCTTTCCATTACAAAATAAACTTTTCTTGGTATAGCCATTTGCACAATGGCCCAATCTATAAAAGAGATATGATTGCCTAAAAGTAGGGCGCCTCCTTTTTCAGGGATATTTTCAAATCCTTCCACAAGCAAACGATATCTTCCTAAAAATGCAATATTTAAAAGAATTCTTATGAGAGAAAATGGGAGTTTATATATAACATAAAGTGCGCCTAAAAGTGAAACAAACATAATAAAATAAAAAAGATAAATCACATCAAGCTTTAAATTTGCAAATAAAGTAGCCAAAACAAGAAAGGCTAACATGGTTATATTTTGTATAAAATTATTTCCAGCTAAAATTTTTCCAAGCTCATTTTCTTTGGCGTGAAATTGTATAAGTGAATTTAAAGGTATGATAAACATTGCCCCACAAAAACCAAATAAAAAGAATAAAAAACTATAAGTGATCAAGCTTGTAAAATAGGGGATACATAAAGTGATAGCAAAAACACCTATTGCACCTAAAGGAATGAGTCCTAATTCTATATAATTTTTAGAAAATTTTCCAGCCATTAAAGAACCTAAAATCACGCCTATGCCAGAAAATCCTAAAGAAATTTGTACAAAAAAGGTATTATCGATTAAAAGTTCATTTTTGCTAAAAACAGGAAAAGTAACAAGATAAAGTTGAGAAATAGCCCAAAATATAGAAATTCCAACAATGCACAACCAAATGATCTTATTTTTAAAAATAAGCTTTAAATTTTTAATCAATAATTGGGCACTAAGATATTCTTTTTTATTGAATTTCAATTCTTTATCTTCGGTTTTTAATTCCGGTAAGCGACAAGCTAGGTAAAATTCCACCAATGAAAAAAATATAAGTACAAATCCTAAAGGAGCTACTTGTTTTAAAACATCCGAAGGATCATTGCTACTTGTAGGCTGATAGAGATTTTCAAAACTCAATGAAAATACAGCCATTCCAGCTAAAATAGCAACTATACTAACAGCATTAACCGCACCATTTCCCATAGCAAGAAAATCTTTTCCTACTAGTTCTTTTATAAAGCCGTATTTGCTAGGAGAATAAAGCGCTGCTTGAATTCCTAAAATAAACGTAAAAACAAAGGCAGTCCAAAAAGCTCCATTATAATAACAAGCACAAATAATAATGGTTAAAATCACACTAAAGCCAGCTGAAATTTTCATAATCCAGTTTTTAGGATATTTATCCGCTAAAAATCCCGAAGGGGAAAGCATTAATATAAAAGGGAGTAGTATAAGTGCATTAACAATGGCTGTTAATAAAAGTTGGGTATCTTCTTCATAAATTTTATAAATAGTATTTTGAATAATAATTTTATGCCCCAAATCAACAAAAGCATTGATAAAAGCTACAAGCAAAAAGGGTAGAATACCATTGATTTTCAAAAAAGATTTTTTTTGCATTTTTAATCCTTGATTGTTTTTACAAAAAATATTTTAACATATTTTTCAATACCATAATAAATTTATTATTTTTTAAAATGCACAATAGATTTATTAAAAAGAATTGTTTATAGAAAATTAAATATAATTAAAATAATATTATTTTATTTTTTTCAATAATTATTTTTTATAAAAGAAGGTTTAATGCAGGATTTAGATGTATTTTGTTAAATTAATATTTTACTTGTATTTTAGGAGTAAATTTGCAAATTCCTATTTATTCTAAATTAAAATCAAAACTAGAAAGCAAAGGTTTAGATAGTATAATAAGTGGTCAAATTGCTTGGTTTGTTTGTAGTATAATTTTTACTTATATCTTATTTTTATTGATTTTAATTGCAAATGTTAGAGCAATATCTTTTGAGGGCTTTAAATTTCTTACTTTTGAGAGTTTTTTAAAATCTCTTGCTTTTGTTTTCACAAATCACTTTTTTTATTTATTTTTATGTGGATTATTTTTATAATAAATTTTTTAATATAAAAAATTTAATTCCAATAACACTAAATTTGATAATAAGCTATTGTTATTTTATTTTTGAAATTAATATTTATTTTATTTTGATTTTATGCATAGCCCTTTGTGTTGTATTTTATTTTTTACAAAAAAGATTATTATATACTTTTTTATTTTATTTTGTTTATATTGCATTGACTTATACTTTGTTTCATCTTGGTGGAGGATTTTATAAATGAAGTATTTTGTAACAATTTATATCGATCCAATGAATTTTACATCCCTCATGCATTCATCTCATACTCATCTAGATGAAAAGGATAAACAATGAAAGGTGTGATATTTAAACAAAAGGAACTAGACTTTTGGAAAAAATTTGATGAAAAACATGCAAAAGATGCTTTAAATTTTACAAAATACGATTCAGATAAAGAAGCTTGGCTAAAAGAGATGCACAAAACCATCACTTCCTACAAACAAGCTTCTAGTAATGGTATAGTATGGACTAAAGAAGAAAAAGAACTTTTTGAAAGTCTTTCTTTAAACGAACAAAGAAAAATGATAGTCAAAAAATCAGAATTAAAATCTGTTTTATTCCCTTATGTTAATGTAGATTATAAAGCTTATGAGTATTCTACAAGAAGTCAAGAAAGTGGAAAAGAAAGCTTTGAAAAAGCAAAAGCATTATTAAATAAAAATAAGGATAAAGTTTTTAGTAGGCTTGATAAAACAACAAGTGAAAATATACTGCATTTTTTTAGAATTGCTTATAAAAGTGGAAATTTAGAAGCAGGGGTGAATTTAGCTAAACTTTTATTTAAAAAAGCAAAATCAAGTGATTATGAGGGAGTATTTGATGATATTAGAGAAAGTGTAAAAATCACTAAAGATTTATTAAATCACAATATCCCAGAAAATGCTTATCATTATTATGCACTTTATAAATGGAGTGATGATACAAGTCGTTTTTATCATAAAGAACTTACAAGTTCTATTTTAGGTTTAATCAGGGAAGAAGCAAAGGATTGCTATAACTATGCACTAGAATGTGTGGTGTGGGAAGCTATCGATGAAGAAGCACAAAGAAATGATAGAGATCTTTTAGGGGCTGAGCTTTACTTAGCGGCTGCTATTAAATATCAAAGTCCTATTGCCTTTTTTAAAGCAGCACAATTTTATGCTCCTTCAGGCTTAACTAGAGAAGTATTAGATTATGCTTTGATCCCTTATAATGCCTCTTTAAGGTGCGCCATTGCTTTAGGAAGCAAAGAAGCTTTAGAAACTCTAATTTCTAATTATAAAAATGGCTTAAGAATGATGAGAAAAAATCCTTTACAAGCACAACTTTTAACCACTCATCAAGAACAAAGAAAACTTATCAATGGACTTGATCCTTATTTTGATGAGAGGTTTAAACCTGAATATATTATTGATTATGGTTCTCTGATTTCTTTGGGCTATGGTGGAACCATAGTTTATCCAGGTATTTCAAGATTGGTATCACAAGGAAGAATTAAAGATCCAAGAGATAGTGATGCCACTAAAGAGAGTATTAAAGAATATTATTTAACAGTATGGGAGATGTTGGTTTCTTTATTAGGACTTTTAAAATTCGTACCAATAGAAGAAGATGTTTTTTATTATATAGGTACCCAAATCTACTCCAAACTTATTTATGGTTATCCTTCCGCAAGGCCTTATGTCTTTCCCAAAGAAATACTGGATTTACCAATAGATTTTAGTAAAGGATTAGAAGGCTATGGTATAGATCCTAATAAAAATAATAATGAAAACACAGAGGATTAAAAATGCAAAGTATTAATTTAGATAGAAGAAAAGCTTTAAAGAATTTAAATCAAATAGCACTTTTAGGCTTTGGTGGATATATACTTCTAAAACAAAATTTTATGGATTTGTCTTTAACAAATGAAGTTTGTTTTAATGATATAAAGTTAAGCTCTTTAGAGGATTTAAAAAGCTATATTAAGCTAGATATTAATTTAAATCAAATTTGCAAAGAAGCTTTTATTTATAAAGACTATGAACTTTTAAAAGAATATTTTTTAAATCCTAGCCTTTATTATAATAAAAATAAAAAATTATCCTTTAAAGAATTAAAACTTGAAAATAAAAGTTTATTTATCAAAGCTCCTAAAAGTTTTATAAAAGCCTTAGAAAACCTTATAAAATATGATAATAATTCACACAGTATAACAAGTTTTATATACCAAAAAGATTTTATATCTCATAAATTAGATGTGTAATTTTATATCGAAAGGTCCTCAAATGAAAAAAATATTTTTAACTACCTTACTTATTTTTAGTTTAAGTGCTTGCAAAGGAGAGGATATGAACGATAAAGATATTAAAATGGTTTATGCACCTAATGGAGTTGGTATAAGACTCAATACAAAAACCAATGAATTTTTATTCGATAAAAGAGAAAAACCCACTGGTAAATACACCCAAGAATATACTAAAGCACTCTTAGAAGCAGTCAATATAGTTGATAACTCCGCTTATAAAAAATCTTACAAACCTAATTATTTAGATCCTGAATTTCACACAGGAAAGAGATCTACTTTGCTTGAATTTAAAGATTGGCAAAAGATTTATTTAAAAGATCCCATCAAAGGAGCTTGAAGCAAAAAGTTTTTTTGCATCTATTTCAAGATTGCAAATCAAAACTCCTAAAAAAAGCATTGGTTTCATCATCTAGAGCTTTAATGTTCATTTTATTCCTTTATAAACTCCATAGTCCAATCTGGATTAGTCCCTGCGCCACAAGGTTCAAAAATAGATAAACTTATATTACAAGATTCTATTGCATTCAAAGGATTTTTTGCTCTAAAACCTTTTTGTGTTCTTTGCAAAAGTACTTTGCACATTTTTTCTGCATTATTTTTATCTTTGATTTTTAAATATAAAATTGCTTGATTTGGAGAAAGTATTTTTAAATGCAATAATTTATCATATTTATGTATTTTGCAAGTAGAATATTTATACAAAGATTCATATTCAGTTAAGCAAATTTCATTGTTACACTTTAAAAAGCGAAAAATTTGTTGCCTACTTTTTGATAAATCTATATTTTGCGAATCTATATTTTCAGAAAAACCATATACACCACTCCATTCTCGCGTGCTTTGGTTTGCAAAAAGTATTTACATTAAGCATAATATCAATATGACTATTTTATTATTCATATATTCTCCTTAAATAATATATATGTCTATAATTTGAATTTTCAAAAGCAATAAGAAGCTTTGCACATTCTTTTTTATAATCATTTTCATTTAATTCTTTAATATCATAAAGCATTATTGTATTTCCTTTTTATAGACATCTTCCCACTCAAATATCGTTTGGTTGCCACACATTGTGCTACAAAAAAAGTCAGGCGAATCAAATGCTTTCTCATCCCTTGTAAATATAATACCTTGTTGATTTTTCCTAATATAAATTTTACAATTTGCAAAGTCTTTATCATCATTTAAAGCTATAGCTTCTTGTGGAGATTTTATCTGTAATTTCAAAGTTATCTCGCATTCGTGCATATCATTAAATTCACTTTTATGGAGGATAGCTTTATACCTAGCTTCGCAAATATTAAACTTATCACACTTTTGTATTATAAAGCTCCCCATATAAAGATTTTCTTGTAATGTATAAGTTCCAAGCCATTTGTTTAAATGTGTTGCATGAGTGGAGTTAGCCTTATTGTTGGTTTCTGCATTAGCACTAATGCCTAAAATTAAATATAATCCTAAAACCGTTAAAAACTTTTGCATAAAACTCCTTTTTGTAATTATTCTTTTTAATAAGTGCATTTTAATTCTCTTTTATCGCCTTTTAAAAGATAAATGCGTCTTTTTGGATAAGTAGTATTCTCTTCTTTATAAAAATCATCAAATCTGCGATTATAAAGGGCAATATAATTTTTTCCTTTAAATTCCATAACATCATAGTTTAAACGGGTTAGTATAGGAAACTCGGGATTAAATTCTGGTTGTTCTGGTATTCCTGAAATTTTATTGCTTGGCATGGCATATGTTTGAAATGCGAAGCAAGGCACTTCATTTTCTAAACAAACTTCTTCTTCAGTCTTTTCTCCATGAAAATGCAAATCATCCCCATAGATTTTATCACTTGCTTTTGCATCTAGCTTACCATTTTTATATATTGCAAGTGCACCAAAATAGTTTCCTATTGAAAGAACTACATCATCTAATACCCCATCATTGTTAATATCAATTTTTCTTTTATAAATGTAAGGATAGCCTTTTAAGTCTAGGATATCTGCTTCTGCTTCTTTTTTAATCTCTCTCTTTTTTGTGCAATAACTATAAAAAACGCCATATTTAATATTTGATCCAAAAGCACAAAGGCCTATACTAAAGGGAGGATTAATAGAAGGAGGAAGTTCTTGCCATTTGCTCTCATCAAATTCATCATGCTGTCTTGCATATTCGCATAATTCTTTGTTATTAGAATCTAGCACTTTACCTAGAAGTTTAAGCAAGTCAGTAATGCGGTTTTCATAAGAATGTTGTATAAAATCAGAGCGTTCTTCATAGGCATCTTCTTCATTATGAGAATATTGTATAAAATCAGCTCTATCAATTTTATTTAATTTTTTAATAAATGCCCTTTGTGAATCTAAAAGATCTTTTAGTCTTTGCTCCTTATCGGGAAACTTAGAGACTTTTAACTCTTTTGTTAATTGTGTATAGACTTCAGCCATATAGCGATCTAAATTTTGTAAATTCCCGCTTTTATCATTGCATATCATCTTTTCAACATTGCTTTTTGCTTTAGCACAATCAAAACTAGGTTTAGCTTCACTTGGAGATTGGGCATTAGCACCAATACCTAACATTAAACACAATCCTAAAATTATTAAAAACTTTTGCATGGATATTCCTTTAAATAGAAATTAGTTTTATTTGTAGGTTTTAAACCCCTCATAGCTTAAATTTGTTGTCTTAATTGGCATTTAGCTTCCTTAAATCTATATTCTGAATAAATTTATCAAGTGG
>NZ_NXLY01000011.1 GCF_005406225.1 Campylobacter taeniopygiae | reverse complement strand
ATATAATCACTTGCGCTTGCATATAAATTACCTTTTTCTTGCATAGCAATAGCACTAGAGTTTGAAAAGCTAAATTGATTCATAGCATTACCCATAACATTATTGATAAAATTTGTTCTTTGGGTGTTTAAAGAGTGATTGGTTCTAAAGAATGCACCCGCTGCACCCGCTTTAAGATCGATTTTCTTTTGTAGCTTTCCATCTGCTCCAATTGTTAAAGAAATTTCACCGCTACCATTGGTTCCAATATTGTGTATTTTATCACTATTTACCCCTGTGATGATATTATTTAAATCATCTAGTTGATCTAAGTTAAGATTACCTTGATCTACAGTGACTTTATCTACAGTTACATTGTCTTTATTAGTTCCACCCACTACAACAGTTTCTAATTTACCATCGCTACCTGTAGACACAACCCAATCTTTAATCACCACATTACCATTATCATTTTTTATAGTGCAATCTCCATCTTTGCCAACGCTACCTTGATTTGTGATAACTAGATCTCCGCCACCACTATTGACTATGCCTCCATTTATAGTAGCACCTTCGCCATTAGAAATTTCAAGTTCATTTTTACCCTCATTTGTAATATTTCCTGAGATAACCCCACTACCTTGATTGACTATACCGCCAGCTATGCTACCACTACTTTCTATCTTGATACCACCACTACCTATAGTTCCTTCATTGATGATACCACCATTGCTACCTATAAGTGTCCCTTTGATGTTGATATTAGAATTGATGATCTTGCCACCACCTATATAAATTGCAGCATTGCCACCTTTGATCATGGCGTCACTTTCTACTTCTATACCTTCAACTTTTACTTCTTTATCAGTGCCATCTATATTGATACCATTTTTACCAGCTATGATTTTTCCGGTATCTTCAAGTTTGATATTGCCCACATCGATAAGATCACCAGAATCTTCTACTTCGTAAAAACTTATACCGTTAAGTTCGGCTTGTACTAAACCTTTGTTGATAAAAGTTTCTATTTTATTACCAGTTTCCACCATGATACCATTGCTAGCGCTGATGATTTTTCCATTATCTTCATTGATAAAAGTTTTTATTAAGCTTTGGCCTGCTGTTTCTCCTGTGTTAATAGGATCTTTTAAACTTACAAGACTTACTGCTCCAGCATAGATGCTGTTTGAATTTGATTCTATGGTGCCTTTGTTTGTAAGTGTTTCAATAGTTGCTTCACCATCGATACGAATTCCATTATAGCCTTTTATAAGTCCTTCGTTTGTAAAGTTTTCAATTGTAGAAGTTTTTTCATTGTAACCTTGACTAATAAGAAAACCATAGGATTTATCAGAACTAATGGTTCCTTTATTTTCAAAAGTTGTTATATCGGCTCCATCATATATAGCTATACCTGACCAATTTTTTGAATGGATAATGCCATTGGTATCATTGGTTAAAGAATTGACAGTAGCGTGAGTAATATTTAGTCCTTCAGCACCTCCTGTTAATAAACCGCTATTTTTAAAAGTTTGGATTCGGGTTTTATTATCATTGCTTCCTTTGATTTTTATCCCTAAACTTTTTTCATTGCCTATGGTTCCAGAGTTTTCAAAATTTTCAATACTTACACCACTTGTGATATCTACACCGTAAGAACCATCGGCATTAGATTCGATGAGTCCTTTATTTTCAAATTTTGTTATAGTTGTGCCTTCCCTAAGAATTATTGCATTGCTTAGGCTAGAATTTATAGTTCCTTCATTAGTAAGAGTGTCAATAGAAGAATTTTTAGCAAATATACCATCTTTTAAAGAACTAATCGTTCCTTGATTTTTAAAATTTGTTAAAGTTGATTTATTACCACTGCTTCCGGTTAAAGCTATGCCATAAAGAGAATTTTCACCACCTATGATACCATTTGCTTCATTGATAAAGCTTGTAATTTTAACTCCACCATTTTGACTTTCTACCCAGATGGCTGCATTATTTTGATTGCCTGAAATGGTTCCATTGTTTTTAAAATTTTCTATAGTTGATTTTTTTTGTAAATAAATTCCTATACCATTTTCTGAGTCAATCGTTCCTGCATTTTCAAAAGTTGATATAGTAGCACCTTCAGTGATATTCATCCCAAGGTTTTTTGAGCTTATAAGACCTTGATTTTTAAAGGTGGAAATATCGGTATTTTTGATAAATACGCTATCATTTAATGAGCTAACGATTCCTTTGTTTTCAAAATTCGTTATAGTTGAATTTTTAATCCCATTAGCTTTCTTTTCTTCTTTATCTTGCCCTTTTCCGGTGAAAACTATACCAAAAATAGAATTTTCACCACCTATGATACCATTTGTTTCATTAGTAAAACTTGTAATTGTAGCAACATATTCTGCAGATCCTATTTTAATACCCGCATTACTTTGACTTCCTGCAATAGTTCCGCTATTTTTAAAAGTCTCTATAGTAGATCCACCATCTAGTTGAAGCCCTATATTTTTTTCTGAAGTTATCAATCCGGTATTTTTAAAAGTGTTTATTGTTGCCCCATTGTTAATATAAATTCCCTTACCTTCATTGCTTGAGCTTATGGTGCCAGAATTTACCAAATGATTTATTGTCGAGCCAGAACTAATAGATAGACCATTGTGTTTAGCACTATTGATTATCCCGCTATTTTCAAATTTGTCTATGCTTGCATTACTCGCAAAAACACTTTCGCCTTCATTTGAGCTTATGGTTCCAGTATTTTTAAAATTTTCTATACTCGATTTTGTACCATTTCCATAAATTAAAATTCCATATTTAGAGCTTCCATTTCCTATAGTTCCGCTATTTTCAAAATTAGTGATGGTAGCACCATTATTATCTTTATTACTAATTTGAATACTAGCTTTATCATTTCCACCTTGTATAGTTCCTTGATTTTTGAAATTTGTAAGTGATGAGCCATTTTGAAATACAATTGCCTCTTTGTTAGAATCTACTGTGAGGGTTCCAGTGTTTTCTATTACTAAATTTGTATTACCGCCATTACTTATAGTAATTTGACCTGTTTGACTATTATTTATAGTTCCACAAGTTCCATTACATCCAGCACCGCTAATTGTAGCATTGGCACAGGTTGCTAAAACAGAAACTGTTGCTAAAGAAAATAAGAATTTTTTAGAAAGGGCTTTAGAATTGAAATTTTCAAATCCCCCCCCTGTTAGACAAGTTTTTATTTTTCATCATTTCTCCTTGAAAATCATTTCTATATTTAAGAAATAATTTATATTATTTTTAAAGCAATTATGATTATTGCAATTTGATTTTGAGTAGAGTTAAAGCTGATATTATAGGGTTTATTTTGATAACTTTAACCCGAATTTAAAAGTTTATCTTTAAAAATAATTTATATTATTATTAAAAATAATTGTAATTATAATAAATTATAATTGAAGTTATCAAATTAAAATTTTTTATTATTATGGATAAATAAATTTTATTATTTTTTTGAAAGTGGTTTAATAGTGGATGTATTTTTTTAAATCTTCTAGCATTTTTTTAGCCATCAATTCATAGCCTTTTATAGTTAAATGAACATCTTTTAAAGAAAGTTTTTGTTCGATCCATTTATTTTTACCTCCTGTATCTTGCATAAATTTATACATGTCAAAAATAAAGGTTTTTTCTTCTTTTGCAACTTCATAAAGTGCTTTTCTTATGGTAAAAAAATTAGGTGCTAGTTCATAAGTTTGATTTTTTTTGTAGGTTACAATAGGAGGTGATATCAGCATAATGATAGCATTTTTATTGTAACTTTTAAGCGTTTTAATCCAATGCTTGAGATTATTTTTAAAAGTTTGTTTTTCAAAGCCTTGAAAAAGTGCGTCATTTGATCCATAAGCAAGTATAATGAGATCACTATTTAAAAGTTTTAATTCATTTTTGACCACCGAAGGATTCCAAGAAAGCCAAATATCGCTTTTGGCACCATTTATAGCGATGGTATCTAAAAAATTGTTATTGTTTTTATTGGTTATGAAATATCCGCCAAGCTCGGCATTTTTTTGCAAAGCTGTAATTTCCAAAGGAAAGGTTAATTCAAGTTTTTTATAAGACCACTTGTTATTTTTAAAAGAGCGTAGGTAGAAATTTTTACCCCTTGCGTCTTTGATATTGAAGGCATTGCTATTGTGTTCAGCTTTAAATAAAAAACCTACTTCGAATTTTTTTTTGTTTAAGGTTGTATCGATGTTGATTTTTGCATTTTTATCTTTAGCCTTTGCTATGATACCACCTAATGGGAAATTTAGTTTTGCATTTTTTGGATTTTTAGAATTTAAAATTTCAAAATTTTTATAAGAGTATTTAAGATTTAAATTTTGCTGATATTTAGGTTGAAGAGCATGAGCAAATCCTATAGAGTTTGATTTTATAAGATATCCTCTAAGCACTCTTGGAAAAAAGTCAGCTGCGATGTGAGAGTCGCCAAAAATTCTAATGCCTATATTGTTTTCACTTTTTAATTTTTTTTCAATTTTTTTCAAATCTTTTTTAGGAACATAGCTTGTTAGCGCGGAGTGATTTTTGCTTTGTATAAGAATTTTATCTATAAGATCATTAGTAGATCCAAATAAATTGGTAAATAAAAATAAAAATAAAAATAATTTTATTTTATTTGCTGACATTTTGATCCTTGATAATTAAGTGTTTTAATAAAAGTTTAGACATAATTTTAGCGCCACTCATTGTAAAATGAATGCCATCATCAGTTCTTACTTTTATGGTTTTATTGTTTTCATTTTTAATATAAGTAGAATATCGATCATTGAAACTAAAAGATGATTTTGTATCGATAAAAATTTCTTTATTTTTAAGAACTTCTTGACGATAAATTTCATTTAAAATTTGAATTTTATCATTAAGACTATCTTTTTTTACCGGTGGGACTTCAAACCATAAAATTTTAACCTTATATTTTTGAGCTATTTGTATGATTTCATCCACTCTAGCCGTGTAAATTTCTTTCCAAGCTGGGGTGCCAAAACGAAGATAATTTTTACCTTTTCTAATATCCCAAGGATCATTTGGACCTAATAGCACGACAAGGTATTTGATATTTGAATTTGTTAAAAATGCATTTTCTATGGTTTTTGCCCAATTGAAATAGGATTTGTAAGAAAGTCCCGTGTTTTGTTTGCTTAGATCTTCTGTTTTTATGCCTAGATTGCTTAAATTTTTATTAAGATTCATTGCAACTCCTTGCATCAAGGAATCACCCATAAATAAAAATTCTTTACTCGGATCGACTATTAATTTTGTATCATCATCGGTTAAAATAGTTGTGTTTTGTTCTTCAAAAGAGCTTAAATTTTGCTCTTGTTGGGGTTGCTCTTTTGTTTCTGGATTGTTGCTAAGATTTGTATCTTCTTCGCTAATATCTTTTATAACTTGATAATTAGCATAGGCAACCTTAGGGGTATTTTCTGTACTTAAAACGGTATGAATTTGTTCTAATTTTGTTTTTAGTTTGCTACCTTCTTTTAAAATGGTATTTTGCGGATAAAAGCTAAAGTGATATCTTTGTTCTATATATGAACTGATGCTTTGATTCATAACAATTACGACTAAAACAAATACTGTTATTAAAATAAATAAAAATTTAGCAACTTTCATTAAAAACTCGAATAAATAAAATTAGGAATACCATCAGGCATAAACGTAAATATCAATAATAAAATAAAAGTGATAATAAAAGGTTTTAATAAAAAAGGCGTTAAATCTAAAATTTTTACACAATAAGCTCTAAAATTGATAAATAAAGGATAGATAAGAAAAATAACGGCAAAACTTGTAAGAATATAAATATCTTGATAACTCGGTATATGTGAAAAATTATTATAACATGCTTTAAAATATTCCATGGCATCATCTAAGCTTTTATTGTAATAAAAGAAAATCCAAGTAAAACATACAAACTGAAAGGTTAAAAATCTTCCAAGTGCTGGAATTTTTTGCAAATTTATTTTTGTTAAAGCAAGTATATGTAAAAAGGCAACGCCTATGCCGTGCAATAAACCCCAAATTAAAAATGTTAAAGTATTGCCATGCCATATTCCAGAAAGTATAAAAGCAATAAGGAGATTTAAAATAGTTCTTGCTTTACCTTTTTTGTTACCACCTAAAGGGATATAAATATAATCCCTTATAAAAGTTGAAAGGCTTATATGCCATCTTGACCAAAATTCTTTGAGATTTTTAGATAAATAAGGCATGTTAAAATTTGGCGGAAGATTAAAACCTAGCATGAGAGCAAAAGCACATACTAAATCAATATATCCGCTAAAATCGCAATAAATTTGTATAGCGTAAGCATAAATAGCGCTTAAAAGTTGTATAAAATTATAAGATTGTGGAAAATCAAGAATGTGTTCAGCATAATTTCCTAGATAATTAGCTATAAGTACTTTTTTTACGATTCCAAAAATCAATAAAGTAATGATTAAATTTTCATTTTTAAATTCTCTTTTACGATGACTTTGTTCAAAGAAAAAAGAACTCCGCATAATTGGACCTGAAAGGAGGGTAGGAAAAAAAGATAAAAATAGGGCTAAATTTAAAAAGCTTTCTAAACGGCGTTTTTTATAGACTTCTAAAAGATAAGTGATTGAAGCAAAAGTATAAAAACTAATCCCCATAGGAAATAAAACATCCAAATCAATAAAATCAAGACCAAAAAATTCCATCATAGAATCAAAACTTGTTTTAAGGCTTGAAAAATATTTGAAAAAGCATAAATTTAAAATAACAAAGGCGATACAAGTCATAAAAACATAGCGTTTTTTTCGGACAAAAATCAGTAAGGAAAAATAATGTATAAAAAAAGTATATACAAATAAAATTAAAGCAAAATAGGGGTTGATTAAAAAATAAATCAGATAAGAAAAGGTTAAAATTAAAATATTTTGTATTTTGTAATTGTCATAAAATAACCAATAGATGGCAAAAAATGCCATCATTAAAATGCTAAATTCTAAAGAAAAATAAGTCATATTAAGTTTGGTTTTTAATAAAAACTATTTTTTAAGAGCAATACTTTTAATATATTGATCTGCTAAATACAAGCCATTGCCACTTTCGCCAATGAGTTTGATTTTATCCACTATACCACGGAAAAGCGCTTCTTCTTCGTGCTGTTCGCTTACATACCATTGTAGGAAATTAAAAGTAGAATAGTCTTTATTGGCAAGCATATGTTCTACTAGCTCATTGATTGATTTTGTAATGCTTTGTTCATGGGCGTATGTTTTTTCAAACACATCAAGCAAAGAGCTGAAATTTTGTTCGGGTTGTTTTACTTCTTTAAGTTCAACGTGAGAATCGGTTTCATTAAGATAAGTGATGAGTTTTTTTGCGTGTTCACTTTCTTCGCTAGCATGGGCAAACAAAAACGCTCCCGCACCATCAAAACTATTTTCATAGCACCAAGAACTCATACTCAAATACAAATTAGCCGCATACATTTCTTTATTGACTTGCTCATTAAGCAATCTTACTACTTCTTTTGAAAGCATCAAATCTCCTTATTTATATATTTTTTTAAATATATCTAAATTAAGTAAAAATTTGGTAAAAAATAAACTAATAAATTTATTTTAAATGAAAATTTTATATTTTTAATAAAAAACAATTTTAAAAATTTAAGAAATGTTTTGATAAAATTTTTAGTTTTTCAAGGTGAAATTCTATGGCAAAAAAAAGACTTTCTTTATCAAGACTTAGCGTTCCTATTTTTTGGGATTTATTTTTTAGATTTTTAAGTATTATTGCTAATACTGCTATGGTGTCTCATTATTCTAATGATTTAGTTGGAGCCATGGGGGCTGGTAATGAGATTATCGATTTATTTATCACCGTTTTTAGTTTTTTAAGTGTGGGATGCAGTGTTGTTGTTGCTCAAGCGATCGGAGCAAAAGATACTATATTAGCTAGAAAAGTTATCCATCAAAGTTTGTTTTTAAATTTGCTTGTCGGTTTGGTTTGCGGGAGTTTTATTTTATGGCAAAGTGAACTTTTGCTCAATCTCTTAAATATACCTAAAGAATTACTCAAAGACAGTCAAATTTATCTTGATATGCTTGCTATCTGCCTTGTTTTTGATGCAGTTGGCTTGATACTTTCAGCGATTATTAGAGTTTATAATATAGCCTATTGGGTTATGATGGTGGGCATTATGATGAATTTAATTATCGTCGTTGGAAATTTTTACGTGCTTCATTTTACAGAGCTAGAACTTTTTGGAGTGGGGATTAGTAATATCATAGCAAGGATTGTTGCTATAATCGCTATGTTTTTAATCGTAACTTATAAGCTTAAAATTCATTTGAAAATAAAAGAAATGCTTAGCTTTGAAAAAGAGGTGCTAAAAAAAGTTTTTAGCATAGGAGGTTTTTCTGCGGGAGAAAATCTCATTTGGATCAGTCAATATATCATTAGTTTTAGCTTTGTTGCTAGTCTTGGAAAAGAAAATCTTAGTGTCCAAACGATTTATTTTCAATTATCTTTATTGATTATGATGGTGGGAATTGCCATGAGTGTAGCTAATGAGATCATCGTGGGAAAGTTAGTCGGTGCAAAATATGAAAATATAGCTTATAAACATACTTGGAAGGCACTTTATTTTAGTGTTATGGTTACGATTGTAGTGGTGTTGTGCCATTATTTTTTAAAAAATGTTACCATGAATCTTTTAGATTTGGAAGAAGAACTTAGAGAAATTATGCTTCCTTTATTTACTCTTTCTATTTTTCTTGAAATTTCAAGAACTTTTAATATAGTAATGGTTAATGCTTTAAGGGCGAGTGGAGATGCTAGATTTCCATTTTTTAGTGGTATGGTATTTATGTTAGGGGTTTCTTTGCCTGTGGGATATATACTTTGTTTTCATTATAATCTTGGAATTTTGGGAATTTGGATAGGTTATTGTGCGGATGAATCTTTAAGAGGGCTTGTTAATGCCTATAGATGGAAGAGTAAAAGATGGCAAGGAAAAGCTGTAGTATAAAGGAATTTTCTTGGAAGGATTGGATATTTTTTTATCAAAAAAAATCCATTAAAAATGTATATTTAAGGTTAAATGAAAAAGGTGAATTTCATTTAAGTTTGCCTTATTATTATACTTTAGAAGATATTGAAAAATTTTTAATCAAGCATGAGGATTGGATTAAAAAAACGTGGCTTAATTTTAAAAATAAGGTTAATGAAGCGGATCAAGTTTATTTTTTAGGTAAAAAATATCGATTGGTTTTAAAAGAAAATCTCTTTAAAACAAAAATTTTAAAAAATGAAATTTATACTCCTTCAAAATTGGAATTTGAGTCGTTTTTAAGGAAAAATTCAAAAATTATTTTTCTTTTTTATCTTAAAAAATGGACTCAAAAAACTAAGCTTAGTTATACACATTTAAGTGTTAAGAAAATGAAAACGCGTTGGGGCTCTTGCAATCATAAAAAAGGTTATATTAATTTAAATTTAAAGCTTTTGGAAAAAAGCTTAAAGGCTATAGAATACGTTATTTTGCATGAAATAACACATTTGAAATACCCTAATCATGGTCAAGATTTTTATAATTTTTTGGCATTTTATATGGAGGATTTTAGAGAAAGGGAAAAAGAATTTAAACTTTATAAATAAGATTGATTTTTTTGTTATAATTTTTTACATTTGAAGGATTGAAATTGATTTTGGAATTTGAATTTGAATATTTTGGGAATAATGATTATTTTGCTTATCTTTTAAATTTTTATGCTAAGGATTATAAATACAGCTTAAATCAAAAAGAAGATAAAATTTTATTGCAAATTGAGGGTAATGAAAATGAATTGTCTGCTTTTTGTGAAAATCTAAAAGGCATAAGCAATAGTGTTTTTTTGAAAAAATTTGATGTAAGATCAGCTGAAAAATTAAATGATTATAATCAAGATTTTAAACATTGCGAAAAGTTTTCTTATCTTACTCATTTAAATTCTAGTGCCTATGTAGAAAAAAAAGAACTCTTAAATAATGAATGGGGTGTGTTTTGCGAGAATGAAATTTCATTGGATGGATTTTATTTTGAAAAAATAGATCAAGTTAATTTTGATGCATTTTTACAAAAAGCCTTTGAAAAATTAGTCAATAAAGAAGAAATTTATCTAAAAAACCATAAAGGAAATTATAAAATCAGTCTTTTTGATGAGAAATTTGAATGTGATTTTTTAATACCTTGTGATATAAAATCTATACAGATGATTTTTGTTTGTTCGCAAGAAAATTTAAAACTTCTTGCGAGTTTGGAAAAGCCTTTAATTAAATTAAGATTAAATGCTATATTTAGAAAAAAATATAATTTAAATTTCAATGAATTTAAACTAATGTTAGCGCAAGATCTCTTTACGTTTGCTTTATGTTGCGAGCTTTATAAGCAAGATTTTTCTTTTTTAAGTGTTGTAAAAACTGAAGAAAAAAAGCAAGATTTTGAAGTGATGAATTGTGATGAAAAAGTTGTAATTTTGCAAGGCTTAGAATTTATAAATTATAAAGCAAGAGAGCTTATTTTGTCTAAAGAAGATAAAAATATGGCAAGAATTTCTTATATACTAAGCAGTTTTAAGCAAGAAGTTTTTCTTTTGGAATTGAGCAAAGAATATGAAGATATTTTGCTTGTTAATAAGGAGTTAAATTTATTAAAACTTGATTTGCCTAAAAGTTTTAAAAAGCTTTATGAAGAAATTGAAAAAGATGAGATTGGAGCTAAGCTTTTAGCTAATTTTTCAAAAGAATTTCCACTTTTAAATGAAGATTTTACTTTAAAAAATAATTTTTATTCTTTATTTTGTATTTTGGGTAGAATTTTAAATTTAGATGAAGAATTTTATAAAGCTGGAGAAAAACTTTTAAAAATAGCCGATGAAACTAAAATGCCTCGCGGAGTTAAGATAGATTATCGTTTAAAAGAAGATAAAAGCTTTGATTATACAAGAACTTTACGATCTGCTATGAGTTTTATGCTTGCTGGAGTTGATAGCACTAATATCGCTTATGGGGCTGTGGAGAGTTTGAGTTATTTTTTACGTGATGTGTATGATGAATTAAGATCAAAAAATCAAGCTAAAATAGCTGTAGTCAGTGGATCTTTGTTTGAGCATAAGTCTTTGCTTAGAAATACTTTAAAACATTTAAAAGATTGTAAATTAAGCGATGCACCACTTAGGATTTAAAATCAAAATTTCAGGCTTAGTCCAAGGTGTGGGATTTCGCCCTTTTGTGTATGAATTAGCCTTAAAACTTCAACTTTTAGGAGAAGTTAAAAATGATGGTTTTGGAGTGGAAATTTTACTTTATTGTTCTCATAAAAAATGTCTTGAATTTATAGAGCAGTTAAAAGGCAATCCTCCACCTCTTGCAAGAATAGACAAAATTGAACTTTTAGAATGTGATTTAAAAGCTTATAATGATTTTTGCATTACCCCTTCAAAACAAAGTTTAAGAACAACTCCTATGTTGAGTGATTTTGCACTTTGCAAAGAATGCAAAAATGAATTTTACGATCCAAATAACAAGCGTTTTCATTATCCTTTTATCACTTGTACGCATTGTGGGCCTCGTTTTAGCATCATAAAAAATTTACCTTATGATAGAGTTAATACTACAATGGATAAATTTAAAATGTGTGATTTTTGCGAGAAAGAATATAAAAATCCTTCAAATCGTCGTTTTCATGCTCAACCTATTAGTTGTTTTGAATGTAAAATTTCAGTGCATCTAAAAAATAGACAAGGTGAAATTTTATTTACAGATGAAAATGCTTTTATAGAATGTGCAAAACTTTTAAAACAAGGAAATATCCTTGCTATTAAAGGAATGGGTGGTTTTCATTTAATGTGCGATGCCTTTAATGAAAAAGCCTTAGAAGAATTAAGAATAAGAAAAAATCGCCCTAAAAAACCCTTTGCTTTAATGTGCAAGGATATTAAAGATGTCAAGGAACTTGCATTTTTAAATAATGAAGAAGAAAGATTGATCAGCGGATCATTAGCGCCTATTGTAATATTAAAAGCGAAAAAAAACTTTGCTTTGATTGCACCTGATATTGATAAATTAGGCATTATGCTTGCTTATACTCCTTTGCATCTTTTGATTTTTGAGTATTTTAAAGGCATTCTTGTAGCCACAAGTGCAAATTTAAGTGGCGAAAGTATTATTAAAGATGAGGATAATTTAAGATCTAAACTCGGTAAAGTTTTTGATTATTATTTGGATTATGATAGAGAAATTTTTAACTCAAGTGATGATAGTATTGCTCAATTAATCGGCAATCAAGCTATGTTTTTACGTACTTCAAGAGGCTTAAATCCCTACTATATAGAAACAAATTTAAAATCCGATCAAACTTATCTAGCTTTAGGTTCGGAACTTAAAAACCAATTTGTGATTTTTTATCAAAATAAAATTTTAATCTCTCCTTATATAGGAGATTTAAAAAGTGTTGATGTCTATGAAAGATTTTCAAAACTTTTGGATTTTTTTAAAAAAAGTTATGATTTGAAATTTGATGCGGTACTTTGCGATAAACACCCGCATTTTTTATATGCAAAAGATTTTAAACAAACCTTTAAAATTCAGCATCATTATGCGCATTTTTGTGCAGCTTATTTTGAATATCAAGAAAAATTTATCAAAGATGAAAAGGCTTTAGGGTTTGTTTGGGATGGAACGGGTTATGGCGATGATGGTAGTATTTGGGGTGGGGAAGTTTTTGTGGCTAATTTAAAAGAGTATGAAAGAATTGCTCATTTTGATGATTTTAAATTAATCAATGCGGATATAAAAAATATATATAATTTAGCCTTAAGTGTGATTTGGCATTACAATTTAGAAGATCTAGCTCAAGATTTTTTAGCTAAAATTCCAAAAGTCAAGCTTGAAAATCTTAAAAAAATTTATGCAAATTCTACCCTTAAAACCAGTTCTTTAGGACGCATTATCGATGCTTTTGGTGCTATGGTTTTTGATTTGGATCAAAGTTCTTATGAAGCACAAATTGGTCTTATGTGTGAAAGTTTTTATCAAAAAGATTTGAATTTTTCCTATAGACTTTATGTTGAAAATGGAAAAATTAATTTTAAAGAATTGATTTTAGGGGCTTTAAGGGATGAAAAAAACAAAGCCATTACAGGTATGCTTAATGGTTTAGCTGATTTTATTATAAATTATAGTCAAAATTATGATTTTAAAATATTGCTTAGTGGCGGGGTTTTTCAAAATAAAACCTTACTTGAAATTCTAAAAGCTAAAAAATTAGACTTTTTTGTGCCTTTAAAATATCCTTGCAATGATAGTTCTATAGCTTTAGGGCAAATGATACATTTTTTAAATAAAAATTAACCCAAAAACTCATTAAATTTTAATACTTTTAAGGATACAATGGAATAATTATTTATTTAAGGAATAAAAATGTGTAAAGATTGTGGTTGTTCTATAAATTCTAAAGAAAATTCTTTTCATCATGAAAATCCAAGTTTAAAAGAAAGTAAAACAGTAGAGGTGATTTCTAAAATCTTAAGTAAAAACGATGAACAGGCTTTGCATAATAGAAATCATTTCAATGAAGCGCATACTCTTTGTATCAATTTAATGAGTTCTCCAGGAAGCGGCAAGACTACTCTTTTAGAAAGTACAATCAAGGCTTTAAAAGATGAAATTAAAATAGCTGTGATTGAGGGAGATTTAGAAACCAATAATGACGCACAAAGAATTAAAAATGTTGGCGCTAAGGCTTATCAAATCACCACTGGGCAAAGTTGTCATTTGGATGCTTTTATGGTGCATGATGCCTTACATCATTTGGCAATTGATGATGTGGATTTGCTTTTTATAGAAAATGTTGGCAATTTAGTTTGCCCTGCAAGTTATGATTTGGGTGAGCATTTAAATGTTGTTTTACTTTCAGTGACTGAAGGGAGCGATAAGCCACAAAAATATCCGGTTATGTTTAAAAAAGCTGATGTGGTGCTGATTAGTAAAGCGGATTTAGCGCATCATTTTGATTTTGATATTAAAGAAGCAAGCAAGTTGATTAAAGAATTAAATCCAAGAGCGGATATCATAGTTTTAGATGCTAAAAATGGAAGTAATATGGAACTTTGGTATAAGTTTTTAAGATTAAAAAAGGAGCTTTTTTAATGTGTTTATCTATTCCATCTGAAATTTTAGAAATTGATGAATTAAATAATGCTACCGTGCAAACCTTAGGCGTTAAAAGAAAAGTTAATTTAGATTTGATTGATGAGCCTTTGCAAAAAGGGGATTTTGTTTTGATCCATGTGGGCGTTGCTATGGAAAAAATCGATAAAGAATCTGCCCTAGAAAGTATAAAAACTTATCAAGAAATTGTAGAAAAAATGAATAATGGAGAAATTAATACCGATGAAGGGGATTTGGGTTTAAATGAATTTAATCGATGAATTTAGAGACAAACAAAGCATTTTAGCCTTAAAAAAATTAATAGAAAAAGAGATTAAAAACCCTATTAATATTATGGAAATTTGTGGTGGGCATACCCATAGTATTATGAAATATGCCTTGCCTTCTATTTTGCCTAAAGAAATTAATTTTATCCATGGTCCAGGTTGCCCTGTATGTGTTATGCCTAGAAATCGTATTGATATTGCTATAAAATTAGCCTCGATGAAGGATAATATTTTTTGCACTTTAGGAGATCTTTTAAGGGTGCTAGGGAGTGATTTTTCTTTGATTGATTTAAGGGCAAAAGGAGCGGATGTTAGAGCGCTTTATTCTCCACTTGAAATTTTAGAAATCGCTAAAGAAAATCCAAATAAAAATATCATCTTTTTTGCCATAGGCTTTGAGACAACAACCCCTATGAGTGCTCTTTTGCTTGAAAAAGTGATAGAGTTAAATTTAAAGAATGTTTTTTTTCATATCAATCATATCACTGTTCCAGCACCTATTGAAGCGATTATGGATGATGAAAATGTGCAAATCAATGCTTTTTTAGGACCTTCTCATGTGAGTGTGATAACAGGTTTTGAAATTTATAAACCTATAGCGACTAAGTTTAAAACCCCTATAGCAGTGAGTGGCTTTGAGCCAGTGGATATTATGGAGAGTGTTTTAAATATAGTAAAACAAATCAATAAAGGAACTTTTGAGGTATATAATCAGTATAAAAGAGCCGTGAGTGAAAAAGGCAATATTAAAGCACAAAATTTGGTTACAAAATATTTTGAACCTTGCGATTTTGAATTTCGCGGCCTAGGAATTATTAAAAATGGTGGATTAAGATTAAGGGAAGAATTTAGCGATTTTGATGCAAATAAGCGATTTGATTGTGCAGTGTCAAGCAAAAATGAAAGTAAAGCTTGTATTTGTGGTCAAATTTTAAGAGGTTTGGCTAAGCCTTATGATTGTAAAGTTTTTGGCAAGGCTTGTACCCCAAGAAGTCCTATAGGTAGCTGTATGGTTTCAGGAGAAGGAGCGTGTGCGGCTTATTATAAATATTCAAAGGTAAATGCATGAAAAATATTTCTTTAGCCCATGGCGGCGGCGGAGAAGAAATGAATGAGCTTTTGGGTGAAATTTTTAAAATTTTTAACAATGATATTTTAAATGCGGCAAATGATGCTGCAATTTTAGGAAATTTAGCCCTTAGCACAGATTCTTTTGTTTTAAATCCTATATTTTTAGATGATGAAATAAATATTGGCAAACTTTGTGTTTGTGGTTCTATCAATGATGTTTTGATGGTTGGAGCTAAACCAAAGTACCTTAGTTTGGCTTTTATTTTAGAAGAAGGTTTTGAAATAGAAAAACTCAATAAAATTTTACAAAGCATACAAAAAGAGTGTTCTAAAGCCGGAGTTTTAGTTGTGTGTGGTGATACTAAAGTGGTACCAAAAGGCAAGGGTGATGAAATTTACATCAACACAACAGCTTTAGGAGAAATCCTTGATAAAAAAGAAACTAAAAATATAAAAGCAGGGCTTAGCGTGTTGGTTTCTGGAGATATAGGTAGGCATGGTGCGAGTGTTTTGATACAAAGAAATCATTTAGAAGCTAATATTAAAAGCGATTGTAAGATTTTAAATGAAGAAGTTTTAGAGCTTTTGGAAAATAATGTAAAAGTTGTAGCTATGCGTGATGCAACTAGAGGGGGCTTGAGTGCGGTTTTAAATGAATGGGCAAAACAAAGTGGAAATGATTTTTTAATTTTTGAAGAAAAAATTATCATACAAGATGAGGTATTAGGGCTTTGTGAGCTTTTTGGTTATGAGGCGTATGAACTCGCAAATGAAGGCACTTTTGTTCTTTGTGTGGAAAAAGAAGATGAGAAAAAAGCCTTGGAAATTTTAAGAAAATATAATAAAAATGCAAATATCATAGGGGAAGTTTTAGAAGAAAAAGCCTCTCGTGTGATTTTGCAAAATTCTTTTGGAGCTAAGCGTTTTTTAGAGACTCCAAAAGGTGAGCTTTTACCGAGAATTTGCTGATGCATGAACTTAGCATAGTGGAATCTTTAATCGATCTTTGTGAAGAAAATGCTTTAGCTAATAATGCTAAAGATATACAAGAAATTTATGTCAATATCGGGCGTTTAAGCGGAGTTGAGGTAGATCTTTTTAAGCGTTGTTTTGAAACATTTAAGGAAAATTCACAATTTTGTAAAAATGCAAAACTTTTGATAGAGATCGCCCCACTTGAAATTTTATGTTTAAAATGTGATCAAAAAAGCATTTTAAAAGAAAATATTTTTAAGTGTCCGCATTGCTCGAGTTTGGATTATAAGATCACACAAGGTGAAGATTTGCATTTGATGCGATTAGTAATGCAGTGATTATGTTTTCATGATTCTTCCAAGTTCTAATAAATTTGAAATTAAAAATTCTTTTTTGGCTAACTTAGAATTGGTTTTTAACTCATATTCACTTTTAAGCAATAAAGCAAAAATATTTTTATATTGCTCTATTTTGATACTAAAGGCTTGTTGGCTTAATTTTTGGGCGATTAAAGGAGGAGGCGAGTAGCCTAGTAATTCTTTTAAATCCACTTTTCCATAAATTTTTGCATAAATGGCGATTTTAAAAAGACGATAAAAACTAGCACTTAGATAATTAAGCAATGCAATTTCATTATAGCTTTCTATGATTTTTTCAAGCTCATTTTTAAAATCTAGCCTTTTTAAAATCAATTCAAAAAAGCTTTCAAAATTTCCAGAACTAAGGCTATAGCAGTATTGCTCTATATCTTTTTCACTTACACTTAAATTAGCAAATTTATTTAATTCACTCGCTGCTAGATATAGATTTTCATTAAAATTTGCAAATAGCATAAATAAGGCATTTTGAGTGATTTCTATATTAAGTTCTTTTGCTTTCATCGCTAAAAGTTCTATGCCTTCTTTTGCATTGTTGGGTTGAAAAAATCGCGTAAAATTATTTGTAAAAATTTTTTCTATATCACTTTGTTTGGAATTTTCATCATAAAGTTCTAAAAGAAAAAAAATATTTTGATTATTGTGGCAGAGTTCGACTAGAATTTTTAATTCTTTTGCGGGAATTTTTTTATTGATTTTTAATTCTAAAAGCTTATTGTTGCTAAAAAGAGAACCTCCGCTTAAAAAATCACTGGCTTGATTAAAATGATATTCTTCAAAAAATAATTTTAAAGTTTCATCATAAGTCCATTTTTTCTTAATAAAATTGGCATATAATTCTATTTGGAAATTATCAGCTCCATATAAAAAGAAAAAATTAGGAAAATTATTTTTTAAAAGCAGTGTTTGCAAGTCTTTTCTATACATTTTTTACCTCAAGCAACAATTTTTCCATAAATTTTAGCCATGACAATATCTGCTTCTATAATTTGAATTTCAACCCTTTGCAAAAGATTAGCACGGGTATCGTAAAGGATAATATCTGCTCCTTTAATTTCATCATCAAGTTTAGCAATACACACCCATTCATTTTGAATGATTAAAGCTTGAAAGCATTTTCCTATATTTTTTAAAGCCCATCTTGCAAATTTTCTATCCATAAAATCAAAAGCAACTTTATCGGCTTCTCTTTCAAGGGTGCTAAGGCTTTCGCAAGTGCTTTGTATGTTTAAAAGCAGATAATTAAAAAGCTTTTCATCTTTTTTTTGTTTGGCTTTTAATAAACGATGTAAAATAAGATCAGAATATCTTCTAATCGGACTTGTAAAATGAGAATACTTGTCAAACCCTAAGCCAAAATGGCCTTGATTTTCACTAGAATATTCTGCTTTTTTTTGTGCTTTAATGATGAGCTTATCAACTTCCGCTCTTAAATTTAACTCATCTGCTAAAGCTTGGATATCGCGTATGAGTTCTGGAAGATTGGGTTTTAATTTAACATCAATGCCAAGTTCGATTAATTCATTAAGAAGTTTATCGATTTTTTTGGTATCAGCGCTTAAATGGTTTCTAAAAATTCCCACATCTTCTAAAATTTTTGCTGCTGCTTTATTAGCTAAAAGCATACAATCTTCGATTAGATTGTGAGAAAAAGTATCCTTTTCTATAAAAGTGCTTTCAAGGCTTAAATTTTTATCCAAAACCATTCTTAATTCTTCGGTTCGAAATTCAAAAGCATTTTTAAGGCGTTTTTTTCTTAAAATTTGTGTGATTTCAAAAAGTTTATAAAGCCAATTGTGTTCTTTTAAATCAGGTTTTTTTGATAAAATTTCATCCACTTCATCATAATTAAAACG
Source organism: Campylobacter taeniopygiae (assembly GCF_005406225.1). Lineage (GTDB taxonomy): Bacteria > Campylobacterota > Campylobacteria > Campylobacterales > Campylobacteraceae > Campylobacter_D > Campylobacter_D taeniopygiae. Next base: position 56,952 of record NZ_NXLY01000011.1, on the reverse strand, counting down.
GCGTTTAGAATTAATAATCGCTTCAAAAAGTTCTTCTTTGATAACTTCATTTTTTTCATTTAAAACGATTTTAAAACAATACGCTAGGCGATCTTCATAGGGTTTTAAAGAGCAAATGTTTTCACTTAAAGCACGAGGTAGCATTGGAATGGCAATGTGTGGAAAGTATATCGAAAATCCACGATTTCTAGCTTCTTTATCTATGGCACTATAAGCATAGACGTATTCGCTAACGTCTGCAATGGCCACATAAATTTCTCGCTTTTTATCATCAAAATAAATAGCATCGTCAAAATCTTTAGCGTGTATAGGGTCTATGGTGCAAAATGGTAAAGATCTTAAATCAATTCTATTTTCATACATGCTCGCATCAACGCTATTACCATTGGCTAAAGATTCTTTGATGCAAGTATCGCTAAATTCGCTATTTTTATTAAAAAGAGCAAGAGAAATTTTCTCATCCACTCTTTCATCATCGATATGTCCTAAAACTTCTATAATATTGTTATTTTCATTTTCTATTTTTAGCACTGTCCCTAAGGGTAGAGCTTTTAATGATTTTTGTGAAGCTTTTAAAGCAAGGCTTAAGCCTGTTTTGATATTCATTCCAAGTACGGCTTCTCCGTATCTTTTGGTGATGACTATTGAAGTTTCATTGGCACGTTTTAGTACTAAAACAACTTTAGCGCTAGGTCGTTTTCTCTTTAAAGGGAGGAGTTTAACAGCGACGATATCTTTGTAATTAGCACCTTTTAAGTTTTTATTTTCGATGAGTAAATCTTTTTTAAAACCCTCATCAAAGCATTCTAAAAATCCTGTTCCCTTGCTTGAAATATCAAGGACTCCAAAAGCAAAGCCATTGTCGAGGTAAAATTTATTTTTATATTCTTTAATGATTTGATTTGCTAGAAGTTCTCTGATGATTTGTTTGTATTCGTTATTAACTTGATTGATATTTATTCCGTAATTTAGGCTGTTTAAAAATTCTTTCATTGGTATACTTTTGTAAGTTTTTAAGAAATTTTACATAAAGTTTATAAAAAAAATATGAATTTTAGACTTTAATTGTTATAATACTTGCCATTGATATTTTAAAATACGGGATAAATAAATGAATAATCTTTTTATCAAAGTCTGTCAAGTAAAATGTGATTTGAAAAAAAATAATTTTTACAAAAATACTTCATTATAAGATTTTATTTTGCTTAAGAAAAAAATAACACAAATACAAAGATTTTTGATTATAGCTATACTTTTTTTATTGTGTATAGCTTTGGCTTTAGGAATTTTATTAAAATATCAAGAACTTAAAAATACTACAAATCATTTTGCTAAAAATAACAACGATCGACAAGAAAATTTGATTTTACTAGAGGATAACAATCAAAATAAAATAGAAATGTTTGAAGATTTTCATGATCAAGATAAAAATAAAAGTTTAGCTATTTTAGAGCAAGAGGCGCAAAAAATCGATAATGATATCAATTTAACAAAAATGATCGAACAAAATGTAAGCCTTGAAAAAAATAGTACTTTAAAGAGCAATTTGAGTTTAAATAATGATAATAATTTAAGTTTAAAAAACACAACTATTTTAGAAAATAATTCAAGTCTTATTGAGCAAAATTTAAGTACCCAAACGATACAAAAAAAAGACAAACATCTTCCAAAACTTGCTATTATTATCGATGATATGGCAAGTGCGAGTCAGGTAAGAAATCTTAAAACTTTAAATTTAAAACTCAATCCTTCTTTTTTCCCACCTGATAAAAATCATCCAAATACTCCAAAATTAGCTTCTAATTTTAATTTTTATATGGTGCATTTGCCTTTGGCTGCTATTCATTACAATAAACCAGAGCTTGATACCTTAAATCCAAATGATAGCGAAGAAAGAATTTTTAAAAAAATCGCACAGATTAAAAAAGATTTTAAAAATTTAAAATATATCAATAACCACACCGGAAGTTTATTTACAAGCAATGAAAAGGCTATGAAAAATCTTTATGAGGCTTTAAAAAGTCAAAATTTACTTTTCGTGGATTCTAAAACTATAGGAAATTCTAAGGCTTTAAAAGCATCTAAAGAAACAGCTATGGTTTATATACAAAGAGATATTTTTTTAGATAATGAAGATAATGTAGCTTATGTTAAAAAACAGCTTTTAAGTGCTGTAAGATTGGCACAGAAAAAAGGATTTGCCATCGCAATTGGTCATCCAAGAAAAAATACCTTAAAAGCTTTAGAGGAGAGTAAAGATTTACTTGCTAAGGTGGAGTTAGTATATTTGAGTGAAATTTATGGAAAGTAAAATTTTAAGCGATGATTTTTTAGACCTTTTTAAAGACTTAAAAAAACCTCCAAAAAAACTTTACTATAAAGGAAATTTAGAGCTTTTAAGGAAGCGTAAAATTGCTATCATTGGCTCAAGAAAAATGAGTGTTTATACAAAAAACTGCGTTTTTTCTTTGGCAAGTATGCTTAAAAATTCAGGCATTTGTGTTGTAAGCGGTGGGGCTTTGGGAGTTGATATCAGCGCAAGTATCGCTGCTATGCCTTATACGATAGGAGTTTTTGCAAATGGTTTGAATCAAATTTATCCAAAAAGCAATGAAAAAATTATCAAACAAATGTATCAAGAAGCCTTAGCTTTAAGTGAATATGAAGAAAATTATATCCCTAAAAAATATGATTTTTTGCTTAGAAATCGTTTGATTATCGCTTTAAGTGAAGCTGTAGTTGTTGCTCAAGCTGATATGAGTAGTGGCTCTATGCAAAGTGCTAAACTTGCTTTAGAATTAAAAAAACCTTTATACGTTTTACCTCATAGGATTAATGAAAGTAGCGGGACGAATTTACTTTTGAAAGAGAAAAAAGCGGAATTAATTTATGATTTTAAAGAATTTGTTGGCCAGTTTGCAAAAGTATGCGAAGATAAGCAAGATGAATTTTTGGATTTTTGTAAAAAAGGTGTCAGTGTCGATGAGGCTTTAGCGCTTTATGGTGAAAAAGTCTATGAATATGAACTTGAGGGTAAAATTTCTATCGAGGGTTTATTGATAAGAGTTTTAAAATGAGAGCATTAGCATTAGATGTGGGTTTAAAGCGTATTGGAGTGGCACTTTGCATCGATAAAATAGCACTTCCACTTGATGCTGTTATAAGAAAAAATCGCAATCAAGCCGCTATAGAAATAAAAAAAATCTTACAAGAATACAATATTTCTTTATTGATTGTGGGTATTCCAAAAGGAGGTTCAAGTGAAGATGAAATGCAAAGACGCATCCAACATTTTGTTTCTTTGCTTGAATTTGAAAAAGAAGTGATTTATGTAGATGAAAGTGGAACAAGCAAAGAGGCTTTGAAATTTCAAAGGGCTAATACTCGAAAAAAAGATGGAAAATTGGATTCTTTGGCGGCTTTTATTATGATAAGGGATTATTTTGCTCTCTAAAATCAAAACTCTTTATACAGAAAAAGAATTTGTTCAAATTTTAAATTCTTTTGAAAAGGAAAAAAATATTTGTGTCTTTTTAAATTCTTTAAAGTGCGATGCTAAAGAATTGGAAAATGATTTTTTAAAAGCCCATTTAAAATGGAAAAAAATCAATGAATATTGTTATTTATTTGAGGCTAAGGATAAAAATATTTTAAGTTCTATGAAAGCTTTTAATGAATTTAAATTTTACATACAAAATTATTCCTCTTATTTATGTGCTTTAAATTTGGATGTAAAAGCGGGAGAAAGTGTTTTAGATATGTGTGCCGCTCCAGGTGGCAAAAGCATTAATCTAGCTAATTTTATGCAAAATACAGGTTATTTAGCTTGTAATGAAATCAGCAAGGATCGTTTTTTTGTTTTGCAAAAAAATCTTCAAAATTATGGAGTAAATGCAAAATGCTTTATGAAAGATGGTAAAACAATAGGAAAATTATGCCCTTTAAAATTTGATAAAATCTTACTTGATGCCCCGTGCTCGACTTTTGCAAAAATGGGTTTTGATTTAGAAAAAAGTTATAAAGAAATAAAAAATATAGCTAAAACGCAAAAAAAGCTCTTGCATTCTGCATTAAAGGCTTTAAAAGTGGGCGGAGAGCTTGTTTATAGCACATGTACATTTACCAAAGAAGAAAATGAAGAAGTCATAGAAAATGCCTTAAAAAGCGAATTTAAACTTGAAATTTTAGATATCAATTTAGAGCATGTTATAGCAAAAGATGCGCAAAGTGAGTCTTTTCAAGAAATTTCAAAATGCAAGAGAATTATTCCAAATTCAGATTATGATGGATTTTTTATAGCTAAACTTAGAAAATTATCTTAAACTCTAGTTTGTCCTATGAGATTATTTAATCTATCCATTATAGATCCAACATAAGAATTGATACTTTCACTACTTGCTTTCCAGCCGTTAGCTTTTGCTTGATTAAACTGATTATCAAACCAAGCTCCACCATAACCTATAACAGAATTTTGCCATTTAACTCCTTTTTCCATTGCATAAATATCTGCGTCAAGCCAACCATCTTGTGCATAGCCTTTTAATAAACTTGCAAAATCAACTTTGCCTGTCATGATGTCATCTAAGGAAGCTAATGATCCATCAAAGCTTTCTTTAGCCATAGCTTCTTTAAAAGATTTAACTATTGGATTCATTTTGGTATCACCACCTTTTAGAGCATCAGCACCTGTAGATTTTAAAAAACTCATAAATAAATCTTCTTTAGTATAAGTTCCATCTTCATTTTTTGGATAAAATGACATATCAGGATTAAAAGTATATTTGTTTGATGTATTTTGAGTTTGCATACTTTGGGGAGTAAAATTTAATTTTTGCAATCCTGTATTGATACTTGCAAACATTCCTAATTGTTCCATTTCATCGTATTGTTCTTGGGTGTTATAATAATTTGTTATGGTTTTGCTTTCAAAATTTAGAGGTGAAGCAAAATCAAAATCTCCCACTGACATACTTACACCTTTAGGCAAACTATTTAAATCTGCTTCACTAAAACTTGTTTTATCGGTATCGTTAAAAGTATGATTTATAATATCATTGAATTTATCATAGTATTGCTTGATAGTATTTGCCATATCTATATTGGAATAATAACTACTTACACCTAAATAATTAACAGTATCTTCATTTAAATCTTTATTATATCTCTCTATCTCATCCAAAGTAGATTTGTGTATCTTAAAATCTTTTGGTAATCCTGCAGCTTCATTAAAGTCTTCTCCCATATAACCATCTTTATCTACACTATAACCATAGGCTGTATTGCTACTTATATCTGCTTGTTTGAATTTTAAAGTATAAATAGAGTTTTTAAATTCACTAGATATATCATAATTAGGAGAATTTGTTTTAGTATAATAGTTTTTATTGATATTATTAGTAGAATTTAATACTTCACTTCTTATTAAAGTTTGTGAATTTTTATTTTCTATATCATTTAATTTAGTAGCATTTTGTTTTAAGAAAGTATTGGCAAAATTTATTTTTGAATTTTCCTTACTTTCTTTATTGGCTTTTGCTTGTGAAAGTATAGAAGTATAATTTGAGTTATCATTGATACTGAAGATACTCATATTTATTCCTTTGATTTTAGAATTGTTCTGCCTTCAAATCTAAATATCTTAATAAATATAAGCAAAATTTGTTCCAAATTTATTTTAACTATGATTTTAAATCAAACTTTTCACATATAATTTTAAATTCATAAAAAAACTTAAAAAACAATAAATATTTTTTTCATTTTTTTAAACTTAAAGCGCTATTTTATAGGATTTTCATAAGAAAATCACATTGTGAAAACTTTGTGAATAAAATGTATTTTTTTAAGATCTTAATTGGATAATTTATCTCTTATAAGTTGTAATTTCGGAGCAATAACAAATTGGCAATAACTTTGATTTGGATTTTTTGTGAAATAGTTTTGATGATAGGATTCTGCGGAATAATATTTATTTAATTTATAGATTTGAGTTACTATAGGTAAAGAGTAGTTATTTTTTATCTTTTCAATAAAGTTTTTAATTAGAATTTCATCATTTTCATTTTCGTAAAAAATTGCAGATCGATACTGAATTCCTATATCAGCACCTTGTTTATCTATGGAAGTAGGATCATGAATTTTAAAGAAGATGTCTAAAATTTCTATAAGAGAAATTTCTACATCGTTGTAGTTTAGTTTAACAACTTCAATATTACCATCACCAGAACATACGCTTTCATAGGTTGGATTTTCAGCCCCTCCTGTATATCCAACTTCGCTATATACAACGCCTTTAATGTTTTCAAATACAGCTTGTATGCACCAAAAGCATCCACCACCTAAAATAATACTTTTCATATTTTCCTTGATATTAGCCTAAAAAAGGCTAATAATTTATTTGTAATTTTTGATTGCTTTTTCTAAAATTTCAATTGCAGCATCTGTATCTTTGAAATCTTGCACTTTTACCCATTTATTTGGTTCAAGAATTTTATAGGTTTCAAAGAAATTTTTGATTTTATTTAAGGTTGCTTGAGGCAAATCAGTATAAGATTTGATATTATCATATCTTGCATCAATTTTTGAGCTTGGAACAGCTAAAAGTTTTTCATCCATTCCGCTTTCATCTTCCATGATTAAAACACCAATTAAACGGCAAGGAATAACAGCTCCAGCTTGGATAGGATACTCATTTAAAACCAAGATATCAACAGGATCGCCATCATCAGCTAGAGTATTTGCGATAAAACCATAATTTGCAGGATAAAACATCGCACTTGCCATCACGCGATCAACCATAATAGCGCCACTATCTTTATCGATTTCATATTTGATATTTGATCCATAAGGAATTTCGATTACAGCATTGATTTTATTTGGGATATCTCCAATTTTGATTTTGCTTAAGTCCATATTTATTCTCCTTTAAATGCTTTGAATTTTTTTAATTAATTCTTTCATATCTGCAACAATAGGTTCTATTGTGCGTTCTCCATCGATAATAAAATGAAGTTTTTTATCTTGATAAAATTTTTGAATTTCTTCTAAAGGCTCGGTATAAACTTTCATTCTATTGTAAAAAACTTCTTCATTGTCATCAGCTCCGCGATTTCTACCTAGGACTCTATCTTTAGCCACTTGCTCGCTTACGCGTACCTCGATCACGCCTTTAAGCTCTATTTCGTTTTGAGAGCTTAAAACTTTATCAAATTCCATCATTTGTTCAACACTTCGCGGATAACCATCGATAATAATTGTTTTTGTTGGAGCGTTTTTAAGTGCTGAAACAATAGTATTTACAACCACATCTAAAGGAACTAAATTTCCTTTAGAAATAAAGCTATCAATTGTTTTTCCAAGTTCACTTCCACTAGCAACTTCTTCTCTTAATAAATCACCTGTTGAATAATGAGTAATATTAATATCTGATTGAGCTATAAGACTTGCATCTGTAGTTTTTCCACTTCCAGGTGCCCCTATGATTAAAAATAATTCTTTCATTTTATATTCTCCCTTAATTTGATTCCTAATTCTCTTAAAGCTTCTTTATTTGGTTCTGATGGTGCGTCTGTCATAAGACATTGTGCTCTTTGTGTTTTTGGAAAAGCGATAACTTCTCTTATGCTTTTTGATCCAGTCACTAGCATGATAAGTCTATCTAAGCCTATGGCAATACCACCATGAGGTGGAGCTCCAAAACTTAAAGCATCGAGTAAAAATCCAAATTTATTTCTTTGTTCATTTTCATCGATATTTAATTTTTTGAAAACTTTTTGTTGGATATCGTTTTTATGAATTCTAATGCTCCCACCGCCTAATTCTACGCCATTTAAAACCACATCATAGGCAATAGAATAAATCTCTTCAATATCTTCTTCATCAATATTTTTTGGCATAGTAAAAGGATGATGCATAGCTGAATAAGTTCCATCATCGTTTTGTTCAAACATAGGAAAATCAACAACCCATAAAAATTCTAATACATCAGGATTGATTAATTTTAATTCTTCTGCAAGGAAAATTCTAAATCTTCCCATATAATCAAGAACGGTTTTTTTAGCTCCAGCTCCAAAAAAGACAACATCTCCAACTTCTAAATCACAGCGTTTGCTAAGTTCTTGTAAATCAGCTTCATCAAAAAATTTACAAAGTGGGCCCTTAAGACCATCTTCTTTAACTTGTATAAAGGCCAAACCTTGCGCTCCAAATTTACGAACAAATTCTTCAAATCTTTGCATTTGTCTTTTTGAAAAGATAGTGTCTCCTTGTGGAACACGTATAGCTTTGATACGATTTTTCTTTGTATCTTTAGCGATATTTGAGAAAATTTCATTGTTAGATTTAGCAAAGATATCGATTACATCTATAAATTTAAGATCAAATCTCAAATCAGGTTTGTCACTCCCATAAAGCTCCATAGCTTCTTTATATTGCATGACTTTAAAAGGGGTTTTGATTTCTTTTCCACAAGCCTTAAAAATGTCTTTCAAAAAGGTTTCGGTAACCATCATAACGTCTTTTTGTTCGCAAAAACTCATTTCAACGTCAATTTGGGTAAATTCAGGCTGACGATCCGCTCTTAAATCTTCATCTCTAAAACATTTTGCAATTTGAAAATAACGATCAAAACCGCTACACATTAAAAGTTGTTTAAATAATTGCGGACTTTGAGGTAAGGCATAAAATTCACCTTGATGAACGCGAGAAGGGACAAGATAATCTCTCGCTCCTTCAGGTGTGGCTTTAGTTAAAATAGGGGTTTCAACTTCTAAAAATCCCATATTAGCTAAAGAATTTCTAGCCGCTATACAAGCTTTAGATCGTAGAAAAAAATTTTCATAAAGTTTAGGATTTCTTAAATCCAAAAATCTGTATTTTAATCTTAATTCTTCATTAACGCTTTCATCGGCGATTGCAAAAGGAGGAACCGTGCTTTCATTTTCTATAATAAGTTTGCTAACAACAACTTCGATTTCACCGGTTTTTAATTTAGTATTAACAAGTCCTTCTCCGCGAGGACGAATTTTGCCTTCAGCAATAAGCACAAATTCATTTCTAGCACGTGAAGCGATTTCGTGAGATTCTTTGCTATCATTTGGATCACAAACAAGCTGTATGATACCGCTACGATCTCTTAAGTCTATAAAAATGACTCCTCCGTGATCGCGGTAGCTATTGACCCAGCCACAGAGTTTAACCGTTTCTCCAACATTGGAAATTCCCAAGTCTGTATTGTAATGACTACGCAATTTTTTTCCTTGAAATTAAAATAATTATTTTAAAATTATAGTATTTTTATTCTTTTGCTTAGCTAAGTTTTGTTATAATTTTTCCATGCAAAACAAAATAGATTATAAAAATATTAAGAAAGTAGGGCTTGTTGTTCGTTTTAATTCGGATCTTGATAATGAAATATGTATTTTAGAAAATATTTTAAACAAATATAATATTGAACTTTTACTTTTAAAAAACTCTAAAAATCCGAATTTATCACATTATAATATCGATGAATTGTTTAAAATTTCTGATTTTATTATTTCTTTGGGTGGCGATGGAACTTTGATTTCTGTATGCCGCAAAGCTTGGGAATATCATAAAGCTGTTTTGGGAATTCATGCGGGGCACTTAGGTTTTTTAACGGATTTTAAAATTGATTATGCGGAAGAATTTTTTCAATCCTTTTTTTGTGGTGATTTTAAAACGGAAAATCCTTTCTTGCTTAGTGTCAGTTTAAAGCAAAAAAATGGTCAAAAAATAAAAAATTATGCTTTTAATGACATTATCATAAAAAGGGAAGATCAAGCTTCTATGGCACATATTGAAGTTTATCATCAAGACAAAAAATTTAACGAATATTTTGGAGATGGATTGATCGTTGCTACACCTGCTGGATCAACCGCTTATAATTTAAGTGCTAATGGTCCTATAGTTTATACTTTAGCTCAAGCCTTTATCTTGACTCCAATTTGTTCTCATTCTTTGACACAAAGACCTATTGTATTGCCTAAAGGATTTGAATTAGAAATTAGAGCAAAAGGATGCATGTTTTCCATAGATGGGCAAGAAAATTACAAAATGGATGATTTTAAAAGCATTAAAGTGGGTTTAAGTCATAAAAGTGTTACTTTGATTCGTCCAAAAAATCGAGATTATTTTCAAATTTTAAAAGAAAAATTAAATTGGGGAAGTTAATGATCAATAGAATTTTGATAAAAGAAAATTTGGGTTTTAAAGAAGCAAAGCTTGAAATTTCAAAAGGACTTACTGTTTTTACTGGGCTTAGTGGAGCTGGAAAATCTGTGTTATTTAAGGGAATTTTATCCGCTTTTGCTCTAAGCGATAGTGAGGCTAAACTTGTAGAGTTAGAGCTTGATGATGAGTTAAATTTAGAAGAATATGGAATAGAAAGCGAAGAAGAAAATGTTTTTAAGCTTTTAAAAGAAAAAAATACAAAATATTTTATTAATAATCAAAGCATTGCTAAAAAAAGTTTGCAAAATTTAAGTAAAAGTTTTATTAAATATCTTAGTGCCAAAGAAAATAATGAATTTAGTAATGAAAAATTTTTGAGAATTTTAGATGCTTTGGAGATACAAAATAATCCTCAATTTGAAAATTTCTTAAATGAATTTAGAGAAGATTTTGACAATTACACTCGATTTTCTGAAGAATTAAATCAAATTTTAGATGAAGAAAAAAAAATCGAAGAATTAAAAGAAGTGGCAAGCATTCAAATTGAAAAAATTCAAAGCATTAATCCAAAAATAGGAGAATATGAAGAATTATTAGAGCTTAAAAAAAAGCTTTCTAAAAAGGATAAATTAGATGAAGCGTGGCAAAAGGCTAGTGTAATTTTTGATTTGGAAAAAGTCGTGATTGATGCTTTAAATTTAAGTGATAAAGATCCGACTTTTTTTAGTGAATGTTTGAATGAGTTGCGTTTGATTTCGGAAAGTCAAAAATTGGAAGATTTTGATTTTGATATTGAAAAAATACTTGATAGGATAGAAAATTTATCTTTTTTAATTAAACGTTACGAGAGTATTGAAAATGCACTAGAAATTTTAGAGCATAAGAAAAAAGAACTTGAGCATTATGAAAATCTAAGTTTTGAAAAAAAAGAGCTTGAGAAGAAATTTGAAAAAGCAAAAGACAAAATAGAAAAAAGTGCAAAAATTCTAACCCAAACAAGAAAAAATAATCTAGAAAAATTACAAAATTGCTTAAATGGATATCTAAAAAATCTTTACATGAAAGATGCTATTTTAAATTTGGATGAAAGTAAAATGATATCTTCTATGGGCAAAGATGAGATTAGTTTAAATATCAATTTGGCTAATTTGAAAAATTTAAGTTCAGGGGAACTTAATCGTTTAAGACTTGCATTTATAGCAACAGAATGTAAAATTTTAGGTCAGGGTAATGGGATATTATTTTTAGATGAAATTGATGCTAATTTGAGTGGCAAAGAAGCGATGAGTATCGCTAAGGTTTTAAATGAACTTTCAAATTTTTATCAAATTTTTGCTATTTCACATTTGCCACAACTTTCTTCTAAGGCACATAATCACTTTTTAGTTGAAAAAAAGGGTGATGAAAGTTTTGTCAAAAAACTGAATCAAGAAGAGAGAATCAAAGAGCTTGCTAGAATGGTAAGTGGGGAAAAGATTAACGATGAAGCTTTAGAATTTGCTAAAACTTTGTTTAAGTCTTAAGCGGATTTTTTATTTAAGCATGTTACAATTTTATCCTTACATTAAAATTAGCTTTAATTTTTAAGGTGTGTTAAATTTATGGATAAAAAAATTTTAATTGTCGATCATAATAAAATGCTTGGAAAGCTTTTGGCTAAAAAAATCCAATCGACTTTAAATTATGAGGTTGATATTGTTTTTAGTTATACGGAGGCAAAAGAATTATCTTCTAATAAATATTTTTTAGTTTTTGCTGAATTATATTTACCAGATGCTCCAAATGGAGAGGTAGTAGAGTTTCTTTTAGAAAAAAAATTACCCGTGATTGTTTTAACTGCTAATAACGATAAAGAAGTAAGAGATGACTTTTTAAAAAAAGATATAATGGGTTATATTTTTAAAGAAAGCAGTACTTGTATTGATGATATTATAAATTCTATATCTAAATTAGATCAGTATTCTGGAACTAAAATCATTTTAGCCTTAAGCAAACTTCCTGAACGTAATGAAATTAAAAAGATCCTTACGCAAAGACATTTTAATGTTTTAGCTGCCGCCCATGGGGAAGAGGCTATGAGTTATTTAAATGATAACAATGATATACGTCTTATTATTGCAGATGTTAATATGCCAGTTATTAGCGGAAGCGAACTTTTAGATGAGGTTAGAGCTCGTTTCAGTGAAGATGAATTAGGAGTGATACTTTTAGGCGATAAAAATGATACTTTAGAGGCTGATTTATTTAAAAATGGTGCCAATGAATATTTAATAAAACCGATTAAAAGAGATAGTTTTAATTCTCGTTTGGATCGATGTTTAACTTATATGGATAATATGAAATTTTTAAATACCTATAACAATCTTGATCCTATTTCGGGTGTAAAAAATTATGAAGCTTTAATGGATGATATTGAAGCGTATTTCAATGAAGTTATGATTAAAGAAGAAGATTTTGCTTTGGCTTTTTTAAATATTGATGATTTAAAATCTTTAAATGAAAGATATGGTTTTGATGCGGGTAATGAGATTATTAAAATTTGTGCTAATGAAATTGTAAATGAAGTTAAGGGTAGGGATATAGTAGGAAGATTTAGTCCTGAAAAATTTTGTATTTTATTAAAAAATATTTCTCACGAAAAAGCTGTTAAAATTTTATCTCGCATCCGTGTTAATATAAAAAAAGTTGGAATTTTGATTAATTTAGATGAAGTGTTTTTTACTGCTTCTATCGGTGTAGTTTTTGGTAAAAACAAAGATAAATTTGACCACTTAGCCGAAAAAGCATCTAAGGCACTTGCACAAGCAAAAACCAACGGTAAGGATCGAGTGGAAGTATGTTCTTAGATCTTGAATTTAAAGATAATTTAAAGATTATCGACACCCATTGTCATATTGATAGTGATGTTTTTAAGGATGATTTGGATGCACTTTTAACACATTCTTTTAATAATGGGATTGAAAAAATAATTATACCTGGTGCGCATATTAAAGATCTTCCTTATGCTGCAGAATTAGCGCAAAAATATGATAGAGTATATTTTGCAGCTGGAATACATCCTTATGAAATTGATAATTTTGATGAAAACATTTTAAGACAATATTTAAAACAAGAAAAATGCATAGCGGTAGGCGAGTGTGGATTGGACTATTTTCGTTTTCAAAGCGATGATTTAAAAGAAATAGAGCATCAAAAAAATCTTCAAAAACATTTTTTTAAAATTCAGCTTGAATTAGCAAAAGAGTTTAAAAAGCCTGTGATTATCCATACACGAGAAGCCAATAATGATACCTATGAAATTTTGCATCAATATTCTAAGGATCTTGTTGGCGGAGTTTTACATTGTTTTAATGCGAGTGAACATTTACTTCGTCTTAGCAATGAAGGTTTTTATTTTGGAATAGGTGGAATTTTAACGTTTAAAAATGCTAAGAAATTAGTGGAAATTTTACCTAAAATTCCAAGGGACAAATTACTCATTGAAACTGATGCGCCTTATTTAACTCCAGAGCCTTATCGCGGGAAGAGAAATGAGCCTTTGCTAACTCAATTAGTGGCTAATAAAATGAGTGAAATTTTAAATTTATCAAGAGAAGAGCTTTTAAAAATTTGCTTGGATAATTCTAAAAAATTATTTTTTCAAGGTGGTTTATGAAAAAAATATTATTACTATTATTGTTTTTTAATTTTCTTTTTGCACAAATTAATTCTCCAGAATTTTATGAAAGACAGATAAAAATTTTAAGAGATTTAGATATAGAGTCAAATTTTATCAGTAATTTAGTTTTTGTTCAAAGTCAACAAGATATAAAATCAAAGCATACTAAAACTTTGATTGATGGAATGCAAAATTTTTCAAAAATAACTCCTATGATTCGAAAAATAATATCTGAAGAAGAAGTTCCTGAAGAAATTTTATATTTAGCTATGGTTGAATCTGGTTTAAAGGTTAATAGTGTTTCTAATGCTAAAGCTGTTGGAATTTGGCAGTTTATGAAACCTACGGCCAAAAATTTAGGACTTAGGGTAGATGCTTATGTTGATGAAAGACGGGATCCTGTAAAATCAACTTATGCAGCTATTGATTATTTAAAAAGAATGAAAGCAGAGTTTGGTAAGTGGTATCTAGCTATTTTAGCTTATAATTGCGGCAATGGAAAATTGCATCAAGCTATTAAAGAGGCAGGCAGTGATGACTTAAATGTTTTGCTTGATTCAGATAAAAAATATCTTTCTTTAGAAACTCGTAATTTTTTGCGTAAAATTTTAACCCTTTCATTTTTGGCAAATGATAGAGATTTTTTATTAGCAAAAGATGCATCTTTGGTAAATTATGCTTTAAGTAATGATTTTATTAAAGTGGATGCCCCATCTTCTGTCTCGTTAAAAGATATAGCCAAAAATTTAAATATAAGTTTTGCTACTTTTAAAAAATACAATCCTCATTTTAAGCATAATTTTACGCCGCCAGGCAAAGGATATTATATGTATATTCCTTTAAATAAAGTGGCTTTTTTTGACAAGTATTTTAAAGAAAATAAACTTGCAAAAGTTGATACAACTATACCTATGACCAAAGTTTATACCGTAAAAGCGGGAGATTCTTTGTATAAAATAGCGAAAAATCATCATGTGAGTATAGATAGTATTAAAGAATTAAACCGTATTTATAAAAATCGTTTAAGTATTAATCAAAAAATTATAATACCAATAAAGGAGAACAAAAATGCAAACATTAAGACAGCTCAAAGCGACTCTAAAAATTATTCCAATTTTATCCGTCATTAGTATTTTTACGGGTTGCGGAATAGGTAATTTACTTTCAGAATCAAGTAGTGGTGCTCAGGTTTATTACCCGAGTAATGATTTTAAAAGCAATCCTAATTCTTCAGGCGGTAAAGGCACAATGAAGCCTTATACCATAAATGGAAAAACTTATTATCCAACTGTGGTATCTGTTGGAGAAACTGCTGATGGTATTGCTAGTTGGTATGGACCAGGATTTCATGGTAAAAAAACTTCAAATGGTGAAATTTATGATCAAAATGCATTCACAGCAGCACATAAAACTTTACCTATGAATACTATTTTAAAGGTTACAAATTTAAACAATAATCGTCAAGTTACCGTTCGTGTAAATGATCGTGGTCCTTTTGTAAATAATCGTATTATTGATTTATCTAATGCGGCTGCAAAGCAAATCGATATGATACACAGTGGAACGGCACCAGTTAGACTCGAAGTTATAGGATTTGGTTCTTCAAATTCTGGCAATAATGTCGTTCATTCTAATGTAAATTATGGCAACGGTGGAGAAATTTCAGGCAATGGACAAATTTACGAGGGTGGAAATTTTATGGTTCAAATTGGTGCATTTAAAAATCCAGAAGGTGCAAGAACTATAGCTTCAAGATATAAAACTTATAGAACTTATTCTTCGACTATACGCACAAGTACAGTGGATGGTTTAAATCGAGTTTTTTTAACCGGATTTAGAAGTGAAGAAGAAGCACGTGATTTTGCTGCAAGTGGAGCATTTGCTGGAGCTTTCATAGTAAGAGAATAAAATGATAGAATTAATTTTTTTAGATGTGGATGGTTGCTTAACAGATGGAAAAATCATCTACACTTCAGAAGGTGGTTTTATCAAAGAATTTAATGTTAAAGATGGTGCAGCGATTGAAGCTTGGATAAAACTTGGCAAAAAAATCGCCATCATTACAGGTAGAAATTGCCCTTGTGTAGATAAAAGATCTAAAGATTTAAAAATAGATCTTTTATTCCAAGGAGTTAAAGATAAATTAACTTGCGCAAAAGAAATTTTGCAAAAATTAAACCTTGATTTTTCTCAGTGTGCAGCTATAGGGGATTATTTTAATGATAAAAATCTTCTTGAAAATGTGGGTTTAAGCTTTAAGCCAAAAGATGCTCATAAGGATTTAAAGGTTGATGTGATTTTGGAAAATAAAGGCGGAGAAGCCGCTGTAGCAGAAATGATAGAATATATCGTGAAAAAAAATAATATGCAGCAAGATTGGAATAAAATTTGGCTATAAAAAGTTTTGGTATCCTTATCGCTCTTTTTGTGATTACTTTTGTGATTTTATGGCTTCAAGATCCTTATTCTTTAGATATTAAATCTTATTCTTTAAATTTTAAAAATATTGAAGCAAATCATTTAAAAGCTTATGATATCAATCAAACAGCAATTAAGTCTTATTATAAAGCTAATTCTTGGGTAAGGTATACTAATAGAGATGAATTTGATAATTTCACAAATTATAATTTGGATTTTAACTTAAGTGCTAATAAGCTAGAACTTTTGGGTCAAAATATGGATAAGATAAAATTTGAAGGAAATGTTACATATTTAGGATCTAATAAAGTTAAATTTATTGCTGATGAAGTAGAGTATCAGCCAAAAAACAAAATTTTAAGCACAGATACAGGTTTTAAGGGTTTGATTAATGGAAATATTGTTAATGGAAAAATTTTACAATATGATACAAAAAACAAAATTTTGCAAATTCAAGAGGTAAATGCATGTTTGCAAGAAAAATAATTTTATTATTCTTTTGTATAAGTGTATCTTTAGCGACTAAAATTGAAGTAAAAGCTCTAAATTTTTATTCCGATGAGAATAAGGGAGAAAGTATACTTAGTGGTGATGTTGAAGTTAAAAGGGGAGAAGATATTTTAAATGCTGGAAAATTGATCATCTATACTGATAAAAATCGCAAACCTATACGTTATGAAGCTACGCAAAATCCAAAATTTAAAATTAACCTAAAAGGCAAGGTTTATAAAGGAGAGGGGGATAAATTAATTTATAATGTTGTTGATGATACTTATGAAATTGATGGAAATGCATATATCAATGAACCAATCAATCATCAAAAGCTTTGCGGAGATAAAATTATCGTAGATAGGAAAAAAAATATTTATAAAATACAAAGCAAAGACAATAAACCTGCACGCTTTGTATTTGATTTGAAACAAAAATGATTATTAATGCACGTTTTATCACCTCTTTGGCAAAATTTGATATCAATTTTGCGTCTAATTTTAGTGAAGTTGCTTTTTTAGGAAGATCAAATGTTGGCAAAAGTTCTTTAATTAATTCTTTGTGTAAGCAAAAAAATCTTGCTAAAAGCTCTTCAACTCCTGGAAAAACTCAATTGATAAATTTTTTTGAAGTTTTATGTCAAAAAGATGAGGATAAATTTAATATTCATTTTGTAGATTTACCTGGTTTTGGTTATGCTAAGGTTTCTAAAAATTTAAAAGAAGAGTGGAATGTTTATTTGGATGAGTTTTTAAGATTAAGAACTTCCATAAAGCTATTTATTCATTTAATTGATTCAAGACATACCGATTTAGAAATTGATAAAGGATTGAATGATTATTTAAAAGGATTTTTAAGACCGGATCAAAAAATTTTAAAAGTTTTTACAAAATGTGATAAATTAAATCAAAGCGAAAAAGCCAAACTTAGAAATAATTTTAAAGATGCAATTTTAATTTCAAATTTAAATAAATTTGGGCTTGATAAGCTTGAGAATGAAATCATTAATCAGGTTTTGGGTTTATAAATGATAAAAAATTATAGAGTAAATATCAATGGTGGGTATATATTTTTAGGTTTTTTTTATATTGTATATCAAATTTTAGGATCTATTTTTACTTATACACCTTTGCTTTATGGTTTATTTTTTTGCTATATGATTTATCTTTTAGAACAAAGTCAAAAAACCTTTAATAAACTTGATTTTCGGTGGTATTTTTCTTTATTTTTTTTGTTTTTTACAGATATTACTTATGATTTTTTTATTTTTTCATCTTGGATTGCCTTTGCTCTTTTTTATTATATTTGTGCTGATTGGATTAAAACGAGTTTGAAAATGGAAAAATTGATACCTGTTGCATTTGTTCTTTGTGCTTATTTTTTCATTTTTCTTTTGGATTTTATTTTTTCTTATATGAATAATCAGCATTTTAAAACATTAAGTTTTGGATATTTAATATCTATAGCAATTGAATGTTTTTTAGCTTATGTCTTTTTTAGAGGTAAAATTTAATGCGTATGCGTTTGGTTGTTGGTTTTATACTTTTATTTTTTATTTTTTTATTAAGTCGCATTTATTATTTGAGTATAAAGTCTAATGTATATTATGAAGAGCTTGCAAAGCAAAATGCTATAAAAACTCAATTGATAGCTCCTAAACGTGGGGAAATATTTGATCGAAACGGCACACTTTTGGCAGTTAATGACTTAGGATATAGTATTTCTTTAAAACCTTATTTAAGTCTTAAGAAAAATAAAATCAGTATTTTAGAAAAAGAATTAAACAAATTGCAAGGTTTTTTTCCGGATTTAAATGTTACAAAATTATTACAAATTTATAAGAAAAATGATTCATATTATAATCAAGATTATATACAAATTGTAGATTTTATACCCGCACAAGAGATGATGAAACATTATTCAGTGCTTAATTTGGATGAAAATATAAAAATAGAATCTACCGTGCAAAGAAAATATCCTTATGGAAAATTAGCCTCTCATATTATAGGTTATGTTGGAAAAGCTAATTTGCAAGATATAAAAGAAAATGAAATCTCTAAATTGACAAATTTTATTGGAAAAAGTGGCATAGAACGTTATTATAATGATGTTTTACAAGGAGTCAAAGGAGAAAAAGTTTATAAGGTTAATGCCTTAAATCAAGAAGTGGCACAAATTTCTTATACTCCTCCACTTTCAAATGATATACATTTAACTATTGATATACAATTGCAAGATTTTTTGACTAATATTTTTGAAAATAATGCTGGAGCAGCAATTATTATGGATATTAAAGATGGATCTATTTTGGCAGCTGGAAGTTTTCCAGAATACGATCTTAATCCTTTTGTAACGGGAATTTCTTTTAAAGATTGGGATGAGCTTTCTAATAATCTTGATCATCCTTTTACAAATAAACTAATCAATGGATATTATCCACCTGGCTCCGTTGTTAAGATGGGTGTTGCTTTGGCTTTTTTAAATTCAGGAAATATAACACCTTCTACTCAATTTTTTTGTGGGGGTAGTGTGGAGCTTGGAGGAAGATTATTTCGATGCTGGAATCGATCAGGGCATGGAAACGTGGATTTAAAACATGCTATTAAATCAAGTTGTGATGTTTATTTTTATGATGGGGGTTTGCAAGTTGGTATCAATCAAATCAGTCAAACTTTATCACGCATTGGTTTTGGTGCAAAAACTGGAGTTGATTTGCCTAATGAATTTGTAGGTATTTTACCGAGTAGAGAATGGAAAATGCAAAGATATAAGCAAAATTGGTTTCAGGGTGATACTTTAAATACGGCCATAGGTCAGGGAAATTTTTTAGCAACTCCTATGCAAATTGCAAGATATACAGCTCAAATTGCTAAAGGTGAACAAGTTTTACCTCATTTTTTACAAAGTATAGAAAATAATAATACTAAAATTGAAAATAAAACCCATGATAATCAAGAAATTTTTACCTTATTTGAAAAAAGTCAGCTTCCTTATATAAGGGATGCTATGTATGCTGTGGCTAATGAACAAGGAGGAACAGCTTATCGTTATTTGCATAATCTTGGTGTAAAAGTAGCTGCTAAAACAGGAACTGCACAGGTGGTAGGATTTTCTCAAACAGATCGCAGCAGGGTGGATGAAAAACAATTACAATATTATACAAGATCTCATGCATGGCTTACTTCTTATGCGCCTTATGCAAATCCGAGATATGTTGTAACTGTTTTACTCGAACATGGAGGTAGGGATACTACCTCTGGGGAAATCAGTGCGAAAATTTATCAAAAAATGATAAGTTTAGGTTATTTTAAATAACTTGAAGTTTTTAACAAAGCTAATCAATAGTTTTTGTTTTATTTTTTAGCCATTTTAAAACTTTAGGTTCATTTTTTAGCCTTATGGAAAGTTTATCATAAACTTTTTTATGATAAGCATTTAGCCATGATTTTTCATCTTTATTGAGTAAAGTTTTATCGATGCATTTTAACTCAAAAGGACAAAGAGTTAAGGGTTTAAAGTATAAAAATTCTCCATAATCTTTATTTTTTGGATTTTTAACTTTGGTATTTAAAACTAAATTTTCAAGCCTAATGCCCCATTTATCTTTTTTATATATTCCTGGTTCTATAGAGGTTAGCATCCCTTCTTTGGCTTTGGTTTTTTCAAGGACAGGTGCAAAATAAGATAGGGTTTGAGGACCTTCATGGACATTTAAAAAATAGCCTACCCCATGGCCGGTTCCATGCATATAATCAAGCTGATTTTTCCATAAAGGCGCCCTTGAGATCGCATCAAGTAAAGGCATAGGAATATCTTTTGGAAAAATAGTATTTGATATGGCTATATGTGCTTTTAAAACAAGAGTATAATCATAAATTTGCTCTTTGCTAACTTTTCCTATGACAACAACGCGAGTTATGTCTGTAGTTCCATTTTCATATTGGGCACCAGAATCTATGAGTAAAAGTCCATTATCTTTAATATAAGAAAAATTCTCTTTTGTTGCCTTGTAATGAACACAAGCCCCATTAGCATTAAAACCTGCTATGGTTGCAAAGCTATTGCTAATATAATAAGGACTTTTTGATCTAAATTCTGTTATCTTAAGATCAATATCAAGCTCACTTATGCGTTTATTTTTTTTAATATTTTCTTCTAGCCAAGTAAAAAATCTACACAAAGCAATTCCATCTTCTATCATAGCATTTTCTATATGTTTGATTTCTTTTTGAGTTTTGATTGATTTTAAATATGTGCTAGGATTAATTTCTTTTATGATTTTTACACTTTTATGAAGATATTGAATCAATAAAGCTGTTGTTTTTATTGGTTCTATGAGTAGGTTTGTATCGCGGAGTTTTTGAATTTCTTGATAAATTTCACAATAATTTTTAATGTAAATTCCATCTTGATTGAGCTTTTTTTCTAGCTTTGAATCAATTTTATTTTGATCAACAAAAAGCAAAATTGTTTTTTGACTGATAAGCAAATAACTTAAAAATACAGGATTGTATTCTATATCGTTTCCTCTTAAATTCGTAATCCAAGCGATATCATCAAGCGAAGAAATGAGATGACTCTGCGCGTTTAAATCTTGCATTTTTTCTCGTATTTGTTTGATTTTTTCTTGACGAGAATAACCACAGTATTTAATCTTGTGCTCGTAAATTTTGCTTTTTGGTAAATTAGGACGGTCTTGCCATAAAGGTGAAATCAAATCAATGTGTTTTAATCTTGCTCGGTAATTTGTTTGCAAATTTTCAAATAAATTTAAAGACAAGAGAGAAAAATCAGTGCCTAGAATTTCATTGTTTTTAAGATTTTCTTTTAACCAATTTAAAAAAGTGTTAGCATGATCTTGTTTTTGAAGTTCTATAGAACTTCCTTTTAATTCTTTTTCAGCTTGAAGCCAATATCTTCCATCTATCCATAAAAAAGCTTTTTTATGGGTAAAAATCAAGGTTCCAGCTGATCCTTTAAAACCGCTAATGAAAGTTTTATTTTGATAAAAATCTGGAAGATATTCATTTAAATGAGGATCTGAACTTAAAATCAAATAAACATCTATATGATTTTTTTTCATTAAGTCTCTAAGTTGTGTGATCTTTTGTTGGTATAAATTCATTTAATTTCCTTATTAAGATATATTATTGATATTTCAAGATTTAATTCCAGTTTTAAGCTTGTTAAATTTTGCATTTCAATGATATTGATTTGATAATAACAATTTGAGTTTTCTAAATCTTTTATAAAAGACAATAAAGCATTAAAATTTCCATAAGTTTTGATAAAAATTTTATAGTGATCGATATTGTTTTTTTGAATTTTTGTCTGTGAGATTTTTTTTATTTCGATTTTGTTATTTAGAGCTAGTGTTTTGATATTTTTTAAATATTGATCATATTTTTTTTGGAATAAACTTAAGTATTGTTCATAAACGAGTGTTTTGTTTTGAATTTGTTGTAGTTTTTGATTTGATATTTGTATTTTTTGTTCTAAATTTTCATTAGCAGCTTGTTCTTTTTTAATATCAATATTATGGATGAAAATATTATGATTAAAAAAAGAATTTACAAATAAAGGTTCGATTTTAAAAGCTAAAAATATAGCGAACAATATTATAATGATAGTAATGAGAAGTTTTTCTCTTAGATTTAAATTTTCTAAAAAAAATTCTATTTTATCCATGGATTAACTCTAAAATAATTTGATGTAATGCATCGTTTTTGGATATAAGCTTCAATTCAGTTTTTAAATTTTTAAGAGCGTGAAGATAGTTTTCCTGATTGTTAAATTGTATGATAATGTTATAATCTTTTAGTTTTAAGCTAGAAATTCCTAGTGAGTTTTGGTTAAGCCAAATAAAGATATTTTTTAAAATCAAAGTTCTATCTTTGTTTGGTTTGAAATTTTTTACAATTTCATTGAGTTGATTAAAATTTTGATCAAGAAGTATTTTTTTATCATAAAGAGTTAAATTTAAGTCTTTGAGTTTTTTTTCTAAGATTTTATTTTTCTCTTTTTCTAGTTTGTAAAGCTTATCTTGAGAGTTTTTATTTTGAGTTTGCAAGTTTTTATTCTCTTGATAATTTAAAAAATTAGTAAAAATTAAAATTCCACTCGCACTAAAAAAAATGAATAAAAATAAAAAAAATAGTTTTAAATAATAAGGAAAAATTTTCTTACTTGTTTTAATAAAATTTGCATTTTTATCTAAGATTGGCATGCTTAATTTTGCGAGTTTATTTTCATTTTGTTCTAAAATTTTACAAACTATTGCTTTATTTTTTAATTCTTTTATCAAATCATTATTTTCAAAACTGATTAAAATTTCACTTTCATAGTATTGTAAAAGTTCTAATATATGTGTTTTTTTTAAAAATAATTCTAAGTTTTGTTCATATTTGAATTTTTTAAAAGCTTTAAATTTATCTTGTTCATAAAAACATAAATATATTTCATCCAAATAAAGCTCTAGAAAGCAAAAATTATTTTTTTCAATCAAATTATTTTTAAATAAAGGCTTAAAAATGAAAGCTTTGGGAAAACAAGCGAGGCATTTA
Source organism: Campylobacter taeniopygiae (assembly GCF_005406225.1). Taxonomy (GTDB): domain Bacteria; phylum Campylobacterota; class Campylobacteria; order Campylobacterales; family Campylobacteraceae; genus Campylobacter_D; species Campylobacter_D taeniopygiae. Next base: position 33,636 of record NZ_NXLY01000011.1, on the reverse strand, counting down.
GGCAAATTTTCAACTCTACTTAAAAAACAGTGATAAATTTCATCTTGTTTTAAAAATGCTATTTGATATTCAAAAGGATTTTTTATATCACATTCTTTGATTATTTCCTCAAAGAGTCTATCTTCTTCAAATCTGCCATTTTTTTGGATATAAATGAGTTTTTCAAAACTTACAATTTCAATTTTATTCTTCATAATTTAACATTTTTTTTAAAAAATCCTCATCTTTTTGCCAATTCTTTTTTACCACTACATATAGTTTTAAAAGAATTTTATTTTGAGCTAGTTGTGTAATTTTTATTCTAGCATCTTTGCCTATACGATTGAGCGTTGATCCATTTTTTCCTATAAGCATAGCTTTGTGAGAATTTGTATCTGTAATAATTTGAGCTTCAATAATGATAAGATTTGTTTTTTCTTTAATTTTATTGATCATTACTTCGGTGCAGTAAGGCAATTCTTGACTTAAATTTTCATAAATACTTTCAAGTATAAAATCTCTATAAAGCTCTTTTTGACTGCTTGGAGTTAAAAAATCAGGATCATAAAAATATTCATGTTCGTCTAAATATTTTACAATTTCATCAAGCAAGGTTTTTTTATAAGTCTTTTTTTTGCAAGAATAAGGAATGATAGCCTTAAAATACTCGCTAAATTTAGCATAATCGTTAAGTTTTTTTAAAAGAGTGGCATTATCGGTTAAATCAACTTTGTTTAAAACGATAATATGAGGAACTTTTGGCTTTAGTGTTAAAAATTCTTCATAATTTTTCAAATCATCAAACACGCTTGCCACAAACAAAATCAAATCACAATCTCCCATGGCTTTTATAGCACTTTCAATTAACATTTGATTTAAGGTTGCATTACTTTGATGTAATCCAGGAGTATCAATAAAAATAATTTGATCTTTTTCATGCATCACTATGGCTTTGATTTTTCGCCTTGTGGCATTTTGTTTATGGGAAACTAGGGTGATTTTTTCTTCAAGCAAGGAATTAACCAAAGCACTTTTTCCAGCATTGGTTCTTCCTATGATGCTAACAAAGCCGCTTTTCACAAAATATACCTAGCTAAGTCTTTATTTTCTATAATGTCTCCAAGTTTTTCTTCGACCATTTTTTTATCAACGATAAATTTCTTACCCGCGTATTCATCAGCCTCAAAACTTAAGTCTTCAAGAAGTTTTTCTATCACAGTATGCAAACGTCTAGCGCCTATATCTTGCATTTCTTCATTTGCTTTAGAGGCTATTTTTGCAATTTCTTTTATGGCTTCATCATCAAATTCAAGTTCTAATTTTTCTGTTTTTAAAAGTTCGGTGTATTGTTTTAAAAGTGAATTTTTAGGACGGGTTAAAATTTCATAAAGAGCTTTATCATCTAAGCTATCAAGTTCAACCCTTAAAGGAAAACGTCCTTGAAGTTCTGGGATTAAATCACTTGGCTTGCTTAAATGAAAAGCACCCGCAGCGATAAAAAGTATGTGATCGGTTTTTAAGGTTCCGATTTTAGTTTGAACGCTAGATCCTTCAACGATTGGTAATAAATCTCTTTGTACTCCTTCTTTGCTTGGATCTTGTCGATTTGAATTTCCGCTTGAAACGGCTATTTTATCGATCTCATCTATAAAAATAATCCCTTCATTTTCTGCTCTTTTTAAAGCTTCACTTTTTATGCTTTCTTGATCTAAAATTTTATCTCCAGCTTCGTTTTTTAAAGCGTTTTTAGCATCTTTGATTTTCATTTCTTTTTTGACTTTTTTACTTCCTACGCCAATAACCTTGACAATATCTTGCATCGCTCCCATTTCAGGCGGCAAGTTAGGATTGGTATCGAACATGCTTTGAGAAATTTCTATTTCTATATTGCTTTCATCCAAATCCCCATTTCTAAGTTTGGTTCTCATTTTTTCAAGACTGTTTTTATATTCTTCTTGCTTTTCATCACTAATGCCTTTTGGTAAAGGTGGCAAGAGTTTTTCTAAAATTTTATTTTCGATAAATTCATCGATTTTATCTTTGTTTTTTTCTTTTTGTTCATTCTTGACCAAATTTAAAGCCGCATTAGCCAAATCTCTTACCATGCTCTCTACATCACGCCCTACAAAGCCCACTTCAGTGTATTTGCTAGCTTCAATTTTTATAAAAGGAAAACCCATCATTTTTGCAAGTCTTCTTGCAATTTCGGTTTTGCCAACTCCAGTTGATCCTATCATTAAAATATTTTTTGGCATAATATCATCTTGAAGTTCTGGGCTTAATTGCATTCTTCTATAACGATTTCTTAATGCTATGGCAATGATTTTTTTAGCTTTTTTTTGACCGATGATATAATCATCTAAGAATTTGACTATTTCTTTTGGAGTTAAGTTCATTTTTCATCCTCTATTACATAGGTTTTTATATTTGTATTGGTATAAATGCAAATTTCTCCTGCAATTTGTAAGCTTGATTTTACTAGTTCTTCTTCATCTAAAGAAGCGTGTTTTGCTAAGGCTCTTGCAGCTGAAAGCGCATAATTTCCACCACTACCAATCGCTGCGATCTCTCCATCTTCTGGTTCTACTACATCGCCAGTTCCTGAAAGTAAAAAAATGTGATTTCTATCAAGCACTAGCATCATGGCTTCGAGTTTTCTTAAGTATTTATCTTTTCTCCATTCTTTGGAAAAATCTATAGCGGCCTTCAAAAGATCGCCTTTAGAACTTTGTAATAAATTTTCAAACATATCAAAAAGATTAAAAGCATCCGCTGTACTTCCTGCAAAACCTGCCAAAACTTTACCATTGTTAAGCTTTCTAATTTTAACGGCATTGCCTTTTAAAACAGTATTTCCAAAGCTAACTTGCCCATCTCCTCCGATTACGGATTTATTTTTACCCTTATAGGCTAAAATTGTAGTTGCGTGAAACATAATTATTCTGCCTTTATATCAATTTTAAAATTTGCATGGATTGCATGGCCTAATTTTACACTGATTTCATGAATTCCAATGCTTTTTAAAGTATCACACTCTAAACTTTTTTTATCAAGTTCTATATTTTTTTGTTCTTTAAGTGCATGAGCGATTTCATCTTTTGTAACCCCGCCAAATAAGTTGCCATTAGCTCCAACAGGTTTAAAAATTTCAAGAGTGATTTTACTAAGCTCTTCTTTCAATTTTTCTAAATTTGCAATTTCAAAGCGTAAATTTTCAGCTTCTTTTTTCTTATCACTTTCATATTTTCTTAAAACTTCAGTAGTAGCAGCTTTAGCCAAGCCTTTTCCGATTAAAAAATTTTGTCCATATCCATCTTTAACCTCTTTAACTTCTCCGGCTTTCCCAAGCCCTTTAACATCTTTAATCAGTAATACTTTCATCAAACAATCCTTTTTTAAGTTTTAACTTAATTTTTATCTTATTGTATCTAAAATTTGTTAAAAGAAAGGTTTTTAATGAAATTTAATTGCATCAATACAAGCAAAATATGTTCCAAAATTTGTTTTTTTTTGCTAAAATTCATTCCTATGAGAGTGGATAAATTTTTAAATGTGGTTAATATCACAAAAAGACGAGCAATTTCTGAAGATATGTGTAAAAGCGGAGTGGTTAAAATTAATGATAAAGTCACTAAAGCGAGTAAGGAAGTGAAAATAGGAGATATCATTAGTTTGCATTTCATGCAATACACTCAAGAATATAGGGTTTTGGCTATACCTTCTACTAAAAGTATTCCTAAAAATACCCAAAATCAATACGTGGAAAAATTATGAAAGAAATGATTTTATCTAAAGAAGAATTAGATCAAATTTTTTCTTATTTGCCTTGCAATGGAGTGGTTTTGTTGCAAGGAGATTTAGCTAGTGGTAAAACTAGTTTAGTTCAAGCTTGGGTTAAATTTCTAAATTTAAGCGATCAGGTTACTTCCCCAACTTTTTCTATCATGCAAAAATACCAAAATAAAAATATTTGTGTATATCATTATGATATTTATCAGCAGGGCTTAGATGGGCTTTTAAAGAATGGCTTGTTTGATAATTTATTTGAAGAAGGTTTGCATCTGGTAGAATGGGGAGATGATGAGTTAAAAGAAAAATTATTGCAATTTGGAATTTTATCTACAATTGTTAAAATCAGCGTTAAAGAAAATAAAAGAAAGTATGAAATTTTATGAGTAAATTACAAATCATCAATCTAGAAAAAATCATAAAAAAAACAAAAATTATACAAGATGTATCATTAGAATTAAATAGTGGCGAAGTTGTTGGACTTTTAGGGCCAAATGGAGCAGGAAAAACCACTACTTTTTATATGATATGTGGTTTAATAACTCCAAGTAATGGAAAAGTTTTGCTTGATGGTGTGGATATTACGAAAGAGCCATTAAATAAACGTGCTAGAGAGGGAATTGGATATTTACCACAAGAAAGTAGTATTTTTAAAGATTTAAGCGTTGAAGAGAATTTGCTTTTAGCGGCACAAATTTTTTATAAAGATAAAAAAGTATTAAATGAAAAAGTAGAGCAGATGCTTGAACTCTTGAGTATAGAACCGATTCGCTTAAGAAAGGGTTTGAGTTTAAGCGGCGGTGAAAGAAGGCGTTGTGAGTTGGCAAGAAGTTTGATGTGTGAGCCTAAATTTTTACTTCTTGATGAACCATTTGCTGGGGTTGATCCTATAGCGGTTTCTGAAATTCAAGCTTTGATTAAAGAACTTAAGAAATTAAATATTGGAATTTTAATTACTGATCATAATGTACGTGAGACTTTAGCTATTTGTGATAGGGCTTATGTGATTCGTTCTGGATCTTTATTGGCAAGTGGGAATGCTGAAGAAATTGCAAACAATAAAGATGTAAAAAAATACTATTTAGGAGCGGAGTTTAAACTCCTAGATTAATGTTAAAGCAAAAGATTACTCAAAGTGCAAAAACAAAAATTTCTCAAACCTTGCGTTCGTGGCTTCCTATTTTACAGGCAAATATAGAAGATTTAAAAGAGAATTTGGACAAATTTGCAGAAGAAAATCCTTTTTTAAATATTCAAGATGCGATTAAAACCTCTGAAAAAGGAAAGAGTTATTTTGATTCTTTTTATAAAAACAATACAAATTCAGCTATGGTTGAAAGTATGGGTATTAGTAAAAAAAGTGTTTATGAACTTTTAAATGAGCAAATTATCCCTCCGCTTTTTCCTACAAAAAAATCTCAGGATATTGCAAATAAAATCATAGAATGTCTTAATCATGAAGGGTATTTTGAATACGATCAAGAAGTCATGCAAGATATTGATGAAAAGGATATTGAAAGCATTAGGATGCGTTTTAAGTTTTTAGATCCTATAGGTGTGGGTGCTAAAGACTATAAAGAAGCTTTTTTATTTGCTCTTGAAAATGAAAATATAGATGAAGAACTCTATGATTTTTGCAAAATGCTTATATTGGATTTTGAAAATATTCAAAATTATACGAAAGAAAAATTATATACTCAAGCAATTTCTGTGATAAAAAAATTCAGCATTCCTCCTTTTTTGGAATATTTTGAAGATTCTCAAGCTATCATTCCTGATATTTTTATTTTTCGAGAAAATAATGAAATTAAAGTAAAAATTAATGATGAGTATTATCCTGAAATTTCTATTGAAACAGATGGAATTGACCATGAATATTTAGCACATTACATTAAAGAGGCTAAAAATTTAGTAGATGCTTTGGCTATGAGAAAAGCAACTTTATATAAAATTGGATTGATGATAGTAGAGCATCAGTATGATTTTTTTGTGGGTAAAGATATTAAACCTATGACTTTAAAAGATATTGCAGAAGATTTAGATCGCAATGCTTCTACGGTTTCAAGGGCGATTGCAAATAAATATTTAAGCTGTGAAAGAGGATTGATTCCTTTAAAAGATTTTTTTGCTTTTGCTCTTGATGAAGAAGGAGAAACTTCTAATGCGAGTGTAAAAGATTTTATCGCAAATTTGGTTAAAAATGAAAATCGCTTAAAACCTTTAAGTGATAGCAAAATTTTAAAACTCATACAGGATGAATTTAAGATCGATATTGGGCGTAGAACGGTTACTAAATACCGAAAACATCTCAATATCGCAAGTTCTACAGATAGAAAAAAACTTTACGAACTTGAAGGATAAGTTTTTTAAAACTTCTTATATTTAATTTTTATTTATATTATTTAATAAATATTATCTTTTCTTTTTAAATTATGCTACAATGAAATTATTGATTTTTATAATTTAAAAAGGAATTAAAATGGATTTTTTAACAAATCTTAGCGAAGGGTGGCAATTTTTTATTCAAATAGTGGTAGTGCTTATTTGTCTTTTTTATGGTGCTAAAAAAGGCGGTATAGCTCTTGGTTTATTAGGTGGAATAGGCATTTTGATGCTAGTTTTTGTTTTTCATATCCAGCCTGGAAAACCTGCGATTGATGTTATGCTTACTATTTTAGCTGTAGTTGTTGCTAGTGCGACTTTGCAAGCAAGCGGTGGCTTGGATGTTATGCTTCAAATTGCTGAAAAAATTTTAAGAAAAAATCCTAAATTTTTAACCCTTTTAGCTCCTTTTGTTACGTGTTTTTTGACAATGCTTTGTGGAACAGGGCATGTGGTATATACTATAATGCCTATCATTTATGATATTGCCATTAAAAATGGCATTCGTCCAGAACGTCCTATGGCAGCAGCTTCTATATCTTCACAAATGGGAATTATTGCAAGCCCTGTTTCTGTAGCGGTTGTAAGTTTAACAGCTTTGCTTTTAAATACTTCTCATAAATTGGCCGGTTTTGATGGCTACATTAATTTACTTCAAATCACTATACCTAGTACGCTCATAGGTGTTTTATGTGTGGGAATTTTTTCTTGGTTTAGAGGTAAAGATTTGGATAAAGATGAGGTTTTTCAAGAAAAAATAAAAGATTTGGAATTTAAAAAATATGTTTATGGAGAATCTAAAACACTTTTGGGGGTTAAATTAGCAAAAAGTAATTGGGTTGCAATGTGGATTTTTATCCTTGCAATTTTTTCAGTAGCTATTATTGGAATTTTTGATGATTTAAAACCCAATTGGGGTCAAAAAATGGTGTATCAAGCACACATTGATAATACAGTAGAATGGACTTTAAGTGGAGGTAATAAGGCTGTAATTGATCTTAAAAAATTAACTTCTAATATAAAAGATCATTCAGAAGCGATTGCAACCATCCCTCAAAAAGATAAGCTTGGAAATCCAAGTTATAATTACATTTCTATGGTTTCAATCATTCAAATGTTTATGCTTTTAGCGGGCGCTTTGATGATTATTTTTACAAAAACAGATGTAAAAAAGATAGGCTCTAATGAAATTTTTAAATCCGGTATGGTAGCCCTTGTGGCAGTTTTTGGAATTTCTTGGATGGCTGATACGATGTTTGCAGTCCATACTCCTATGATGAAAGCTTTATTTGGAGATATAGTTAAAGAGCATCCTTGGACTTATGCTTTAATGCTTCTTTTAATTTCAAAATTTGTTAATTCTCAAGCAGCAGCTATTTCTGCTTTTGTTCCTTTATCTTTAAGTATTGGTGTTGAACCAGGTGTGATCATAGCTTTTGCGGCTGCTTGTTATGGGTATTATATTTTGCCAACTTATCCGAGTGATTTGGCTACTATACAATTTGATCGATCAGGGACAACTCGTATTGGTAAATTTGTGATTAATCATAGTTTTATTTTACCTGGACTTATTGGCGTGGTTTCTTCTTGTATAGCGGGTTATTTTATAACAATGATGGCAGGATATCTTTAGTTTGAAAATAATAAAGCAAATTATAAGGCTAGCAAGGATAGAATTAAAACCCTTTATTGTAAATGATTTTTATTAAATAGGATTTTATGAATGATCTTTTTATTGATTTTAAGTTTATTGCTTGCTTGTTATCTTTTTTATGCACTTTTATATCCTGAAAAATTCTAAAGGAATAATATGTTAGAAATTGTAATAGTACTTCTTATAGCTTTTGGTTTATCTTTAATTTTTGGACGATACTTATATAAAATTGCTAATTTTAAAAAAACTATTTTTGATTTTATTTTTAATCCTGTAGATACTTTTATTTATAAAATTTGCGCTATCGATGGAAAAAATATGACTTGGAAACAGTATTCTTTTCATTTGTGTATTTTTAATCTTTTGGTGGCTATTTTTTCTTTCATTATTTTTTTATTACAAGATAGATTTTTTTTAAATCCTAACTCTATCAAATCAATGCCGCTAGATTTGAGTTTAAATACCGCTATTAGTTTTATTACTAATACTAATTTACAGCATTATAGCGGGGAAAATGCTTTAAGTTTATTTTCTCAAAGCACAGGAATTTTGCTTGCTATGTTTGTTTCTGGCGTGAGTGGATATTGTGCTTGTATGGCTTTTTGCAGGGCATTTTGTGGTATGCAAATGGGAAATTATTATGAGGATTTTACTCGTGTGATGACACGTTTAATACTTCCTTTGAGTTTTATTATTTCTTTGATTTTTATTTCTCAAGGTGTAGTGCAAAATTATTATCCAAATTTTAATCTTGTAACTTTAGAAAATAAAATTCAAACTATAGCTACAGGCCCTGTTGCTGCTATTGAGTCTATTAAACACTTAGGAACCAATGGTGGAGGATTTTTTGGAGCTAATTCAAGTATGCCTTTTGAAAATCCTAATGCTTTAACCAATCTTATACAAATTTTATCCATGATGTTAATTCCTAGTTCTTGTGTTGTAGCCTTTGGATTGATGATTCATTATAGAAAAGAAAAACAAGGTTTTGCTTTGATGGGAAAACAAGGCGGAGTTATCTTTGGAGCTATGGGTATTATTTTCTTAATTTCTTTAATTATTATCCATTATAGCGAAACTCTTCCAAATCCTAATTTATCTTCTTTAGAGCTTAATCAAACTTTGGGAAATTTAGAAGGAAAAGAATTAAGATTTGGAGCCAATTCATCCAGTTTATTTAGTGCTGTTACAACGGCTTTTACAACAGGAAGTGTTAATAATATGCATGATAGTTTAAATCCTTTAAGCATAGGAGTTACTATGCTTAATATGATGCTTAACGTTGCTTTTGGCGGTGATGGTGTTGGGCTTATGAATATGATGATTTATGTTATTTTGTGTGTATTTATTTGCGCCTTGATGATAGGAAGAACTCCGGAGTTTTTAGGAAAAAAAATAGAAAGTAGGCAAATGAAACTCATCGCCTTAGCTATTTTGATACATCCTTTATTGATCCTTGTTTTAAGTGCTTTGGGAGTAATTTTTGCAAAAGATAGCATCACAAATCCTAGCTTTCATGGTTTAGCTCAAATTTTATACGAATTTACATCCGCAACTGCAAATAATGGATCTGGGCTTGAGGGACTTAAAGATAATGATTTGTTTTGGAATTTAAGCACAGCTTTTGCAATGTTTTGTGGGCGTTATCTTATTTTGATTATACAATTAGCAATTGCAGGATCATTTTTAAATCAAAAAACCCAAGAAAATAATACAAATACCTTAAAAACAGATACTTTGACTTTTATGTTTGTTTTAATTTGTATCGTTTATATTTTTGCGGCATTAACTTTTTTTCCAGTGCTGACACTTTCTAGTGTGGCTGAATATTTATCTTTATGGCATTAAACAAGGAGAACTAATGTCTAAAAAACAAAATAAACTTATCACAAAAGAAATTTTAAGCACAGCAATTAAAGGAGCATTTTTTAAATTTGATCCGCGTTTTATGATTAAAAATCCTACAATGTTTATGGTAGAAATTGGTTTTATTATCACGCTTATTTTAAGTTTTTTTCCTAGTTTATTTGGAGGCGATCATCAAGAAAGAATTTATAATATTTTAATCACTTTAGTTCTTTTTATTACTTTATTGTTTGCAAATTTTGCAGAAAGTATAGCCGAGGGTAGAGGAAAGGCACAGGCAGCCACTTTAAAGCAAAGTAAAAAAGACTTTAAGGCAAGAGTGATTAAAAATGATGGCAGTGAAGAAATGCTAAGCGCTAGTAAATTAAAAATCGGAGACATCGTTTTAGTTAAAGCAGGAGAACTTATACCTAATGATGGAGAGGTTATCGAAGGAGCGGCTAGCGTTGATGAATCGGCAATTACTGGAGAAAGTGCGCCTGTGATGCGTGAAGCAGGGGGTGATTTTTCTTCTGTAACTGGAGGAACAACGGTTTTAACAGATTTTTTAAAAATTAAAATTTTAGTCGGTGCTGGAGAAAGCTTTTTGGACAAAATGATCAATTTAGTTGAAGGGGCTGCTCGTCAAAAAACACCCAATGAAATCGCATTAAATATTCTTTTAATTGTTCTTAGTTTAAGTTTTTTAATCGTTGTGGTTAGTTTGTATCCTTTTATAGAATTTTTAAATGTTAATTTGCCTATTTCTTGGTTAGTTGCTCTGCTTGTATGCTTGATCCCTACTACTATCGGGGGACTTCTTTCAGCTATAGGCATAGCAGGAATGGATAGAGTAACTCGTTTTAATGTGATAGCACTTTCTGGAAAAGCCGTGGAGAGTTGTGGTGATGTTGATACCATGATCTTAGATAAAACAGGTACGATCACTTTTGGCAATCGTTTGGCTAATGAATTTTATGAAGTTCAAGGAGTAGATAGGGAGCGATTGATCCATGCTTGTTTATTATCTTCTTTAAAAGATGAAACTCCAGAAGGAAAAAGTATTGTTGCATTAGCAGGTAAAATGGGATATCAACGCGATCAAGAAGAAATTCAAGAAGTGATCGAATTTAGTGCTCAAAATAGAATGAGTGGGGTTAATTTAAAAGATGGCACTCAAATTCGCAAAGGGGCTTTTGATACGATTAAGGCCTATATTGATGAAATGGGTGGAGAAATTCCAAGTGATTTGGAAGCAAAAGTCATGCAAATTTCAAATCTAGGTGGAACTCCTTTAGTGGTAAGTCAAGATAAGGAAATTTTAGGAGTAATTTATCTAAAAGATACTGTAAAGCCAGGTCTTAAAGAACGATTTGCAAAATTAAGAAAAATGGGCATAAAAACACTTATGTGCACAGGAGACAATCCCTTAACAGCGGCTACAATAGCCAAAGAAGCCGGACTTGATGGTTTTATAGCAGAATGTAAGCCAGAAGATAAAATAGAAGCTATAAAAAAAGAACAAGCTGAAGGTAAAATTGTCGCAATGACAGGAGATGGCACTAATGATGCTCCAGCACTCGCACAAGCTGATGTTGGTATAGCGATGAATTCAGGAACTGCAGCTGCTAAAGAAGCTGCTAATATGATTGATCTTGACTCTAATCCTACAAAAATTTTAGAAATTGTTGAAATAGGAAAGGGTTTATTGATCACTAGAGGAAGTTTGACAACCTTTAGCATGGCTAATGATATTGCTAAGTATTTTGCCATTTTACCAGCTATGTTTAGTGTGGTTTTGCCACAGATGCAAATTTTAAATATTATGCATTTAGCAACTCCACAAAGTGCTATTTTATCAGCATTGATTTTTAATGCTGTGATTATTCCTTTGCTTATACCTATTGCTATGCGTGGTGTTAAATTTAGACCTATGAAAAGTGAAATGTTACTTTTAAGAAATTTAGGGATTTATGGAATTGGAGGGGTGATCGCTCCTTTTATTGGTATTAAAATCATCGATATTCCTACGGCTTGGCTACTTGGAATTTTAGGAGTTTGATTATGATTAGAACTTTGCTTAGTTTTTTTATCGTTATGCTTGTTTTGTGTTGTGCTATTTATCCTTTTACATTAAATGAGATAGCTAAATTTATTTTTCCTTATGAGGCGAGTGGAAGTTTAATCGATGAAAATGGACAAGCTACACTTGATGTAAATAAAGCGGTTGGATCAGAGCTTTTAGGTCAAGCTTTTAACAAGCCTTATTTTTTACATGGAAGAAATTCAGCTGTAAATTATAATACAAGTGATATTAATCAAAGCAGTGTTAATTCAGGTGGTTTTAATTATGCTATGTCTAATCCTGCATTAAAAGAGCGCATGATAAAGGATTTAAATCAATTTTTAAAGCAAAATCCAAATGTTTCAAAAAAGGAAATTCCAATTGATTTATTCAGTGCTTCAGCTTCAGGATTTGATCCACATATTAGCAAGCAAGCAGCATGGATACAAATTCCTCGTATAGTCAAATTTTCAAAATTAAGTAAAAATCAAGTAGAAAAAATCATCAATAATAGCACACAAGATAAATTTTTAGGTATTTTTGGTGAGATGAAAGTTAATGTTTTAAAAGCAAATATAGCTATAAATAAGGCCATGAAAAAGAGTAAAAATGCAACGACAAACACCCGAACAAATTCTTAAAAAATTTGAAGTAAAAGCCAAAGAAGAGGAAAAAAATAAATTTGCTAAACTAAAAATATTTTTAGGTTATGCAGCAGGATCTGGAAAGACCTATGCTATGTTAAGTGAGGCTAGAAATTTATTGCAAAACGGAGTCGATGTCGTTTTAGGTTATATAGAACCCCACGATAGACCTGAAACTATGAGTTTGACTGAAGGTTTTGAAAGCATTGAAAATCTTGAAATCTCTTATAAAAATATCACCTTAAAAGAATTTGATTTAGATGCCACTTTAAAAAGAAAACCGGCTTTAGTTTTGGTTGATGAATTAGCACACACAAACGCAAAAGGTCTTAGAAATGAAAAGCGTTTTCAAGATATAGAAGAATTATTAAAAGCGGGCATTGATGTTTATACTACTTTAAATATTCAGCATTTAGAAAGTTTAAATGATTTGGTGGCAAATATCAGTAAAATAGAAGTTAAAGAAAGAATTCCTGATCGTATTTTTGATGAAGCCGATCAAGTAGAACTTGTGGATATTGAGCCTAATAAACTTCTAAAAAGGATGCAAGAGGGTAAGATTTATAAAGAAAAACAGGCTAAATTAGCTTTAGAAAATTTTTTTAGACAAGAAAGATTGGTAGCCTTAAGAGAAATTGCTTTAAGAAGACTTGCATCAAGAGTTAATTTAAGGGCAAATGAACAAAGGCTTATTAATGATGACTTAACTTATCATACTGGAGAGCATATTTTAGTTTGTATCAATGAAAGCAATGCCAAAGTTATCAGATCAGCCGCAAGACTTGCAAGTGCTTTTCATGCAAAATTAAGCGCTATTTGTATAAAAAATTCTAACCTTGAAGAGGATAAATCATTAAAAGAAAACTTAGAACTTGCAAAGAGTTTTGATGCTGAGATTATCAGCGTTTATGATGAAGATGTAGCGGGTCAAATTGCTGAATATTCTAGCATTAGCAATGTTTCTAAAATAGTTTTAGGGAAAAACAAAAATAAGAAAAAATTTAAAGAAGAAATTTTTGAAGCTGTGGCAAAAAAAAGTCCAAATATTGACTTATATCTAGTCAATGAAAGCGAAATTAAAACGCCCAAAATAACAAGAAAAAAAGGTTTTAATTTTTTAAATTTTATTATGATTAATGCTATATTATTATTGGCAATTATCATCGCTTTTATATTTCATCAATTCGACACTCAACCTAGCAATATAGTGATGGTTTTTATTTTGGCTGTTTTTAGCTCTTCTTTTATATCGGATAATAAATTTTATGCTTTGTATTCTTCTTTAGTTAGCGTATTATTTTATAATTTTTTCTTTTTAAAACCTTTTTTTAGTTTCAAAATTCATGATAGTGCAAATATAATTACTTTTGCGACTATGTTTATCGTTGGTTTTTTAACTTCTATTTTTACAAGAAGATTAAAGCTTCAATCCAAAGAATTAGCAAAAAGAGCTTACAGAACAGCAATTTTGCTTGAAAATAGTGAAAAATTAGCCAGAGTAAAAAGCAAACAAGAACTTTGGGAGCAACTTGGCAATCAAGCTTTGAAATTATTAAATTTACCTATAATCATTTATCCTATGAGTAAAAATAATATTTTATCCAAGCCATTATTATTTTTTAATAATGATAAACAAATACTTAAAAATTGTTTTAGTGCTGATGAAATTGCTATTGCTCAATGGGTGGCTACAAATCGTGAAAGAGCAGGGCTTTGCACCAATACCTTGCCAAATGCTAATGCGATGTATTTGCCTATAGAAGATGGAGAAAAAACAAAAGGGGTTATTGGTATAGTTTTAAAAGAAAAGCGTCCTTTGCAAGATTTTCAATATGAAATTTTAAACGCTTTGATTAATGAAGTTGGAGTGAGAACAAGGGATATATTTTTGTTATAAATTTTTCATTTTATTGATCTCGTCTCTTATAGCTGCTGCTTTTTCAAATTCAAGAGCTTTTGCTGCTTCTAACATTTGCTTACGAAGTTCCTTAATAAGCTTAGCTCTTTCACTAGCAGGCATTTTTTCAAGTTTTTTACCTTTGCGATAAATTTCTCCTAAATCTTCCTCATTTTTTAAACTTTCTTCTATGTGACGTTTAACTGAGGTTGGAGTAATATTGTGTTTTTTGTTATAGGCTTCTTGAAGTTTGCGACGTTCATTAGTTGTATCCATAGCTTCTTGCATGGATTTTGTAATTTTTTTACAAAAAAGCAAAACTTTCCCATTGACATTTCTTGCAGCCCTTCCCATAGTCTGTATAAGACTTGTCGTGCTTCTTAAAAATCCTTCTTTGTCAGCATCCATAATGGCAATGAGTGAAACTTCAGGCAAATCAAGCCCTTCTCTAAGCAAATTAATGCCAATTAACATATCAAAAGCACCACTTCTAAGATTTCTAATGATTTCATTGCGTTCTATCGCATCAATATCTGAATGCATGTATTTTACTTTAATGCCAAGCTCTAAATAATACCTTGTAAGCTCTTCGGCTAATTTTTTAGTCAGCACTGTAACCAAGACACGTTCATTTTTATCGATCACTTTTTTAGCTTCGTCAAATAAAATTTCAACTTGATTGTCGCTGTCTTTTAATTCTATAAGTGGATCAAGCAAGCCCGTTGGACGCATGATTTGGTGAAAAATATTTTCTTTGCTTAGTTCAAGTTCTAGAGGTGCTGGGGTGGCTGAAACAAAAAGAAATTGACAATTTTTATGGATAAATTCATCAAACATTAAAGGACGATTATCAAGAGCTGAAGGTAGGCGGAAGCCATAATCTACTAAAGTTTGCTTTCTACTTCTATCTCCAGCAAACATTCCGCGAAATTGAGGCAATGAAACATGACTTTCATCAACAATGACAAGAAATTTCCTATCTTTAATCGCAAAATAATCAAATAGCGTATAAGGTGTATCTCCGGCTTTTAAGCCTGTTAAATGTCTAGCATAGTTTTCTACGCCTTTACACATACCTGTACTCGTAAGCATTTCAAGATCAAATTCAACACGTTGTTTTAAACGTTGGTGTTCTACGAGCTTATTTTCGAGTTCAAATTGAGCTAAGCGTTCATTCAATTCTTGTTTGATATCTTTAATAGCTTGTTTTAAACGCGTTTCACCGACGCTAAATTGACTTGTAGGATATAAAATAAAGCGTTTTAAATCTTTGCCTTTTTTATTTTCTAAAACATTATAATGATACATGCTATCAAGTTCATCACCAAAGAATTCAAGCCTTACTACTTCATCCTCATAATAAGCAGGATAAATATCTATAGTATCACCTTGCACACGAAAATCTGCACGATCAAAAAAATTATCATTTCTTTTATAACCCATATCTACAAGTTTTTTAAGAAGTTCTTTTTGTGAAATTTGCATACCAAGTTCAAAAATTAAAACCATTCCAATGTATTCATTTGGATTTCCAAGTCCATAATTAGCCGAAACACTTGCGATACACACAACATCTTCATAGCTTAAAAGTGAAGCTGTAGCACTTAGTCTTAATCTTTCTAGGTCTTCATTTGTGGAACTGTCTTTTTCTATAAAGACATCAGTGCGTGGAATGTAAGCTTCTGGTTGGTAATAATCATAATAAGAAATAAAATACTCCACATGATTTTTAGAAAAAAAGCCTTTAAATTCGCTATAAAGTTGGGCGCACAAGCTTTTATTATGACTCATAATAAGAGTTGGCATTTGAAGTTCTTTGATGACATTAGCCATGGTAAAAGTTTTTCCACTACCTGTAACCCCTAATAAAGTTTGATATTTGTTACCTTTTTTAATACTTTTTACTATGCCTTCTATGGCTTGTTTTTGATCAGGACTTGGTTTAAATTCACTTGTAAGTTCTAGCATAATTTCACTTTATTAAAATATTTTAAAAATAAAAATTTTAAAAGAAAATACTTTAATTAAAATTAATCTTTTTAAAAACATGAAAATTTATTTTTTTTTGCTACAATTATATAAATATTTTCTATATTTAAATTTTCAATTAAAGAAGGCGAAAAATATGTTTGATGAAAAAATTATTAATACTATGTCAGATAAAGTTAATGAGCTTATTGAAAAGTATAATGAAGTGTGCGAAGCAAATGAGAATTTAAGAAATGAACTTGTAAGCGTAAAGGCACAAAATGAGGCAAAAAGTAATCAAATAATGCGTCTTGAGGAAGAATTAAAATCTCGCAATATAGAAAGTGAGGATATTTACAAAAAAATCGAGGCTGTACTTGGCAAGTGATAATTTAAAACAAGTAATTATCAATGTTTCTGCAAAAGATTTTATTGTTAAATGTAGTGAAGAATTCGCTAATGTTTTAGAGGATGATATTGCTTTAATTTCTGGCGGAACTAAAAAAATTGAACTCAAGCGTTTTGTAGATGCTTTTGTAAAAAAAAGTTATGAAAATTATATTTTAGAAAGAGAACTTAAAAAACTTATAAAAGCTATTAATGAAGAACTCCCAGTCAAATGAAAAAAGCTTTTACCTTGCTTGAGTTGGTTTTTGTCATTTTGATTTTAGGGATACTTACTACTTTAGCCTTAAGCTTTTGGGGCAAAAGCAAAGAAGAGGCAAAAATTTTAAAATTAAAAATAGATTATCAAATGTTAAGCTCGGCTTTATCACTTATGCGAACTCAAGCTGAGCTTAAACAAATTGCTTTTATAGCCAATCTTGACAATGCTAAATTTAATACTCCAAGGGAAAAACTTTTTTATAATGCTAACGATTATTCCTTGCTTGATTCTCCTATTTATTCTGATTTTAAATCTTGGATGAAAATTGCATCCAATCAATATAGATTTTTCTTAAATTCAAAAGAATACATTGATTTTGCTTATGACTCTAAAGAAGGTATTTTAGAGTGCATAAATTCAAAATATTGTAAAGATTTGCAATGAGATATTATGAAGTGTCAGTCTTTGGACTGTATTTGCAAAATTTAATTTTTCATAGTGAAAAGGAGATCCCTGCCTTAAGCGAGGTAATTATAGATGTAAAAATGAAAAAAAATCTTAGAGCTTTAGTGATTAAGGAATGCGAAAAGCCAGATTTTCAAACAAAAGCTATTAAAGAGCTTACACCTTTTTCTTTAAGTAAATCTCAATTTGAACTTGCGCAATTTATTTCTTATTATTATGCAGCCAAAATGGGTTTTATTTTAGGCTTTTTTTTAACAAGCAAAGAGTATAGCTGCAAAAAACTAGAAATTACTAAAGAGCCAAATTTAAGCTTAGAACAACAAAAAGCTTTAGATTTTTTAAACAATCAATCAAGTTCTTTGCTTTTTGCAGATACTGGGAGTGGTAAAACTGAAATTTATATTTCTTTAATTAAAGATTATTTAAAAAAAGGAAAACAAGTTTTATTTTTGATGCCTGAAATTTCACTCACTTCTCAAATGAAAAAACGTTTGCAAATGTATTTTGAAGACAGTTTTTTTTTATGGCACTCTAAGGTTTCTAAAAAGAAAAAACAAGAATGTTTGGAAAGCTTTAATGAAGGCAAAGCTTTATTGATTGCTGGAGCTAGATCCGCACTTTTTTTACCTTTTAGAAATTTGGGTTTAATCGTGGTAGATGAAGAGCATGATAATTCTTATAAAGCTTCAAATCAACCCTATTTAAATGTTAGAGATTTGGCACTTTTTTTAGGGGCTAAGTTAAATATTAAAGTCGTTTTAGGATCTGCAACTCCTTCTTTGACGAGTTTTTATAAGCAAAAGGTATTTAGACTTAAAGGAACATTTTTTGAAAGCAAGAAACATTTTATATACGATGAAAATGAATTATCATTAAGTCCTATGCTTTTAAATGAAATACAAGCGAGTTTAAATAAACAAAAGCAAGTGATTATTTTTTTACCTACGCGTGCTAATTTTCGTCAAATTTTTTGTAAAAATTGTGGAGAGACAATAAAGTGTCCATTTTGTTCTATTGCTATGAGTTTGCATAAAAATAGAAATTTATTAAAATGCCATTATTGTAATTTTACAAAAAATATCGACCAATCCTGCCCTTCTTGCAAAGGTTTAATGCTAGAAGCTAGAAAGATGGGAACGGCTGAACTTAAAGAGCTTTTAGAGTCAAAATTTACCCATGCTAAAATAGCAAAGTTTGATAGCGATGAGATTACGAGTGTTAAAAAATTAAATCACATTTTAAAAGAATTTAATGATAAAAAAATTGACATACTTATAGGGACTTCCATGCTTGCTAAAGGACATGATTATCATAATGTCGATTTGAGTGTGATTTTGGGTATTGATGAGTACTTATTTAGACCGAATTTTAGAGCGAGTGAAGAAACCTTGGCTTTAGCTATGCAAGTTGCAGGTAGAGCAGGGCGTAAAGGAGAAGCTAGAGTGCTTTTACAAACTAAAAATCGTGCTTTTTTTGAAAAATATATACAAAATTATGATGCTTTTTTGCAAGATGAGCTTGAAAGTAGAAAAGGTTTATATCCTCCTTTTAAGCGTCTTTTGAGATTAATCATAGAAGATAAGGATAAATTAAAAGCACAAAATTTATGTGAGTATTTAGCTGAAAAATTAGCAACGATAAAAAATATAGAACTTATTGGATACGGAGTTTGCGGAGTTGAAATGATTAATGCAAAATACCGTTTTCATATTCTTATCCGCAGTGATTCTTACAAGGCTTTAATTGCCATAGAAGAATACGTTTTACAATTTAAAAATGTCAATGCAGATATTGATCCTATAGGTTTTATGTAAAATCATTGTTTTTAAATTTTTGATAATATTTCCAAGAATTGATAATATCTGGACGATTTTGTTCTAAATGCTGATATTCTTTTTGAAAAATGTTTAGAAATTTTGATGCTAAGGCCTTATCGGAAGCAAAGATAGATAATACCTCTTTCTCTTTCATCATCATAAGTTCATTTTGCTTATCGATCTTTTTTATTTCAAATAAAAAGTCGTGTAAATACTCTTTAACAGCATTAAAAAATTGCGTATCATTTGTAAGTTTTTCTAAATCTTCTTTTTGAATATATAAAGCTATATCATTTGATAAATCATCATCAATAACTAATTTTATTATATTAATTTGTTCATTTTGTCTTGGTCTATCTAAGGTAATAGCAATGCTATTTAAAGGATCGATTTCTGGATTTAATCTATTGTTTATATCTTTTTTATTGGCATAAAGTGTGATGGGAAAAAGATAGCGGATGTAGCCTTTGAATTCTTGAATTTTAAAAAAGGATTGTTTTTCTATATGGGGGGGGGTAAAGCTGAATTTTCGAGCAAGAAAATCCAATGTTTTAAAAGCATTTTCTGGAATAATCGAGTTCATATCTAAATAATAAATTTTATCTTGATTGAAATATCGCAATAAAAAATTTAAGATAAAAACTCCATTATTCAGCTCTTCAAAATCAACTTTAATTTCAGTTTTTTTATTGTGAGTTAAAAATTCAATATAATTTCTATAATCATAAGTGAGATTAAAATCGCGTGGATAATTTCTTGAAACTTTTGTCCAATCTCTTCCCCAATTGTGTTTTAAAATCCCTATAGGGTCTCTAACACCACAAATGATTTGTGCATTAGGATCAAGCAAATTTAGAAATTTATCAAAATTAGGAATATTAAGTTCTGAAATATTTATAGCATATTGATCAATATTGCTATTTAAATACATATAATGTGTGCAATATCTTTCTTTGGCATCATTAGGAGAAGTCGAAAACATACATTCCTTGAGAACTTAAAAAATGAGCGAAATTAGAACGTTTTAGTGAAACTTCAATACGTCCTTCTTTTTCATAGCCATAATGTCCCAAAAGATCTCTTAATTCATCGCCGTCAAGATAGATAATATTGTTTAATTTTTCCCTCAATTTCCTACATAATTCTTCAGCAATATAGCTTTTCCCACTACCTGCTAAACCTGTTAGCCAAATCACTCCACCATTTTTTAAATCTTGCATTATTTTTTCCATTATATTTAATAAAAATTAGATGTAGAGATTATATAAAAATAAACTTTAGTTAAAGCAAAAAAAGTTAAAATTTTAAAAATAATATTCATAAAAAGAGTTTGTGTATGAAAGTAGAGAGATTTAAAACAAAGCAGATTAAAGTGGGAAATGTTTTAATAGGGGGAGATGCACCTATTTCAGTTCAATCGATGTTATTTACAAAAACTAGAGATATAGAGGGTTGCTTAGAGCAGCTTAATCGTCTTTATTTTGCCGGAGCAAATATAGTGCGTTTGGCTTGTTTGGATATGGCGGATGCAAGAGCCTTAAGAGAAATTAAAGCAAAGAGTCCATTGCCTTTGATAGTGGATATTCATTTTAACCATAACTTGGCTGTATATTGTGCTGAATTTATTGATGGTGTGAGAATTAATCCTGGAAATATTGGCTCTAAAGAAAATATCAAAGAAGTTGTAAAGGCTTGCAAAGAACGTAATATTCCTATACGCATAGGGGTTAATCATGGTTCCATAGAAAAACAATTTAGCGATAAATTTGGATATGGCATAGAGGCTATGCTAGAAAGTGCTTTATATAATATTAAGCTTTTAGAAGATTTAGATTTTACAGATATTAAAATTTCAATGAAAACTTCAGACGCTCAAAAAACGATAGAGGCTTATGAAAGATTGCGTCCACTGTGTGATTATCCATTTCATTTAGGTGTTACAGAGGCAGGAACTAAATTTCATAGCACAGTTAAAAGTTCTATAGCTTTAGGAAATTTACTTCTTAAAGGTATAGGCGATACTATGCGTGTATCTATGACGGGAGAACTTGAAGAAGAAATTCGTGTCGCAAAGGCAATTTTGCAAGATAGCGGGGTGCAAAAAAGCGGGGTTAATATCATCTCATGTCCAACTTGTGGAAGGATACAAAGTGATTTGCTTAGTGCAATTAAGATTGTAGAAGAGAAAACCAAACATATTAAAGAGCCAATTAATATTAGCGTTATGGGATGTGTTGTTAATGCTTTAGGTGAAGCTAAGGGGGCTGATGTCGCTATAGCTTTTGGAAAAAATCAAGGACTTGTTATAAGACATGGAGAGGTTGTTGCAAAATTAAAAGAAAAAGATTTGGTTGATAGATTTTTACTAGAAGTTGAAGATGAGGTAAAAAGTAGAACGATAAAAGAATAATAAAGCAAGGTAAAAAACCTTGCTTTATTAAAACGGCCAAATAGCTTCTATAACTTTACTTCCCCAAGGTTTTCTAGTGCTTCTATCCACTTCGCCTTCAGTTTTATAAAGAATTTTTGCATCTGCAATGTATTTGCTATCTATAGTATTATCTTGTCCAATATCATAAGGACGGATCACTCCGCTTAATTGAATGATTTGTTTTTCTCCATTGATCAAGAGTTCTCTTGAGCCTTCAATAAAATAATTACCATTAGATAAAATTTTGATCACTCGAGTTGAGATGGTTGTATTAAAGCTTTCATTGCGGCTTTGAGATCCTGATCCTTGATAATTATTTGTACTATTAGTTTGAAAACCAATATTAGAATACGCATTAACTTTATTGATTGCATCTTTTAAGATTCCAGAACCACCAGTTAAAGTTCCTCCACCTAAATTTGAAGTATTGGTTCTACTCGTAGCTTTATTGGCTTGAGTGCTTTGAGTGGTGCTTTCTTGAATGACTACTGTTACTAAATCATTAACATTCATTGCTTTTTTGTCTGAAAATAAAGGATTATCTCCTTTACCAAAAAGCGATCCTGGCGCTGTTTCTATATTATTGCTTTGTTTAGGAGCAAGTTCTTCGACATAAGCAGGTGGTTTCATAGAAATTTGAGGATCCACTGTAGCAGAGCAACCAAAAAATACAAATGGTAGGGTGTAAAATAAAACTTTTTTCATTAAAATCGTCCTTTAAATTATGAATTTTTATTTTTTTTTGTTAAAATAATATTTATAAAATGTACAAAGCAAAGAGTGTTCCACTTTTTTAAAATAAAAGGAGAGATAATGGAAAATCTTTATTTAATAAGATCCAAGAGTGATGATCAAAATATTAAAGTTGGTTTAAAATTGCTAGAATATTATAGTAAAAACTATAAAAATATGGCGATTTATTGCCCAGTAGCTTCTAAGCATGATATTTCTATTTTTCAAGAGTGGCTTAATCAATTTAGCATCAATCAAAATATAGAAAATACCTATAGCTTTGTTGATAAAGATGCTATGGAAGAATTTAATAAAGATTCTAATATTTTTTTTAATACTATTTTAAAAACTTACGAGGAATTAAAAGAAAAATACGAATTTGTCTTAACAATTGGTTTTTCTAAATTCGGTGTATTAGATGCTTTTGGACTTAATGTTAAAATCGCTAAAAATCTTAACACTCCAATTGTTGCTGATGTTTGCAATGAATACAAAGCGATGACTCAAAAACATCTCGATAAACTTTTAAGCGGTAGAAAATATGTTTTAATTGATGAAAATATTGATTTTGATAAAATCGCTCAATTAAAATCTTATGATTTTACAACCCCTTATCGTTTTAAGTATGAAATGATTAAAAAAGGCATTAAAAATAAAAAAACAGTTGTTTTGCCAGAAGGTAATGATGAAAGAATTTTAAAAGCTTGTGATATTTTATTAAAAACTGAAGTTGTTGATCTTATTATTTTAGGAGATGAAAAAGAAATCAAGCAAAATGCAGAAAAACTAATGCTTGATATTAATTCTGCAAAAATGATCAATCCTTATAATTCAGATTTATGTGAAGAATTTGCCACCATGCTTTATGAGGCAAGAAAATCTAAAGGAATGACTCTTGATCAAGCTAAAGAATTAGTAAAAGATAAAACTTATTTTGGAACTTTACTTGTGCATAGCGGAAAAGCTGACGCTATGGTAAGTGGAGCTTCTACAACTACAGCTGAAACGATTCGCCCAGCACTTCAATTGATTAAAACTCAAGAAGGGGTAAGTTCTGTTTCGGGATTATTTTTCATGGGCTTAGAAGATAAAATGTTGGCTTTTGCAGATTGTGCTGTTAATCCTAATCCAACAGCCGAGCAATTAGCTTCTAGTGCTTATGTTAGCGCTATGACTGCAAAATCTTTTGGATTAGATCCTAAAGTCGCTTTACTTTCTTATTCTAGTGGGGATAGTGGAAAGGGTGAAAGTGTGGATCTTGTAAAAGAAGCCCTTAAAATAGCTAAGGAAAAATATCCAGAATTAAACATAGATGGTCCTATGCAATTTGACTGTGCTTATGATCCTAAAACAGCAGCTTCAAAAATGCCAGAATCTAAAATAGCAGGACAAATTAATGTTTT
This sequence comes from Campylobacter taeniopygiae, assembly GCF_005406225.1. Taxonomy (GTDB): domain Bacteria; phylum Campylobacterota; class Campylobacteria; order Campylobacterales; family Campylobacteraceae; genus Campylobacter_D; species Campylobacter_D taeniopygiae. Next base: position 9,958 of record NZ_NXLY01000011.1, on the reverse strand, counting down.
TGTATTTCCAGATCTTGATGCTGCAAATATTGGCTATAAAGCTGTGCAAAGAACAGCCGATGCTTTGGCAATTGGTCCTATTTTGCAAGGTCTTAAAAAGCCAGTAAATGATTTAAGTCGTGGATGTTTGGTTGATGATATTGTAGATACCGTCATTTTAAGTGCTGTACAAGCTCAATAATTTTAATAAAGGATAAAAATGAAAGTTTTAGTTTTAAATTCAGGTTCATCATCTATAAAATTTAAATTTTTTGATGATAAAGTAGTTAAAGCAAGTGGTTTGATTGAAAAAATCGGTGAAGAAACTTCTAAAGTGGTTCTAAAAAATACTTTAAGCGATGAGAAATTTGAAAGAGATATCGCTATAAAAGATCATGAACATGGTTTGCAGGTTTTAAATGAACTTTTTAAAGAGTCAGGAATTTTAGAAGATCTTAAAGTTCTTGATGGTTGCGGTCACCGTATTGTTCATGGAGGAAAAACTTTAACAAAACATTGTTTAATAGATGATCAAGTACTTAATGAAATTGATAGAGTAAGTGTTTTCGCACCTTTACACAATCCAGCTCATTTAGCCGGTATAAAAACAATGATTAAAGCTGCCCCAAATGTACCAAATGTTGCAGTTTTTGATACAGCTTTTCATCAAACAATGCCTGATTATGCTTATATGTATGCTTTACCTTATGAATTTTATGATAAAGATGGCATAAGAAGATATGGTTTTCATGGGACCTCTCATGCCTATGTAAGCTCAAAGGCTGCTAATTTATTGGGTAAAAATAGTGTAAATGTGATTTCAGCTCATCTTGGAAATGGAGCAAGTGTTTGTGCTGTAAAAGATGGAAAGAGTGTGGATACTTCTATGGGATTTACTCCTCTTGAAGGTCTTGTTATGGGAACTCGTTGTGGAGATATGGATCCTGCAATTATACCTTTTATTAGTAAAGCAAGAGGCTTGAGTATAGATGAGATTGATAATTTGATGAATAAAAAAAGCGGAGTGTATGGAATTTGTGGTTATAATGATTTTAGAGATATTGAATCACGAGTTGAAAAAGGAGAAGAAAAAGCACGTTTAGCTTTTGATATGTTTTGCTATCGCTTGGTAAAATATATAGGAGCTTATCTTGCTGTATTGCCAGGAACTGATGGTATTATTTTTACAGGTGGAATAGGTGAAAATTCTTCCTTAGTAAGACAAAAAGTGTGTGAAAGATTAGCTCATCTTGGCATTGAGCTTGATTTAAATTTAAATAATCAAAGAATGTCGACTGAAAGAATAATAAGCACTGCAAATTCTAAAATCAAAGTTTGCATCATTCCTACAGATGAAGAATTTGAAATTGCAAGAGTTACGGAAGAACTTGTAAATAAAGGCTAAAAGCTTTTATTTACATTATTTTTTAAAGCATGAAAAAATTTAAAGAATTGAGTCTTAATTTTCTTTTTAAAATATCGGATCAGCCAGTTATTTTGCGCGATTTGCTTGAAGCTAATGCTTTGTTTAATGATGGAATGCTTGTTGATCCTTCTAAGCTTAATTTTAATTTTAAAATTTTAAATTCTTATCTATATTTTAGTATTCTTTGCGTACTTATTTTATTGCCTTTATTGCTTATCACTCATTATTTTCTTACGCGTCTTGATTTTCATATAAGCATAATTAGCGCGGTTATTGTAACTGCTTGTGTTTTTATAAGTTATGATATTTTTAAGATTTATGCTCGAAAAATCATTTCAAAACAATTGATAAAAAAAGCTTGGAATTTACATTTTCCCTATTTTTCATATGAAAAATATTCTTCAGTAGCAAGCAAACTTTATAAGGAAGCTTTAAAGGACGATATTTTGAAAAAGAATTTAGAAAAATATGTGTTAGAAAAAATCATTCAATCTAAGTAGTCAAGAATTTGATTTTGAAAGCGCATGTTTTCTAATCTTCTTTTTAGATCTTTATTTTCTTCATTAAGCACACTTTCTTCTGTTTTTAAAGTTGCAATTTCTCGGCTTAAATAATAAATTTGATTTCTTATGTAAATTTGCGGAACAAAAAGCAATAAAGCAAAGCTTACAAGTAAGACGGCAAAAAGCAAATGATTAAATGTTAAATTTCTATCTTCTTTTGTTGCATCTGTAAATCCTTCTAAAAGAGTATTTTTAGCTTTTTGTGTGTCTTCCTCGGTAGGATTTTTTTTCAATGAAGTATCAGGTATATTTTCAGTATGTATTTTTTTTTGTAAATTTTCTAGACTTTGTTTGATATTGGTTTGAGGGATTTTTGGATTTTTTTTATCTAATTTATGACTATTTTCTTTTTTTGGTAATTGAGATTCCTTGTTGTTTTTTTTGTTTAAATTTTTAGCTTCTATTTTATTTTCTTGTATTTTTTTAGGTTGCAATTCTTTTTCTGTTTTTTTTAGAGAAAATAATTTTTTCTTATTTTTTTGCGTCTGTGAATTTTTACTCTTTTCTTTTATTTTGGAGAAAATTTTCTTAGCTAAGGATTGTTTTTCTTCCAATTTTACATTGATTAAATCTTCTTTAAGATATATATTTGATTTTTTAGAATTTTTTGTTTCATATTCATCTTGATCAAATAAATTGCGAGGTTGTTTATTGAGGCGTCTTTTAAAAATATCATTACTAGAGATAATTTCATTTTTAAGCTCATCATCTAAAGGTTTTCCTTGATTTATAGCACGCGAAAAATTTAGCATTTTCTGACGTATATTTTGCTTTTCTTTTAAAAAATCATCTTCTAACATTATTTTTCCATATTTTTAAAATGAAATAAACGCATTTTTGCGCAACTAGATCTTGAATTTTGCATTATTTCTGCTTCGCTTGCAATGATAACTTTTTTATTTAAAATTTTTCCTAAAGAATGATTATTTCCACATTCACAGCGTAAAGCTTTTTCATCGCAAATGCAATTTTTAGACCATTTTTTAAAATAATTTTTTACCATTCTATCTTCTAGAGAATGAAAACAAATTATAGCTAAAATACAATCTTTTAGCTTTATTTTTTCTAATTTTTCTAAAAAGATTTTTAAAACTTCAAGTTCTTGATTAACTTCGATTCTAATAGCTTGAAAAACTAGTGTAGCTTTAGAAACTTTTCTGTGATTTTGTTTGTTCGCACCTATAATTTTTTGCAATTCTTTAGCACTTTTTATAGGTTTTTCAATTCTTGATTGGCAAATTTTTTTAGCAATAAAATAAGCATCGTCTAATTCACCATATTCTTTAAAAATATAAGCAAGTTGTTCGCAAGTATAAGAATTAACAACATTAAAGGCTGAATTTTTAGCATTTTGATTCATTCTCATGTCCAAAAAATCAGAATTAAGATTAAATCCTCGTTCATTATTGTCTAATTGATAGGATGAAATTCCAATATCTGCTAAAATTCCTTTTAAAGAATTTGTAGAAATTTGATCAAGAATTTGACTAAAATTTGTTAAGAAAAATTGCGTTCTATCCTTAAATTTTTCAAGGCGTTTTTTAGAAAAACTAAGGGCTTCTTGATCTTGATCACAAGCGATAAGTTTTATATCGGGATGATTTTTGAGTAAAGATTCACTATGACCACCAAAGCCTACAGTGCAATCTAAAAAATATCCGCAATTTAAATTTTCAAAAGCCTTATTAACTTCATTAAGCAATACTGGAATGTGTGGAATTTCCAAGCTAAATCCTAAATTTTATTGATTGAGTTTGATATTATAACCTATTTTAACGTCAAAATCAAAAAAAAGTAACAATACTTTTGGTTTAAATTAAACTCCACTTAAAAACTTATATGTTAAAATGTTGAACTTATTTTTTTATCAAGGAATAGTATGCTTACTTGGATGCAGCATCATAGAAAATACCTTATTATTACTATATGGATTAGTACTATTGCTTTAGTTGGGGCTGTTTTTGTTAATTGGGGTGCTTATGATTTTAACCTTGATCGTGCTTCAAATGCGGCTATTGTAGGAAACGAGAAGATAAGTTATAATGAATTTAATACACGATATAATCAAGTTTTTAATTATTACAATCAAATTAGCAATGGTAGCTTAGATGAAAAGAGTGCCGAAAAGATCGGCTTAAAAGAATTAGCCTTAAATTCACTTATAGAAGATAAACTTTTATTAAATTTTGCTAAAGATCTGGGTTTAAACTCTAGTGATGATGAAATCATAAACAAGCTTACTCAAACAAGGGCTTTTCAAAATCCAATAGGTGAATTTAATAAAACAATTTATTATGAGATTTTACATGCGAATGGTTTTATGCCTAAAGATTATGAAAAAATTCTTTCTGATGAAGTTATTATTGACAAATTAAATACAATTTTTAATCTGCCTTCTAGTGAAAATGAGATAAAAATGTTAGCAACTGCTTATTTTATGAGAGATTCTTTGAGTGTTGCGGAATTAGATTATGATAAAAAGAATATAAAAATCAATGAAGAAGAATTGAAAAAATTCTGGGAACAACAAAAACAAGATTATAAGACAAGTAAAACTTATGAAATTTCTACATATTTTTTACCGCTAAATGATCAAAAATTTACGGAAGAAGAATTGCAAAAATTTTATAATGATGAAAATAATCGAATAAATTACAAAGATCAAAATGGTAAAATTTTAGATTTTAAATCAGTAGAAGATAAAGTTGCTAAAGATTATGGTTTAATTAATCTTAAAAATTTAGCTAATGCTAAATTTCTAGAATTAAAAAATAATAAAGAGCAATTTCAAAAAGATGAAAATGTTTCAGATTTGAGTATTTATTATCCTTTAGAACTTTTATCTAAGATAAAAAATGGAGATGTTTTAAGACCTGTTAGATATAAAGATGGTTATGTGATTGTTAGGGTTAATAAAATTGATCCTGTAAGAATTAAAACCTTTGAAGAAGCTAGAAATGAAGTTTTACCTTTATACTTGAGTGAAAAATCTAAAGAAAATTTAGAAAAAGAAGCGAAAGAAAAGTTAAAAGATTTTAAGGGTGAAAATATAGGTTTTGTGACTAGAGATTCTTTGCTTAGCGATGTTAAAATGGATAAAAATATATTTAATGATGCTGAATTTAGTTATTTTTTAACCAATGTTTTTAATTCTGATCAAAATACTTCTTATGTCCTTTTGGGTGATAATAAAGCAGTGCTTTATAAAATCAATAAACAAAAGATTGATATTAGCAAGGATAAATTAAGTCAGCATTATGAAACATTAAGACAAAATTTACAAATGTTAAAAGCTGATATGATTAAACAAGAATTAATTAATCAATTAAGAAAAACATATCCAATAAAAATTTATTATAAAGGGAAGTGATTTTGAATATACTAGGAATTGATTTAGGTTCGACCCAAACTTGTGCTATTATTGCGCAAAAAGATGATGAAGGTTTAAAAATTATTGGTTTTTCAAAAGCAAAAACCAATGGTGTAAAAAAAGGTGCTATTACAAATATCGAACTTGCTTCAAAATCCATCGAAGAAGCAGTAAGAAATGCTGAGATGATGAGTGGTGTGCATTATGATAAGGTTGTCGTTTCAATTTCTGGTGCATACACTAAGAGTGTTGATAGTATAGGAGTTGTAAATATTCCAAATCATGAAATTGGAATCAAAGAAATACATCGAGCAGTAAGTACTGCAAAACATACGGCTAATATACCAAGCGGGTATGAAATCATTCATGTTTTACCTTATAATTTTAAAGTCAATGATCTAGAACATGTAGATGATCCTTTAGGGATGAGCGGAAGTCGTTTAGAAGTTTCAACCCATATTGTTATTTCTCAAGAATCTCATATTAAAAATTTGAAAAAAGCTGTAGAATTAGCTGATTTAAGGGTTGATAATATAGTACTTTCTGGCTATGCTTCATCCATAGCTTGTTTGGATGATAGTGAAAAAGAACTCGGATCCGTTCTTATTGATATGGGTGGTGCAATTTGTGATATGGTAGTTCATACTGGAAATTCTATCCGTTATAATGATTGTTTGCAGATTGGTTCTATTAATATCACCCAAGATTTATCTATGGCTTTGCATACCCCACTTAAAGAAGCTGAAAAAATTAAACTTAATTATGCAGCTTTATCACAACAACCTAATGCGCTTATACAAATTCCAACAATGGGCGATGAAAAAAGAGTAAATGAGGTTTCTTTGGATATTATTTCTGAAGTTATTTATGCTAGAGCAGAAGAAACTTTGATGATTTTGGCAAAAATTTTAAGCGATAATCGTTATGCTAATAGCATAGGTGGCGGGGTTGTGCTTACTGGAGGAATGACTAAATTAGCAGGTATTGATGAATTAGCTCCTGCTACTTTTGATAATCGTTCTATTAGAATAGCAACTGCAAGAAGAGATTTAATAACAAGTTTTAATGAGATTTTTAATGATCCTGAAAATACTTGTGCTATAGGTCTTTGTCTTTATGGTGCGGGTTATTTCACTCCTTATGAGCTTGATTCTAATGAAAAATTAAGATATAAAGGTGAAATAGAAAATTATAATCGTCAAATCAGACAAGAGATTATTCCTCAAAAAGAAATAGAAAATGAAATAAAATCTGATTTTTTTGATGAAAATTTGCAAGAAAATGATACAATAGCAATTCAAGAACAATTGGATTTTAAAGAGACACGAGAAAAAAAATCCGGCCTTTTTTCAAGCGTGTGGCATAAAATAATAAATCAATTTTAACAAGGAGAGAATTTTATGAATGAATTTTTAGTAGAAGAAATGCAACATAATAAAGGTGCAAAAATTAAAGTTATAGGCTGCGGAGGTGGCGGCGGTAATATGATCAATCATATGGTTAAAATGGGGTTAAATGATCTTGATCTTATTGCTGCTAATACTGATGCACAAGCTATCTCTACATCTTTAGCAAAAACTAAAATTCAACTTGGTGAAAAGAAAACAAAAGGGCTTGGGGCAGGTATGCTTCCTGAAGTTGGAGCAGAAAGTGCTAGAGAAAGTTTTGAGGAAATCAAAGCGAGTTTAAGTCAAAGCGATATAGTATTTATCGCATCTGGTTTTGGCGGTGGAACTGGAACAGGTGCTACTCCTGTTATAGCACAAGCGGCTAAAGAAATTGGAGCTTTAACTGTTTCTGTAGTTACTATGCCTTTTAGCTTTGAAGGTAAGCAAAGAAAAAAACTTGCAGAAAGCGGACTTCTTGAACTAAAAAAAGAAAGTGATTCTATCCTTGTAATTCAAAATGAAAAACTCTTAAGTATTATTGATAAAAAAGCGAGTATGAAAGAAGCTTTTAAATTGGTTGATGATATTTTAACTCGTGCAGTAAAAGGTATGGTTTCTATACTTTTAGATAATGGTGATATCAATGTTGACTTTGCAGATGTTAGAACTATTATGAGTCATAGAGGACTTGCTCTTATGGGTGTTGGAAGTGCCGAGGGTGAAAATGCTGTTGAAATAGCTTTGAAAAATGCTATAGAGTCTCCTTTATTGGATGGTATGGATATTAAAGGGGCTAAGGGTGTGATTTTACATTTTAAAACAAGCTCTAATTGCTCCTTATTTGAAATTTCTGCAGCGGCTAATAGTATTGAAGAAAAAGTTGATGAAAATGCTAAAATTATTTTTGGATCAACCATGGATGATACTATGGAAGATAGAGTCGAAGTTACTATTATCGCTACAGGTTTTGAAGATAAAGACACTGTTGAGAAAAAATCTTCAGAAGAAATTGAAGTGGCTAAGAAAAATCCTTATTTAAATCTTAAAAAAGTTAGCGGTGGTTTTGATGAGGAAATTATGGCTCAAATAGAAACTCCTACATTTTTACGCCGACAAATGGATTAAAATACAAGGCTTAAAAGCCTTGTAACTTTCTACAAATTCTTCATTTTATTCTTTATTTTTTTTATATTTTTAAAAGTTGGAACACTCTTTGCTTTATACCTTTATATAAAATAATTTTATAGGTGAAAATATGCAAAATGGATATTATCAAGCAGTAGGCGGAATGGTAACTCAGTTTAACAAACTTGATGTTATCACAAATAATCTTGCCAATATCAATACAAGTGGATATAAAAGAGATGATGTTGTAATTGCAGATTTTAAAAGGATTTTTAAAGAAACTCAGGATGTGTTGCCTATAGAAAACAATACAAGAGATGCTTCACGCTTTATCAATACTACCATAGATAGCGTACCGCAAGTTTCTCAAGAATATACAGATTTTAGTTTAGGTTCTTTAAAGGCAACTAATAATCCTTTGGATTTTGCAATAACAAGAGATGATGCTTTTTATCTAGTTCAAACAAAAAATGGAGAAATTAGATTAAGCAAGGATGGAAATTTTCAATTAAACGAAGAGGGTTATTTGGTAAATAAACAAGGATATAAGGTATTAAGTAGTGATTATTTTAACAATCCTGAAAATGCCGCTATTAAAATTCCAAATGGATCTTCACAAATTAGTGTTGATAAAGATGGAAACATCGAAGTTGATGGCACGAGAAATGCAAGATTATTCATTGCACAAGTAGATGATATGAGAGCCTTGCAAAAAGATGGAGATAATGTTTACAAAATCGATGATTTAACTCGTATTAGAGATTTAGATAATTCTAACGCGGTGCGTCAAGGTTTTTCTCAAGGCTCTAATGTCAATCCGGTTATTGAAATGGTGGGTTTGATTGAAGCCAATAGAATGGTTGAAATGTATCAAAAAGTTATGACAGCTCATATGGATGATTTAAATCAAGAAGCTATCAATAAACTTGCATCTGTTAAATAAGATTAAAAATTAAAAGGATAAAAAATGATGAGATCACTTCACACTGCTGCTACTGGGATGGTAGCGCAGCAAACACAAATTGATGTTACTTCTAACAATATCGCCAATGTTAATACGGCTGGTTTTAAGAAAAGTCGTGCTGAATTTGCTGATTTGATGTATCAGGTTATGAAATATGCAGGAACTTCTACTTCAGCTACAACCCTTTCACCTTCTGGTATAGAAGTGGGTGTTGGTGTGCGTCCTACTGCTGTAACAAAAGTTTTTACAGAAGGAAATTTAAAAGCAACAAGTACAGATAGTCTTGATATGGCTATTGCTGGAAATGGTTTTTTTCAAATTCAGCTTCCTGATGGAACTATAGGATATACAAGAAATGGACAATTTACAAAAGATAATGAAGGTAATATTGTCAATTCTGATGGCTATAAATTACTTCCTGAAATGACCATACCAGAAGGTGCAACTGCTATCAATGTGGCAACTGATGGAACGGTATCGGTTATGCTTCCTGGAGAGCAACAAGAAACTCAAATCGGACAAGTAGAATTAGTGCAGTTTATCAATCCAGCAGGACTTCATTCTATGGGAGATAACTTATATCTTGAAACAGGTGCGAGTGGCGCTCCGGTTGCTGGAATCGCAGGACAAGACGGACTCGGTACAATCAGACATGGTTTTGTTGAGCTTAGTAATGTTCAACTTGTCGAAGAAATGACAGATCTTATTACAGGACAAAGAGCCTATGAAGCTGGTTCTAAAGCTATAACAACAAGTGATGATATGCTTGGCATTGTAAATCAGTTAAAACGATAATTAATCTAATTTTTAGTCTTATTTTAAAAAATCTAAAATCAATATTAAACTATTTTCTTCGTTCCACTTATCCAAAGTGGAACACCTTTTTTATTGTTTATTGTAGCAATAACTTATAAAAAAATTTATAAATAAAAAATCTTTTAAATAATATTACATTTATTTTTATCAATTTATATATTTTCTTTAGATGATTTAAAAAATTTTATACAGGCATTATTTCAAAAAAATAATAAAATTTATTTATCCATAATAATAAAAAATTTTAATTTGATAACTTCAATTATAATTTATTATAATTACAATTATTTTTAATAATAATATAAATTATTTTTAAAGATAAACTTT
>NZ_NXLY01000010.1 GCF_005406225.1 Campylobacter taeniopygiae | reverse complement strand
ATTGGTTTTTATATTAATAGTAGAGACATTCTTTGTTTTATGATTGATAAAATCAAAGAAGGCATTAAGACCACTTTGGATGGTGGTGAGTGGGGAGAGACCTTTTGTGATTAGGATTCTGATTAGAATAAGGGCGATTAAGGTTGCAATGACGCCAACAAGAGCTTGCTTGAAGAGGGTCGCTTTAACAACTCCTGTATAAGTTTCATCTTCTGTAACCGTACACACTCTAAATTTTGGATTGATTGTTGCACTGCATAGTACTTCATAAGAATTCCCTTTATCATCTTTTGCTCCAAAAAGAGCATTTTCTTCTTTTGGGTTAAGGTAATAATTTGGATTAGTATTGATTGTATTAGCTATATTTATACTTAGTGGATTTTTTGTAAGAATTCTTTCTGGATATTGATGAAAATAAATTTCACCATCTGGACTATAAACTGCAGCATAAGTATTTGCAGAATGCCCATAAGCTAAAACATCTTTGGAAAATTGCTCTAAGCTATAATCCCCGCCAACAGCTCCTATTAATTTTCCATCTTTATAAATAGGCATTGCGTAGGTTAAAGCAGAAACTCCATCTGTTACTGATTTATATGGCCCATAAACAATAGCTTTAGTTGCACCATGAGCTTGTTGATACCATCCAGCATTTTGCAAATTAAAAGATTTAGAATCCAATATTTTTTTATCTGATAAAAGCACTCTTCCAGAATTTTCAAAACCTAAAAAAACAAGTTTAAAGCCAAAGGCTTCTTTGAAAGATTCTAACAAACTAAAGATTTCTTCATCGTTGCCTTTATCCAATACTTTTTGAACTTCTTTAGCTAAAACCTCCATGGCAACTCGTCTGCTTTTTCCGTAATTATCAAATGTCATCGTAACATCTTCTACGGTTTTTAGTTGAGTATCTTTAAGTAATTCAAAAGTGTTATTTTTAGAATCAAAATAACTAAAAGTACTTGTGATAGCCAATATAATAACTATCAAAACACCTGCATAAAAGGTTAATTTTAGCGATACGCTAAAAGATTTTGTTTTTTCCATAAAGGACTCCTATTAAATAATCGATCTTTTTTATTATTATACAATAAAATATATAAAAATTAATTTTTAATAAAATAATCTCCATCAAAACTAATTAAAGAATATTGCCTCTCATTTCCAATACTTCCAACAAGCTCTTCTATACTTAAAAAAGTTAAAGAATCAGCTTCAACATGTTTTCTTACTTCTTCTATGTTTTTATTAGCACTAATTAATTCTTCAAAAGTTGGAGTATCTATACCATAAATATCTGGAAATTTAATTTCTGGACAAGCAACAGCTAGATGAATTTTGCTAGCTCCTGCGGCACGAAGTAAAGAAACTATTTTTTTAGAAGTGGTTCCACGAACTATACTATCATCAATCACTACAATTTCTTTACCATCTAAAACTTTACGCATAGGATTGAGTTTTAATTTGACTTTTAAATTTCTTAGCTCTTGAGTAGGCTCTATAAAAGTTCTTCCTACATAATGATTTCTTACTATGGCCATTTCAAGAGGAATTTTTAAATATTGAGCAAAACCTATAGCAGCACTCACTCCGCTATCTGGAACAGGTACAACAAAATCGGCTTTATGAGGAAATTTTTTAGCTAAAGTTTCACCCATTTTTTTACGAATTTCATAAACACTCTTACCTTCTATAATACTATCAGGTCTTGCAAAATAAACATATTCAAAAGCACAAATTCTAGGATTTTTTGTTTCTAAAATTATACTTTCAAATTGATCATTGCCTTGAGTAAAAATGATTAACTCTCCAGGTTTAATATCGCGTATAAATTCAGCCTCTATTAAATCAAAAGCACAGGTTTCACTCGCAACTATATAACCTCCATCCTTTAATCTTCCCAAAGACAAAGGACGGACTCCATAAGGATCTCTTGCCACATAAAGTTTATCTTTGCTTGCTAGAACAAAACAATAAGCTCCTAAGCAACTTTTTAAACTTTCGATAAATTTGTCTTTTAAATTTTCTTTTTTACTTCTAGCGATTAAATGAACAACATTTTCAGTATCCATATGGGTTTGAAAAATCGCTCCATCTTGGATTAATTGATTTCTAATTTCTTCTTTATTGACTAAATTTCCATTGTGCGCTAAGGCAATATCTCCTAAGGCGCAATTTGCCGCAATAGGTTGCGCATCGTCTAAGCTAGAATTACCCGCTGTAGAGTAGCGATTGTGCCCTATAGCAATTTCTCCTTGTAAGGTTTGTAAATTTTGAGGATTGAAAATTTGACTCACCTCTCCTTTGGCTTTAATCGTTTTGATATTTTTACCATTACTAACACTGATTCCACTTGCTTCTTGCCCACGATGCTGCATAGCAAATAATGCATAATATGCATAAGTGCTCGCATTTTTTGAATTGATAACTCCAACAACTGCACACATATTAAATTCCTAAAAAATCATTGATTGAATATAATTTTGGATTTTGCTTTTTAAGCCAAATTGCGATCTTAATAGCACCCTTAGCAAAGGTTGCTCTTGAGGTTGCAACGTGACTTAATTCTAAAAATTCTCCATTTTCATAAAATCCCACAGTATGACGACCCACTATATCACCACCCCTTAAACTCATAACCGCTATTTCATTTTTATCTCTTTCGCCTATGATGCCATCTCTTGCACTAACTCTGACTTTTTCAAGATCTAAATTTCTAGCCTTTGCTGCATTTTGCGCTAAAGTCATAGCTGTTCCACTTGGCGCATCTTTTTTATGGCGATGATGCATTTCAACAATTTCAATATTAAAATTTTCAAGCATAGCGCTTGCTTTACTCACAAGATGATTTAAAACCGCAACACCTAAAGACATATTAGTCGCGTAAAATATTGGCATTGCTTTACTTAAATCATACATTAAATCCATTGTTTTTGCATCAAGTCCCGTTGTTCCTATCACTAAAGGCTTAGAATTCATTTTTGCAAAATTTAAAAGTTCGCAAGTGCCTTTTGGTGAAGAAAAGTCGATAATCACTTCACTTTTCTTAAAAAGTTCATCAATATCATCGCCCTTATCATAAAGCATCACTGCTTTTGCATTATTTTCATCCGCCAAGCATTCTTGAATTTGTTTTCCCATACGACCTTTGGCGCCGTAAATTCCTATATTGATCATATTAATTACCTTTTAAATAAATGTTTATTTTATCATTTGTTCCATAAATTTCCACATAATCATTGTTTTTTCATTTTAGCTAAATTTTCTAACAATTTTTTTTCTTCTCCAATCCCTTTACTTTCATAAAATTTTAAATTTTTACTTAAATATTTTTGTTCAATCCAACCTCCAAAATCATGAGGATAAAGATAATTTTTCCTTTCAGGATGGTTGTTATTAAGATAATTTGGAATATCTAAAGCCTCGTTATTTTTAACAAAATCTAAAGCCTTATTGATAGCCTTATAACTCGAATTTGATTTTAAAGCACTTGCTAAATAAACCACACACTGACTCAAAATAATGCGTGCCTCTGGATAACCTATATTTTTTACTGCTATAAGCGTAGAAACAGCTAGATTTAGCGCGTTTGGATCCGCATTTCCTATATCTTCGCTTGCAAAAATAATTAAACGCCTAGCTAAAAAATCAGCACTCTCTCCCGCATCAATCAATCTTGCAAGGTAATAAAGCGCCGCATCCACATCGCTCCCGCGTAAGCTTTTAATCATAGCACTAGCTAAAATATAATGCGTGTCTTTTTGGCTAACCCCTTCACTATTGACACCATTTCTAAGTTTTTTTAAATTATTTAAATTGATATTTTTAGGATCTAAAACCAATGCAAATTCAAGTAAATTTAACATAGATCTTGCATCGGCACTTTTAACTAAAAAATCCTTAGCCTCATCATCGATATCAAAACCGAGTTTTTCTTGAACTTTTTTTAATAAAATCTCTAAATCTTTAGCCTTTAATGTTTTAAACTCAAAAAGCATAGAACGACTTCTAATGCCAGAACAAAGCACAAAATAAGGATTTTCAGTACTTGCACCTATGATAATACAACGATAATTCTCCATAGGGATGAGTAGCATTTCTTGTTGAGTTTTATTAAGACGATGAATTTCATCGATAAAAATTAAAGGTTTATAAAGACTATTTTTATATTGATCAAGTATTTTTCTAAGCTCCTCAAGCTTAAAATTTCCCCCATCAAATTCATAAAAATCCAATCCAAAATCTTTTGCTATCGCTCTTGCAAAAGTTGTTTTTCCACATCCTGCTACACCATAAAATAAACTATGAGGTAATTTTTGCATAGTGATAAATTTTTTAAATATTTCAACAAGGTCTTTTTGACCTATAATTTCATCTAATTTTTTAGGACGAAATTCTAACGCTAAACTCATCAGTTTAAATCTATGTGAGAAAATTGATTATCATTAATCTTAAGTTGAGGATTTGAAAGATTATCATAGGATAAATTCATAATAAATAAATCGTTATTTTTAATAAAATACTGATTTAATCCTCCAAAAAATTGTCCCCAAGAAAATAATTTATCCGGTTCTTCTGTGCTAGAAATTTGAATATTAGCTTTATCATTTTTGTCCGATATGAAAACATTACCATCAATATCTATATTTTGATTGTCTTTATAAAGAGTTAAATCAATAATATCAAATTTTAATCCTTCTTTGGCAATAAAATTGATATCAAATTTATCATAAGAATTTCTGGCTATTTCATCCCAAATAATATCAAAATCAATTTTATCAAAATTCAAATTTTGATAAAGTTTTGAATTCATATCAAGAACAATATCATCTGCTTTACCTTGAAAATGAACTTTTAATTTATCCTTACCTTGAAAATGAAATGTATTTTTGCTATAAAATGAAGCTATTTTATTGTTATTAAACGCAAAAGAGTGAAATTGTAATTCTTCAACACCCTCTTTAGGTTGTAATAAATCACTCAAAGGCACAGGATGATTAAAATGTTGCTTATAATTGAAATTTTGCATAGAAAGTTTTGAGTAAAATTGTGCAAATTGTGCTTCATCCACCTTAAAACAAATGTCTTTAGCTTGCATATTTTTATTTGTTAAAATGGAAATGGAAGCATTTTTTAACAAAGTATCCCCACCTTCATTGCTTAAATTAATATCCTGAAATTTAAGTCTTAGATTGAAACCTTTTTGCTCGCTTGTTATTATAAAATTAGCCAATTCTTTATCTTTTAAATATTGATCTAAAAAATAAAAAGGATTGCTTAAATTTCCTTGTGCAATATATTTTGAAAAATAGTTGTTGTTAAAAATTATACTGATTTTAGTTTCAAAATTTAAATTGAATTTGTCTTTTATGATAAAATCTGCTTTAGAGTGCAAAAAGCCTTTTTTGAAATTTAAATCCGTAATTTCATAATGAGAATTTTTATTATTTGTAAGATTATTTAAAATATTTTCATTTATATAGCCCATGTAAAAAATATGAATAATAAATACAAACCCTATTATAATAGGAATTATTAGCCATTTTTTCAAAATATCTTTCCTTGATAAATTTCAATAGCTATTTTACAAATTCCTTGTTAAAAAAAGTTTAAAAATGTTAAAAAAGAGTTTTATTTTGTTTGACAAAGCAAACAAAATAATTTTAATAGGCTTTTTTATAGCATTGAATTTCTATTTTTCTAGCCACAGGAATAGCTGGAGCATTTGGAGAAATTGGCATACCATAGAAAATTTTACTTTCTAAAAAATCACCTTGTTTTAAATCCTTAAAGGTTCCCTCTTTGTCGGTACCAAAAATTCCACAATCATCCATTTCAATTTCTGTATTTGGTAAAACTTTAATCGCTATTTGTCCGCCATAAACAGAATCGATGAGCAAAGTTTTATTGTTATCATAAACTTGAGCAATAGTGCCTTCGAGCTTAACACTGTCGGCTAAAAGAATAGTACTTGACAAACAAGCTGCCAAAAAGAACATTTTTTTCATAAATATTTTCTCCTTTTTTGTTTGATTTCTTGAAATGATAAAAAAATAAAGTGAAGTGAATGTGAAGTTTTAACCAAAAACACAGAATAATTTTATTAAAATATAAAATATGCTAAAATTATAATATAGTTTTTTATCTGCGCAAACTTTAAACAAATAGAAATTTAATTATTTAATTTTATTATCGCGATGCTAAAAAACATTTTTAATTATTATATATAATAAATTGGAGAAACTATGCACAAAAAGCATTCTTTACCTGAATTAACCTTTAGAGGGCTTTTATTAGGAAGTATTTTAACCATTATCTTTACAGCCTCAAATGTATATTTAGGGCTTAAGGTAGGACTTACTTTTTCATCCTCAATCCCTGCTGTTGTTATTTCCATGGCTGTTTTAAGCTTGTTTAAAAATTCAAATATTTTAGAAAATAACATGGTTCAAACTCAAGCATCCGCAGCTGGTACTCTTTCTTCAGTTATTTTTGTTATACCTGGACTTTTTATATGTGGGTATTGGAGTGAATTTCCTCTTTGGCAAACTTTTATGATTTGTTTATGTGGTGGAGGTTTAGGAGTTCTTTTTACCATACCTTTAAGAAGAGCTATGGTCGTAGAAAGCAAACTTACTTATCCAGAAGGTAGGGCAGCAGCTGAAATTTTAAAAATGGCCAATAGAGATCAAGAAATAAAAAAGGGTAAAAAAGGTGTTAAAGAAATTGCTTTAGGTGGAGTTATTGCGGCTACTTATAGTCTTTTTAGTAGTGGTTTTAAATTGATCGCAAGTGAAAGTAGCTTTGCTTTTATATGGAATAAAATGGCCTTTGGATTTTCCATGGGCTATTCTTTAGCGCTTTTAGGTGCGGGTTATCTTGTTGGATTGGCAGGAGCTATAGCACTTCTAGTTGGGATGTTTTTAGCTTGGGGTGTTTTTACCCCTTATCTTTCAAGCTTTGAATTTGATGGGGTTAAAAATGCAGCGGAACTTGCTTCAGAAGTTTGGAGTAGTAAAGTTAGACTTATAGGCACTGGAGCCATTGCTATAGCTGCACTTTGGACTTTGATAGAACTTTTAAAACCTGTATTTGATGGAATTAAAGAAATTATTCGCAATGTTAAAAATCCACATACAAATAATAGTGATTCAAGAAATACGGATTTATCAATAAAAAATATTTTTATACTTTTTTTATTGATGGTTGTAGGACTTTTTATCACATTTTATAATTTTGTTAGCGATGCGCATTTAAATGTATTTTATCACTTACTTTTTGCGGTATCTGGAACTTTAATCGCAGTATTGATAGGCTTTTTTGTAGCAGCAGCTTGTGGATATATGGCTGGTCTTGTGGGATCATCTTCAAGCCCTATTTCAGGTATAGGATTAATCGGGATTATTGCATCTTCGATTATCTTTTTACTTTTAGGAACAGAGCTTTTTAAAGATCCAATCCTTTCAAATTTTGCTATTGCTTTAGCTATTTTTACTACAAGTGTTATTTTAGCAACTGCAGCAATTTCTAATGATAATTTGCAAGATTTAAAAACAGGATATTTAGTGGGTGCAACTCCTTGGAAACAACAAGTTTCTTTACTTGTAGGTTGTGTTTTTGGTGCTTTAGCCATCGTTCCTGTTTTAAATTTGCTTTATCAAGCTTATGGCTTTGTTGGTGCAATGCCAAGAGCTAATATGGATGCTTCTTTAGCTTTAAATGCACCACAAGCTAATTTAATGAGTACAATTGCTAAAGGAATATTTAATCACAATATAGAATGGAATTACATTCTTTTTGGCGTGGGTGTAGGTGTGATCATTGTTATCATCGATAAAATTTTAAAAAAGATGGGTAAAATGTCTTTACCGCCTTTAGCTGTAGGGATTGGTATATACTTGCCACCTGATGTTAATATACCATTGATTATCGGGGGAATTTTAAAATATTGCGTGATGAATTATCTAAAAAGAAAATATGAAAACAATTCCAAAAAAGAAGAAAAAATAGCTTCATGTGAGCAAAATGGAATTTTATTTGCTTCGGGATTAATTGTTGGAGAAAGTATCTTTGGTGTGATTATTGCAGCTATTACAGTTTTTTCAGTTAGTATGGGTGGAGATGAAAATATTTTGGCTTTAAATTTCAAAAATTTTCATAACAGTACATTATTTGCCTTTATATTTTTTATAGCTGCGATATTGTATTTTATTAAAAGAATTGTCAAAAAATAGATTTTAGGTTATTTATGGAAAATTTTTACGCTTTAATATTAGGGATTATTGAAGGATTAACCGAATTTTTGCCTGTCTCCTCAACGGGTCATATGATTTTAGGTGGAACGATTTTGAGGCTTAAAATGGATGATTTTTGGAGAAGTTTTTTAATCATTATACAGCTAGGATCCATTTTAGCCGTTGTTTTTGTTTTTTGGAAACGCTTGTTCCAAGGATTTGATATTTGGTTTAAATTAGCGGCTGGTTTTTTTCCTACCGGTCTTATTGGACTTTTTGCTGAAAAATATTTGAAAGAATTATTTAATGGTTATATTGTGGTTAGCATGCTAATCATTGGTGGGATCATATTTATCATTATCGAAAGATGTCATAAAAATAAAATCTATAAGATTAACTCACTGGATGAAATAACTTATAAAAAAGCATTTTGCATAGGGATTATCCAAGCTTTAGCGATTATCCCTGGAACCTCAAGAAGCGGATCGAGTATCATTGGTGGATTATTGCTAGGTTTAAATCGCAAAAGTGCGGCAGAATTTAGCTTTTTATTAGCTGTTCCAACGATGATTATAGCGACTTTGTATAAAATTTATAAAGAACCAAATTTGCTTAGCGATGCCAATTCTTTAATCCCTTTATCAATAGGATTTATCACGGCTTTTATAGTTGCTGTTTTTGTTATAAAGTTTTTCTTAAAATTTATAACAAAATTTGATTTTATCCCTTTTGGAATTTATAGAATTATTTTAGGAATTTTGTTTTTCTATCTATATTATAGTGGAATTTTAAATCCAGGAGATCAATTTTAAATTCAGATATTATTTTAAAATCATTTAATAAAACTAATTTTTAAAAAAAATTAAGGCAGACAAAGATAAAATTATAAATTTAAATTAAAACTCGCAGAGTTAGTGAGCTTAAAGGTGAAAATTAATATGGAAAAAGAAATTATTGCATTTTTAGATACTGAAAAAATAGTCGATTTACAAAGCGTTCAATCTAAAAATAATTTGAAAGAAATTTATTTTGATAATTCTAAAGAAAGTTTAGAAGTAATACGCCATTCTTGCGCACATTTAATGGCACAAGCGATTAAAATTTTATATCCTGAGGCTAAATTTTTTGTTGGCCCTGTGATAGAAGATGGCTTTTATTATGATTTTCGCGTTGATTCTAAAATCAATGAAGAAGATTTAGTAAAAATAGAAAAAAAGATGAAAGAACTTGCCGAATCTAAAATTGAAATTGGCAAATATGAAATAAGCAAACAAGAAGCTTTGCAAAAATTCCAAAATGATGATTTAAAACAAGAAGTCTTGCTTCGCATTCCTGATGGGCAAGTGAGTATTTATACTCAAGGTGATTTTGAAGATTTATGCCGAGGTCCTCATGTACCAAACACAAAATTTTTACGTTTTTTCAAACTCACTCGAGTTGCTGGAGCTTATTTAGGCGGCGATGAAAAAAGAGAAATGCTAACACGTATCTATGGAACTGCGTTTGCCGATAAAGAAAGCTTAAAAGAATACTTAACAATTATTGAAGAAGCTAAAAAAAGAGATCATAGAAAATTAGGCACAGAATTAAAACTTTTCACTTTTGATGATGAAATAGGTGGCGGTTTGCCTATTTGGCTAAGTAATGGCGCAAGACTTAGAAGTAAGCTAGAACAAATGCTTTATAGAGCTCATCGAATTCGCGGATATGAACCTGTAAGAGGACCTGAACTTTTAAAAGCGGATGCATGGAAAATCAGCGGACATTATGACAACTATAAAGAAAATATGTATTTTACACAAATTGATGAGCAAGAATACGGCATTAAGCCGATGAATTGCGTTGGACATATAAAAGTTTATCAAAGTGATGTAAGAAGTTATCGCGATCTACCTTTAAAATTTTTTGAATACGGCGTTGTGCATAGACATGAAAAAAGCGGAGTTTTGCACGGACTTTTAAGGGTGCGTGAATTCACTCAAGATGATGCGCATATTTTTTGTATGCCAAGTCAAATCAAAGATCAAGTGTCAGAAATTTTAAATTTTGTTGATGGATTGATGAAATTTTTTAATTTTTCTTATGAGATGGAAATTTCTACTAGACCTCAAAAAGCTATAGGAGACCTTGAAATTTGGGAAATAGCAACCAATGCTTTAAAAGAAGCCTTAGATGAAAAAGGTTTAAAATATGGTATTGATGAAGGTGGTGGAGCTTTTTATGGGCCAAAAATTGATATCAAAATCACCGATGCTTTAAAAAGAAAATGGCAATGTGGCACCATACAAGTAGATTTTAATTTGCCAAATCGTTTCAAACTCGAATACACCGATACCAACAATGAAAAAAAACAACCTGTTATGCTTCATCGTGCTATTTTGGGTTCTTTTGAAAGATTTATAGGAATTTTAACAGAGCATTGCGCCGGAGAATTTCCATTTTCCATAGCTCCAACAGCAGTTGGCATCATACCAATTTCAAATAATCATATCGCTTACGCACAAGAGATTAATGATATGCTTTTAAAACTTGGAGTTGATTGCGAAATATATGATAAAAATGAAAGTTTAAATAAAAAAATCAGAATTGCAGAAAAACAAAAACTGCCAATGATTTTGGTTTTAGGCGATGAAGAATTGGAAAAACGTAGCGTTGCCTTAAGAGATAGAAGGGCTAAAGAACAAAAAAATCTTAGTTTGGATGATTTTATAACTTTAATTAAGGAGAAAACAAGTGAGGTATATTTTTGAGTAAAGAAAAAGAAGTATTGCTCAATGATGAAATAAGAGCGGATGAAATAAGATGTATAGGTGATGATGGCAAAGTTTATGGCATTATTAGCAGCGATGAAGGTTTAGAAATAGCTAATAGATTAGGGCTTGATTTGGTTATGATAGCCCCAGATGCTAAACCACCTGTATGTAAAATTATGGATTATGGAAAATTCCGTTATCAACAAGAAAAGAAACAAAAAGAAGCTAAGAAAAAACAAAAAGTTATCGATATAAAAGAAATTAAACTTTCGATTAAAATCGCTCAAAATGATATCAATTACAAAGTTAAACACGCTCTTGAATTTTTATCTCAAGGCAAACATGTAAGATTTCGCGTATTTTTAAAAGGTCGAGAAATGGCTACCCCTGAAGCAGGAATAGCCTTGCTTGAAAAAATTTGGACTATGATAGAAAATGAAGCAAATCGCGATAAAGAACCTAATTTTGAAGGTCGTTATGTCAATATGCTCGTAACACCTAAAAAATCTTAATGGGTTTTTAATTTAATACAAAAATTTAAATCAATATCAATCTAAGAAATAATTAATATCGATTTAAATAAGAAAATTAAAAAATTATATAAATTTCTAGCAATATTAAATCGGCTAAAATTGAAATAGAAATTTGATATAATCTTTTAAAATTAATTATTTTTCGCCAGTGAGTATGTATTTTAGAGAAGAAAAATGGGAAGTAGATGAAATGTTTGCCATTATGAAAGAAATTGCTGAAACTTCTTTAAGGTATTATATTTTTTAAAAAGAGTATTATGAAAGAAAATCCTGCCTTTTTAAAAGAACAAATCATCACTTATCTTGGTAATAAAAGAGCTTTATTAGATTTTTTAGGACAAGGTTTTAAATTTGCCAAAAAAGAACTCAAAAAAGATAAATTTAGCTTTTGTGATATCTTTAGTGGTTCAGGTATAGTAAGCCGTTTTGCTAAAGCTCATTCGAATTTTATACTCGCTAATGATTTAGAAAATTATTCCAAAATCATCAACAAATGTTATCTTAGCAACCAAAACGAAGAATTAAAAAACCGCCTATCCTTATTTTATGAAAAACTTTTATCAAATATTGAATTTGAAAAAGGTTTTATTAGTGAATTATATGCCCCAAAAGATGAAAGACAAATTCAAAAAAATGATCGAGTTTTTTATACTATAGAAAACGCTATATATTTAGATACTTTAAGAAAAAAAATTGAACAAGAAATTCCAAATGAATTTAAGCATTTTTTTATCGCACCGCTTTTGTATGAAGCAAGTGTGCATTCTAATACAAGTGGCGTTTTTAAAGGATTTTATAAAGATAAAAACGGAATAGGCAAATTTGGTGGCGAAGGAGAAAATGCCTTAAAACGGATCAAGGGTAAAATTGATTTAAAACTTCCAATCTTTTCAAATTTTAACTGTCCTTTTTCTGTAGAGCAAAAAGATGCTAATGATTTGGCTAAAGAAATGGATTTTCTAGATGTGATTTATCTTGATCCACCTTATAATCAACATCCTTATGGATCAAATTATTTTATGCTTAATTTGATTGCAAACTACCAAAAACCGGTTGAAATTTCTCAAGTCAGCGGAATTCCTAAGAATTGGAATCGAAGTATTTATAACAATGCTAAAAGTGCTGAAGATGCTTTGTTTGATCTTATTTCTAAACTTAGGGCTAAAATTATTTTACTCTCTTATAATTGCGAAGGTTTTGTAAAAAAAGAAAATTTCACAAAGCGTCTAGAAAAGCTAGGAAAATGCCATATTATTGAACAAAAATATAATGCCTTTAGAGGAAGTAGAAATTTAAAAAATCGTGCTATTTATGTAAAAGAGCAATTGTATATTTTGATAAAATAATTTATTCTTTTCCATCAAGTATAGGCACAAAAAGGCATTCATCAAGAATTTCTTTTTTTAATTTCAGACCATTTTTTGTTATTTTAGTAATATATTGTTTTTCATTATGAAATATAGGAGCGACCAATATCCCACCATCTGCAAGCTGATCGAGCAAAATTTCTGGAATAGATGTCGCATAAGCAGAAAACAAAATTCTATCATAAGGAGCGTAATTTGGCCATCCAAACTGCCCATCATCAAAACGAACGTTAATATTGCTAAACCCTAAAGTTCTAAAAGTTTCTGAAGCACTTTTTGCTAACTTTTCTATGCGTTCTATTGTAAAAACTCTTCGGATCACACGACTTAAAATAGCAGCTTGATACCCGCTACCACATCCAACCTCTAAAACACTATCTGCATCTTTAAAATCAAGCGCCATAGTCATTTTAGCAACGGTTAAGGGTGAACTAATCCATTGAGAATTGGCCAAAGGTAAAGCATCCAAGCGATAAGCGTGTGCTTTTAAAGGAGAAAAAATTTCGCGGGGAACTTGACAAAAAGCATTAAAAAGTTCATGATTGATAAAAACTTTTTGTGCAATTTCTTCAGCCATAGCTTTGCATCTTTTTTGCTCAAATAAATTCATTCTCTCTCCTAAATAACGAAAAATTGTAACAAAATTATTCTAAAAAACTAATCAGCTTGATGAGTTAAATTAGTCTTTAAAGTTTGTAATTTATTAGAAATTTTAATTAAATATTGAGAATTAGCATCAAGTATATTTTTTTCTAAAGTGTCGATTTGATTTTTTGTATATAATGCAATTTGCGATGCTTTTAAATTTTTTATTTGAATTTGATTGTTTTTAAAAACACATTGAAGCATTTCTTTTCTTTCTAAATCGCTATCCAACTCATCTAATTTTTCATCATAAATATAAATTTCATCATAGAGTGCTTTTTTCGTTTTTTTATTATAAACTCTAAAAAACTTTTTAAAATGAGGCAAGGTTGTTTTTGAACTATTTTCGCTGATTTTAATTTTAGGTTTTATAGCGTTTAGTTCTTGTATGGCCACAAGTTTATAAACACAACCAAATATCGGATCACTAGAAGCAGTGATTAACCTTTCTCCCACCCCAAAAGCGTCTATGGGTGAATTTTGTAATTTTTCTATTTCATATTCATCTAAAGAATTTGAAACAATGATTTTACACTCTTTTAAATTTTCACGATCAAGTTTATCACGAATATTTTGACTTAAAAAAGCTAAATTACCAGAATCGATTCTAACTCCACACTCTTTAACATTGTATTTTTTAAAAGCCTTTATCGCATTTTCTAAACCGCTTTCATAATGATAAGTATCTATAAGCAAAATAGGATTTTTAGGATAAAGTTCTATATAGCAACAAAAAGCTTTAAATTCATTATCAAACATTTGCACCCAAGAATGTGCCATTGTTCCACTTACAGTGATATCGTATTTTTTTCCTGCTAGGGTGCAAGAACTTGCAAGACATCCACCTATAATAGCCGCTTTAGCCCCCTTAATCGCAGCATCATTTCCATGTGCTCTTCTTGATCCAAATTCAAACACGGGACGATTTTTAGCTGCTCTTACTATGCGATTTGCTTTTGTGGCAATAAGGCTTTGATGATTGATATTTAACAATAAAAAAGTTTCTAAAAACTGCGCTTCTATGGGATTAGCCTTAATAATCATCAAAGGTTCATTAGGAAATACAATTTCACCCTCTTGTAAAGAATAAATTTCTCCATTAAATTTAAAATCAAGCAAATAATTTAAAAATTCTTCACAAAAAATGTTTTTGGATCGTAAATACGTGATATCTTCGGTATCAAAACGCAAATTTGCAACAAAATCTAAAATTTCAGACAATCCAGCAAATATAGCAAAAGGATTATTATCGGGAGTTTTTCTAAAAAATACATCAAAATAGCAAATTTTATTTTCAAATCCATTTAAAAAATAACCTTGCATCATAGTGAGTTCATAAAAATCACAAAGCAAGGTTAAATTAGATCTTTTTTTAGAAAAATTCTCCATAAATTACCTAAATGTTAAAAATCATCAAAACTAATACTACCTTTTGAATAGTTGGTTACCTTACTTTCAAAAAAGTTACTTTTTTGATCATTAAATTTAGAAAAATCATCAACCCATTTAATAGGATGCTTAGCATTGTACATTTTTTCAAGATTAATCGCTATTAGTCTTTGATCAATTAAATAATGGATATATTCTTCAATAATATCGTCTGTAAATCCCATAATTTGATTTTGAGTGATATATTTACCCCATTTAATCTCTAATTCTCCTGCTTTTTGAAACATTTCATAAATTTTATTAATATTAGCTTCATTGAAAAGATCAGGTCTTTCTTTGCGTGTTGAATTGATCATATTTTGAAATAAAAGTAAATGCGTAATTTCATCTCTTTGTATAAAGCGAATCATTTGTGCTGAACCCAACATCTTACCAGCTCTAGCAAGGGCGTAAATTGCAGTAAATCCACTATAAAAATAAATTCCTTCTAAAATTTGATTTGCCACCATAGCAAGTAATAATTTATTATCATCTACATCACCAGCTAATTCTTCATAAATATTGGAAATAAAATCATTCTTTTCCCTTAGAGTTGCGTCGTGCTTTTCCATTTCATAAATTAAATCTGTGTTTTCACAAATTGCCTCTACCATAACCGCATAAGATTTTGAATGATTAGCTTCTTCATAAGCTTGTCTTGCTAAAACTGCATTAATTTCAGGTGCGGTAATATAAGGATTGATATTGTCTGCTAAATTATTGGTTTGAAAACTATCCATAGAAATCAGTTGAGACCAAACTAAATCATACATTCTTTTCTCACCAGAAGTTAAATTACAACGATAATCAAGAGCGTCTTTGGTTGTATCAACTTCTTTAGGAAACCAAGTGTTTGCTTCCATAACATCCCAAAGTTTCAAAGCCCAAGTATATTTTGCCTTTGTAAAATTAAGAATTCCATGAGGATTTCCATCAAAAACTTTTCTTTCTCCAAGAGTTTCATTTGAATTGGGATTGTAAATTCTTTTTCTATGCATTATTATTTAACCTTTCTATGATGCAACTTTGAGTTAATATATCATGTAAATTAAGAGAATCTTTTCTAATAAAACTAAAAAATATTCCCACCAATAAACCAAAACTTATGAAAAATATAATGTATCTAAGTATAATTTTTAAAAAAGAAATTTTTTTTCCGCTTTTAAAATCTACCAAATAAAGATCATAAGCTTTCAAACCAGGACTTTGCCCTTTTCTTTGTAAAAACAAAGCCTGAATTAAACCAAAAAGAAAGGAACATAAAGCGGTAGCAAAACCACTATGCAAAAAAGCATCCTTAGATCCTAACCAAAAATAACTTAAATATAAAATGGGTACATAAATAAGAAAAATATCAATAACAAAAGCTTTAAATCGCAAAAAACGCGAAGCTATTCTAGCTTTTGTTTTTTTCATTAATTTCCGCGACTCCCTGGTTTAATAGCTTTGCTTCCTTGTTTGCAAAGTGGGCATTTTTCTTCATCATAAATTTCAAAATCAAAATTTCCTAGAGTAAAAAGAGGGATATTGCTAGGAAGTTTAGCGTTATCTTTTGATTGAGTGTTTAAATTTTTTACTGCACAAAACCCACGATTTGCTAAAGCAGCAAAACCCACTACAATTCCTCCGAGGCTTTCTATAATTTTTGCACTTTCTAAAGCACTACCACCTGTAGTAATAATATCCTCACAAACGATAAATTTTTCACCTTTTTTAACCTCAAAACCTCGTCTTAATGTCATTTCTTTATTAACTCTTTCAGTGAAAATAAAACGTTTATCACAGGCTCTAGCTAACTCATATCCTGCTAAAATTCCTCCTAAAGCTGGAGAACAAACACTGTCAAATTCTATAGAATTTTCAAAAATTATTTTCGCCAATTCTTTACATAATTTTTCAGCCAAGACAGGACTTTCTAGCACTTTTGCACTTTGAAGGTAAAATTGAGAATGTTTTCCAGAACTTAATAAAAAATGACCCTCTAAATAAGCTTGACAGTTTTTATAAATTTCTTCTAAATTCATTATTAAACCTTTAAAAGTTCTGTTTCTTTATTTTTAACGCTTTCATCAATTTTAGAAGAATAAGAATCTGTAATTTTTTGCACCTCATCATATGCTTTTTTTGCCTCATCTTCTGAAATTGCTTTATCTTTTTCTAGTTTTTTAATACCATCATTAGCATCTTTTCGATGATTTCTGATTGAAACTTTTGCTTTTTCGCCCATAGCTTTAGCTTGTTTAACATTTTCTTCTCTTTGTTCTCTAGTCATTGGAGGGAAAAATAATTTAACATTTTCCCCATCATTGTTTGGATTAACCCCGATATTTGCTGCAGCGATAGCACTTTCTATGATTTTTAACATAGGTTTTTCCCAAGGAGTGATGCTAATAGTTGAGGCATCGCTAGCTAAAACAGTCGCGACTTGATTTAAAGGCGTTAAACTACCATAATAATCAACTTGTATATGATCTAATATATGAATATTAACTTTGCCTGTTCTTAAAGTTGTAAAATCTTTTTTTAAAGCTTCTAAGCTTTTATCGTTTTGGTTTTTTTGTTTGTCTAAAATTTCATTAATCATATTTTTCCTTTTATTTGCTTACATTTGTATCATATGAATTTTGCGGCATAGATGGAATTTTTGATGGATTGATTGTATTAGCACTTGGAATGCTTGTATTGGTTTCTACTTTAATTTTTTCAGCTAAAGAATCTTTGTTTGTGTGATTGTATAAATACCCTAAACCTATGGTATTAGCAATCAAAAACACACCCATTATAAATGTAAATTTAGCTAAAAAATTTGCAGGCCCTTTTGCGCCAAAAAGACTTTCATTGCTTCCGCTATAAGCTCCAAGACCTATGCTTGAACTTTTTTGTAACAAAACAGCTATACAAATAATAACAACGATAACAAATTGTAGAACAGTTAAAAGAGTAATCATAAATTTTCCTAATCTTTGAAATAATTTTAACTTGAAATATTTTAGCGAAATAAAACTTGAAAAGATTTGAAATTATTGTATTTTTGCGTCATTACGACGCAAAAATTATCTGTTAAGACTTCTTAGAATATTAAGTAAATTAATGAATAAATTTACAAAATCAAGATAAAGTGCTACAGCTCCTTCAATTGGAGTTTCATAGTTTCCGCGAATAATATTTTGAGTATCATAAAGAATATAAAATGAAAATAATATTGCAGATACTGATGAAATAACCAAACTAAATACGCTGCTATGTAAGAAAATGTTAAGTAAAGATGCTGCAATAACAACCAAAAGAACTATAAATAAAGCTTTACCCATTACAGTAAAATCTTTTTTAGTATTCATAGCAAAAATACTAAGACCTGCAAATGCCACAGTAGTTAAAGCAAAAGCTTGAGCTATGATAATTCCTCCTGCAGGTAAAGCAAGAACAGAAATAAGTAAAGGCGTAAGTGTTAAGCCTGAACAAAAAGTAAAGGCAAAAAGTAAGATAAGATTTAATGGAGCTTCTTTTTTCTTATACATCAAAGCAAACAATAATCCTAGTTCTATAGCAAAAAGAATCCAAAATGTTACCAAAGATTCAATAAAAAATGATGCTAAAGCGAAAATTCCCACATAAGCACCTACTGTAGCAGCCAAAAGCGATGCGGCAAAAAGCTGATATGTTTGCTTGATAAAAATGCCAAGATCACTCGTTCTTGTATTTTCAAATTCTCTCGATTTTGAATAGTCTCTATCATAAAGACTCATAATCATTCTCCTTTGATATAATTGTACAAATAAGATTATATCAAAATTTATTTAACAATTTATTTTTTAAAACAAATTTCATATTAAGTATTTTAAAATACATTGTTGTAGATTTTGTTATAATTATAAATATTTATTTTATTTTTAGGTAGTATTTTATGGAAAATCTTATTAGCGGTGCAATTAAATTTATGCAGCAAGATTTTAAAGAGCATAAAGAGCTTTTTGAAAGTCTTAAAAATAAGCAAAATCCTCACACTCTTTTTATAGGATGTTCTGATTCAAGAGTTATCCCTAGTTTAATAACCAATACAGGCCCAGGGGAGCTTTTTGTGATCCGAAATATTGCAAATATCGTTCCGCCTTATCGCATAGGGGAGGATTTTTTATCAACCACTTCTGCTATAGAATATGCTTTAAATTCTTTACATATTAAAAATATTATTGTGTGTGGACATAGCAATTGTGGTGGATGTAATGCACTTTATTATTCTGATGAAGAATTGAGTAAAATTCCAAATGTAAAAAAATGGCTCACTTTGCTTGAGCCTATCAAACAAGATATAAAATCGATATCAAAAAATGATACAGCTATGAGATCTTGGCTTACAGAAAAATTAAATTTAGTCAATTCTTTACAAAATATTCTCACCTATCCTGGAGTTGAAGAGGCACTAAACCAAGGAAAAATAGAACTTCATGCTTGGTATTATATTATCGAAACAGGTGAAATTTATGAATACAATTTTAAAGAAAAAAACTTTACTTTAATTCAAAATAGGAGATGATAAATGAAAAAAATAATTTTAATCTTTTTTAGTCTTTTATATCTTTATGGCGATGAATTACAGCTTATTGATACTAATGCGAGTCAAAATTCTGGTGTTTATGGTTTGATTCAAAAATATATTGGTATTGAGCATCAAATTAGAGAATTTAGAAAAAATAATGATGAAAATTCAAGTTCTTATAGTGGTATTTTAAAAGAATTTGAAAGAGATAAAAGAACAATATTATCTGAAATACCTGATATGATAGTCGAACAAAAAATTGACGAAAGAGCTATAGAAAATTTCTTAAAAAGAAAGCAAGAATTGCTAAAATTGCAACAAAAAAGTTTAAACAAACCTTTTGTTTATACTGACACAAGCTTAAATCTTGTTTATTTTAATATGGTTGAAAGTTTCTTTTCATCTTTGTTTGAATTAGAAAAACTTTTTAAAAATGCAGCCGATAGTGAAAGTATAGTATCTACAGTCGATAAAGCTATGGAGGATTTACAAAATTTAATCAATATTGATTTAGATGAGTATAAAAGTAAAATTACCGATCCAAAAGAGCTTGAAAAAATTGCCTCTAAAGAAGCAATGATCAATAATGCTTTTAATGCTTATATAGAAATTTTAAAATATTTGCGTTCTAATGCTCATTTATTGGAAAGCAATTATCTTTTTTCTCTTTTAGGACTTCAAATTTGGATTGATAAAATCAATGCTTTTGTTAATATTGATTTTTTAAATGTAGGGAAAATAACTATTTCTGCTTTGGTTTTAATTTTCTTTGTTTCTTTAAGACGCTTTTTTTCTAATATAGTTTATTTTTTCCTTGTGCGTTTGATTTATCGTAATAAAAAAGAAGCTGATGATATTAAAGTTATTTTTATTGGAAATATCAAAAAGCCTGTAGGTATTTTACTCATTTGTTATGCACTTTCTCTTTGTCTTACCATAGCGTTTTATCCCGCACCTTTAAGTATAAGTTTGAGTAATCTTTTTAATATCATTTATGCTGTTTTAATAGCTTGGCTTGTTTTGAAAATTCTTGATGGCTATGGCGTGGTTTTGGTATCTAAATTAGCTAAGAAAAGCGAAAAAAAAGAAGTGGTTAATTTAGTCATTAAAATTTTATATTTTGTTATTATTATTATAGCTTTACTCTATATTTTAGCTCAACTTGGTTTTAACATTTCAGCCATCATTGCATCTTTGGGAATTGGTGGTTTGGCTGTTGCTTTGGCGGCTAAAGATATTATCGCTAATTTCTTTGCATCGATTTTATTATTATTTGATAATAGTTTTAATCAAGGAGATTGGGTTGAAGTTTCAGGCATAGAAGGAACCGTTGTTGAAATAGGACTTAGAAAAACAACTATAAGAACTTTTGATAATTGTTTAGTTTTCCTACCTAATTCAACTATTATGGGTGCTAATATTAAAAACTGGAGCAAACGTCGTATGGGGCGTCATATAAAAATGTATCTTGGCGTAGGATACGATGCCACTCCTGAAAAATTAGACAGTTGTATTAAAGATTTAAAAGAACTTTTAAATTCAAGTCCTTTAGTAGCCCATGAAGACGATAGCGCTTTAAAATACGGAGATCACACTACTAAATATCGCCAAAATTTAGTATCCATTAATGATCTTGAAGGTTATAAAAATGCTTGTTATGTGGCTTTGAGTGAATTTGCAGATAGTAGCATCAATATAGAATTATACTTTTATACCAAATCAATTCATTCAAAAGAATTTAGAGAAGCTAGACAAGAATTGATGCTTGAGTTTATGCGTATCATTGAAAAAAATGGTTTGACTTTTGCCTTCCCAAGTCGCAGTATTTATATAGAAAATTTACCTCCACTTGATTTACAGCCAAAAGAATAGCTTTTGCTATTCTTATACTGGCATAACGCGAATATTTGGGCTTAATTCTTCTTGTAAAATATTTTCAATAGCGTATAAAGTAGCACCACTTCCGCTAGAACAACCACTACAGGCACCTAAATAGCGAATATAAACATCGATAGCACCACCTTCAGCCTTTTGTATATCAATCACCTCTAAATCGCCTCCATCATTATGAAGCATAGGGCGAATTTCAGTATCCAAAACGCTTTCTACCGCTTTTAGCTGACCTACTAAAGTCATTTCATCAAAAGCAACGTCATTTTTTGTAGCATTTTTTAACTTTTCTCTATCCATTTCAGCTCTTGTTTCGGCTAAAATATCTACAAGATAATGATCCCTTTTTTCATGCCCACCTGGTTTAACACAAGATTTGCAAAAGGCACCTGCTTTAGTGTATTGAGTGATTTCTTCAACTGTATGCAAATCATTAAGTCTAATAACATCCTTAATGGTTCCAAGGCTTACCCTAGCACATTCACACACTATAATTTGATCTTCAAAATCCTCAGGGTTAATTCCTTTATAATGAGCCGCGGCTTGTTTAATAACATCATAAGCCATAACCGAACAATGCATTTTTTGAGGTGGAACTGCTGGAGTTTCTGGATTGTCACGCATAGCAAATTCTACATCCAAATTTGTAATTTTTACTGCTTCATCTACAGTTTTTCCTATGCAAAGATCCACCATAGTATCACTACTTGCTATAGCAGTGCCACAGCCAAAACTTTTAAATTTGGCATCAATAATTTTATCTGTTTTTTCATCAACCAACCAAAAAAGCCTTACCGCATCCCCGCAACTTTCTGCTCCAAAATCAGCCACAATAAGCTTTGCATTGCGATTTTTAGCATCTTCTTCGCTAAATTCTCCCATATGTTGAGGGTTATTCATTCTATCTTGAACTTTTTGGGAATACTCATCCCAAATTGATCCTCCAATTAAACTATTTTTTCCCATTTTTTATCCTTTTATTTATAATTATTTGGATTATAAGCGTAAGTGCAAGAAATTTTTCTTAATCTTTGCGTTGCATTTTTTATTTGTTCTGCAGCATAATTAATTTCTTCTTCTGTGTTAAATCTCGATAAAGAAAGTC
Source organism: Campylobacter taeniopygiae (assembly GCF_005406225.1). Taxonomy (GTDB): domain Bacteria; phylum Campylobacterota; class Campylobacteria; order Campylobacterales; family Campylobacteraceae; genus Campylobacter_D; species Campylobacter_D taeniopygiae. Next base: position 56,837 of record NZ_NXLY01000010.1, on the reverse strand, counting down.
TTAAAGCCGTATGTGCTAAATCATGCTCTGCACCGATTGCCTCCATAATAGGATTACTCTCAAGTGCTTCACTAGCACAGGCTGATCCTGTACTTGCCGCTATACCATTTTTATTTAAATCCCAAAGCATAGCTTCGCCTTCAACGCCTTTGATACTTGCTAAAATAGTATTTGGAACTCTATGTTCTCTTTTACCAACCACCGTTGTATCAGGTAAAGCTAAAATTTTATCTTCTAGCTTATCTCTTAAACGGCGTATATGAGAATCTTCAAAATCAAGCATAGTATTAGCTATACGCAAAGCTTCTCCCATAGCTACTATGTAAGGCACATTTAAAGTCCCACTTCTTCTACCACCCATATGCTCTCCGCCATGTAATAATGGAGTAAGTTTAAGTCCTTTTTTGATAAACAATCCTCCAACGCCTTTTGGTCCATGGAATTTATGGGCTGAAAAAGATGCAAAATCAACGCCTACATTGCTTAAATTAACTTTGATTTTACCCACTGCTTGTGTTGCATCTGTATGAAAAAGTGCTCCAAATTCATGGGCAAGTTCAGCCATAGCTTTAATATCAAAAATCATACCGGTTTCATTGTTGGCCCACATAACGCTAACGAGTGCGGTTTTATCAGAAATTACTTTACGTAAATCTTCTACAGTTGAAACGCCTTCTTCATTTACTGGAAGTTCTATAACTTTAACACCAAGACTTTTTAAAAAATACGCTGCTGCGCTTACTGCAGGATGTTCCACACTAGAAATAATCACTTCATTGCGTTCTTTATTTAAAATATGATCAAAATACACACCTTTTAAAACCCAATTAATACTTTCAGTCGCACAAGATGTGATCACTATATCATCTAAATCATTTGCTCCAAGTCCCACATAAAGCTTATCCAAAGCTTCTCTTAAAGCTGGATGGGTTGTGCTTCCCCACTGATGGAGACTATTTGGATTGCCATACATATCTTTGAAAAATGGCAACATAAGCTCATAAGCATTAGGGTCAATCATTGTTGTTGCATTATTATCTAAATAAACTTTCACTTTTCATCCTTATAAAATTATATCCATTTTTAATTTAGGATATTTTTTATCTTGTTAATTAAAATGGATAATAACAGAAATTTATTAATTTTAGTTTAAATACTAAAATTAAATTATAAATTAAGAAAAATAAAAAAATATTAAATTAAATTTTAAATTTTTTTTCATAATATTTTACTATTTTATAATCTTCTTTTGAAGTATGATTTATGATGAAATCTTTTACCACATAATCCAATTTTTCGGTTAAAATATGGATTGATCTTGCTTCGCTTACTATTATTTCTTCAATTTCAAAAATAATATTACGGTGGATTTTCATATGCTCTTTCATGAAGGGATAATGAATTTCTCTCATAAAAGCTTCTTCATCTAAAAAATGTCGATTCAGCATAACAAGTAATTCTTTTAAAACTTCTTTTAATTCTTTAGAATTAATATGTCGATGATTCATTAAAGAAAGTTTGATAGAAATTTCAAAAAGATCTTGATGTTGAGAATCTAAAAGATCGTTATTCATAGAAATAATTTTTTGGTTAGAAATCATAATTTAAACTTTCATTTACTGTTAATTCTAAATTTTAAATTATTATTTAAAATTTAGATTATAATTTTTAAATACTTAAATTCACATTATTTTTTACTTATATTACATCATAACAGACATATAAGAATTAAGTATTTTATTTAAATTCGCTTGTTTTTGGCGACGATCTAAAAAATGATCTATAGAACTAGAACGCATCGTATTTGCTTTATCTATCCTAGAAACATCCTGACTTTGTTTTTTATATTCTTCTTTTAAATCATTAAAATCATTTTTTATTTGATCAGTATAAATTTGAAAAATTGAACTTGAATTAGCAAATTCTTTCAAATCCATATCTTTTTGATAATTAATATATTGTTGAAAAAACACAGAAAGTTTATCTTTAGAAATGGTTTTTTTATTGACTCCATTGACGTAAAGATACAAATCGAAACTCATTTTTTCTTCATTATTTTTTTTAATATAATCTTCAATATCCATTTTTCCATCAAGAAGTTTTTGCAAATTCTGGCGAGAGCTGATATCTAAATTAACCGGTTTCATAAAAAAATTAAATTCATTCTCATTTTGAGTCTTAATATCTTGATAAATAAAATTCATCAAAAGCCCCGATTTTGAAACTTCTGAATTTTTTGTTAAATAAGGTTTTAAAATTTCATTAGAAGAAGTATTATTTAAAGTTTTATCAAAATGAAAACTTATAACTTTATTATCAAGCATTAAAGTATTAAGATGAGTATTTTTATCTAGTGCAGAATTTAGCTCTTCTTGGTTATCATAAATTCTTGTGATTTTACCTAAAAACTCTCCATTTTCTGTAGAAAAACCCGCTGAAAGCTTTGAAATATTGCTACGACTTAAATTAGCATTATCATCTTGCATAAATTCATTATTAATCGCTTTTAAAGAATTATAATAACTATTTAAAAGATAAGGTAGATCTATTTTATTATAGTTAAAATTTTCATCCTGTTTTGTTAATTCTTTTGCTATATTCCTAACACTTTTAATATGAATATTATAAGATTCTGGAATATTGGCTATTTTATTTAGATCTTTATCAAAAAAGCCTTCTTCATTAGTTCTAAAACCAAACTCACTCGCATAGCTTACATTGTTAAAAATGTAATTTAATTGTTCTAAATGATGATCCTCTTTCAAATTTGAAATTTCTCTATCCTTGATCAAATTCAAAGCAGAATTGTTATTTAAAGGATTAGACAAAGCCAAATTTTGATAAGGATTTGCCGAATTTATTGTCATTGTTTAATCTTTCCAAAAATATTGCTAATTTTTTACAAGCAAAAGGTGTGCCAAGTTTATAAAAGGATAAAAATTCAGTCAAAAATCAGTAAAAATTTATTATCATTTAGCTTTTCTAAATTTTTTGGAAAAATAAATTTTATCCGAAAGGAAAGCGTATGCCAAAGATGAAAAGCGTTAAAAGCGCTGTTAAACGCTTTAAGGTAGGTAAAAACAAAATCAAAAGAGGTTCAGCATTTAGAAGCCATATTTTGACTAAAAAACCTGCTAAAAGAATGCGTGATCTTCGTACAGCTAAATACGTTCATAGCACAAATGTAAAAGCTGTAGAAAAGATGTTAGGGATTTAAGTTTTTGACCGAAGTCATTCAAACTCCCCTTAAACAAAGAAAGTTAAGGGCAAGCTCCAAAATTTGGACGCCACTTTATGAAAGGAAATAAAAATGGCAAGAGTAAAAACAGGTGTTGTAAGACGTCGCAGACACAAAAAAGTTTTAAAATTAGCGCGTGGTTTTTATAGCGGACGTCGCAAACATTTTAGAAAAGCAAAAGAACAATTAGAAAGAAGTCTCGTCTATGCTTATCGTGATAGACGTCGTAAAAAAAGAGATTTTCGCCGTCTTTGGATCGTGCGTATCAATGCTGCTTGTAGATTAAATGATTTAAGCTATTCAAGATTTATTAATGGACTTAAAAAGGCAGGCATTGAGCTTGATAGAAAAATTTTAGCAGACTTAGCAATGAATGATGCTGCTGCATTTTCAAGAATTGTAGAGGCTGTCAAAAAAGCGCTTTAATCCAAGATTATTTTCTTGGATTACCCCCCCCCCTCTAAGTTTAATTTTACCAGAACATTTTCATAAAGTTTTAATTCATTTAAATTTTCATCCAAGTAACCGCTTGTATCACTTTTTTGTTCTAGCTTGTCTGAAATTTCTTTTCCTAAACTGATAAGATCAGAAATAGTTTTTGAAAATTCATTTGATTTATCTCTGATGAAATTCATTTCTTGAGTGCTAGAATTAGAGCTTTTAGCAATAGATTGTATGGTTTGAATTACCAATTTTATGGCTGCTTCCATTTCTATCAAACTTTCTTGAGTATTATCAGAAAGTTTTCTTACCTCATCCGCAACAACAGCAAACCCTCGACCTAATTTTCCAGCTCTTGCAGCTTCTATTCCTGCATTTAAAGATAAAAGACTGGTTTGCTCAACAATACCAGAAATTAGGTTAAGCATTTTATTAAGCTGATCAATATTTTTAAAAGAAGATTGAATTTCTTTTTCCAAATTCATTTTTTCTTCACTTTGATACAAGTTGTATTCTAAATAATGAATAAAATTAATGAAATTTTCATCAATAGTCAAAAGACTTTCTTTAATGCTTTGAAAATCTTTGAAAGTTTCTCTAAAGATATTGGAATTATTATCTATGCTAACAGTAGTATTTTTCAATCTATCCAAAACAAGCTTATTTACTTTATTGATAATCTCAAGTTTTTGCACTTTAAGACTAAGATAGTAATATTTAAAATCGCTATATTTATTTACAAAAGTTTGCATATAAACTGGATTAAATTCGGTTTTCTCATCCACTTCATAGAAAAAAATCGCCACTAAGCTTTTAAAAATTCCTACCCCATAAACTTCTCCAAAACAAGAAAAACCTACAATAGGAAATTGGTTTAATTTGATATCTTTTATAAATTTACTATTTTGAAATCTCCTTAAAATACAATCATTAAAAATCGCTGCCATAGGTTTTATATCGGGTTTATTTTGGATAAATTTTTCATAATCTTTTTCAAGATCTTTAATAAAATCAGTTCTTTTTAATAAAACAATTTCTTGACCATTAGTTATTTCACCATAGCTAAGCAAAACTTTATCAGAAACAATTTTCATAGGAGAAATAAAATAATCATTGCTAATTTTAATACCCAAGGTATAATCTGAAGCTTTAAGCTTTAAACCTTCAAAATCACAAGAAAAATGTTTACACAAAGCTTCAATTGCATTTATAGACTGAAAAGTTTTTGTATCTAAAAATTCATACACCAGTCTATTCTTAGGATCGGTATTTAAAACCGTAAATGTTGTATTTTTATCATGAGTTTCAGAAAAATTTTGAGATTTCATAAAATCAAAACGATATTTTGGCTTAAATTGAATATGCATACTGATCGCATGATGCTCTAACATTTCATAATTATAAACAATACAAGTTCCCTGAAGATTATCCAAATCTCCACTTGCACCAGCCCCTAAAAGAGGGCAAGGATATTGAGCGTATTTATAAAGCATTTCTATCACCATGCTTTCACTTCCACTCACCCCGTTGTGAATTAGATAATGCAAAGTATTGCTACAATGTGCCTTAAAAGGTACATGCATTGATGCAATTTCCTTTTCTATATAAACTCTTCTATCTTGACGATCCTCTATGTTATCAAAAAGATTGATTTTATGGATATATAAATTCTCTATCATTTCATTGCCAAAAAGAATCAAAGCAATACCTTGAACATTATGCAAATAAGGATTATCAACAATTTGTTTATTTTGATCGATGTTGCATAGCAAATCAGAGGCGGAAATCAAAATCAATTCGCATTCTTGAGGCAAATAATTTTTTATCTTTGTTGCTATATTTTTTAAATCGAGCTGATAGGAAGCAAAGCCTATGGCTAACTTGGTTTCAAATTTTAAATGACTTAAAACATTCTCAATTTCATCCTCTAAAAAATAAAGAGTTTCTAAAGGTTTTACTTTAACTGATTTTTTTTCATTTTTTTTAAAAAAGTTGCGAAACATTAAACCAACCTCTATATTTTTATTATTCTTAAAAATTTGAAATTTATAATGATGATTTTTAACTTATTTAATTGTAGTAAAATTTTATTAATGATAAAAATTATAAAAATTTATATACTAAGTAAATTAAAATTTAGCTATAATATATTTTTAATGAAAAATTTTGTAATTTAGTTTAGTCAAGGAAAATCTATGGCATCAGATATGAATGAAATTTTATTACAAAGTGTTGAAGTTTTGCCTTCTTTACCTGACACCATCAGTAAATTAAGAAAATATATTGAAGAATCAAGAACTAATCTAGAAATCAGTAGAGTTGCTGATATTATTTCAAGCGACCCTTTAATGACCACTAAACTTTTACGTTTAGCTAATTCTCCTTTTTATGGCTTTTCAAGAGAAATTACTTCCTTAAATCAAGTTGTATCATTACTTGGTATAGGAAATATTATCAATACAATTATGGCAGATTCTATTAGGGACAATTTTAAAATAGACGTTGCTCCTTATGGCTTAAATACAAAAGATTTTATAAATCAATGCAGCGAAGAAACTGCTTTTATTACAGATTGGCTTAATGATGAAGATAAAAAACTATCTCACTTTTTAGTTCCTTGTGCTTTGATATTAAGACTTGGTATTGTTATTTTTTCTAATTTTTTGATTCAAAACAATAAAGATGCTGAATTTTTAGAACATTTAAAAAAAATAGATTTTAGAGATCTTTCTTTAGTAGAAAATGAATTTTTGGGAGTTGATCACATTTCTTTTTTGGGCTTTTTACTTTATCGCTGGAATTTTGATGATATATTAACAGAGACAATTTGTTTCATAAGATCCCCTCATGCAGCACGCAATGAAGTTAAAAAGTCAGCTTATGCTTTAGCAGTACTTGATCATTTATTTATGCCACATAGAAGTTTTTCTGTTTTTAATGTAAAAGCATCTATTGCTTTAATCGAAGAAGCTAAAACTCAAGGTGTAAAATTTAATTTAGATAATTTTATTTCAAAGCTTCCAAAACAAATTAGAGAAGAAATAGAAAAAGAAAAAAAATAAATTTACTTTTTTTATTTTTAATTAATGAAAAGTATTATTTTACCTCCTAATGAATTTCTAGACCATTATGTTTTAAATGCCGAATTTCATCGCCTAGTCGGCATTTCTAAAAATGCTTATAAATTTTGGAAAAATGTAGAAATAGGTAGATATCAAGGAACACGTGTTGTTTTTTTACATAAAAATTCCATCCTTAAAAAATATCAAGATAAATTAAAACTATGTACAAATTTAAATGGCTTTGTCTTAGCTAGTGCTTTTTGTTCTTTCACTACCCTTGCTCCTTCGCATTTAGTAAAAAAGAATGATTCTTCTATTTATAAACTTTTGGAACTTAAAGAAGTACAAGGGGTTAAATTTGTCAATTTGAAAAAATTTTATGATTTTTTAGGGCTTGATTATCATCAGCATATCTATATAGAAAAATGCCATTTTTTTAGTCCAGCCCCTTTTGAAAAACGTATAAAAATTACTGATAGTATGTGTGTTGGATATTATTAAGAGGATGAATTTTAATCCATTTCATAAAATTCATCGTCATCTGATTCATCATCATAAACATAATCATCATCATCGTAATTATAAGATCGATGATTAGTGGGTGCATATTCTCCATCTTCTTCATAAGCATCATAATCTAAATTTTCTTCTTCGTTTTCCATGATTTTCTCCTAAAATTAAAATTATAAAATTATTTTAACTTAAATTTGTTTGCTTTTGATATAATTTTTTGAATTTTTTAAAAGGTTTATTTATGAATTTAACTCATTTAGATGATAAAAATCGTCCAAAAATGGTAGATGTAAGCTCAAAAAATATTACTCAAAGACTTGCTAAAGCAAGTGGGATAATAAATATGTCTCAAGAAGCCTTTGAAAGCATTAAAAATAATACAGCTAAAAAAGGGCCCGTTTTACAAACCGCAATCATCGCAGCTATTATGGGAGCGAAAAAAACAAGTGAATTAATTCCTATGTGTCATCCTTTAATGCTTTCTAAAATTGAAACAGATGTGATTGAATTTGAAAAAGAATTTGCTTTTAAGCTCATCGTTACGGTTAAATGTGAGGGTAAAACTGGAGTTGAAATGGAAGCTTTAACGGCAGTAAGCATAGGACTTTTAACCATTTATGATATGGTAAAGGCTATTGATAAAACTATGAAAATAGGCGAAATTGTTCTTGAAAATAAAGAAGGAGGCAAAAGTGGTCAATTTATGCGATCTTAACAAAGAACCTATTATTAACTATCCAACATTTTGGGATTATAAGGTTATTTTTGATACCCATGTGCATGCGGGTGAAGTTTTTGAAAAATTGCTAGGTCAAAGAGAATTTAAATACAAGCATTCTAATGCAAGTTCTAGCGGAAAGTATCAAAGCTTTTTATTAAGCGTCTATGTTGATAGCAAACAAGATCGTCTTGACATTTTTGAGAAGCTTAAGTCTGAAGCAAAATTTGTTATTTAAGGAAATTTATGAAAAATACTTTAATCATTTTTGAAAATTCTCTATCAAATCTTAGCAAAAAAGAAGCCAAAGATTTGCTAGAAGAACTAAGTTTTAACCTTGCTTACAAGCAAATCACGCATAATGCTCATTATACTCAAAAAATCCTCAATTCTCTTTTGGTTGAATTTTTAAATATTTTAAAAAAGCTTGATTTATTTGATGATGAAAATGTTACAAAAATCATTAAAGCTTTAGTAAAAGCTAGTATTCAAGACGCTCAAAATACTCTTTATGATTATATGAATGAGATTGAAATTTTAAACAAGCAAATTGAAAATCAAAAAAATTCCATAAAAAATCAAATCAGCAATCATTTTTTTGAATTTGAAAATATCTTACAAGAACATCTTGACAATCAAATTTGTAGCAGCTTAAATGATGCGATCTTATTTGATATAGAAATGCTTGGGATCTTAAAAGAAACAGCTGAAAGTGCTTTTTTAACCACCTTAGAAAAAGCTGAAGATATAGAGCTTACAAGCAAAGAAATTGCTAAAAATCTTGTTTATAATGCCATTTGTGAAGCGCATTTTGAGAAAGAACGTATCTTAAAAATTTCAAGCATTATTTTAAATACAGCTTTTGAAATTGCTAATGAATCGATGGCTTATGCTAAAGATCTTTGTTTAGGTGCGATCAAAGGCACACGAGATGGAATTTCTTTGGCTATGGAAAAATTTAAATCCTCGCTAAACTACGCAGCCTTTGAAGAGGATATTAATTTAAAAAGTAAAGAATTAATCGGCATAGAGGATGATTTTATCGCACTTTTAAAAAAAGAGGTTAAAAAACAAAACAATCCTGCTAAAGAAATAGTTGAAAATTTACTCGAATACGAACTTGATAATCTTTTTGCCAAATTCAAACGCCTTGCAAGTGAAAGTAGAGAGCAGTTGATCTTAGTTTTAAATGATATCAAGAAAAATCCAACAATTAATGATTTTAATAGACTAACCCAAAGCAAACTTTATCGCTTAAAGCAAGAAATTTATGAATTAGAAAATATTGCCAATGAAAAATATAAAGATATAAATTCCAAAAAAGCAAAAAAATTAGGCATCAGACTTTGGGAAAAAGCCAAAAATTTAATCAAAAAATAATATCCTAATTTTTAGGATATTAAATATCTATTTCTATACCAACTGGAGCATGATCTGATCCGAAAATATCATCCCTTATAAAAGCATTTTTCAATTTGCTTTTTAAATTATTAGAAATGAAAAAATAATCAATCCTCCAGCCAACATTTCTTTCCCTTGCTTTCATTCTATAACTCCACCACGAATACTTTTCCTTAATATCTCCATTGATTTCTCTAAAAGTATCCAAAAAACCAAGCTTTAACAAATCATCAATCCAAGCTCTTTCTATAGGCAAAAAACCTGAAGTATTTGCGTTTGCCTTAGGGTGTGTTAGATCAATCTCGCGGTGAGCCGTATTGACATCGCCACAAATGATAACTTCCTTACCTTCATTTAAAAGTTTTTTAAGATAGACTAAAAAATCCGCATAAAATTTCATTTTAAAATTTAAACGCTCTTCATCTTTTTGTCCATTTGGAAAATAAATATTAAAAAGCACTACATTTTTAAATCTATGCTCTAAAACTCTACCTTCATCATCATCAAAAAATTCACATTTTTTTACTTCACAATCAAAATTGCAAAGACTCATAACACCAGAATATCCCGCCCTTTTAGCGGAATTAGAATACATATGTTTAAAAGGAAATTCATAAATTCTTTTAGGAAATTTATCTTCATGGGCTTTAATCTCTTGAAAACCTATAAAATCAATATTTTCTTTTTCTATCCAATCAAGTGCATTTTTATCACAAATTGCTCTTAAGCCATTGACATTCCATGACAATAGTTTCATTTTCTTCCTTAAATAAAGTAATAATTTCAAAATCATAGCACAAAAATTAATTTTTTACAGGTGATTAAACAAACTTTTATACAATAAACAATCTATACATAAGGCAAATTTAATGTTTAAACTCACTTGGCTTCAATTCACACTTTTAAATTCTTTGTTGATTGTAGCACTTAATTTTAATTTATTTCATTTTGTTTATGAAAAAAGCTCTCAAAATTTTTTCATCACTCTAAGCTTTATTTTAATATATTTTGGTTTTGTGCATACTATTTTTTCTTTGATTTTTATCAAATATTTGAGTAAATTTTTTTCAATCTTTTTTATTTTAGCATCTTTTTTAAGTGTTTATTTTATCAGTTTTTATGGAATTCTTATCGATTCAAATATGATTCAAAATGCCATGCAAACCGATGTTAAAGAAGTAGAAGATCTGATCAATTTCAAGCTAATAATCACTCTAATTTTGGCTTTAATTTTTATCATTTATATTATAAAAGTCAAAATTGATTACAAATCAATGAAATCTCACCTTAAAACTAAATTTATCAATATTTTTTTAGGCTTGTTTTTTGTTTTTGCGATTTTCCTTCCACTTAGCAAAACCTTTATTCCTTTTGCTAGAAATTACAATGAAATAAGAATGTATAACACTCCTTTTTATCAAATTTATGCCCTATATCGTTATTATGCTCTCTTTGTTCAAACCAAACCTCAATTTAAAGCTATAGAAAATGACGCTTATAAGGATGATAATCACACTAAAAAAATTTTAGTTTTAGTGGTGGGGGAAACAGCAAGGGCGGCAAATTACTCGCTTGATGGCTACACAAAAAATGATACGAATTTTTATACCAAAAAAGACAATGTTGTGTTTTTCACTCAAGTATCTTCTTGCGGAACAGCAACCGCTGTTAGCTTACCTTGCATGTTTTCAGTTTCAAAGCGAATTCAATTTTCAAATAAGGAATATCAAGAAAATGTTATCGATATACTCAATAAAAGCGGTGTCGATGTTAGCTGGATAGATAATAATTCAGGAGGTTGTAAAGGGGTTTGCGATCGATTAAAACAAAAAATTCAACTCTCAAGCACTTATGATGAAGATTTGCTGGATCCATTAAAAAACAAATTAAACAAATTAAGCACTCAAAATATTATTGTTTTACATTTGCAAGGCTCTCATGGCCCAGCTTATTACAAACGCTATCCTAAGGAATTTAAAAAATTTAATCCCACTTGTGATACAAATGATCTATCAAAATGCAGTGAAGATGCTTTGGTAAATACTTATGATAACACCTTGCTTTACACAGATTATATTTTAAGCCGTATTATCTCTCTTTTAAAAGAAAAAAAAGGTTTTCAAAGTTCTTTATTGTATCTTTCTGATCATGGAGAAAGTTTAGGCAAAGATGGAATTTATTTGCACGGTATGCCTTATGCTTTTGCACCAAGCACACAAACTCATATTCCTATGATTTTTTGGAGTAACGATAATAAACTTATGAATTTGGCTAAAAAACATAAAAATTTAAAGCTTTCTCAAGATAATCTTTTTAGCACACTTTTAGGTTATTTTGATATAAAAACTTGTGTTTATGAATCGAATTATGATTTATTTAATCCTAAACTTAAGGAAAATCCATGAAACCAAAATACCACATTTTCAATAATGCCAAATACGCCCTAGAAGGGATCATGGCTTTATTTAAAAATGAGATGGCTTTTCGCATTGAAATTTGCATCATTATCCCTGCTATTTTAATCAGCTTTTTTTTAAAGGTGAGTTTGATAGAACATCTCATTTTAATAGCGGTTTTAATTTTAATCTTAATTGCAGAATCTTTTAACTCAGCCATCGAAGCTTGCGTAGATCTCATAACCGATAAATGGCATCAAAAAGCAAAAATCGCCAAAGATTGCGCAAGCGCTGGAGTCTTTTTTAGTGTGATTTTGGCACTTTTTGCTTGGATTTTTATCTTAGTAGGTTTAATATGAATTTTGAAAAATTAATGCGTGGTATTTTTGGAAAAAAACGCTATGAACTTTTAAAATTTTTATGCGAAAATGCCGATGAAAATGGCTTTATCATGATAAAAATTAGCGAAATTCAAAGCAAGCTCGATCTTAGCAAACCTACCATCATTGCCACTTTTAAATTTTTGGAAGAAAAAAAGCTTTTTAGGCGTCTTAAAAATGGTTTATACCAAATTTATATCAAAGAAGAAATATAATTTAATTTATCTTTTTTGTATATTTTGATAAATTTAAGCAATTATTTTTTATAAAAAGGAGAGACAATGACGCTAAAAAATCCTTTAGATATGCATTTACATTTACGTGATGAAAAAATGCTTGATTTAGTAGCTCCATTTAGCGCAAAAGATTTTAAAGCTGGCGTTATCATGCCAAATTTAATCACTCCAATCACAGATATAAATTCTTTAAAAGCCTATAAACAAAGGATTATGAAAGCTTGTAAAAATGAAGATTTTACCCCTTTGATGACTTTATTTTTTAAAGAATATGATGAAAAATTTTTAGAAAATGCAAAAGATGAAATTTTTGCCATCAAGCTTTATCCTGCTGGCATTACTACAAATTCAGACAATGGAATTTCAAGCTTTGATATACAAAATTTAAAACCCACTCTAAATGCGATGAGTGAGTTAAATATACCTTTGCTAATCCATGGCGAAACCAATGATTTTGTTATGGACAGAGAAGCAAATTTTGCAAAAATTTATGAAAAATTAGCTCAAAATTTTCCAAATTTAAAAATAGTCATGGAGCATATTACCACTAAAGTTTTATGCGATTTACTCAAAGATTATGAAAATTTATACGCCACTATAACTTTACATCATTTAATGATCACTTTAGATGATGTTGTGGGTGGAAAAATGGATCCGCATTTATTTTGCAAACCAATCGCTAAGCGTTATGAAGATAAAGACGCGCTTTGCGAACTTGCTTTTAGCGGATATGAAAAAGCTATGTTTGGAAGCGATAGTGCGCCACACCCACTACATACTAAAGAATGTTGCGGTTGCGCGGCTGGAGTTTTTAGCGCACCTGTTATTTTACCTGTTTTGGCTGAACTTTTTGAAAAAAACTCAAATGAAAAAAATTTACAAAAATTTATTTCAGATAATGCTTGTAAAATTTATGATTTTAAATTTGAAAAAGACAAAATCATAAATTTAGAAAAACAAGAATGGCAAGTACCGCAAAAATATGGCGATGTAGTGCCTTTCATGGCAGAAAAAAGCTTAAAATTTAAAACAAAACTAATTTAGAATTAGTTTTGTTAATAACATTAATCCAATGTTTTTAAAATTTTATCAAAATTATCTTTTTTGATTCCTTTCCATACTAAAAAGTAATCTGCTATACACCATACCCATAGCACAATTAGAAAAAGGCTGCCTATAACAAAAAAACTTCCTATAACACCTAAAATAAAAACAGCAAGTTTAGCAATACCCAAATTTTTATCACCTTTATAAAAACGATCTACACCAAAGTAACCAAAAAATAGTCCCAAAACTAAACCTAAAATATGATTTTTTAAAGGTAAGGTAGCGAGAGAATTGATTTTCTCTTCAGAAGCATTTTTAAGCTTATCTTGCAAAAGTGGCAAACCTTCAGATGGAATTTTATCTGAAATCGCCATTAAAATAGAATTAGATTCCATGTATTCTCCTAAATAATAATTATAAAAAGTGAAATTATAACGAAATATTTAAGATTTTCAATATTATTTAAAATTAAATTTATAAATGATTTTTATGATCATAAAACTAAAAGTTTAATTTTAGAAACTATTGTTTCCTTAATATCTGATTTGATAAATTTTGTTATTTTTTCTCTATTTGTCTTAATATTATTCATACTTAAATGCCATAAGGCATTTTCTATAGCCTCATCTTTACTTCTATATACTACTCTTTCTTCATCAAATACAAATTTATAAAAATTTATATTTTTTTCTAGCAAAAAACTTTCTAAATCTTTTTTATAACAACCTTTAAATTCGGTATTAAAATGTTTAAATATAGGATCTAAAAAATCACTTTTTCTATAATCAGCCCAACCAAGATATATCCTTTGCGAAGCCAAATTTAAAAAAGCTTTAAAGTCATTTTCATTTTGCAAAGCCGGAGACATACTCAAAAACGCTATATCAAATTTTTCTTGATTTTCTTTATAAAAGCTTTCAAAATCTAAATGGAGTGTTTTAACGTTGTTAGTATTATTTTTTAAGGCATCTTCTTGCAAAATTTCAAGCATGGCCTTAGAGTTATCCACACCTAAAACGCTTTTTGCTTTTTGTGCTAAATGTAAAGTCCAAACACCTGTGCCACAACCTATATCAACGATATTTTTATTTATAAAATCAATATTTAATTCGTTTATTTTTTCAAAAGTTTGCTTTTGAATATCGTTTAATTTTCCATATCTTACATAATTTTTAGCTTTCTTATCCCACAAATCCATATATTTTCCTTAATAAAAATATATAAAATGATAACATAAGATCAATAACTAGCTTTCTTAAGCTAGTTATTGAGTGATTAAAGATCTCTTAAAATCTTTTCTTCTTAACATCTTCTAATATATTATTAGCTATATCACTAACTGTATTAGAAATGATAGCTGATTCATTAGCAATTTCTACATTGTCTTTAGTAGTTTGATCAATTTGAGCTACACTCTCATTGATTTGAGTAATACCTGCAGTTTGTTCTTTAATAGATTCTGCCATATCATTGATAGATTGAACAAGTAAATTTGTATTTGCTTCTATTTCAGATAATGATTTTTGAGTTCTTTCAGCTAGTTTTCTAACTTCATCAGCAACAACAGCAAATCCTCTTCCATGTTCTCCTGCACGTGCAGCTTCTATAGCAGCATTTAATGCTAAGAGGTTGATTTGATCTGCAATATCTCCAATAATACCTGTAACGTTTTTAATTTCTTCAGATTGAGTGATAACATCACTAGTTTTAACTGAAACATTTTGCATAGAAGAAGTGATTTCTTCTAAAGCAGCAGCAGTTTCTTCTAAAGAAGCTGCTTGAGAATTAGAAGAACTAGTTAGGTTTTGAACAGCATTTTGTAATTTAGAACTTTCACTTGCTAAGTGATTAGCAAATTCAGAACTTTGTTTTAACATTTTAATGATTTCTTCACCTAAAGCATTAGTAGTTACTTCAACACTACCACTAGCATTTTCTAATTTATTTCTAAAGTCTAAGCTCTTATATTCTTCAAAGATTTTATGAATAGCATTCATATCAGAACCTACTTTAGTTTGTAAAACATCTAAGAGTTTATTTAAAACGTTTTTAAGTTCTACAAGTTGAGGATTTCTTGGATTTGCAGTAATTCTTGCAGTTAAATCTCCTCTTTCTACTGTTTGAACTGTAGAGACTGATTCTTTTACAGCTTGGTTATCTTGTTCTAAACCTTGTTTAGTAACAAGGATGTTTTCATTGATAGCTTTTGAGATTTGACCAAACTCATCATTAGTATTTATATTAATCGTAGAGACATTCTTTGTTTTATGATTGATGAAATCAAAGAATGAGTTAAGACCAGTTTGGATGGTGGTGAGTGGGGAGAGACCTCTTGAGATTAGAATTCTAATGAGGATGAGGGCGATAATGGTAGAAATAATACCTAGACAAATCTGTTTTAAAAGAGTTATTTTAGCCGGTTCTGTATAAGCTTCATCTTGAGATATCGTACAAATTCTAAATTTTGGATTGATAGTTGCGCTACATAATACATCATATTTTTTCCCTTTATCATCATAAACTTGAAATAAGGCATTTGGATTTTTTGGATTAAGATAATACTGCGGATTAGAATTAATTACATTAGTAATATTAATACTTAATGAATTTTTTGTTAAAATTCTATCTGGAAATTCATGAAAATAGATATCTCCATCTGGACCATAAACTGCAGCATAAGAACTTGCAGATTTTCCATAGACTAAAACATCCTTTGAAAATTGCTCTAAACTATAATCACTACCAACGGCTCCTACAAAATTTCCATCTTTATAAATAGGCATTGCGTAGGTTAAAACTGCTTTACCATTAATATCTGATCTAGATGGGCCGCGTACGATCGCTTTAGTTGCGTCTTTAGCCTCTTTATACCATGCTATATTTTTAAGATTAAAGGCTTCAGAATCTAATATTTTTCTATCAGAGGTAAAAACTTTTCTTGAATTTTCAAAACCTAAGAAGACAAATTCAAAACCAAAAGCTTCTTTGAAAGATTCTAACAAACTAAAGATTTCCTCATCGTTGCCTTTATCTAATACTTTTTCAATTTCTTTAGCCAAAACCTCCATGGCAACTCGTCTGCTTTTTCCGTAATTATCAAATGCCATTGCAACATCTTCTACGGTTTTTAACTGAGTATCTTCAAGTAATTCAAAAGTGTTATTTTTAGAATCAAAATAACTTATAGTGCTCGCAACAGCCAATACAATAACTATCAAAACACCTACACATAAAGTTAATTTTAATGATACACTACTTTTTTTCATCAATCCCTTCCTTTCACGGAAAACTTAATTTTTAAACTTCTCAAATTATTCTCCTTTTGTAATCAAAATAAAAATTGCAATTATATAGTAATAATTATTACATTTAATAATAAAAATTTGTAATGATAAAAATAAAAAATATTTTTTATATTGAGAATTTATGTATTTGCAGGAAATAAATTTAAAGAATTTAATTATTATTAAATAAATATTGTTAAAAAAATGTATTTTACATTATAAATTTTTTAAAATAAACGATGATATTATGAATTCATTTTTTAAATATTGAATAATTTTTTTTGATATTGCCCTATAATTTATTTTTATATTGTTTAATCAACCATGCAATAACTGCTAGCAAAAACAAAATACCTGTAAAATTTAAAAATCCATATCTATATATTTATAAAAAATACTATCAACACAAAAGCAAGAAGTAACACCCGAAAAACTCCTATTAGGATAAAACTAACAAAACCCACGATTAAAAATAAAATTACCGATAACATAAATCCTCCTTTAATAAGTATTTTAATAAAAAAATATGAAAGGTTGTGTCAAAAAAATAAAAAATAAAAATTTCATGACATAACCTGTCGCAAGAGTATTTTATACTTTCCTTGTAATTTTAGTTCAAGGAGAAAAAATGCTACCTTTTATTTTAAGATAGGCTATGTTGGAATTAAACTTAAAATGGTATAAGCAAACAGAAGAAGAAAATATTTACTGGAGTGATGATTATAAAGATATTATTTCTGAAATGTCGCACAATGTTAATGAAATTGCCATGAAAATAGATACTTTAGAAAATAAAATTGATAAAATCTTTAATAAACAAATGAAATTTTAAATTTGGTCAAACAGTGGATCCCTTATATAAAAATCATCTCTCCTATAAAATTAAAAACTAAACTTGAAAATATTTTAAAGGCATATTTAAAAAAATAAATTTAAAATCTTATTTTACAACCTCTTCTAAATGCTGTAAAATTTTTACCATCGCTAAAGTATCAAGTTTGCAATACTCAAGCAAAGCCTTTCGGTATTGATTTTGAGTTAATTCATCCATGTTTTTCATCGATTCAAAGCTCTGCATCGCTTCGCCTCCATTGTGGATTAAAGACAAATTTTTATAAGCTTGTTCCATTTGTGGAATTAAAGCGGGTAAAACCATTTTTATAGAATAACTCCCTTGCATTTTATAATGATAATAATCTTTATTTTGAAAAGGTATCATCAAGTCTTTAATATTGCTTTCTATATTTAATAAATGCTCCCTAAATTCAGGATATAAATCCGCTAATTTTCTTATAACTCCTTTTTCAAAACTTGCATTATAAGCAAGAACGCATACATCTTTTGGTATATAAGCGATCAAATTTTTAACCAACTGCTCTCTAGGATCGACTCCGCATTGAGATAAAAATTCCCTATGCTCTAATTTATCCTTATTATCAATATGTAAAGAAAATTGAAAAGGAATTTGCTCATATGGCCTAACTCCTTTAAATTCTGGGATAGCTTGAGAAAAAGTTTCAAAGTCCAAATGATACACGGGATAACTTAGCGTCGCTAAAAAAGCTTTGATTTTATCTTTATTTATGATGATTTCTTGATTTAAACAAGCTTTGATTTGAATTTGTTGCTGCACATTAAAAATAGATAAATCTTTAATATCTGAAAAATTAATAATATTTTGTCTGTAAAGGTTAAATTTCTTATCTTGATTTAATCTTGCGATATTAAAAATATTTTCATGATGACACAAATTTCTTTGTTTATCCCAACAATAAGTATAGGCATCGCATTCATAAGGATAAAAACATTGTTTTCCTATATCGATATTAGGTTCCTCTTCCAAGGCTAGTACTTGTTCAAAATCGATCAAATTTTGTTCCACTTGTCTTTGTTTAGATGCAACCTGCTGCGTAATATCACCCACGATAAACAACTCATCCAAATTAAGCTTATCTTCTCTAATATAATTTTTATTGATATAAATTAAATTAACCCGATTAACGCTATAGCCTAAATTTGATAAAACATAATATTGCAAAGCACAATCATCCAAATAAACATCTTTTAAAGAAGTGGAGCTTTTTACCTCATTGATAATCAATCCTGATTTTGTATTTTGCAAGATATCTACCATGACTACAATGCCTTTATAAGAAAAAGTGGCCTCGTATATTATTTCTTGATTTTGCTCAATCAAATCCTTAGTAAGCTGGCATTTTTCCTCAAAGGTACTGCTTTGAAATTCTATTTTCACACCCTTTGAAAATAAACCATAAGCCAACTCGCCTACTTTATCCCCTGTGCTAAATTTAGTCAAAACATTGTCATCTGGCGTATCCAAAACTTCACTTTTGTAGGTTTTAAGCCATAAAGATTTCACGCATTGTAAGGCTCTTATATATCTCGACTTTGATAAAAACATTTTTGATTCTTAAACTCTTTCTTGTATTAACTACCTCTATGCTATTAAATTCTTACTTTTAAATTATTAGATTTTATTGCTACGATTATTTTTTACTGTTTTCCTCCTAAGATTTTTTATATTAGAGTCATTACTCCTTGATAACTTCTATTTTTCTATGAAACACTAAAGGAGTTTTTTCTAGGATGGCAAGATAATTTTCCTTAAGTTGTTTTTCGCGTTCTTTTTTTATTTTATCTTGTATTTCTCCTTTTTTTCGCATTTCATCTTTAAATTCTCTCAGTTTTTCTTCACTGCCTAAAAGCTCTAAAGAACTTTTAGCTCCTGCTTTAAGAAGGTATTTTTTTATGGTTTCACTTTTATTGCCTATAAGATCAAGAGCTGAATCTCCAAAACCATCAAAAACATTTACATTAGCTCCTGCTTCAATGAGCTTTTTAACTGTGTTAGAATAACACTTCCTTACTGCCAATATCAAAGCACTCTCTCCATAATAAATTGCCCCTTTATCATATTCTATGATTTCATTGATATCTTTTATTTTACCACTATCAATTAAGGCATTAGCAAATTTTTGCTCCTCTGAAAGAAGAAAATTGTGCAATAAATTTTCACCTCTTGAATTTTTAAGATTAGGATCTGCTCCTAGTTCTAGTAAAAAATGCAAAAGTTCTAATTTATTAGCTCTTTCTATTTTAGTGGCAGAACCTAGAGGGCGAGTTTTAAAGATTATGGGTTCATACCGCCCTTTCTCGCCTTGATAAAAGTAAGCATTGATATTAGCTCCCTTATCCACTAAAAGCTTAATAATTTTTTTTGTATGCTCTAAATTCGATACATCTTTACCCCAAGCAATTGCATTACATGCAAGTAAAAAATTCAACCATGTTTGATCTTTTATGAATTGTAAAATAAATTCAAAAAATTCATAATCATAACAAGCAAAGTGAAATAATGGATCCAATATTGTCTTTCTATCCCATAAATCTAACTTAAGAATATCCTCGCCCTTAGGATCTTTTGTGATACAAATCACATTTATACCTTCTTTGTTGATAAAATCTTGCCATTCCTTATAATATTTATCTTTAATACTATGCTTAATTTCTGTATCAAAAAACCATTGAAGCATAGGATTTGCTTGAAATTCTTCATAAGAGATGATTTTTTCTTTAGTCATTTGTTTTCCTTTTTATTCCTCTGTAACTTCTATTTTACAAAAAATCAAAGGAGTTTTTTCTAAGATAGCAAGATAGTTTTCCTTAAGTTGCTTTTTGCGTTCTTTTCTTATTTTATCTTGCATTTCTCTTTTTTTTCGCATTTCATTCATAAGCTCTATATGTTTTTCTTCACTGCCTAAAAGCTCTAAAGAACTTTTAGCTCCTGCTTTAAGAAGGTATTTTTTTATGGTTTCACTTTTATTGCCTATATTATCAAGAGCTGAATCTCCAAAATGATCAAAAACATTCACATTAGCTCCTGCTTCAATGAGTTTTTTAACCGTGCTAGAATAACACCCCTCTACAGCCAATATTAAAGCATTTTCTCCATAACAAATTGATCCTTTGTCATATTCTATGATTTCATTGATATCTTTCATTTTACCACTATCAATTAAGGCATTAGCAAATTTTTGCTCTTCATACATAAGAAGTTTGTGTAGTAAATTTTCACCCTCTGAATTTTTAAGATTAGGATCTGCTCCTAGTTCTAGTAAAAAATGCAAAAGTTCTAATTTATTAGCCCTTTCTATTTTAGTGGCATCAAGAAGACCACTGGTTTTAAAGATCAAAGGTTTGTATTGTCCATCCATATCATAAAAATAAGCATTGATATTAGCTCCCTTATCTACTAAAAGCTTAATAACTTTTTTTGTTTTTTCTAAAACTATATGATGATCTTCATCTTCTATCGTAAAACTAATAAGAGTCAATAAAAAATTCAACCATTTTTGATCTTTTATGAATTGTAAAATAAATTCATGAAATTCATGATCATATAATTCGTGACCACCAAATAAGTGAGAAGCCATACTAGGTCTTTGGTATGGATATAAGTCATAAACATCTTTACCTTTTGGATTTTCTATAATATACATTGTATTTAAATCTGTTTTTTTAACATATTCTTGCCATTCCTTATAATATTTATCTTTAATACTATGCTTGATTTCTGTATCAAAAAACCATTGAAGCATAGGATTTGCTTGAACTTCTTCATAAGAGATGATTTTTTCTTTAGTCATTTGTTTTCCTTTTTTTATTTAAAAACTTTATAAATATACACTATCATGTTATTACAATTTGTATTCCTCATTCTTCGGCTTTTTGAAGAGACAAATTGCCACTTAAAATCCATATTTAATAAGTGGATTGATGCTGATATCTGGTTTTTTAAAACTATAGAGCTCTTCAAGAATCTCAAAATATTTCGGATTTTTATTATATAATTTAAGATAGTCTTCTTTAAGCTTATAGCTATATTCTCCACCTTTTTGATAGTGTATTCTTTCAAGCTCTTCCATTTGTTGTTTATGTTCTTCGACTTTTTCTTTACTACCTAAAAGCTCTAAGACTGTTTTAGCTCCTGCTTGAATAAGGTAATTTGCTATAGTTGGACTTTCATTTAGTGCATAATCAAGAGGAGTTTTTGTATAAAGTTGATCAATGATATTAACTTCGCTTCCCGCGTCAATGAGTTTTTTTATAGTATCGCAATAGTAATAGTAATTATAACGAGCCTGTAATAATAATGCATTACAACCATAATAGCGGTGCTGTTTGTTTACTTCTATTTTTTCATTAATATCTTTGATTTTGCCACTATTTAAAATTAAGTTAATAAAATCCTTCATACTTACTCTAATTGCTGCATGTAGAAAATTTTCTCCTGTAGAGTTTTTTAAGTTAGGGTCAGCTCCTAATTCTAGCAAAAATTTTAAAATTTCAAATTTATGTTGTCGAATTTCTTTAAAATATCTTTCTTTTCGTGTGGGTAAAGTTTTAAACAATAAAGGACAAAAATCTCCATCTTCATCATAAACTAAGGCATTAATATCTGCACCTTTGCTAATTAACAACTTAACTAAATTTTTCGTATGTTCTAAATCTATATTTTTATCTCCCCATAAAATCGAAATATAGGATAAAAAAATGTTTAAGAGATCTTTATCGTGGATAAATTGTAAAACAAATTCAAAAAATTCTTCATCATATGATCCGTAATAAATAAACAAATATTGCACCATATTTACTCTACTAAATGGATAAAATTCATCTTTTCCATTTAAAGCTTCTATAATATAAGTATTTTCCATATTTTGACTGAAATATTCTTGCCACTCTTTATAATACTCATCTTTAACACTATGCTTGATATCATAGTCAAAAAACCATTTAAGCATAGGATTTTTTCGAGTTTGTTTATAGGTAATTGCTAGTAAAGTTTGAAAATTAGGTTTTTGTTCAAAAAAATGAAAATAATGAGGATTTTTTTGACACAATTTAAGATAATCTTCTTTAAGTTTTTTTGCATATTCCTCGCTTTTTTCCTTGTGTGCTTTTAAAATTTTCATTGTTTTTTGTCTATATTCTTCGATTTTTTCTTCACTGCCTAAAAGATCTAAAGAACTTTTAGCTCCTGCTTCAAGAAGATAATTTTTTATAGTTTGGCTTTTATTTTCTATAAGATCAAGATTTGATCGTCCAAAATCATCAGAAATATTTACATTTGCTCCTATTTTAATAATCTCTTTGGTGACGTTAGAATAGCAATTATAAACCGCTAATAATAATGCGTTATAACCACAATAGCTAGAATTTTTATTGTATTCTATTTTTTCATCAATATTTTTAATTTTGCTATTGGTTAAAATAAAATTGGCAAATGTTTGTAATTTTTCTATTAGTGCGTAGTGTAATAAATTTTCACCCTCTGAGTTTTTGATTTCAGGGTTTGCTCCTAATTCCAATAAAAAATGTAAAAGTTCTAGTTTGCGTTCTATAATTTTATCTATATATATTTCTTCAGGAGAAGGTAAGACTTTAAATAATAAAGGCGCATACCTTCCATCTTTATCATAAAGAAAAGTATTGATATCCGCCCCTTTATCCACTAACATTTTAATCACTCTTTTTGTAAGTTCTACATCTGTTTCTTTATCTTCCCATAAAATAGAAGAATAAGCTAATAACATACTTAAATATTCTTTGTCACAGATAAATTGTAAAACAAATTCAAAAAATTCATCATCATACAAATCATAGCGTGTAAATAAGTGTTGTGCTAAAGTCATTTTTTCATAAAAATATACTTTGTCTTTATCTTCTAAATCTTCTACAATATAGATCGTATTTAAATCCACTTTTTTAACATATTCTTGCCATTCTTTATAATACTTATCTTTAATGCTATGCTTGATTCCCATATTGAAAAACCATTGAAGCATAGGATTTTCTTGAAATTCTTCATAAGGGATGATTTTTTCGTTAGTCATTGTATGTCCTTTATATTTAATTGCATATTATTCCTCAATCAATTCTATATATTCTTTAAAAGCAGAAGGAGTTTTTTCTAGAATAGCATAATAATTATCTTCGCATTGTTTTTGATATGTTTCTTTTATTTCCGTTCCTATTAAGTACTTATTCCACACTTGGGCTCTAAACTCTTCAAGTTTTTCTTCACTGCCTAAAAGCTCTAAAGAACTTTTAGCTCCTGCTTCAAGAAGGTATTTTTTTATGGTTTCTCTTTGTTTTCCTATACGACTAAAAAATGTTTCAACTTCCGTAAGATCAAGGGCTGAATATCCGGTATGATAAAAAACATTCACATTAGCTCCTGCCTTAATAAGTTTTTTAACCGTACTAGAACATCCTTTCATTATAGCCTGTATTAAAGCACTGTTTCCAGCTCTAATCGTTTCATTGCCGCATTCTATTATAGCTTCATTAATATCTTTTATCTTACCACTATCGATTAGAGCATTGATGAATTTTTGGTTTTTTCCAATAATAAATTCATGCAATAAATTTTCACCCTCTGAATTTTTAAGATTAGGATCTGCTCCAAGTTCTAAGAAAAAATGCAAAAGTTTTAATCTATTAGCATTTTCTATTTTACCAGAGCTAAAAGGACGAACAAAGAAAATCAAAGGTTGAAAATTATTCGGCCAACTATAAAAATAAGCATTGATATTAGCTCCCTTATCCACCAAAAGCTTGATTATTCTTTTGTTTTTTTCTAAATCTAAACTATCGTATATCCAGCGATCAGTAGTACATCTGAGTAAAAAATTCAACCATTTTTGTTCCTTGATAAATTGTAAAGCATATTCGAAAAATTCATCGTCATACAAATCATGACGAATAAATAAATGTTGTGCTATGCTGGTATATTCTGAATTATATTCTTTAATAGTGTAAACTGCATTTAAATCAGCTTTTTTAACATATTCTTGCCATTCTTTATAATACTCATCTTTAACACTGTGCTCGCGTCTATCAAAAAACCATTCAAGCATAGGATTGTCTTGAACTTCTCCTTTTTCATTTGTTATTACTATTGTATTTTTTATTATTGTGTTTGGCCTCTCATTTGTATTTGACTCAAAACTTTTAAAATATTCCATAATAGGATCTGATCCTAGCCATTCATTCTCGCTCATCTCATCTTCAAAATCCGCATAACCATATACAGCTGGATCATCATAAAATTCCATAGATCTGTATTCAGTTATAGAATATAGTTCGTCTTCAGCAGTAGTATCTGCTTTACTTTCATCTGGATTTAAAGATTTGAAAAAATTTAAAATTTCAAAATTGCCTTGATGTTCTTGTTCGTATTGATCTTTGTCAAAACCATTGCTATCATGTGGCATTAAAACAGCATCTTTAAGCGCAAAACGAAGTGCTATAGCTAGATAACTTTTACCTTGGGAAATCAAACCTTCAGTTTTGTTTTCAAACTTTTTATCTTGTTCTGAATCGACTACACCATTGATATTTGCACCATTTTCAACGGCTTGTTTAAATAATGCTATATCGCCTTTTATAATTGCTTCAAGCAATTTATTATCTATCCCATTAACTATAATAATATTTTTTAAATCATAATACCAAGAAATCTTTTTAAAAAAATTAAAATAATGAGGATTTTTTTTGTGTAATTTAAGATAATCTTTTTTAAGCTTCTTTTTGTATTCTTCGCTTTTTTCATAATGTATTTTTTTAATCTCTTCCATTTTTTGTTCATATTCTCGAAGCTTTTGTTTATATTGTTTACGATCTTTAGTGCCATTACTCCAAAGCTCCAAAGCTGTTTTAGCCCCTGCTAACAAAAGCATTTCACTAACTTGATATCTTGTGGAGCCCAATAACTTATTTGTTTTAGCCCCTGTTGACAAAAGCATTTCACTAACTGTTCTATTTGTATCGTTGTTTTTAATATCGAGCGGAGTTTGACCATAATGATCAAAAACATTTACGTTTGCACCTGCCATAAGAAGTTTATCAATTATAGAGTTAGGTGGATATTTATATTCTTTGATTACTAATAATAATGCAGTCAAATTAAAATATCCAGAGCCTTTGCCAGATTCAATCTCTTCATTGATATTTTCAATCTTTTCTCGATCTAAAATGAGATTGATCAAATCTGAATTTTCTTCTTTAGCTGCACAATGTAATAAATTTTCACCTTCTGAATTTTTAAGATTAGGATCTAATGTCCCAAGTTCAAATAAAAAATCTAAGAGTTCAAGACCATGATCTTTATGAAAGTAGTTTGCAAGTTTGAAAAATAAAGGCGCATACCTTCCATCTTTATCATAAAGAAAAGTATTAATATCCGCCCCTTTATCCACTAACATTTTAATCACTCTTTTTGTAAGTTCTACTGTTTCTTTATCTTCCCATAAAATAGAAGAATAAGCTAATAACATACTTAAATATTCTTTGTCGTGGATAAATTGTAAAATAAATTCAAAAAATTCATCATCATACAAATCATAGCGTGTAAATAAACGTTGCGCTATAGTTGTTATATTAAACGGGTGAAGTTTTTTTATATTTTCAACTTTGCCAAAATCTTGTGTAAGATAAATTGTACTTAAATCCACTTTTTTAACATATTCTTGCCATTCTTGATAATACTTATCTTTAATACTATGCTTGATTCCCGTATTGAAAAACCATTGAAGCATAGGATTTTCTTGAAATTCTTCATAAGGGATGATTTTTTCGTTAGCCATTTAGTTTCCTTTTTTGCATTTTATATTTATCATTATACATTAGTTTTTATAATATTTTATTTTTTATTCCTTTTCAATATTCTAATCTAAGCATTTTTGCTTTGATCAAGCAAATCCACTAAATCAAATCACAGGAAAAACATTTTACACAAAACTGATTCTATTTTGTTTAATCATTCTAGCACGATTGATAAGAGCATAAAGAGCTATATCTTCATCATTTAACATTCTTTCAAAAGTTTTACTGTATCTATCCCCATCAAACTCAATACTTCTATATTCTATAATTTCCGCTTTAGCATTAGTAATAAAAGATATATATTTATCTCTTTGTTTATCATGTTTAATACCTGCACATAAAGGTTTAAGTGCTTCATCATACCAAATCACTTCTAACTTTTCTTCTTTGATGATTCTTAATGCTACTTCTTTTCTATTTTGCATTGAATAGTTCTCATCTACACTAAAATATTTTTGTTCATAATTCATCTGCAACATTTTATCAATAGCTTCTTTTTCATTATCAAAAGAATAACTAAGTCTAATACTTCCTTGGTCTTCAACATAGAAAGTTTCATATTTATTATTATCAGAATCAAACCACATAGTAAGATGGTATTCTCCTGCATGTTTATAAGAAGGATACCAATCTGTATCAATCAACTTTTCTTCTTCTATAATTAATTCTGCTTGTTCTCTTGTCATTGTTTTTCTTTAATATTATGATTTTCTAATTTTAAAACATTTTACACAAAACTGATTCTATTTTGTTTAATCATTCTAGCACGATTGATAAGAGCATAAAGGGCTATAAATTCATCGTTATAGGTAGAAGTGTAATTGTATTTTTCTAAAAATACAACAACTTCCCCATCAAATTCAATACTTCTGTATTCTATAATTTCCGCTTTAGCATTAGTGATAAAAGATATATATTTATCTCTTTGTTTATCATGTTTGATACCTGCACATAAAGGTTTAAGTGTTTCATCATACCAAATCACTTCTAACTTTTCTTCTTTGATAATTTTTAATGCTACTTCTTTTGTGATATTTTCTTTAATATCCTTCCTATTGTAGCATTTATGCCGATAATTTTCTTGTAACATTTTATCAATTGCTTCTTTTTCACTATCAAAAGAATATTCATCTTCAATACCTCCTCTTTCTCCAATATAAATAGTTTCGTATTTATTGTTATTAGGATTAAACCAAATTGTAAAATGATATTCCCCAGACGCATTATCATAATCACGCCAAGTTACATAAATCAACTTTTCTTCTTCTATAATTAATTCTGCTTGTTCTCTTGTCATTTTTTATCCTTTATTTAATCTATAAAATCTATATTAAAATATTTACAAGTTAAAGTAATATATTCTAAATCATTATCAAAATATATGCTTATTAACATCTCTTCTTCTTTTTCAATATAGCCTACTATATCATCCCAATTATTTCTTATTAAATCGATAAAATTAGCTTCTAATTGATTAAAATTTTTACAATATGATTTTGAATGTAGCAACTTATAATCATAAAAAATAATTTGCAAATCTTGTATATCTTTTTTTTCTGATTTAAAAAATATTTCTAAAGTTTTTTCATTCATTGTGATAGAATAAACAAAAAAGTCATTTTTTAAATCTATTTTTACATCCTTAAGGTAAAATTCTCTTTTGAATAAACTTCCATGCTTTAAATTCTCAAATTTCATTATTTTGCCTTTTTAAATAATTTTCTACAGTATCTAAATCTTTATGAGATATTGGCTCTACTAAACCCTGTGACATTCTATACTTTGTTGGATCTTGAGGATTTATATGTTTAGTATATTCTATTTTATGAGGTGTGTCAATTATTTTCTTTGATGTCTTCTCATAATGTGATTTACTGTCTAAATCATATCTGGTAAGTTTATCTTTTGTCTTTATAAAAACACTATTATATCCCCCATTGTAAATATAAGACATTTTTGTTTTTTCTTTGCTTTTTCGTGCCGATTTTGGTTTATTTGCTATCCCTTACCATATTATCCTATCATACTTAATCTTAGCAAGAGGACTAGCTTGTATTTTAGCTAAAGCAAATTTAATCTTATTGCCTTTAGGTATAGAAAGCACAGGATAGCCTTTATTGCTTACTCCTATTAAGCCCATTTGATAAACGGAATGTTTATTATTAACTTTATGCTTTGAATAAGTATAAGGAAATACCAAAGCAACTTTAGTACAAGGCCCTCCAGCGACTGGAGGATTTAAACATCCACTTATACTAGCTCCTTGTATTTCATCGTGTAACATAACAGGAACATTATTATATTTTATTCTTTTAGCCTTTTTTGCTTTTAAATTGACTTTGCCTCCATGTAAACATAATAAAGTATTATCTTCCAATATAGGATGCATACAAGAAGTATCAGGAGTTACATTAATATCTTCTATTCTAGGAATAAGGATTGTTTTTTTTCTAGCCATGAAAAGCCTTATGAGATTTGAGAATGTTTTCTAATTGCTCATCCTTAGCATAAAGAAATTTTTCTTCTAGGGAGCAATCAAAGTTTAAAGGAAAAGGTTTTAAGGTATTTTTACTTAAAAATTTTTCCCAAAGCATAGAATTTTCTTCCGAAGACAAATTCCAAAAATCATCTTTATTGTTATAAATATAATCTTGATAATCTATAAAATTTACAAAATTAATATTTATATCTTTTTGCTTAGAGAGCAAACCTTGTATATTTTCTTCTTCTAAATTTTTAAGCAACTTATCATATAAAGTTATGTAAAAAAAGTAAAGTGAGATAAAATCTAATTAAAGTATTATTTTATAGTGTTTTGATTAGATTTTTTAGAAATCAAAGTGAGGATTTATTCTTTACAAATTTTTACATATCACTTTATATTTTTTTACAAAAGTTTTACATATTTTTTACATTCTTTTTGCAAATACTTTACAAAGTTTTCAAAAGCTAAAGAGTGGTTTTTAAAATAGCCTACAACGCGCCCTAGAATTTCAAATTTTTCCCAAGGTTTTTTGAAAAGAATAGTATCAGTATCTTCACTAAGGGTAAAATTTATTATTAATCTATCTGGTGCTTCATAAAGTTTAGGCATAGCTTCATAAGCTTTTGCTTGTTTTTTGTGATATCTTCTTGTTCATTTGATTGATCTTGGGAATTTATTTTTTCAATTTCTTGTTCTTGATGAGTGTTCTTTTCTTTATCTTTAAATTTTTTTCATTGTCTTTAACTTTTGCTTGCAAATGAAAAGGCTTATAAAAACACAATTTACAATTTTCTAGTATATAAACCTTTTGAAATTCTTTGATATAAAAATTGACTTTAGCAAAGTTAATTTTTATTCCCCCATTCACTTTCTCTAGCCTTTTTTATAGCGTCGTTTAAAAGTTTGCAGTATTTTTCCCTATAGTTTTTATCTTTTTTACGCTCTTTATCATCCCAATATATTAAATTCTTGTCAAGTTTCCCTGAAGTCATTGCTCTTGCATCTTTTAAAAGTTTTTTATTTCTAGATCCTCTTGTAATATCTAAAGGAGTAACAAAATTTACATTGGCTCCAAGTTCGATTAAAAGCTTTGTAACCCTATAAGTTTCAGGTTCGCTTACAGCGTCAAATAAAAGGGTTTCATTGTATTCACTCTCTTGAATAAGTCGGGTTTGCATATCCACATTAGCCCCTCCTTTAATGGCTAGTTCTAATAATTCATAATTATTTTGTCTAACCCAAAAATGCATAGGAGTCCAATGAAATTCATCTTGATACACTTCAAATTTAGCCCCACGATTGACTAGATACTTAATGATTTGAGGGTTTGGATTATCAGCATTGAGTATATAATAATAGATTAAAGCGTTTTTATAAACATAAGGTCCATCTTCTATTTCTGTTACTAAAATATATTTCTCATTAGCTTCTTTGATATATTTCATATCAATAAGAACAAAATTATATTTAGGATCTTTTAAACTTAAACCATACTCATCAAATAAATAATCTAAAATAGAAAAATCATTATTGTTTTCTTCACAAGCAAATGCAGCTCTTATTATCAAGTTAAAAGGATCAAATAAAGGAAAGTCTCCATCTTCATCTTTGATATTAAGCTCATAACAAGATATTTTTACAGGATAATCCTTTAAAATCTCTTTTACCTTAGCTAAATCATTATCATCTATAGCTTCAAGAACTAAATCTTCTAACTCATCTTTTTGTTTATAATTCATAGCTTTGATATCTTCTAACGTTTTCATTGGTTTTTCCTTTAATTATAAATTTTGGAAATTATTTTCTTAACTTTGCATTATGAAAATATTGTTTTTGTTTTATATAGTATTTTTAAATACAAACTTACTAAACTTTTAAGAATCTAAATTCTGATTGCAATTTATACAATCAGAAAATATATTTTTTCATTACTTGTATTTTTAGATTATTCACTAATATATTTTTTCATTCAAGTTTTTGGCGTATTCGTAGGATAATTCATACATATTAGTAACATTTGAAATATCCTATTTGCTTAAGTCTTGGTGAAAATATTTAGTACTGCTAAACATCTGATTTATCGACTAGTATCTTTAATACCCCACTTGCTTAGATCGCCATTAAAATTTTCACAACCTTTAAACATAGAGTACATACTTGTAACCTTACTTACATCCCATTTACTTAGATCACCATTAAAATTTTTACAACCTTCAAACATATATTCCATATCTGTAACATTACTTACATCCCACTTGCTTAGATCGCCATTAAAATTTTCACAACCTTTAAACATAGAGTACATACTTGTAACCTTACTTACATCCCATTTACTTAGATCACCATTAAAATTTTTACAACCTCTAAACATAGAGCTCATACATTCAACATTACTCACATCCCATTTATCTAATGGTTGATTGAAATTTTCACATCCATAAAACATAGCGCCCATATCTGTAACATTACTAACATTCCACTTATCTAATGGTTGATTGAAATTTTTACATCCATAAAACATACCTTCCATACTTTTTACTTTACTAACATCCCATTTACTTAGATCGCCATTAAATTTTTCACAAAATTGAAATATACGTTCCATATCTGTAACATTACTCACATTCCACTTATCTAATGGTTGATTGAAATTTTTACATCTATAAAACATATATCCCATATTTGTTACTTTCCTAACATCCCATTTATCTAATGGTTGATTGAAATTTTCACATCCATAAAACATACCTTTCATACTTTTTACTTTACTAACATTCCAAGATTGTATATTATGATTAAAATACTTTGCATCCTCAAAGCAAGAAGCCATGTTTGTAACCTTGCTCACATCCCAAGTTTCAATTCCACTAAAATCTTTTCGTTTGCTTTTTTTAAATAGATTCTTAAAATTTGTAATATTACTAATATCAATATCACCTAAATAAATCTTTTTATCTTCGACTAATTCTACAAGCTCGGCTTTGTCTTTTGGAGTATGTCTAATACCCTTGCTTTTTGTGATCTTACCTGTAACATTACTTACATCCCACTTAGTTAATTTTTTACAACCTTCAAACATAGAGCTCATATTTGTAACATTACCAACATCCCATTTATCTAATGGTTGATTGAAATTTTTACATTCATAAAACATAAATCCCATGTTTTCAACATTACCAACATCCCATTTATCTAATGGTTGATTGAAATTTTTACATTCATAAAACATATATCCCATATTTTCAACATTACCAACATCCCATTTATCTAATGGTTGATTAAATTTTTCACATCCACAAAACATACTTTCCATACTTTTTACTTTACTAACATTCCAAGATTGTATATTATGATTAAAATACTTTGCATCTTCAAAGCAAGAATCCATGTTTGTAACCTTGCTCACATCCCAAGTTTCAATTCCACCAAAATCTTTTCGTTTGCTTTTTTTAAATAGGTTCTTAAAATTTGTAATATTACTAATATCAATATCACCTAAATAAATATTTTTATCTTTGACTAATTTGACAAGCTCGGCTTTGTTTTTTGGAGTATGTCTCACACCCTTGCTTTTTGTGATCTTAAAAAGTCCATCAAGTGATTTTTTCTTGCTTTTTGCTGCATTTAATCTTGAAAGTATATTAAAAAGATCGTATTCATCGCTATCCTTTATACTTCTGCCCGCATACACTGCTTTATCATCCCAATACTCTTGCTCCAAATCGCTAAGATAAACTTCTAGTTTGTCTAGTGTGTCTTGTGGGATACTTGCACCCTTATCAAAAAGCTCTAAAACGACTGCTTTTTTAGCTTCCCATTCTGATATATTGGATTTTCTTAAATCGTCTATTGCTTTTAAAAGTTGTGAATCTAAATCTTGCATAAGTTTTCCTTTTTATTATTTTTCTAAATTATAACAAATTATCGGTATTAACCAAAAAACTTTTATTGTTAATATTGACAATTTTAATGAAAGTGATAATGATGGCAAATAGTATATAAAATTCATTATTTAATAATGAATTTATTGTGTTATAAATTTACTTCTTTCCAATCATCACTTTTGCTTGTTTTGCTCCAAAATAACTTTTCTATAATTTTTAAAAATACTTAAAATTCTGTTTTATTATGATTTTCTAATATTATTAAAGCAATATTACTTCTTTGATATATTTTATATCACTAAGAACAAAATTATATTTAGGATCTTTTAAACTTAAACCATACTCACATAATGTTTTCATTGGTTTTTCTTTGCGTTATGATTTTCTAATTTTAAAACATTTTACGCAAAACTAATTCTATTTTGTTTAATCATTCTAGCACGATTGATAAGAGCATAAAGGGCTAGAAATTCATCGTTATAGGTAGAAGTGTAATTGTATTTTTCTAAAAATACAACAACTTCCCCATCAAATTCAATACTTCTATATTCTATAATTTCTGCTTTGGCATTAGTGATAAAAGATATATATTTATCTCTTTGTTTATCATGTTTGATACCTGCACATAAAGGTTTAAGTGCTTCATCATACCAAATCACTTCTAACTTTTCTTCTTTGATGATTTTTAATGCTACTTCTTTTGTGATATTTTCTTTAATATCTTTCCTATTGTAGCATTTATGCCGATAATTTTCTTGTAGCATTTTATCAATAGCTTCTTTTTCATTATCAAAAGAATAGCTAAGTCTAATACTTCCTTGGTCTTCAACATAGAAAGTTTCATATTTATTATTATCAGAATCAAACCACATAGTAAGATGGTATTCTCCTGCATGTTTATAAGAAGGATACCAATCTGTATCAATCAACTTTTCTTCTTCTATAATTAATTCCGCTTGTTCTCTTGTCATTGTTTTTCCTTTATTATTATATTTGTTTGATAAAACCTAATTGTATTAAGTCTTCTATGGAAATAGGGAGTTTAATCTGTGTTCCTCCACCTTCTTGATCAAAGCATGGAGATATTTTACCTATTCTAGCCATGAAAAGCCTTATGGGTTTTAGGGTAATCTTAAATTTTTTGAAAATTTTTACAAATACACTTTTTTATTGGTGTTTGATAATAACTTAATAAAAATATCATTATCATCCCAAGAATAACACTCAATCATTGATAATAAACCATTTTCAATATAAATCATAGCTCCACCTATCACAACACCATTTAAAAATAGATTTAAGGAATTAGTAAAACCATTGACTTGAATTTTTGGTCTTGCGGGATTAGTTTTTATATTGGCAAAATATCCACACTCATCAGCTTTTCTAGAAACAATATTAGCATGTCTAAAATGATCTAAAAGTAATTTTTGTTCTTTGGAAAAACATTCAATAATTTTTTTCTCCAATTCTTGAATATTAATTAAATGTTCTAGATTGAAACATTGTTCCAATTTTTGGTTTTCCATTTTTTATAACTCCTCTTACTTCAATATTAAATCCATTAATATTTATAATATACCCTTGTGCAAAATTTTCAGAAACTTTACCGCTTGCATAATCTTTTTCTATTTTTTTCAAAACCGCACTATAAGCTTTTTCTTTCGAATTGCCAAAAGACTTTAAAAAATCATCTAAATCATGTTCTTTTTTTTAAATATGTGGTTGAATTTATTTTGAATACTATTAGTTTGATTAGCACTTTCTAATAAATTAAACTTCTCTTTTGTTGTGTATTTTATAATATCTAAATTTTCTTTATTTATACCTTTTTGCCGATTATTCTTTAATGCTTCTATTTGCTTTGCTCTATCGTTTTTTATCTTTATTTTTTGCCACTTTTTCCCATCATATCTAATCTTAGCAAGAGGACTAGCTTGTATTTTAGCTAAAGCAAATTTAATCTTATTGCCTTTAGGTATAGAAAGCACAGGATAGCCTTTATTACTTGCTCCTATTAAGCCCATTTGATAAACGGAATATTTATTATTGATTTTATGCTTTGAATAAGTATAAGGAAATACCAAAGCAACTTTAGTACAAGGCCCTCCAGCGACTGGAGGATTTAAACATCCGCTTATACTAGCTCCTTGTATTTCATCGTGTAACATAATAGGAACATTATTATATTTTATTCTTTTAGCCTTTTTTGCTTTTAAATTGACTTTGCCTCCATGTAAACATAATAAAGTATTATCTTCCAATATAGGATGCAAACAAGAAGTATCAGGAGTTACATTAATATCTTCTATTCTAGGAATAAGGATTGTTTTTTTCTAGCCATGAAAAGCCTTGTGGGTTTTTAAACCCACTAAGATTAAATTAAATCATAAGGAAAGTATTTACGCAAAACTAATTCTATTTTGTTTAATCATTCTAGCACGATTGATAAGAGCATAAAGAGCTATATCTTCATCATTATATATTTCTCCTTCAAATTCTTCATCTCCATCAAACTCAATACTTCTGTATTCTATAATTTTTGCTTTAGCATTAGTGATAAAAGATATATATTTATCTCTTTGTTTATCATGTTTGATACCTGCACATAAAGGTTTAAGTGCTTCATCATACCAAATCACTTCTAACTTTTCTTCTTTGATGATTCTTAATGCTGCTTCTTTTGTTAAATATTCTTTAATGTCTTTGATATTATGATATTTATGCCAATAATTTTCTTGTAGCATTTTATCAATAGCTTCTTTTTCACTATCAAAAGAATATTCATCTTCAATACCTCCTCTTTCTCCAATATAAATAGTTTCATATTTATTGTTATTAGGATTAAACCAAATTGTAAAATGATATTCCCCAGATGTATTATCATAATCACGCCAAGTTACATAAATCAACTTTTCTTCTTCTATAATTAGTTCCGCTTGTTCTCTTGTCATTGTTTTTCTTTAATATTATGATTTTCTAATTTTAAAACATTTTACACAAAACTGATTCTATTTTGTTTAATCATTCTGGCACGATTGATAAGAGCATAAAGGGCTAGAAATTCATCGTTAATTATTCTTTCAAAAGTTTCACTGTATCTATCCCCATCAAATTCAATACTTCTATATTCTATAATTTCTGCTTTAGCATTAGTGATAAAAGATATATATTTATCTCTTTGTTTATCATGTTTGATACCTGCACATAAAGGTTTAAGTGCTTCATCATACCAAATCACTTCTAACTTTTCTTCTTTGATGATTCTTAATGCTGCTTCTTTTGTTAGATATTCTTTAATGTCTTTGATATTATGATATTTATGCCAATAATTTTCTTGTAGCATTTTATCAATAGCTTCTTTTTCATTATCAAAAGAATAGCTAAGTCTAATACTTCCTTGGTCTTCAACATAGAAAGTTTCATATTTATTATTATCAGAATCAAACCACATAGTAAGATGGTATTCTCCTGCATGTTTATAAGAAGGATACCAATCTGTATCAATCAACTTTTCTTCTTCTATAATTAGTTCTGCTTGTTCTCTTGTCATTGTTTTTCCTTTATCATGGTAAAAAAGATAAGATCCTTTAAAGGAAATTTTAGGAGTCTTTTTTATTCTTTTTAACTTTTCTTTTATTCTATTATTATACACTTTATGCTAATTAGCATCTTAATTTTCTATCGAATTTTTAGTTTTTGTATTTTTATTCAATTCTTTGATACCCCGCATTGTCTTTTTTTATAAACATGTAATAAATCTTTGTCTAAATTCATTGCTATTAAAAATTTATCCTTTAAGTATTGCTTAATTTCACTATAATACCTTAAATATTCCTCTCTCATATTGGTATATAGTTTGAGTATGAGCTTTTTTAATTTTTTATTGTAAAATCCAACTACCCAAAGAATCTTTATCATTTAAGATTTTTTGAGTGAAATTATGTTGCACTAATTTATCATAATGTTTTTTTAGTTTTTAGGTAGATTTATTCTTTATTTTTTATAATTTTGTTTAAAGCCTTTATTATTTATTTATGATTTAAAAGAAAGAGAAGTTTGATGATTGATAAAAAGGGGAGGTAAAAATGGAATTTAATATATTAAGATTCATAAAGGAATTTGGGGGCATGTTTTCTCCTTAGTGTGGTAACAAACTTATAAGATTTATTAAATACAAAGCTTATAAGTTTTACTGTATGATTAAATTTTTATTTATATTTGTTTGTAAATATTCTAGCATAGTTAGGGTAAATTTGAGTATGTTTTGTGGTATAAATATTTATTTATTCGTATAGTTTCATATATACTATGGTGTATTTTTTTTGTGTATTTCCTAAGATTTTCGCCCAGCCAAGTTTGGCGGTATTTTCATCCCCTAAGATAAATTTCATTTCTGAAGAATAGTTGATTTTAAGGTATAAATCAACGCAAAATTCATTATTTGTTAAAAACATTATACTATTTTTTAAATCATCATGTTTAGTTCCATTGGGCATAAATTTAACCGCTTCTTGATATGAAATATCTTTTATATAAATTGCTATTTTATTTTGATAAGAGGTAAATTTATCACCCAGTATAAAATTATTTCCTAAGGCGTGATTTTTTATACCCAGTTTATTTCTTTGAGTATCTGAAATTAAAATTTGGTGGGGCAAATTTTCAATGATCGATAATTTGTCTTTTAATTTAAAGTTAACTTGTAAAACTCTTTCTATATGTGTTTTTGGACGCCTTAAACTTAATAATAAAGGTGCAAAAGGCAAATATTTATTTGCGATATCATATTCTTTAATTCCTAATATATTAAATAAAATTTGAGAAATAGAGTCTTTAAAATTATCATTAAAAGATCTCGGATAATTTTTTAAGCCAACGACATCGAAAAATATCCAAAGTAAATAGTGATTAAAAAAATCAAAAAATAAAGTCCAACCTTGCTCTCCATCTTCATTTCTAGATAATTTATCTAACATAAATGAAGGAAGTTGTGAAGAAACTCCATGCAACCCCATAAAATTTACAAATAATTCTATAAATGATTGATCTGAAAAAATAATTTTTTCTAGATCTTTATTTGGATGTTTTAGACTTTTATTGGTTCTTAAAAATATATTTTTTTTTCCATAATCTTTTTCTAATTTTCTTATAAGTTTAAAAAAACTATATGAAGTTAGATCATTCATATTAAAGCTTTTTTTCCAAAGGAAGCAGGGTAATGTAGAATTTCTTTTGAGTCAAGACATTTTATCTTTAATTCACAAAAG
Source organism: Campylobacter taeniopygiae (assembly GCF_005406225.1). Lineage (GTDB taxonomy): Bacteria > Campylobacterota > Campylobacteria > Campylobacterales > Campylobacteraceae > Campylobacter_D > Campylobacter_D taeniopygiae. Next base: position 18,792 of record NZ_NXLY01000010.1, on the reverse strand, counting down.
GAATTAATGCTAGCAAAAGATGCTAAAAATTTGGATATAACTAATCCTAATAAATACACTTCGCCCAAAGTATAAAACTTAGAATCTTTAATGCTAAAAATAGCTACTGTTCCCTTTTTTGTAATATTTTCATCAATTAGATAAGTGCTTTTGCTTTGAATATCAACTATAGATTCTTGTAAAAGTTCATAAGATTTCCAATTTAATTGATTATCTAAAAAACTATAGCTTTCTAATACACCAAAAAAAGCTTTTCTGCTTAATATAGTTTGATAAGAAAAAGATAGCACGGAAACAAGTTTCCACAATAAATTGCCATCAACGCTACATCTTCTCGCTTCGCTTGGAATTTCGATATTTTTAGTATCAACACCTTTTAAATTGCAATTATTGATATCGCCTATTTTTAATCTTGAAGGAAGATCCCCATTGGAGCATAAAAGATCAATGCTTATAGTTTCATCCATTAAATAAGAGGAGAAAAAGGAAATTTCACTAAATACCTCTCCTTTAGAATTCTTTTTAGTATTTATGCTATAAAAGTCTTTTTGATTATCTTTTAAAAATTCAAAACGTTCAAAACTTTTATAGTTTTTTAACAATCTTTTACCCCCTTCGCTATTGTGTGCTTTAACTTGCAATGTTTGTATAATCTCATAAGCTTTAGGTTGGCTTCTATCAATAAAAATTCGATAACTATCTTTTTTATGATTATTTATAAGAGGTTCTGCACTTTTTGCAAAGATATTGATAATGGGTGTCATACCTAAAGAAAGTAATTCTTTTCTAAATATGCAATTTGTTGGAAAAGGCTTGGAGAATTTAAATTCAATATTAATTGTTCTTCCTTGACAATTATTTAAAACATCTAAGCCATTAATTCTTAGAAAATTAAATTTATGAGGCATAAAAAAATATTCCCTCAACAAAGAAAAAGCTTCAAAACCTAAATCATTATAAGATAAACTACTTTCATCTGGATTTAATCCTATTTTTTCAATATCATAAGTATTGAGAAAAAATTCTTCATCAGTGTCTAAACATTGAATTTTTAATTCTTTCAAATAAGAGTGTATATATAATAATAAAGTAGTAGACATGTAAGTATCATTACCTAAATATAAATTAATTTTTTCTAAACCTAAATCACTTATTTTTGTTTCTGCTTTATCTATTTGTAATTTTAAGTTAAAAGTATAGTCTTGGTTTTTACTTGATACAAAAACCTCATTTATGGAAATAGGATAAAGATAGACATCATAAACAGTTTTAAATTCACAAATGCATTTATCTATAGGTTTTGATTTAACAATAGTCCCTTTAGGAATAGTAAGTTTATTTTCTTTGCTATTTTGTTCAAGTTTAAATTCTTGCATACATAAAGAGGGTAGGGGATTTGTATAGTTTGGAGAAACTATATTGATTAAAGATTCTGCAATATGTGGGATATTTTCATCAAGTTCTTGATGAATTTTAGAACTTAGGATCGCTAAATTTTCAATAATTCTTTCTACATCAGGATCTTTGCTATCGTAAGCTAAAAATGGAGCTAGTTTTGGATAATTTTTTACAAAATATTCTCTAGTTTCATATAGATATTCGAGTTCTTTTTGGTAATAAAAGATATTATCCTTCATTTAACCTCGCAATATCTATTATTTTTGAAGATAATCTCTATACTAAATTCTTTAAAACGATCTTCTTGAAAAAAACATTTTGTAATAAAAGAAAGCTGCCAAGGACTTAAGCTATTATCATAAGTAATGGAAACAACTCTTATTCTTTTTTCATAATTATCAATTAACTTTCTTATTTCCTTAGCCATTGAAATGCATAATTCACTAGAACTAAGATTAATGTCAGTCATATTTGGCATCCCTAAATCTTTCGCGGTATAACAGTCATTAATCTTAGAGTTGAGCAAAACTTTTATATTATTCTTTACATCCTCAAAATCATTTTGATAGAAAGGAATGTGTGCGTTTTGCTCGTCTAGATCGTGAATCAGTTTATCTAACAAAGACATTATTATTCTTTATCTAGCTTCCCTACCAAAGAAAGCTCAAAATTACCACCCATATATTTAAAATGCGGTCTAACACTTAGTCCTATTTTATACCATCCTGGTTCTCCTGGTATATCATCAACTTTAACTTGTGCAGCCCTAAATGGACGACGACTTCTTACTTCAGAAGGCGGATTTTCTTGATCAGAAATATATTGTCTTATCCATTCATTAAGTCCGTTTTCGATATCACTTCTTTCTTTCCAACTTCCTATTTCTTCTCGTTGTAAAACTTTTAGATAATGTGCTAATCTTGAGATTAGAAAGATATATGGAAGTTGAGTTCCTAGTCTATAGTTTGTTTCAGCTTCTTTGCCCTCTGGTGTATTTTGAAATATTTTTGGCTTTAATGGAGAGTTTGCTGAAAAAAATGCCGCATTATTACTATCTCTTCTTAAAGTTAAAGTTATAAAGCCTGCTTCAGCAAGTTCGTATTCTCTTCTATCGGTAATTAAAACCTCTGTAGGTATTTTTGATTGCATAGTGCCAAAACTCTCATAAAGATAAGTAGGTAAGTCTTTTACAGAGCCTCCACTTTTTGGTCCTATGATATTGCCACACCATCTATATTTGGCAAAACTTTCTGTTAATCTTGTGCAAAAAGTATATGAGGAATTAGCCCACAATAAATGATTATGCGAAGCATGAACATTTTCTTTGTAATTAAAGCTTTTTATAGGATTTTCTTCTGGATCATAAGGACTTCTTGCTAAGAATCTTGTTACTAGCAAACCCGTATATTTAGAGTCTTCATTTTCCCTAAAAGTTCTCCATCTTGTATATTGCGGTCCTTCTAATAAACCTTGCAAATCTTGAATATTTGCAAGTTCAGAATAATCTTCAAGTCCAAAAAATTTTGGTCCAAAAGAAGTTAAAAAAGGAGAGTGACTCATAGCTGCAATACTAGCCATTTTATTTAAAAAAGTCATATCAGGACTTGCTGAACTAAGTTGATAATCTCCAATGATCGCCCCTACAGGCTCTCCTCCAAATTGCCCATACTCTGAAGAATATATATTTTTATAGACAACACTTTGTGTTATATCTGGATTATTTTCAAAATCCTCTAAAGCTTCTTCTTTTGTTATGTCAAATAAATTGATTTTTATATTTTCATTAAAATCAGTTCTTTCAACTAAAAATCTAAGTCCGCGCCATGTGGATTCGAGCTTTTGAAATTCTTCATTGTGTAAAATTTCATCCATTTGCATTGAAAGCAAGTCATCAATATGTGCTATCATCTCATCAAGTGCAAATTTATTAATTTTTTCTTCAGCATTATCGCTTTTAACAATCTCTGAAATAAATTCAGCAACACCTCTTTTAGCAATGCTATAACTTTCATCAGTTTTAGAATATTTGCTTTTTTCCATAATTTGTTCAATAATTGGAGTATCGACTATTTTAGTATTTGCCATTTTAATTTCCTTGCTCTTCTTGTTTAATTTCTAAAAGTAATTTCTCTTTAGTTTTTTCATTTTTCAATGCTTCTAAAACAGCTTTTCTAAAATCAGGGATATTGCCCATAGGTCCCTTTAGTGCCATCAACGCTTCTCTTAACTGCAATAACTTATTTAATTCAGGTATTTGTTTAGCTAAATTATCCGGTGAAAAATCCTTCATACTGGCAATATTAAGTTTAACATCAAGCTCTTCAGCTCCTGTACCAAGGGTATTTTTTACACTAAAGCTCGTTGATATATTAAGTTTTCTCATAACTTGATCGAAATTGATTTTGTTAATCTGCAAAATCTCTCTTTCTTCTAAAGGAGTTTCATTTTTTCCTTTTAAATTCGCCATTACCATTAATTTTAACGGTAATTCTACATCTTCGCTTTGTCCATTAGTTTTGGCTTTGTATGTAATATTAATACGTTCTTTTGGGGCATGAGATCCATCTGACATTGTTAAATCCTTATATTGAATAATAATTTTTTAAATTTAATTATTATATTAAAATTTGCTAAATTTAATCTTGTATCATTTAATTTTATTTTTTGCGTTTTCATATTCTTCAGCTAAATAGTCTTTTAATAAAGTTTTTTCCATTAATTCTACTAAATATATATATATAGAATTTTTGAGTTTTTTTTCATTCCTTTTGATTCAAAAATTTTTGCCATTTCTAACAAGGAGTTAATATTATTCATAATAGAATTGTTAAAATTCTCTTTATCGATATTTATTAAGATTTGTTCAAAATCTTGCGATATTTGTTCTTTATCGGTTTTTTTAATTGAAAATAAGCTTTTTTTATGTTCTTTTGCCCTGATAAAGTATTTATAAACTTCTTCTTTGCAAATAAAATCACCATTTTGAAAACGTAGAAGCTCAATGGTTTCAAATTTGGAAATAAAATCACTCGTTAATATCATAAGAATATCTAGTTGTTTATTTTTTTTCTTTTTTTCTAAAAAATGACAGAAAAGTTGTATACCTTCTATCCAAAAAGGATTTAAAATAAGCTCATGCATAAAACATTTAATGTGTTCTATATCATTTTTTTTATCAGAAAGCAATATACGGATTGCATCAGCATCGGGTTTTCTTATTTTAGTGATCTTTTCACTATTGCATTCTGGTAAGCATTTGATTTTTCCCCACATCGCTTGAGAAAATAAAGCATAAACACTAAGGTTATTTTCATCTTCATCTAAGAGTTCAAAAGCAAGTTTTTGATAAAAATTTTTGTATTCTCTTTCACTTAGGGAATTAATATTATCACTTTTAATATTTACAGATACTTGAGTTACGGGTGATTTTGGAAGCTGTGTTGGAGTTTGGACAATTTCAATTTTTGCAAAATTACAAGATAATAAAGTTTCAAATTCTGAAAATAAAGCAATAAATTGCTTGGTAATTTCAGGAGATATAAGTATTTCTGTTTTATTATATTCTTGAATAAAATTTTGGATTAAATTTTGGATTTTTCGTTTTTGAGTTAGTATATAGTCATTATTTTCATCCATAAGTTTTTTTAAGTGTTGAAAAAGAAGTAAAAGCTTTTCAAAGCATTCTTGATTATTTAGATTAAAACATGATAAAAGAAAATAGTTGCAAATTTTAAATTCTAAAGAATGCTGTATTAATATAAATTGGGAATATTGATAAACTTTATCCCAAGAAATATTTTCATGGTTTAAAGTTTTATATTTTGACATTTCATCTTCAAGTAATTGAAATTCCTGTAGTTCTTCTAAATTATTTTTTGATTGATTACAAAAAGACATTATAATTCCTCCAAAAATTTATCTCATTATAATTAAATTTTAAAAAATATTATGTTAATTTTTTACAAAATTTTACTTTAGAATTAGTTAAAATTATATATTTCAAAAAAAGGATATTAGTTTAATGTTTTATAAAAAAAGCTTATTTTTTTTATTGCCATTACTTTTTTGCGCTTGTTCAAGTGTTGTTAGTATTAAAATAAACAATAAAGAAAATTCTAATCTCAATAAAAGAAATGATGATGTTCCAGTTACAGTTATTGTATATCAACTTAAGGATATTAAAAAATTTGAAGAAGCAAGCGATATAGATTTGGCTACTAGAGAAGATGGTGTGTTAGGAAAAGATAAACTTGATTCCATTAAAACACAAATTGCACCTAAAGATAATATTATCGCAATCAAAGTGGATAATGGAGAAGTTCCTTATGTTGGAGTCCTTGTTTTATTTGCAAATAATACAAAAAAGGTAACAAAAATATGGGCAAAAACTAAAGATGCAAATGGGTTTGGAAGTGGTAAGTATTTAAAATTTGAAATATCTAAAAAGGGTATTAAAAGAATTGAGTAGGAAATATATATGGCAAATAAATTAAAAGTTGCTTGGTTTGATGGACTTAATATTGGACAAACCCATTTTGAGCAACAAGAAAGATTTTTTAGTAGAAATATTGATCTTAAAACTATAAATATATGTAGTAATTTATATGGAATAATAGATTTAGAATTTTCCCAGGAAATGTTATTGCAAGGAAAAATTGCACTTTCTAAAATTTCAGGCATTGCACAAGATGGAAGTATTTTTAATGCACCCGAGCAAGATTTACTGCCTGAACCTATTGAAATTAACTATGAATCTTTGATTGATTCGGTTGTAGTATTGAAAATTCCAATCGGAGTTACGGATATTGCTGATTTATCTTTAAGAAACACTTTTCCAAATTCAAAGTATATATGTCTTAGAAATAGCATTGCTTTAAGAAATTATGATGATTCAAAATCTAATGCAATGGATAAAATTGAAGACGAATATGAACTTGAAAATTTAACTTTTACCCAAGAAAAAAAAGATTTGCTTCTTGCAAGTTTAAGATTAAAACTTGGTATTTTAGGCAATTCAACTCCAGACGAACTTGAATTGCCAATCGCAAAAATTAAAAATATTGATATTAATAAAAAAATAGAGTTGGAAAGTGATTTTATACCTACTTGTTTAAATATTAGCAAAATACCTACTATAAGATCTTTTTTAGAAGAAATTATTTTTTCAATTAATCAGCACAAAAAAGTTTTATCTAATATTTTTAAAGGCATAGATCAAACAAAAAATACATTAGATTTTAGCACTTTTTTATCTCTTAATCTTTTAAAAAAATGGTATTTGATATTTTCACATCTATCAAAAAAAGATAAAATACACCCTGAATTTTTATATGAAAAATTTTTAGAATTTCAAGGAGAACTTGCGGCTTTTAGTAATGAAGAATCTTTTTTAGATTTTATTCCATATAAGCATGATAATCTTTATGGTACCTTTTTAAATATGATGAATAATTTAAGATTATTATTTTCTAAAATCACAAGTCCTAAATATTTTATAGCCAAAACCAGTATTAATGGTAATGGTTTTTATGATTTTATTTTTGATAATCCAGGTGTTTTAGAAGATGCTGAAATTTATTTCGCAATTCGTGCAGATTCAACTATAGAATATTTACTTAGTAATTTTAAAACTCAAAGTAAAATACATACTCAAAGTAAAATTAAAAATATAGTCGCAACCCAACTTGAAGGTTTGAATGTGGATCAAGTGCCTAATATTCCTTCTAGTATTCCTTATTTAAACGGTTATGTTTATTATAAAATAGATAAAAGAGACCCATTATTTAAGGATTTTAAAAATGAAAATGTTATCAGCATTTATTTAACTAATAATATCAAAAATCCTGATATCATAATGTGGGCGGTATTTCAATGAATGAAATAATTAACAATGAAGAAAAAAAGGCATTAAGCTTACTTCTTGATTCAAATTTTGATGGTTTAAAAAATAATAAAATTGTAGATTATTCCTTAGAATTGCTTTTGCTCTCTTATAGACTTTCAAAGATCACTTCTATAGATACAAATAATATTAATCAACTTAGGGAAACATTGATTAATAAAATTTTAGACATAACTTCAAAACTAAGTATGTGTAAAGAATATGATGAAAAAGAAATTATTAAATTTAAATATTGTCTTTGTGTTTTTATAGATGAAAGTTTAATGAAAAATGAACTTTTTATTGATTTTTGGGCTCACAATACTTTAACCGTTAGACTATTTGATGAAACTTTGGGCGGTAATAATTTTTATGATATCGCATCTTCGTGGATTAATAATCCTTTTAAATTTAAAGATTTTTTGGAATTTATTTATGTTTGCTTAATTCTTGGATATAAGGGAAAATACAATGAAGCCAAAGATAGAGATGAAAAAATAATTCATTTTTGTGATAATATTGCTGCATCATTAAGGCCAGTTTATAAAGTAGAAGAGGAGTTAGCTTTTAATAAAGCATATAAGATCAGTTTAAAAGAAAATTTTTGGCAGAAATTTATAAGATTATATTTTAAAAAAATTATTATTATTATACCAATGTTAATTATATTGGGAGTATTTGGTTATACAATTTTTAATTTAGAAACTAATAATCTTAAAGTGGATAATAATATATCTGTATTGATAAAAAAACTAATGCCTATAGAGTAAATAAAATTATAGTTTTTAATTATATAAGTTGTGAAATAAACCAAGGATTATAAATGAAAATCATTTTGGCAATTTTAGCTTTAGTATTTTTAAACTCTTGTGCTTTAATAAAAAGCAAAGAAGAAAAAGAATTAGAAATTCTTTCAAAAAATTATGGTGGACTTTATATTTTTGATAGAAAAGCAAGGGAACAGATATTGCAAATAGAGAAGAAAAGAAGTGAATTAGGAGATAATGATAAATTTAGAACTAAAAAACAATTAAAATCAGGGCAAATAATTTACTATGTAGATTCTGAGGCCATTGACAAATTATTACCTCAAGTCCTTTCTAATGGTTGTAGATATTTTCTTTCTGTTAATAGTGCCTCATATAAAATAGGTGAATCTAATTTCAATTTCAAAGACAAACCCGAATTTGCTTATTATGAAGATAAACTTAAAGAATACATGGGAGAAGAAAACTATAAAAAAGTAAGACCTTATTTACTTCTTAGAAGTTATTATGTATGTAAGGGTAAAAAATATCCTGTTGTTTTTTCTACTAGATTTATGTATATTGAAACAAATTATGGTTTATTTGGAGATGAAGCAATAGGATTTAGCTTTACAAGCCTAAGTCACAAAGGTGTTGGAGTTGGATCTTCTTTGCATTATTTTATAAATGGTAAATTTGTAAAAAGTGATGAGAAGTATGAAGGGGAAGAATATTAATGACTTCTAAAGAACTTATCTCAGAAATCAAAGATTATGCTAAGTATTTAAAAATATTTTTAAACTAAATTTTATATCAAGAGAAATATACAAAAAAGAGTCTTCAATAATAAAGAAAAACCAAACAACGATAATTTAAAAAAACATTTTTTTATAACAAACTTTTTGATACAGGAGTTTAAATGCTATTTGCTATTTTTTTGGGATTGTTTGTTGGCATTTTGTTCTTTGGAGGCTATTTGATAGGATTTTATATTTATTCTTTTACTATTTTAGCTATCTTTGCTTTATTAAATTATTTCATAAGAATTAATATAAAAGAATTTGTAAAATCTTATTTTTTAACATTTTTTATTATTTTTCTTATTACTATCATCATAGGATTTTATATAACTTACGGTGTTGATAATGTGGAACATTTTGTGCCTTTCATGAACTCTCCAGAAGTTGAGAAACTTTCATTAGATGGGTATCGTATATATATTTACATGGATTTTTTATCTTGTTTAATCTTTGTTTTGGTATTTTTAACGCTTTTCATAATCTTATGTTTATTACAAGCTTATTTTTTTAAATGCTATAGCACAGGAGAAAAACGTAAAAAAATAAGTTGGTTTATAGGGTTTATTTGCAATATATCACTTATTGCTTCATGTATTGCTATCATATTTGAAGATATTAACATGAAAAAACTATTTTAAAAATTTATACTAGATTTTAAACTTTATGGCAAAGATTTTATTAAGATTAATTTTTTAAAAGATAAAAATAAAAGCATAGCGATAAGCCGAGTTCTGTCTAGAATGCTCATTTATCTAGTTTTGTTTTTGCAAACAAAATCAAGCGAAGGGTTAAAATAAAGACTAAAACCATCCCTTCTTGCTGCACATTGGGTTTACATAGCCGAAATTGTTACCAAAATCGCTGGTGGGCTCTTACTCCACCGTTTCACCTTTTCCATAAAAATATGGTAGTTTGCTTTCTGTTGCACTGTCCCTTAGGTTTCCCTAGCCATCCGTTAGATGGAATGTTTGTCTTTTGCAGCTCGGACTTTCCTCTTCTTAAGTAGAAGCGAGCATTTGCTATGCTTTGCTCCGAATTTTAACGCAAAAATACTTAAATTTAATTGCGATATCAAACATTTTTTGCTAAAATTATATTTTATTTTAATATAAAAGGAATGTTATGGCATCTTATTCAATGGGTGATTTAAAAAAGGGATTAAAAATAGAAATTGATGGAATTCCTTTTAAAATAGTAGAATATCAACATGTAAAACCAGGAAAAGGTCCTGCTTTTGTTCGTATTAAAATTAAATCTTTTATTGATGGAAAAGTTCTTGAAAAAACTTTTCACGCTGGAGATAAATGTGAGGCTCCAAATTTAGAAGATAAAACCATGCAGTATCTTTATGATGATGGAGAAAATTGTCAATTTATGGATACAGAAACTTATGAACAAGTTGCAATTAGCGATGAGGATGTAGGCGAAGCTAAAAAATGGATGCTTGATGGTATGATGGTAAATGTTCTTTTTCATAATGGTAAAGCTATCGGCGTAGAAGTGCCTCAAGTAGTTGAACTTAAAATCGTAGAAACCGCTCCTAACTTTAAAGGAGATACTCAAGGTTCAAATAAAAAACCTGCTACACTTGAAACAGGGGCTGTAGTGCAAATTCCTTTTCATGTTTTAGAAGGTGAAGTGATTCGTGTAGATACAGTTCGTGGTGAATATATAGAAAAAGCAAATAAATAATTTTTTTAAGGTGTCATCTATAAAGACACCTTAAAATACCTGCCCAAAAATTTAACTTTCCTTTTATTTTCTTAATTTCTATATTTGGAGAAAAATAATGGATTGGTTATTACTTGCTTCTATTCCTTTGATTATTTTGGGTTTTGCGATAAAGATAAATCCTTTTTTGGTTGTTACTTTTGTAGGAATTTATGCAGGAATTGTGGCCAAATTTGATTTTGTAAAAATCATTAGCGATATAGGCCATTCTTTTGTAAATAATCGTTATGTGGCAATTATTTGGTTAATATTGCCTTTATTGGCTGTTTTAGAACACAAAGGCTTAAAAGAACAAGCAAAAAATTTGATTTCAAAAATCAAAGGTGCTAGCACAGGAAAAATACTGATGGGATATTTTATTTTTAGACAAATCACTGCAGCGCTTGGATTGTTATCGTTAGGCGGACATGCACAGATGATAAAGCCTTTAATAGCACCTATGGCTGAAGCGGCTGCGAAACTTAAATTTAAAAATCTCACTCGCAAAGATAGCCAAAAAATCAAAGCTTATTCAGCCGCTACTGATAATGTCGCCGTCTTTTTTGGAGAAGATATTTTTATAGCTGTGCATTCTATTTTATTTATACAAGCTTTTTTTGCAAGTAATAATATTTCAGTTAGTCCTGTTGATCTGTCTATTTGGGCTATACCGAGTGGAATTTTAGCTCTCATTATTCATTGTTTTAGATTGTATTTACTTGATAAAAGATTAAAGAAAACGTATGGAGTAGGTAATGATCACTCTTGATTTATTGTATTATATAGTAGGATTTTTATTTTTAATTTTTGGAATTCTTAATTTTTTAAATCAAAAAAAGACACTAAGGGCTAGATTAAGCGGTGGGGTGTTTTGGACAAGTTATAGTGCAACTTTCTTACTTGCAAATGTCTTGTCTGATTTTATTATAGGTTGTATTGTTATTTTACTTGCCATAATTGCAGGATTAAATTGGTTAAAACCTGAAAAAATTGAAGTAACAGCCAAAGAAAAAGAATACGAAATTCAAAGCGCTCAAATTTACAAACACAAGCTTTTTATTCCTGCTTTATTGGTTCCTCTTATAACTCTTGCAGGAACTTTTTTACTTCCTTATTGTAGTTTTTTTGAGGCTAAAAACGCTACTTTAATTTCCTTAATTTTAGCTATTGTATTTTCTTTTATTTTGGCGTGTTTTATGTTTAAAGCCTCTGCTAAAAAGGCGATAAAAGATGCAACGCATACTATGGATAATATAAGCTGGGCTGCTTTATTGCCTCAAATTTTAGCAACCCTTGGAGTTATTTTTGTTTCCACTGGGATGGGTAACGAGGTTGAAAAGTTATTGTCAAATTACATTTCTTTAAACAATAGTTTTATGGCAGTAGCGGTTTATTGTATCTGTATGGCTCTTTTGACTATGATTATGGGAAATGCTTTTGCTGCCTTTCCTGTGATCAGTGCTGCTATTGCTTTGCCTGTTTTGATTTCAAATATGCATGCTAATCCTGCTATAGTCGGAGCCATAGGTATGCTTAGCGGGTTTTGCGGAACTTTAATGACGCCTATGGCAGCTAATTTCAATACCGTTCCAGCTGTGCTTTTGGAGCTAGATAGTAAAAATGGAGTTATCAGGGCACAATTTTTATCGGGATTGCTTTTATTAGTGGCTAATATTTTTTTAATGTACTTTTTAGCTTTTAATTTTTAAGGAGAAAATATGGAAGAATTTATTAAACAGTTTAGCGCTATAGCTTTGGAAAATATTTTTAAAGAGTTACCAAACAAAATAACTCATTCTTTTAACGATCTTGATGATGTAAAAATTCCTAAGCAAATGTATCCTATATTTTATGGATCTTATGATTGGCATTCTAGTGTGCATTCTCATTGGCTTTTGGTTAAAATTTTAAGAAATTTTGCTAATTTTGCTCCCGTTGATGAAATTACTAAGGCTTTAAATTCTCAATTTAGCAAAGAAAAGGCAGAAGGTGAATTAAAATATTTAGAAAATCCAGCCCATAAAGGCTTTGAAAGACCTTATGGATGGGGATGGTTTTTAAAATTAGCCCTAGAGCTTAATTTATTAGCTAAAGAAAATCAAGATGCGAAAATATGGGCTGAAAATTTAGATAAAATTGCAGATTTTTTTGTAAAAGAATTTAAAGAATTTTTACCTAAAATGGATTACCCAATCCGCGTAGGAACGCATTTTAATAGCTCTTTTGCCTTATATTTTGCTTTAGAATTTGCAAGATTTAAAAATGATCAAGAACTAGAACAATGCATTATACAAAGTGCTAGAAGATGGTTTTTAAATGATGAAAATATGCAAACTTTAGAACCTTGTGGAGATGAGTTTTTATCACCGGTTTTAATGGAGGCTGTGCTTTTGAGTGCTGTTTTGCCTGAAGATGAATTTAAAATCTTCTTTAAAAAATATTTACCAAAATTAAATGAAAAAAAACCAGAAACCTTATTTAATCCTGTAAGAGTTAGCGATAGAACTGATGGGAAAATTGCACATTTGGATGGGCTTAACTTAAGCCGTTCTTGGTGTTTAAAAATCTTATCTAATTTTTGCGATGAAGACTTAAAAAATATTTTAAGAAAAAATGCCACAGATCATTTTAATGAAGCCATAGCACATATAGAGGAGGATTATTTGGGGTCTCATTGGCTTGGAAGCTTTGCTTTACTTGCTTTAGATGTCAAATTAAAATAATATTTTTTTAAGAAAATATTTTACTTGGGAAAATTCTAAACAAAAAGTAAAATATTTTTTAAATAATGATGATTTTTATTGTATTTTTATTTTTTTATTTAAAAAAAATTGATACATTATGTTAAAAATAAATATTAAAGGGTAAAAGATGAAAAAAATAGACTTAATTGTTATTGGTGCGGGGCCGACTGGCATAGCATGTGCAGTTGAGGCAAAATTAAAAAATAAAGAAGTTTTGATTTTAGAAAAAACAAACAATATTTGTCAAACTTTGGTGCAATTTTACAAAGAAGGTAAAAGGGTAGATAAAGTTTATAAGGGATGTGAAGGTACAAATTATGGAAATATCCCTTTTGAGGATGGCACAAAAGAAAGCACGATAGAAATGTTTGAAAATATTTTAAAACAATACAATATAGAAGTTGAATTTGGTTCAGAAGTTGAAAGTGTAAAACAGGAAAATAATCTTTTTTTAGTAAGCACGGCTAAAGAAACTTATGAATGCAAAAATATCATTGTAGCAATTGGTAGAATGGGAAAACCAAACAAGCCAGATTATAAACTCCCTATGACTTTAACTAAAATTATTAATTTTAATGCAAATTCAGTTTTGGGAAATGAAAAAATTCTTGTTATAGGTGGAGGAAATTCTGCCGCTGAATACGCTGTAGATCTAGCAAAAACAAATAATGTAAGTCTTTGCTATCGTAAAAAAGAATTTACAAGATTGAATGATATCAACCTTAAAGACATAACTGAAGCTGGAAATAGCGGAAAAGTCAATTTAAAACTTGGTATTGATATCGAAGCCGTTGAGGATGAAAATGGTAAAGCTAAAGTTAATTTCAATGACTCAACAAGCGAAATTTACGATAGAATTATTTATGCTATTGGCGGATCAACTCCGGTGGATTTTTTACAAAAATGCGGTATTGAAGTTGATGATAAAGGTATTCCTTTGATGGATGAAAATAAAGAAAGTAATGTTAAAGGAATATTTGTAGCAGGAGATATTGCAACAAAAAATGGAGCAAGTATTATCACAGGACTTAATGATGCTGCAAAAATTCTTTCTATTTTATAAAATTTAGCCTTTATAGGCTAAATTTTTAAGAAATTTTCTAGAAATTACTATGCAAAATAAAACTAAAATCAATAAACTTGCAACTAAAATTTTCTATTTAAATTCTTACATGTTAGGAGTTTTGGCATTTTATTAGCGTCTTTGAAAATATTTTTTTATTGAAAAATTTTTTAAGGATAAGTAATGTCAAATATTTTTAGCACTTTAAACCCTTTTAAACTTTTTATAAAGTGTGCCTTGCCTAATATGATCAGCATGGCTTTTATTTCACTTTATTATATTGTTGATGGAATTTTTGTGGGCAGATATTTAGGCAGTGATGCTTTAGCAGCTTTAGCCTTGATCATGCCTTTTATTATGATGTCTTTTGCACTATCTGACACTATTGCGATAGGATCTTCGGTGCAAATCGCGATGAAATTAGGACTTGGTAAGAAAAAATTGGCTGAAAAAATTTTTAGCTCTAGCTTGGTGATTATCTTTTTCTTTTCTTGTTTGGTTGGAATTTTAGAATATCTTTTAGCACCTATTTTGATTGATTTTTTAAATGTTAGCTTAGAGATTAAAGCCATGGCGAAAGAATGTATGATGGTTTTTGCTTTATTTGCACCCATCACTATGCTTTCTTTTGCTTTGGATAATTATTTACGAATTTGTGGCAAAACCACTTATAGTATGATCATTAATATTATCATTGCTCTAAGTAATATTTTATTTGATTATATTTTTATAGTTATTTTAGGTTGGGGATTGTTTTCAGCTGCTCTTGCGACTTGTTTGGGTTTGACCTTGGGTGGAATTTTTGGAATTTTCCCTTTTTTATTTCAAAATTTAGAGCTTAGATTTTCTTTTCCTTATATAAATTTTAAAATTTTTAAAAATATTCTTTATAATGGCAGCAGTGAATTTTTTAACAATGTTTCGGGCTCTTTATATGGTGTTTTTGCAAATTTTGTTTTGCTTAAAATAGCTGATGTTAAAGCTGTGGCTGGATTTTCTATTATAGTTTATATTGATACTTTTATCATGATGCTTATTATTGCTATGGCAGATGCCATGCAACCGGCTTTAAGCTATAATTACGCTAAAAAAGATTTTCATCGTATTAAATCTTTTTTAAAAATTATATTTTTATCTGGATTTGTTTTTTCGATTTTTGTTTTATTTTTTATCTATGTATTAGGTGAAAATTTAATAGGATTTTTTATAAAAGATCATGATCAAGATTTTTTAAATTTTGTTTATTTAGCCTTGATTCTTTTTTCTTTAAATTATATTTTTGCTTGGTTTAATGTATTGAGTAATTCTTTTTTAACGGCTTTTAATAAACCTAGTTTTTCTTTGATTTTAAGCTTAAGTCAAAATTTATTCGTTCCTTTATTTTTCCTTTTCCTTTTGTCCTATTTTATTGGCTTAAAAGGAGTTTGGCTTACTCCTTTGTTTGCGGAATTTTGTGTAGTAATTTTGGCTGTTGTTTTATTGAAAAAAAGTTTCAATATATAAAAATAAATTCGCTTTTTAAGCTCTTTTTGCTAGAATTTTAAAAAAGAGTTTTATAAGGAAAAAAATTGCAAGAACATTTTGATTTGGATCTAGAACGTGCGATTTTAAGCAGTTGCATTATGAGTGAAGATGCTTATTCAAGCATAGCAGGAGATATTGAACCTAAAGATTTTAGTCTTAAGGCTCATCAAGATATCTTTAAGGCTATTATTGCTTGTGCAAATTCTGGAGAACCTATATCTATAAGTTTTTTAAAGAAACACAAAAAACTAGACGAGCAAATTTTAAATGAAGTTATAGCTACGCCTTCAATGATTGATTTAGCTGCTTATGTTAATGAACTTCGTGAAAAATCCATCAAAAGACAGCTTTTAAGTTTTGCACATCTTCTGCCAACTCGCATCAATGAAAATCGTGCTGTAAGTGAAATTTCAGATGAAATAAGTAAAGAAATTTTTAACTTAACTAATCGTATCAATACAAACGATATTAAGGGTATAGAACTCGTTTTAGAGGAGCTTATAGAGGAATTTAAAAAGCAAAAAACTCTTGAAAATAAAACCGTTATAGGTTTAGATACTGGTTTTGAAGATCTAAATCATATGACTAAAGGTTTTAAAGATGGTGAACTTATTATCATTGCTGCACGTCCTGGTATGGGAAAAACAACCCTATGTTTAAATTTTATCGATCAAGTTTTAAAACAAGATCAAGGCGTGGTTATGTTTTCTTTGGAAATGCCTGCAACTCAAATCATGCAAAGACTTTTATCGGCAAAAACTTCAATTCCTTTGCAAAAAATTCTCACTGCCGATCTTAATGATGATGAGTGGGAAAGAATAGGGGATGCTTGCAATTTGTATTCTAAGAAAAAGCTTTTTATATATGATAGTGGCTATGCTACAATAACAGATGTTAGGGCTATTTTAAGACGTCTAAAAGCACAAGAGGAAAGCATAAAACTTTGCGTGATTGATTATATCGGACTTATGATGAGTAATTCAAATTTTAACGATAGACATTTACAAGTGAGTGAAATTTCAAGAGGGCTTAAGCTTTTAGCTAGGGAATTAAATATGCCTATCATTGCACTTTCTCAATTAAACCGCTCTTTAGAACAACGTGCCAATAAACGTCCGATGATGAGTGATTTGCGTGAGAGTGGGGCGATAGAACAAGATGCAGATACAATTTTATTTGTTTATAGAGATGAAGTTTATCGAGAACAAGAGGAAAAAGAACGAGAAAATAAAGCTAAAGCAGAAGGTAAAGAATACAAAAGTACTTTTATACGCAATCCTATGCAGGAAAATGCTGAAATTTTAGTCGGTAAAAATAGAAATGGTCCAGTTGGAACCATCGAGGTTTTATTTTTAAAAGAAAAATCATGTTTTACAGATAAACCCAAATTTGAAAGCACAGAATTTCAAGGATAAATAAAAATTTAATCATAATATATTTTTTCAGCTTTTATGTGCTATTCTTTAATCCCATGTTCTTTAGCATAAGCTCTTATCTTAGCTCTAAGTTCTTCTGGAAAATTATAACGATTAATAGCAGGGATTCTTGGATCAAGGAGTTTATCAAGCTTATGTCTTTTATAATACCATTCTAGGTTTTCAGGGGTAAAATAATAAGGGGCATTAGGATAACCTTGAGGAGGGGTTAGGGCTGCTAGTTTGGCAGTTAAAATCATAGAGTCTATTTTTAATTGCGCTCTTTCTTCACTCCAATCATTTGGGATATCATAACCATAAGCATTTACCATGCCATTATAATATCCTCCCCTATAATGATCAAATTTCCTTCTGCTTTCATAAGTAGAATCTATATCTCTTGGATCTTTTATTTTACCCTCAACCACATCACTTCTTAAGGCTTTATATATATCTCCAAATTCATCGCGAGCAATTCTATACTTGTTATAATCAATGATCCAATCCACTCCCATAATCTCATCTATAAAAGGAAGCATACCAAATTCATCAGGCTTTAAAGTCTTAGCCAAAGTTTTAATTTCTTGTTCTCTTAAAGCATTTCTATGCACTCCTACTAAACCACTGCCTACTGCAATATCTGCATAACCATAAATCGCACCTAATAAATTAGGTTTATCCAGTATGCTACTTCCTCCACTTAGTTGTATATAAAGTATGGTTGCTTGAATAAATCTTGCATTAAAACCATTTTGAGACATATCATTGGCTAGATATTTATAATCACCCAATATACCTGCTGCCATACCCCATTCATTGTGAAATAAACTTGATCTTAAACTATTTTTATTATCATCTACTTTTCTATACAATTCTTCATATTTAGGATCTACATTTCCTTTTTCATCCACAGCTCCTATAGCATCATAAGGTATATCTATAACAACACTTCTTATACCACTTCTAATCACTAAATATTTATATCTTTCTTTTTTAGTTTTTAGTGAATTATAATAAGCTTTTTCTGCTTTAGTCCAAGGAGCAATAGCTCCTTTAATAGGATCTTTTAAATAAATCTTTTGCCAATCTTTAAATTCAAGCAAAGTAGATCTCTCTCCTGTATGAAATTCAGGATCTAGGTATTGAGGTTGATAGTTGATATAGGGGGAATTTTGTTTAATGTTATGAGCTTCAAAAAGGGCTTTGGAATATTCTTGGGTGTATTTGCCTACTTCACGCCCATCCTCTCTTTCATCAAATATAATTTGATTTGTATTTTTATCAACTTCTATTATCAACCCGTTAGAAGTATAAATCTCGTAAGTTTCACTCATTTTCTATCCTTTCATCCTATATATAAACCATTTTCCATGATTATGGTGGTGGCTAATCTGCCTATGAAATTCATTTACTCTTTAATACCATGTTCTTTAGCATAAGCTCTTATCTTAGCTCTAAGTTCTTCTGGAAAATTATAACGATTAATAGCGGGGATTCTAGGATCAAGGAGT